>JBARKP010000001.1:0-74563 GCA_049801475.1 Methyloceanibacter sp.
CGGCAATGCTCGAGAGGCATTTGAGGGCCGCCTCGAAATTGAAATCGCCGACGAGCTCGCTGAGGGTTTCGATTTCCGCTCCGGTGAGGATCCCCGACAAGGTGGGCTTGGCGTCGACGATGAAATCCATGGCCTCGACATTTGCCACCCTACAATACCTTAGTCAGGCAGCGCAGCGCGGATCGCCTCCACAACGGCGACGAGAGAATGCGAAAGGGACGCGAGCGCCTCGTCGACACCCTGCCCGGTCTTGATCGCGGTTTCGACTTTCGCGGCATGCTCTGCAAGGTCGGCGGCGCCTAGAGTGCTTGCAGCGCCCTTGAGCGAGTGGGCTTCACGCTCCGCTGTCGAAGCATCGCCAACCGAGAAGGCGGCCCGAATCGCTTCAACGGCCCCTGCTTGCTTTCCCGCGAACTTGCGCAACAAGGACTCGTAGCGTTCGCGCTTACCCCCAATCCTCTTCAGTCCCAAGTTCGTGTCAATTCCAGCAATCAAAAGCGCGCCGGTATCAGGATCCAAGGGGTGACTCCAGTGTCGTTTCGACATTGCGCCGTTCAGCCCAGCGGAGCAGCACGCTAAACAGTTGGTTGGGATCGATCGGCTTGCCAATGTGATCGTTCATGCCTGCGTGCAGACACTTTTCGCGATCGGCGGCCATGGCGTTGGCGGTCATCGCGATGATGGGCAAGCTCTGGAAACGCGGATCAGACCTGATGGCTCGAGTAGCCTCTATCCCGTCCATGACAGGCATCTGCATATCCATTAGAACGACGTCGTAGTCGTTCTCCTGCGCCATTCGGACAGCAACCTCGCCGTTTTCCGCCAAGTCGACTTGAATCGCGGCATCTTCGAGCAGGCCAATTGCGACTTCCTGGTTGATCTCGTTGTCTTCGACCAGCAGCACGCGCGTCCCGCGCGTCCGAGCGATTTCGAACGAAGGAGCAATTTGGTCATGACCAGTCGCCCCTTGATGGGCGCGGAGAACAGCAAGGATTGTTTCGAAAAGGGTCGATGAAGTGACGGGCTTGACGAGCACGTTCTCAAGTCCATTCTCCTCGGCCTGTTTCATCACGTCTTCACGGCCATAGGCGGTCACCATCACGAGGTGAGGCGGGATCGAGAGATCGGGCAGTGCAAGAATGCGCTTGCTGGTTTCGATGCCATCTAGCCTAGGCATTTGCCAGTCAACGAAGACGATCTCGTAAGGCTCGCTACGTTTGGCAGCCTGGCGAACCATTTCGATGCCTTCCTCCCCGGAGGCGGCCTGGTCGACGACGAAGGTCATGTTCCTCAGCATGTTCGACAGTACAGCGCGAGCGGACGAATTGTCGTCGATGATCAAGATGCGTCGGCCGCGCAGGTCGGACCGGAGCAAGGTTGGACGCGGCGCCACGGCCCCTTTGCCAAGGCGAGCGGTAAACCAGAATGTGCTCCCTTTACCTAGCTCGCTCGTGACCCCAACGTCCCCACCCATCAACTCGGCGAGCCGTTTGGAGATGGCTAGCCCAAGCCCGGTGCCGCCATATTTGCGCGTCGTCGATGTATCGGCCTGCTCGAACGCTTGGAACAGACGCCCGATTTGCGCCTCGGCCATGCCGATTCCACTGTCGCTGACCGAAAATTCGAGGAGATGACTGTCCCCACTATCCTCCAGGACTCGAGCCTTGATGACGACCTCGCCTTCCTCGGTGAACTTAACTGCGTTGTTGCAGAAGTTAATCAGGATCTGCCCCAGCCGCAGCGGATCGCCTCTGAGACGGGTCGAGACGACCGAAGGCTCGATGTCGAAGATCAGTTCCAACCCTTTGGCCTCCGCCTTCTCGGAGATGAGATTGCTGACATTCTCCAGCACCTTGTCGAGATCAAACTCGATGCTCTCGACCGACAACTTGCCGGCCTCGATCTTCGAGAAATCAAGAATTTCGTTGATTATGCCGAGGAGGTGTTGCCCGGAGCTCCTTATCTTGACCAGATAGTCCCGCTGGCGTGGCGAGGGATCGGTCTTTAGCGCGAGGTGAGAGAGCCCGATGACGGCGTTCATTGGGGTCCGGATCTCGTGGCTCATATTTGCCAGGAACGCGCTCTTCGCTTCATTCGCCTTTTCCAGTTCCGACTGAGCCGCCAGGAAGGCCTGCTCGGCCACTTTGCGGGTCTCAATGTTGCTCCACGAGCCGACCACCTCGAGAGGGCGCCCCTCCGTGTCCCGAGTCAGATGCTGTTCGTCACTGACCCAGCAATAAGAACCGTCCTTCTTGCGGAACCGGTATTCGGCCAAATGCTGTCCCTTCCGAAACAGCTGCACCTGCTCGGTCTCGACGCCAGCAAGGTCTTCGGGATGCACACATGACCGCCAGAAATCCGCATTCTCCAAATACTCATCAGGCCGGTATCCCAGCATGCCCTGAATACTGTCACTGACGAAGGTAGGTGCGAAATCTCCGCCTGCCTGGAAGCTGTAGACAACGACCGGAGCGGCGCCGAGCAATAAGGACAGCCGAGTGCGTGCGCCCTCCTCCGCCTCCTTCGCCGCTTGCAGGGCTTGGTTGTTCGCATGCAACGCCTCGACAAGCTCATCAATGCCTTGCTCGGCGATCACCGCCTGGCACCAAGAGATTGCGGGGTCGGCCATGGCAATCGGGTCGATCTTGCAGGAGGCACGCCAGCCCCGCCGCTGACCGTCGATCAAGGGCTCGACCCCGTCGAAGCCTACGTGCAACAAGGTGTCGGCTCCCGGATGGGTCGCCGCGAAGTCGACGCAGAGCTCTTGCGCCGAGGCCGAGCCACTCAGCCCGACGAGCATCTCAAGAGCGGCGTTACGGGTCACGTCCTTTGCGTGGTCGGAAGCCGCTGCGGCAATCCGGGTCGCTTTGCTGGAATTGACGCCGAGGCGCTGTGCAACGGCAAGCAGCTTGCGGCGCATGGCGAGAACACCTGCGTCGCCGCTCAGGGACAGCGTGCCAAGGGTTACCATCTGCATCGCATCACCGCGCAGGAGGCATCGTCTGTTCCTTTGCCGAAGCGTCGAACGATATTCGAGGCGATCGCCGGGGCAGGATCCAAGGTAAGGCTTGGGTATTCGCTGCTTTTGAAGCGGCCGGGCACACCGTCGGAGAACAAGAGGATCACATCGGTCGGCTGTAGCACAAAAGAGATAGGCGTTTGCGATCGCATGCGACAGCCGAGCACGCCCTCCCTGAACTCGATGGTCCTCGCAACACTGCCGAACAAGCGGCACCGCACGTTGCCGATGCCTACCACGCTCCCCTCGAGCGTGCGGCCGTTGAGCCATGCCACCGCGGCGACAGCCCCGCGCGTGCCGCACGCCGACTCATGCAGCACCGAAAGCGCCTCCTCGGGGCTGGGAGCCGCCACCCCGGTCAGCCATTTGGACAGTATCCCGCTTAGCTGAACGGCCAACTTGTGCGCGTCGGGGCCATGTCCGAGAACGTCGATCACGGCGACAAGGACGCCGTCATCGTCCCAATGTACAAGTACGGCATCCCCTGACAGCGTCTCACCATCGCAGGGACGGACATACTCACCGGCCTCGATTCGGTCTTGCATGTGGCCTCGCCCATTTCTTGGCGGTTACAGTAGCGCCGCAGCCGGGCTGGGATTTGATCTCGAGAGAATCCATGATCCGTGCTGAACCCGGCAGACCCAAACCAAGGGTTCCACCGGTAGAATAGTGATCCTTGAGGGCGGCCGCCACGTCGGCGAATCCTGGGCCATAGTCGACTGCTTGGATCTCAACGGCGCCGCCACACGCCCGGTCCTCAATCCAGCTCACCAACAGGTACCCACGGGCACCACCATATTTGAGAATGTTGCGCCCAAATTCCGAGGCCACCGTGGCAATCATGGCCACATCGGTGGCACTGAAACAGGTGCGCAGCAGCGTATTCGACTGGAGTTTGAGCACTGCGATGCTCAGGTCTGCGTCCGCCAGAATATCAAATCGGCCGAGCGTCGTTCGGTTCATCGGCGCCTGCGAGTTCTGGTTGGCTTGACCTTAAGCAGGGCTTGCTCGAGATTCAGCGACGTGCGAAGGGCACCGGTTGCTACGCCCGCAGACGCGAGGTAGGCAACGATGCCCGGCCGTAACCCCGCAACAACGCTCCTGACACCAAGCCATTCCACCGTCTGGACCAGCTTCCGCAGAGCGGTGAATTCGTCGAGATCGATCACTTCACATCCTGAGATCTCGAACACCACGCCCTCGGCGCCGCGTTGCCCCAACTCCTCCATGAGCGCCTGTGAGGCGGCCGTAAGCGTGCCCGCGTCGGCGGCGTCCTGAAGAGTGACGACGAGGGTCCCGCGAACACGGGTGAGCACGAAGTGAGCCCCTGGCATGGAGCCTCCAGGTGATTGACTGGCACTATTGGCGCCAATCAGCGTTGCATGACGTCAGCTTGCCCTTCCGCTGCTGCGCGACCGTCGCCGCGCAGAACGGGCTTGATGGCAGCGAGTGCGAGCTGCAGCGCATCGCGGAGAGTAGCCGTCGTGCGCACCTCTCCCACATTCGCGCCCAACTCGACCAACGTTCGCGCGACGTTAGGCGAGATCCCGGAAATGATGGACTCGCAGCCCATCAGCCGGGTGGCCTGCGTGATCCTGATGAAGTTGTTGGCAACACCCGTGTCGACGGTGACGACGCCACTTATGTCCATCACAAAAACACGCGCCTGGCTCTCGGCGATACGCGACAGGACCTTCTCCATGATGTCCTGGGTCCGCTGTGAGTCGACGATTCCGACCAGAGGGAGCAGAAGAACACCCTCCCAGATCGACGTGACCGGAGTCGACATCTCCAGCATCGCCTTCCCGCTTTCGGCGACGCGCCGCTTGGCGAATTGCGGGATCTGATCGCTGATCACATAAGTGTCGAGTGCTAGGAGTTTTGTAAACGCGCGAGTTGCCGGCAGCAGCCGGTCTTTGCCAAGGCCGCTCGTCTGGAGCTCTTCTAGAAAGAGGAGCTGGAAGCGTAGCACCGCTGCGAAGTAGATTAGGCTTGGGAGGTCTCGTTGGGCGTGTATCTCGCCAATGCGGATTCGGTAGTCGACATATCGCTGATCGACGACGCCGCTGAAAAACCCAGCCCAATATCCCTTTTGCAGCTTCTTGACGCGCTCGACTGTATCCTGACTGCTAAAGAACACGTTGAACTCGGGTTGCTGCGGCAACCACTCGTAGAATCGCTCGACGACACGGTCGATGGTACTTGCCCCGAGCGCCTCCCCACATTTTTGAAGCAAGTTCAGATCATCAGCCGAGATGTCGAAGCGGTCGAGCAATGATTGAGAGTCGAGCGATGATAGAGCCATGTGGATCTCCTAAATCGTCCAGCGCAACCGCGCGCAGCGTCGCCAAATTAGCGTGGGAGAAAATTGACGATACCCCTTACCCTTCAGGCAGTGTCCGCGGGCTTCCGCCAATAGAAGGAGGAAGGGCAACCACTGGGTCGCAGCGGTCTAACACGCTCGGTGCAGCGGGACACAAGCATGAATTCCTGCGTAAATAAAGGCAGTTGAAGTGATTAAGCTCTGACAGGCCGAGGAATCACTGCCTCATTGGCAAAAATACAATGCCGATTTTGGCTGCGTCTCGATCACTGATCGGTCCGAATTCTCACGAATAGGGAGACCGTGCCCCCAAAATCATCTCGCTACGAAAACCGTGACAGGCCCCCGGTCTGAAATGGCGCGCAACATCGGGCTTCTCGCAAGCCGGTTGTCCGCTATGGGTCAGAAGCGGACCATTGCAGCGCCTTTCGACTTCGTCCGCTTTGTGCCAGAAGCCGACATTTGAGTGCTGATGGCTGCAAGCGGTGACACGATATGAGGGGCCCACTCCAGTGATGGACGGCCACCATCGGGGGGGTGCAATCAGCGTGAACCTTCGGCCAGTCCTTTGGCCGAGCATCTGTTGGAAGGCGCTACTAGGCAGTAGCGATTGCGAACCGGCGGGATTCGGATGCAATCGACAAGCTTTCAGGAATCTTTTCGGAAGCCACCACGGCAGCTTTCTTCCTCGGCGCAGTTGCCGCCTTCATCTCACTATGTCTTCACGGCCGACACTTGTCTTGGACCGCATCAGGACAGTGAGCGCCGCTACCGAGGGCGGCACAGGCCCGGTCCGTTCGGAGGCCTACATCGATCGTTGGTACCGCCGCGCGAAACTGCTGGGCAATGGCGTCTACCTGTCCTTATGCAGCGGATCTGTGCTACCCTGCTTCTAGTCGTGTTCTGCAAATTTTTTGACCTGAAATACGCATATGGTGGTGCTGGTTTGCTTTTCTTGACCGCGACTGTGCTGCTTGGTTTTGCTCTCGTCCGCTTTGCCCAAGAGGCGTGGATTGGGCTGAGGGAGATTGACCTCGCCATGCGATAGAATAAGCGACGACAAGGGGGGTTAAATGAAACCACGGCTAGTTCTGCTCGGCGCCTGCGCAATTGGCGTCTCGTCACTCGCGCCGACCGGACCTCTTTTGTCTGGCCAATACGAGGCGCCGCCATCCTTCTCGGCGAGCCAGGTGCTGCCGCCCGAATTGCTGAGCAGCCCCAACTACACAATCGGCGACCGGGTCGGCCTCGAAAACTTCCAATACGCCTTCAAGGTGGACACGAAGTACGGGACGTTCGTCATCAAGGGCACGGACCTGTTGCGCGTGCGCGCGCGAGAGATCGCGGCGACCGCCAAGCTCGAGGAGGTCGGCGGCGCCGAAACCATGGTGGGCTCGGCGGGGCGGACGGCGTTGAAACCGGTGGAGACCGCTAAGGACCTCATCACCGCGCCAGGCCAGACGATCGGCGACACGTTCCGCGGCGTGGGCCACATTTTCGGTAGCGCCGGTGCCGCCATGAAGGCGACCGATCCGCACAAGGAGGGTGTGCTTGCGTCCGTCACCGGAGGCAGCACGGCGCGCCGGAAGCTTGCCTTCGACCTGGGCGTCGATCCCAATACGAGCTTCAAGCCGCTTGGTGATGAGCTCACGCGGCTTGCGACCGCAAGCGCGATCGGCGAGACGGGCGTCAATGCGGGGCTTAGCTTTGTCGCCGGCCCCGCGGGCTATGCCATCAGCGCGAGCGGCACGAGCAACACGCTCCGCTACGCGCTCCGCGACAAGACCGCGGCGGAACTGGAAAAGGACGGGCGCCAGATGCTGGCGTCCATGGGTGTCTCGAACGCCGCCATGGACGCCTTCTACGCCAACCCGATGCTGTCGCCCACGGACAAGGCGATTATAATGGAGGCGCTTGCGAGCCTCGGCGGCGCGGGCGGGCGCGAGATCTTCGTGGCCGGCGCGGCGCGGGCGCCAAGCATCGAGATGGGCTTCTTCTATCGCCGCCAGGCCGAGCTGATCGCGGCCTACAACAAGCGCGTCGCACCGATCCGCCAATTCATGCGCCTCAGCGGCGCGCCCATGCTGGAGACCGGCAGGGGCATCGTCAGCATCTTGCCGGTGGACTATCTCATTTGGACCCCGCCGCTCGAGCAGCTCGTCGCGGGCGCGGGCGGGCACGGGGGCGGCACGCCATCGGAAATCTGGATCACCGGCAGGGCAAGCGAGATGGCCACGACGAAGCTCGCCGAGCTTGGCTGGAAGGTGGTACCCAAGGCCGCGGCCCAGCTCGGGCAGTGAGGGGAGCATCGGCCAGGTGCGACCCCTGCACACGCTCAGTTACGAAGGCCAATACGGCTGGATTCGGTTCCCGGCGGGCAAGATTCTGACGGACCACCTGAGTCGCTGAAAAAGTATCCACCGATCCCGCCAGGCGCGCCGGACCCGTATCTGCCGCCGAAGTCGCCCCGCCGCGCGGTGTAGTGCAATTTTGCGATGCCTACATCGACTGCTGGCGAGCAAGCGTGTCTTCTGCTTTGGGTCATAGGCGGACGTAACGGCAACATGCCCAGTTGTCGGCTCTCCCCTCAAAAGCGGACTCGCGTGGTCCAATATGGCTCCTTCCGCTAAATTGGACTAGCGTTCGCCACGAACGAACTCGCGTCCCCAAAAACACAACCGCCCCAGATTTGAGCCGGGGCGGAAGAGTGATACCGATCAAGAGGCCTCGAGGCTAGGTCGAACGCCCGCTGATGGCGTGGTAGAGCCAGAGGAGGACGATGGCGCCAACGACCGCGACGAACATGCTGTAGAGGTTGAACCCGGTGATGCCCGTCACGCCGAGGGCAGTGAAGAGATACCCCCCGACCACGGCGCCGACGATACCGAGCACAATGTCCATCAGCAGACCCTGACCGGAGCCGCTGAAAATCTTGCTCGCGATAAAGCCCGCGATCAGGCCCAAAACAATCCAGGCTAGAATCGACATTTCAAGTCACCTCCCTGCTTTAGTCTTCCGTCGATCGAAATCGCGGCCGTTTACGGCCTCAACCCATCAGCCGCTGCATTTCGCGCGGCGTTGGCAATCGCCCGTCCGGTGTGAGCCGGTAGATGCGCCCTCTCAGCCGAAGGCAAAGTTATCACCTCTCATTCGGCCGACCAACCATGCCTTGCGCCTGCCATCTGAACGCTTTGCCGCTTGATCCGTTGCGTTGGCGATCCCTAATAGGGCGCCATGAGGATTTCAGTGATCCAAGACGCGATCTCCGTACCCCCGGAATGGGCGCCGCAGAACGCCGTCTGGTCGGCATGGCCGGCCGACGCGTCCGAATGGAACGGCGACCTGGAGGCGCCGCGCCGCGACGTGGCGGCGATGGTGCGCGCACTTAGCGAAGGCAACAAGGTCCGGTTGCTGGTGAACGGTTCCGAGGCCGCGGCTTCCGCCCGCGCGGGCCTAGGCAGCGCCGCGGATCTCGTTCCCGCGAAGTATGGCGACATCTGGCTGCGCGACACGGGTCCGGTCTTTGCGCGGACGCCCCGCGGCGCGATCGCGCTTCGCTTCAAGACCAACAGCTGGGGCGGCAAGTTCGATTTGCCCGACGACGCCACGATAGGCGACGATATCGCCCACCTTGCGGGCACGCCCATTTTAAGCTTCGACTTCGTGCTGGAAGGCGGCGCCGTGGACCATGACGGCCAAGGCACGATCTTGACGACGCGTCAAACGCTGCTGAACCCCAATCGCAACGGCTGGACCAAGGAGGAGGCGGAAGCGGGGCTCAAAAAAGTCTTTGGCGCGAAGAAAATCGTCTGGATCGACGAAGGTCTCCTCAACGACCACACCGACGGCCATATCGACAACATCGCCCGCTTCGTCGGACCGAGCCGCGTCGTCTGCCAATCCCCTGCCGGTACCGACGATCCAAACTCGGACACCCTGAACAAGATCGTCCGCACGCTCGAAACCGCGATGGATGCCGGCGGCCACAAGCTTGAGGTCGTTCGTATCCCCGGCGTCGGCTTGTATCGCAACGCCTTGGGCGAAATCTCTCCTGCCTCGCACTTGAATTTCGTCATTGCCAATGGCGTCGTGGTCGTGCCCGTCTATGGAACGCGCACGCAATCCGCCGCCCTCGAAGCCTTGCGAGGAGTGTTTCCAGACCGCAAGGTCATCGGCGTGCCGTCGCACGGCCTGCTCGGCGCCGGCAATGCGGGCGGCGGGTCCTTCCACTGCATCACGCAACAAGAGCCGCTCTAGATGACGAAGCGCACGATCACCGTCGCAGGCCTTCAAGCGGCCTACGGCCACGACATGCAGGCCAACATCGCTAAGACGGAAGACTTGATCCGCGAGGCGGCGAAGCGCGGTGCGCAAGTTATCCTGCCTTCGGAGCTGTTCCAGAGCATTTATTTCCCCACGCAGCAGAACCCGAAATGGTTCGAAACTGCTTACCCTGCTGAGGAACACCCTTGTGTGCTTGCGCTGCAAAAGCTGGCGCAAGAGCTGAAGGTGGTCATTCCCATCTCCTTCTTCGAGAAGGAGGGACCGCGCTATTACAACAGCGTGGCGATAGCCGATGCCGACGGCGAAATCCTCGGGCTCTATCGCAAGAGTCATATCCCCGACGGCCCTGGCTATCAGGAGAAATACTATTTCCGCCCCGGCGACACAGGCTTCAAGGCATGGAAGACGAGATACGGCACCATCGGTGTGGGCATCTGCTGGGACCAGTGGTACCCTGAAGCGGCACGCGCCATGGTGCTCCAGGGCGCCGAAGCGCTGTTCTACCCCACGGCCATCGGCTCGGAGCCTTACGACCTCGCACTCGATACCCACAAGCAGTGGCGCCGCGCGATGCAGGGCCACGCGGTTTGCAACGCCGTGCCCGTCGTGGCCGCGAACCGTATCGGGTTTGAGGAGAACGACGGCGTCAGCCAAAAATTCTACGGCTATTCCTTCATCGCCGATCATTGCGGGGAACGGGTAGCGAGCTTCGGCGAGAAGGACGAAGGCGTATTGGTCCACACCTTCGATGTGTCGGAGATCGAACGTTGCCGCGCCGAGTGGGGCTTTTTCCGCGACCGCCGCACGGACCTCTACGCGAAAAGCATCTTCTGATTAGCGAGGCCTTTGGAGCTAGATCAATTCTTTTGGTCGAGGAAGGCGGACACGGCGGCGATTGTCGCGGTCGGCTGCTCCTCCATCAGCCAATGTCCCGAATTCGGGATGACAACGCCGGTCACATCGGAGGCGACAAAGCGGATGTCGTCCGCCATGGCCTTCCCAAACGACTTGTCGGCGCCGATCGCCAGCACCGGCATCGTCAGCCGGCCCTTTGCCGCAAACGCCTTGTTGTCGAGCGCATCCTGCTGGAAGGCCGCGAACTGGTTGAACGCGGAATGCATGGCGCCGGGCCGCGCGTAGAGCTTGGCGTAGTGCTCGCGGGTGGCCTCGTCGATCGAGTTCGGATTGGCTGACAACTCATTCCAGATGCGGTCGAGGTAGATGCGCTCCCGGCCTTTGACCAAACGTTCGACATCGGGGCCGCGGAAATTTAAATGCCACAGTGCTGGGCTGCGAATGATCTCGTCCCATGGACCAATTCCTGGAAGGGGAGCATCCATGACGACAAAGCGTGTGACGCGATCCGGATATTGCGCCGCGAACGCGTAGCCCACCATGTTGCCGATGTCATGGATGACGAGATCGGTCTTTTGGACCTTTAGGCTGTCGAGCACGCGCGCAATATCGCCGGCTTGCGTTTTCTTGTCGTAACCGCCTTCGGGGTGAGACGACAGGCCCATGCCGCGTAAGTCGGGTACGATGACCGTGTGATCGTGCGCGAGCTGTGCCGTCAAAGGCGCCCACATGTCTCCGGTGTCCCCGAAGCCGTGTAACATAACGATCGCAGACCCCTTGCCACCGATTCGGACGTGGATTGTCGCGCCGTCCGTCTGAATCGCTTCAGTCCGGAAACCCGGCGGAAAGGGTTGAACCCGCGCCGCCGCCGGCAGCGACAATGCAAGTGCCACGAGCGTGCCCAGAAAACCCGCATATGCGTCTCGACCGTCAGGAGAGATTTCATCGCGCCGGGAGCGGCGTGGTTCATGACGCTTGTCCTCCTCGGCATGGTCGCGCCCTTCTGCTGGTCGTAGTGCGATGGCGGTTACTTCAGCGCCTCCGCGGCCTTCAGCACGTCTTCGGCGTGGCCGTCCACCTTCACCTTGCGCCAGATGTTGCGGATGACGCCCTTCTCGTCGATGAGGAAGGTCGAGCGTTCGATGCCCATGTACTTCTTTCCGTACATGCTCTTCTCCACCCATACGCCATACGCCTCGCAGACCTTGCCGTCCGCGTCGGAAGCGAGCGGGAAGGGGAGCTCGAATTTCGTCTTGAAGTTGTCGTGGCTCGCGACCGAATCCTTCGAGACGCCCAGGATCGTCGCCTTGATCTTCGAAAAGTCGGGCAGCGAATCGCGGAACGCGCAGGCCTCCCTCGTGCATCCGGGCGTGTCGTCCTTGGGATAGAAATAGAGCACGAGCTTCTTGCCCTTGAGGGCTTTCAGCGAAACCTCGCCGCCGCCGTCGGTCGGCAGGGTGAAATCCGGCGCCCTGTCGCCCACCGCCACGCTCATGCTTTGTCCCCCGTACGGAGTTCTTGCATTTTCCTGGGCACGAGATCAAACGATCTCGATGTCCTCCCAGAACCCAATCCAACGATCGACATGGCCCATCGAGGCGCGTGGCGCTTCGTAGGACCAGGCGGCCAGAATACGGGCCGGCCAGAAAGCCCGCGCAGGGAGGGTCCTTGTCCGCCGTGGGCGCAAGTGGAAGCTGAGGAGCCCCGACGAGCAACAGGAAGTGGCCGAAGCCAGGAAGCGGCTTGAGGCTCTGTTTGCAGCGCTAGTGACACCCGCCGATAGGCCGAGACCTTAGGCTCGGTCTTGGGGGCGATTATACCCTCGCCGTCACAAGTGCTCGCGGCGAATTCTGCGTCTCTCCCGGCTCGCATCAATAAGCCTGGCCAGCAGCCAGGTTATTAGGAAGGCGCAGCCCATGCCAATGGCACCAAAGAAGAAGCTGAAACCGTTGTTTCCGGGATCGACTATCTGCCCGGCGTACATGCCGAAGAACAAGAACGCGAGCACTATCACGGTCTGTAGGACGCCCCAGCGGCCGCCGGCCCTGCGGTCGAAATAGGTCAACAGCAGTATGACTATACAAATTACAATGACAACAAGACGGCCGCGATCCATTGCGGGATTCTACGCCAGACTCGTTGCCCAAATCTAAAAGACTACCGTTATACCTGAGCGCCGCAAGCGTGGAGACGACCCAAGGATCGAGGAGCGTCAGCCGCTGGACTATCCAGAGCACAACGACAACAAGATCTGACTGTCTATCATATGCCAAACTCTAATTGCCGCAGACGGCCGAGCCCGACGTGCAAACATAGGGAACGACCACGCCGGTGAAGCAGGTTGTATAGGTGAGCGCCGTGACCACATCAGGCTTGAGGATGACATTCTCGGGGACGACCGGGCGCACGGTTTTCCAGAAGGGATTGGGTTGCACTCGATACGCTCTCATGGTGAAGTACTTCCACCCCTTTGCGCGCTTCAGGTCGTTAGCGCTCTCCACCGCCAGCGCCTGGGAACTCCTCAAAGCCTCAAGCCTGCTATGGGCGCTATGGGTGGCTGAAATCATCTGACAGTCTGCCGCCGCAGGCTGCTGCCCCCAAACCGCAAATGCAAGCACGCCAAGCAATACTGTCATCGAAGCGCGAATCATAATCCCCTCCCCACCCAGAACGTCCGCGGAGCCTTTATAGCGCCAGCACCCTGACACTTTCGCCATTGTCCCCAGGTGCCGCGAAGAAATTGGGATGAGTGACAAGGGCGCAACAGTTCTGAGCACCACACAGCCCTCCTTCTCGGGGGGCTTTTCATTATGGAATAGAGGATGACAGGAACGGTAAGCGACCCCGTGCTTACTCGTTTTGAGGTCTCACGGCCTGACCTAATCGACGCCAAACATCACCACAATCGCATCTTGCAAAACAATGACTTCGGGCTAGTCGCCGCATCATCGATTGCTGAGATTGAGGAAGGCCAGAAGGGCCCTACCGTGGGAGCTTACACCGTGGTGATCAACAAGGGGACCGGTGAGTTTTGGCTCGGCACGACAATCGCCGGACAAGCTGCGGACGCGCCCTATCCCCCGGAAAAGAGAAGGGCCCCGAAGGGGGCCCGCTCTCATACTCATACGGATACTGCACCGCGTTACCGCGCCCTCCTACACCGAACAGGCCGCGCCATGCGCTGTAGATGTGGGGGTGAGGCCACCGCTTTTCAAGCTTTTGCTGTAAACCGTCGTTACCTATCCGTTACCAATTTCCTCTAACCAATTGAAAAAGCGGGCTCGGGATAGGGCTGGGGAGAATATTTCTCGAAGGCGGGCTGTTGCGAGAGGCGCTTGGCAAGCCCGGTAAGCCTGCTTTGCATGATTGACCCCATGGGCTGCCTGTCGCTCAAGGCTGCATCGCCAGACGTTGCGCCATGCCCCAGATGGCCTCGATTTGCGGCGCGTCCTTGCCGAGATAGTCGATGTTGGTATAGCCCCACCAGTCCCAGCAACCATGGGGATTGACGAGGCTTCCGGTCACTTGGGGAAACAGGATCACGAGCCGGTTGGTGTCGGCGTAGCGGGAAAATCCGCTTTCCTTGATAAATGCGTCTCCAACTGTCTCGCGCGCCTGGTCGCAGCCATGCAGCGCGATGTGCAGACGGCAGCCGGGATGGCTCGCGCAATTGGAAGGCACGTAGACAACGCCCTCCTGGGCGAGTCCGTCAGGCGGGGCCTTATCGAAGGCAGACTGGGCGAAGACGATGAACTGTCCGGTTGGGCTCGGCGCAGGGTCGGCGAGGGGGCCGTAGATCCATTCCAGGATTGCCTTCGCCTGATCGTAGTCGCAGTGGCTGACGAAAGGCCCTTCGGAGAGCCCGCAGGTGGTGCCTTCGGTCTCGGTCAAGAAGGCATGGCCGCCCTCTTTCTCGACCAGCGTGACGCTCGCGTCAGGCACGCCGACGGCCTCGTAGAAGCGCTTGGCGGCCTCCACCACGTCACGGCGGACGGTCTGATCTTCGTTACCCGAGAACAAATAGACCTTATCGTCGGCAAGACCCTCGAGCGGATCGATCTTCCCGTCTGCGGCGAGTTCGTGGGCGCGCTTGGCGAGTGCGTCGGCGTCCGGCGCGCCCCAGCCCACCTGCATACAGGCGTTCGCCGCCTGCGAGGCGTTCTGCCACAGCACGAGGGGCCAATAGGGAAACAGCTGGCTCGATGCGGTCTCGGCGCAGGCGAAGGGTCCGCCGGCGACGATGCCGGCGCCGACCACGTCCTTGGAATGGGCAAGCTCGATCTGGCCCGCCATATAGGCACCCGAGGAGAAGCCCGAGACGGAGGTGGCGGGAAGCGCAATGCCGAGCCGCGGCAGTTCGTCGCCGAAAGCGGCGAGGGGTGAGGCTGCGACAAGAGCGCCGAAAAGAGCAACGGCGGAGACCGTCACGGGAGTTCGCTCGACTTCGAGCCGGGCATGACGCTCAGCCTCGCCTCCTCTCCCGGAAAGGGGTTTGGCGCCAGCCGTCTGAGCGGTCCATGCTCGCTCCCGACAGCGCGATAGTATTTCTATTAGGTCGTCTGGCGTCCAAGGGCCAAAAACTTCTTGCATCCGCTGGTGCATGGGGTGCACATAGCGCGTCTTGTTGTGACTGGACATCTGCTGGTTGGGGAGGACGCCATGAATGGTGACGCCCTCTTCCAATTGGGGATGGACTTGGATCATGGTTCAAGCACCGCCCAAACGGAAGAAACGAATTCCCGGTGCCTCGCCTCGCGAGAGGACGAGCGCAAGGACTTTTTCTGTGAACGCGATGGGGTCCGGTACGCCGGCACTCATCTCATCATCGATTTGGTTCGGGCGGAACGGCTCGACGATCTAGAGCACATCGAAGCCACGCTTCGCCGCTGCGTTGAGGTCGCCGGGGCTACGCTGTTGCACATCCACCTTCACCACTTCACGCCGAATGGCGGGGTGTCGGGCGTGGCCGTGCTCGCCGAATCTCACATCTCGATCCACAGCTGGCCGGAATACGGTTATGCCGCGCTCGATGTTTTCATGTGCGGCCAGACCCACCCACGACGAACCATCGACGTTCTGAAGGAGGCATTCGCGCCTCGCAGGGTGGTGGTCAAGGAGCAACTGCGCGGCAAGGACATACATCGATGGAACGGTGGGTCGAAGAGACGCTGCACCGCGGCTTCCGCATCCGTCTGAAGGCGGACCGCGTCCTCTTCGACAGCGAGACCGAGCATCAGCACCTGATCATCTTCGATAACGGCGAATTCGGCCGGGTGATGATGCTCGACGGGGTTATCCAGCTCGCCACCAAGGACGAGTTCGTCTACCACGAGATGATGTCGCATGTGCCCTTGTTCGCCCATGGGCGGGCAAGGAAGGCGCTGATCATCGGCGGCGGCGACGGCGGCGTGCTTCGCGAGGCGCTGAAGCATCCGGAGCTTGAGAGCGTTACGCTGTGCGAGATCGATCAGAGCGTGATCGATCTCTGCCGCGAGCATTTCCCCGAAGTCTCGGCGGGCGCCTATGACGACGCCCGCACGCGCATTGTCATCGCCGACGGCACCAAGCTCGTGGCGGAGACCGACGAACGCTTCGACGTAATCATGGTCGATTCGACCGATCCGATCGGCCCGGGCGCCGTGCTGTTCACACGCGAGTTCTACGCCGATTGCAGGAGGTCGTTGGCGGACGGAGGCGTGCTCGTCACGCAGAATGGGCTCCCCTTCCTGCAGGGGCCCGAGCTCAAGCAAAGCGTGGGCTACTTCCGCGAGATGTTCGACGACGCCTTCGCCTATCTCGCCACCACGCCGACCTATGTGGGTGGGCCGATGTCTTTCGGCTGGGCCACCGACGACACAGATTTGCGGCATCTCCGCCACGACGCCATCGAGCGGCGCTACGCTGAAGCTGGCGCCTTCCCGACCCGCTGCTGGCGCCCCGACGTGCATGTCGCGGCCTTCGCCCTCCCCACCTATGTGCGCGAGCTGGTGGAGTAGGGGCTAAAGCCGCGCGAGCTGCGGCAGCTCCCCGAGGAGCGGGCGGCAATAAGCGTAGAAGGCCGCGCTCACGTCGTTTGATCCTGAAATGAACTTCGGCGGCACATGGCGCGTGCGTCTTGCCACGGCCGACAGATCGGCGCGCCCGCATTCGCTTGCGTACGCCGTGTCGCTCGTGCGGATGATGATCACCGAAGCGTGGCCCTCCCCCTTTGCGGCAAGCTCAGCCGCGTAGCGGCCCACCGTGCGCGCCTCCTGCGCATCGACCGGGGAGGGGTGCGGCCAGCAGCGCTGGATATAGCCGAAGGTGTCGGCGCGGACGCGCGGGGCCTTCCCGCCTTTGGGCGTGAGATTCGT
This sequence comes from Methyloceanibacter sp., assembly GCA_049801475.1. Lineage (GTDB taxonomy): Bacteria > Pseudomonadota > Alphaproteobacteria > Rhizobiales > Methyloligellaceae > Methyloceanibacter. The sequence goes on from JBARKP010000001.1 coordinate 16,835, forward strand.
CTTGACGAGGTCCGCGAGCCCGTCGCCGAGCGCGCCCGAGCCCGAGAGCTGCACATTGCCATGGGCGTCCACCTCGCCCGCGCCGCGCATGAGCTTCGGCCCAATTTCCTCGCCATTGTCGTCGCGGATGCCTTCGCTCACCGCGATCTGACAGCGGCCGAGCTTGCCATAGACCGCCTCGACATCGGCGAGGAAGGCGTCCGTGGAGAAAGGCACCTCGGGCAGATAGATGAGATGCGGCGCTGGCCGGTCGGCAGGACCCGCGCCCGTGCTCGCTTGCCCACGGGCAAGCGAAGCGGCCGCCGTGAGGAAGCCCGCGTTCCGCCCCATGACGACGTTGATCTTGATGCCGCCGAGGCTCGCATTGTCGAGGGCGTCGCCCATCAGCGCGAGCGTCACGTAGCGCGCCGCGGAGGGGAATCCCGGCGTGTGGTCGTTCTCCAGGAGATCGTTGTCGATGGTCTTCGGCACATGGAAGCAGCGGAGCTCGTAGCCCGCCTGCGAAGCCTTCTCACTGACGATGCGGCAGGTGTCGGCGGAGTCGTTGCCGCCGATATAGAAGAAATAGCGGATGTCGTGCTTGCGGCAGCCGTCGAGGATGCGCTGGCAATAGGCCTCGTCGGGCTTGTCGCGGGTGGAGCCGAGTGCGGCGGACGGCGTGCGGGCGAGGCGCTCCAGCCGATCGGTGGCGAGGGTCGAGAGGTCCACGAGGCCGTCCTCTCCGCCCTTGACCAGCCCGCGGACCCCATGGCGCATGCCGAGGATGCGTTTCACTTGGCCGCTAACGCCGAGGCCCGACTTCAGTTCCTCGATGACGCCTACGAGAGACTGATTGATTACCGCGGTCGGGCCGCCGGATTGGCCGATCACCGCATTGCCGGAAACGAGATCAGACACGGGCGCCACTCCTTATCGCATGGTCGCCGGGACAATGCCGAACGCCTCACCCGCTGGCAAGCCGCCGCCCCGTCATACCGGCGGAAGTCGGTATCCAGTGCGCGAAGCGCGAAATCAAAAAAAACCGGACCCCGGCTTTCGCCGGGGTGACGCGAGAGCACAAAGGCATGCGAACTCATCTCCGCGACGCGTATCTGCGTCCGGGCTTTGCTCCTTTCCCCTCATCGCGCATGACGACGGGGATGGCGCGCCAAAAAGCGCAGTCCATCATGGTGTTGCGTCCTTTTAATGGGACGCGCGGGCGCCTCTCGGCGCGCCGTAAGCGGCGTTTATTCGGCTTACCGGGCCGCGCTTCGTCAGCCAGCTCCTGGCAGGGACCCATAGTGGTCCCGGGCGGAGCCCCGGCGGCGCGTGTGCCGGCTTTTGCGAAGCCGGCGCGCAGGGGCGCCGCACTGGCGAGACACCGGGAATTACCCGATGCCCGCCATTGGAACACGAAAGTGCCTTGGCACAAAATGCTTCGGCGCAAAGTGCCTCGCCACGAGGTGCCTTGGCACGAAGTGCCCGATTCGTCCCGCCTCACAACGCCTCGCGAGAGCACCCCCTCAGCGGACGAGGTGGGAGCGGATGCGAATATTGTGGTGAGGATTACTTTTGACGGATGATTTGATCTCTAAGGGTCTGGACCCTGGCAGCGGTCCTCAAATTGTCACTTATTTGTCCGACATGCACGAGAGGTGTCGCGCCCATGACGCAAGCTCCGCGCCTATTAGACGGAAAACGCTGATGCCGCCCAGGATGACTCACCGCGGCCCGGCCTGGCCAGAGTTACCCTACGCGGCTTGGAAGGATACCTATGCCACCTTGCACCTGTGGACCCAGATCGTTGGCAAAATCCGCCTGGTGCAGACGCCCTGGCTAAATCATTCGTGGCACGTCGTGCTCTACCTGTCGGATCGAGGTTTGACCACATCGCCGATTCCGTATGGAGATCGCACGTTTCAGCTCGACTTTGATTTTTTGAACCATGTGCTTTGGGCATCTACCGACGATGGTTTTTATAAAAAGATAGGTCTCTTTCCTCGGCCCGTCGCTGAATTTTATGCCGACCTCATGCAGTCTCTGTCTGAACTCGGCATTGAAATTCACATTCATGGCATGCCCAATGAGATCCCCAACCCAATCCGGTTCAGCGAGGATCGCACCCACGCTTCATATGACCAGGATTACGCTCAGCGACTTTGGCGAATTCTGTTGCAGGTCCACCGGGTGCTTTACGCGTTCCGGTCGTCTTTCATCGGCAAGTGCGGTCCGGTGCATTTCTTTTGGGGGAGTTTTGACCTAGCGGTCACACGCTTTTCCGGCCGGCGGGCGCCCTTGCATCCGGGAGGCGTGCCATATCTGCCCGACGCCGTAGCGCAAGAGGCGTACTCGCATGAGGTCAGTAGTGCTGGCTTTTGGCCGGGCAATGACGCGCTCCAATATCCGGCCTTTTACTCCTACGCCTATCCAGAACCGCCAGGCTTCTCCTCGGCAGGGATACTCCCTCCGCAAGCTTTCTATAGCGAAGAGCTCAGTGAATACATTCTGCCTTACGACGCGGTGCGTACCGCCGAAGATCCTGATCGCGTGCTCATGGATTTTTTGACAAGCACCTACGAAGCGGCCGCCTCTAGGGGCAAATGGGATCGCTTCGCACTAGAATGCCGTATCGGAGTGCCTGGGAAGCCGCGCACGATTTGACAGAGCTAATCCCGGCGCAATAGATGCAGGCTGAAGAGCCGGTGCTTGTCGGTCCAGGCGCGAGTCGGCGCCCAGCCTGCGCTCCGTGCCAAACTCTGGAACTCTTCCACCGAATATTTGTGCGAATTCTCGGTGTGGATGCGCTCGCCGGCGGCGAAGCTGAACTTCTGCCCGAGCACACGCACCACCTGACGCCTAAGGCTCTTAAGATAGATCTCGATGCGGCCGCGGCTCTCGTCATACACGACGTCATGGGCGAAAAGATCGAGGTCGATGTCGCCGCCAAGCTCGCGGTTGATGCGGACCAGCAGGTTGAGATTGAAGGCCGCCGTGACGCCTGCGCTGTCGTTATAGGCGGGCAGCAGGATCGCCGGGTCCTTCTTCAGATCGACGCCGATCAAAAAGGCGCTGTCCCGCCCAAGCAGGCATGTGGCATTGGCGAGAAACGCCCTTGCCTCGGCTTGACCGAGATTGCCGATGGTCGAGCCTGAGAAAAATCCGAGCGTACGCCGGCGGCGGGCGATCAGGGGCAGCGCGCGGGTCTTGGTGAAGTCCGCGACAAGCGGCCTGATGGCAAGGCCGTCATGCCGTTCAGCAAGCCACTCAGCGGCTTCCGCGAGGCTCTTGCCCGCGACATCGATAGGAATGTAAGTCTCGACGTGCTGGAGCGCGCCGAGGAGCAGGCTCGTCTTGCGGCTCGATCCGGAGCCGAACTCCACCAGCACGCGTGCCCCTCCGATCAGACCCGCGATCTCCGCGCCCTGGGCCTGAAGCAACGCGGTCTCGACCCGCGTCGGATAATACTCTTCGAGCTGCGTGATCTCCTCGAACAGCGCCGAACCGCGGGCGTCGTAGAAGAACCGGCAGGGGAGGCTACGGGGCCTCCGCGCAAAACCCTGCAGCACGGCGTCGGCAAAGTCCGCGCGAGCGGGATCGTGACTTGGCGACGGGGAGGTCGAAGACCGGCTCAGATCTTCGACCAGCGGATGCGGGATGTCCCTCTCCATTACGCCTCGGCGGCCAAGCGAAGCCCCATGAACTGCCAGCGCTGATGGGGGTAGAAGAAGTTGCGGTAGGTCTTGCGGATGTGGCCCTCGGGCGTGGCGCAGGAACCGCCTTTGAGGACGAACTGATTGCACATGAACTTGCCGTTGTACTCGCCGACGGCGCCGGGCGCGGTCTTGAATCCGGGATAGGGCAGATAGGCGCTAGCCGTCCATTCCCACACATCACCATACATTTGATCGAGGGCGCCCCGATTCGTAGCCTCTGCCGGCATGGGGCGCAAATGACCTGCGCCAAGCATGTGCCCCGCCACGGCCGAGCCGCTCGCCGCCACCTCCCACTCGAACTCGGTGGGGAGCCGGTATCCAGCCCAGCGGGCGAACGCGTCCGCCTCGTAATAGCTCACATGACACACCGGAGCGCTCGGATCGACGGGCCGGAAGCCAAGCAAGCTCATCTGCATGATGCCGCCCTCCGCCTCCTCGAAATAGAGCGGCGCGGTCCAGCCTTGGGTGTTGACGGCGCCCCAGCCGTCCGCGAGCCAGAGCGTTGGGGTCGAATAGCCGCCGTCCTCCATGAAGACGATCCATTCGGCGTTGGTCACGCAACGGTTGGCGAGCTTGAAGGGGCGGAGGAGCGCCTGATGGCGCGGCCCCTCATTGTCATAGGCGAAGCCCGCGCCGTCATGGCCGACTTCGAAAATGCCGCCCTCGAAGGAGACCCAGTCGAGCGGCGTTGCCGCGGCCACCGCGATGCCTGGGCTCGCGCGACGATAGGCGGGCTTCAGCGGCTCCGCCGCGAACAGGCTCAAAATGTCGGTGAGCAAAAGCTCCTGATGCTGCTGCTCGTGATTGATGCCGAGCTCGATCAGCTCTTGGGCTACAGGCGGCACATCGCCGCGCTCGCAGAGACGCTGCAGCGCCTCGTTGACATGCTCGCGATAGGCGCGCACCTGATCCGCCGAGGGCCGCGTCAACAGGCCACGCTTCACGCGCGGTTGCCGGGGGCCGACGCTCTCGTAATAGGAGTTGAAGCAATATTCGAAGCTCTCATCGAAGACGCGGTAGCCCTGAAGAAACGGCTTCAGCACGAAGGCTTCGAAGAACCAATTGGTGTGGGCGAGATGCCACTTGGTGGGACTTGCATCGTCATTGGCCTGGACGACCTGGTCCTCATCACTCAGGGGCCGCGTCAGCTCGGTGGAAAGCTGCCGCGAAGCGCCTAGACGATCATGCAGGGTAGGTGGGCTGGTCTCGCTCCGAGGGGTGTCGTCTAGCAGGGCGGCATCGCGCGCGCTCATAAACCTCTCCCGGGGGAACCGGTCCCACATATCGCCCAATCAGGACAGGCGGAGCAGTCCTCATGCGTAAGCGCTAAACGCCAGATGTAGCAGCTTGTTCCAGCACGCGAAATGGTTAAGCATGCACAACACTGTGAAGCGGAATGTGATCCTGATGAAGTCTTCCCTATTGGAAACCGATGCCGGTGGCGGAGACTCCGTTTTGACGTTCGACGGGCGGCAATCGGCGGTTGCCGCCGAGCTGCAGCGCGGTGTTTGCCGTGCGCTCCGGCCATGCGGTCGTCGCCGAGCTTGCGCTCTCAAATGGCCGTCGCGCCGACGTGGTGGCGCTGTCGCCGGGCGGCGACGTCTGGATCGTGGAGATCAAGTCCTGCCTGCTCGACTTTCAGAGCGACGGCAAATGGCCCGAGTACCGACCCTATTGCGACCGGCTCTATTTCGCCGTGGCGCCCGACTTCCCGTGCCACGTCCTCCCGGAGGATGCGGGTCTGATTCTTGCCGACCGCTACGGCGCTCATCTCGTGCGCGAGCCTGTGGAGGAGCGGCTGAGCGCGGCGCGGCGGAAAGCCATGATGCTCTCTTTCGCCCGCGCCGCGGCGCTCCGGCTGCAGCTTCATCTCGACCCCGCCTGCCACTACAAGATCTGACTGGAGCGGTTCCCCGCTAAAACGCCGAATCCTCACCCTGAGGAGGGCGGAAGGTCCGTCTCGACGTCTCGAGGGCACAAGCTTCGAGACGCGCTCTTACGAGCGCTCCTCAGCGTGAGGCGTGAGGTGTCACTTCGGCGCGCGTTTGGCGAGGATGCGCTGCAGCGTCCGGCGATGCATGTTGAGCCGCCGCGCCGTCTCCGAGACGTTGCGGTTGCAAAGCTCGTAGACGCGCTGGATATGCTCCCAGCGCACCCGGTCGGCCGACATCGGGTTTTCCGGTGGCGGGGCCTTGGCGTTCGAGGGTGCGACCAGAGCCTGATAGACGTCGTCGGCATCGGCGGGCTTAGCGAGATAATCGACGGCGCCGAGCTTCACCGCGGTCACTGCCGTCGCAATATTGCCGTAGCCCGTGAGCACGACCGCGCGCGCTTCCGGGCGCACGTCCTTCAGCGCCGCAATGACGTCGATGCCGCTGCCGCCGTCGAGACGCATATCGACCACGGCGAATGCCGGCGGCCGGCGGCGGAGTGACGACAGCCCCTCCTCAACAGTCGGCGCCGTCTCAACCTCAAAACCGCGGGTCTCCATGGCGCGCGCGAGCCGGGCGAGGAACGCGCGGTCGTCGTCGACGATCAGGAGCGTGTTGTCCTGAGGCACGGGCCAAGTCTGTTGAGCTTCCATTGGCAGCGCTCCTACACCCTGGGCTTGTTCGCCCGAGGTCGACTCTCCACAAGGTAAAGTTTTCGCCGGCGATCCACGTGGAAAATTCAGCCTAGAGCTATGCCTTCCCACGCCTTAGCGCAAGCCGCACTCATACCTTGGTAGGGGTCGATTGGGGCCGCACTAAGCCACTGGCTCCTTCTGCCACTCTAACGGCTCCGAGGTCTGTTCGAACTTCGCCCTGGGCCAAACCACTGTGACCACGGCACCGCCCGGCGCCAGCGACCGGTTGGCAAGCTCAAGCCGTGCCCCGGAGCGTTCCAGCAGCGTCTTGGCAATGAAGAAGCCGAGGCCCATGCCGACATGTTCGTCGAGCGCCTCCGCGTTCCGGCCATGGTCCGGCCGCGTGGTCACGAAGGGCTCGCCGAGCTGTTCGAGCACGTTCGGCGGGAAGCCGGCGCCGTCGTCGGCGATCTCGATCCTGACTTCGCCTTCGGACCAGCTTGCCTCGACCTCGACCTTGCTCGCGGCGAAATCGATCGCGTTCTCCACGAGATTGCCGAGCCCGTAGATCACACCCGGATTTCGCTGCATCACCGGCTCTTGCGCGGCCCGGACGCCCGGCTTGATCCCCGTCGCCGGAGCTGCGGCCACTTCGATTGGCACCGCGACCAGGCGATGCGGCGCCACGGCCTCCTCGATGAGATGGCTAATGGGCAAGCGCGAGACGATGAAGTCATGCTGCTCGCTCATGCCGGCAAGCTCGCCTAGGATCATGCGGCAACGCTCGGCCTGCGCCCGGAGCAGCAGAAGGTCCTCGTAATGGGGGTCGGCCGGCCCCGCGTTGCGCAACAGCTCCTTGGCCACGACGGCGATGGTTGCCAAAGGCGTGCCGAGGCCATGCGCCGCAGCGGCCGCTAGCCCATCCAATGCCGAAAGCTTCTGCTCGCGGGCGAGCACCAGTTCCGCGGCCGCCAAAGCTCCGGCCATGCGGCGGGCTTCCTCCGCCGTGCGCCATGAGTAGAAGCCGATGAACAGGATGCCCGAGACAACCGCCGCCCAGACGCCAATGAGGTAAGGAAAGGGGAGAAAGAACGTCGAATGATGAAACCATGGCAGCGGGTGATGGAACTCCGTGAGCACCGTCGCGACAACGATGGCGAGGCCGCCGAGTGCCACCGTGACGCGCGGCGGCAGAGCCGAGGCCGACACCGTCACCGGCGCGATGAGCAGGAAGCCGAACGGGTTTTCGAGGCCCCCGGTCAGGTAGAGCAGCGCGCCGAGCTGGAGAACGTCGTAGCCGAGCATTAGGAAGGCGTAATGGCTCTTTAGTCGCTGGCTCGCGGGATAGCGGATGCGCAGTGCGACGTTGAGCCATGCCGACAGCGAGATCACAGCGAAGCAGCCGCCGATCGGCAGATCGATGCCCATGACCCAATAGACGATGATCACGGTCGCGCTCTGGCCGAGCACGGCGAGCCAGCGGAGCCTGACCATGGTTTGCAGCCGCAACCGGCTCTCGCCGCGCCGGAGCCAGTCCCGCGTCGTCGTTCGCGGAGCCGTTTGACTATTGTCGAGGGCGCTCATAGGTGAAGTTTAACATGGGGGAAGCGGCCATAATTCGGTCAAAGCGCGCGAGCAGGCGCTAACTATGGACGAGAGAGTGAGCAAGTCGCCGGAGTCCACCGAGACGATCCCCGTCGCGGTCAAGAACCTCACCAAGGTTTACGGCACCGTGACGGCCGTGGACCACATCACCTTCACGCTTGAACCGCGTACGACGGTGGCGCTGCTTGGCGGCAACGGCGCCGGCAAGACCACGACCATTGCCATGCTGCTCGGGCTCGTGGTGCCGACCTCCGGCGAGGTCCGGGTTTTCGGCGCCGATATGAGCCGCGACCGCTATCAGGTCGCGGAACGGCTGAATTTCCAGAGCCCCTATGTCGACCTGCCGATGCGGCTGACCGTGCGCCAGAATCTCACCGTCTATGCCGGCCTCTACGGCATTGCTAACGTGTCCGAGCGCATCGATTTCCTTGCCGAGGACCTGCAACTCGCCCCGCTCCTCGATCGCGCCACCGGCAAGCTGTCGGCCGGCCAGAAGACGCGCGTCGGCCTCGCCAAGGCGCTTCTGAATGCGCCCGAGCTGTTGCTGCTCGACGAGCCGACCGCATCGCTCGATCCCGACACGGCAGACTGGATCAGGCAAAAGCTGAAAGAGTATGCCCTTGCCCGCGGGGCCACGATTCTCCTCGCCTCCCACAACATGGCGGAAGTGGAGCGTCTTGCCGACCGCGTCATCATGCTCGACGCGGGCCGTATTCTGGAGGACGAAGCCCCGAACGTGCTGATCGAAACCTACGGCCGCGAAACGCTCGAGGACGTGTTCCTCGATGTCGTCCGCGGCCGCTCGCGGCACGCGGCGCAAGGAGAGTTCGCCTCGGCAAACGCCCGGGCACGGAAGGTATCATGAGCGCGATTTCAACTGCGTCCGGCGCGGTCCCAGTCATTCTGCCGCCGAGCGGCCTTCGCGCCTCGCTCCGCCGCATCGGAGCGATGGTCCTGCGCTACATCTATCTCCTCCGCAGCTCCGGCATCAGGCTGGTCGAGCTCATCTACTGGCCCTTCCTGCAGATGCTCACCTGGGGGTTCCTGCAGCAATATCTGGCCGGCACCACGAGCCCGCTCGCGCAAGCCGCGGGCGTGCTCATCGGCTCGGTGCTCCTCTGGGACATTCTCTTCCGCAGCAAGATCGGCTTCTCCACGACCTTCATCGAGGAGATGTGGTCGCGCAATCTGGCGAACCTGTTGACGAGCCCGCTCCGACCCTTCGAGCTCGTCGCCGCCTTGAGCCTCTGGAGCGTGATCCGCCTTGGCGTCAGCATGGTCCCGGTCGCAGCAGCCGCCTATTTCATTTTCGGCTTCAACCTGCTCGATCTCGGCCTGGCCCTTGTCGCCTTCTTTGCCGTGCTCGTCCTGACAAGCTGGTCCCTTGGGCTCCTGTCGGCGGGCGTCATCCTGCGCTACGGCCTTGGCGCGGAAGAGTTCGCCTGGTCGCTCGCCTTCGTGCTTCTCCCGCTTTCCTGCGTTTACTATCCCGTGGCGGTACTGCCCGGCTGGCTGCAGTCGGTTGCGCTCGCCTTGCCGCCGACCCATGTCTTTGAAGGCATGCGCTCGATCCTTCTGCACGGCACCTTCGACGCGAGCGAGCTTTGGTGGGCGCTCGCGCTCAACGCAATCTATCTCCTGGTCGGCTATATGGCGTTCCGCTGGTTTTTGCAGAGAGCCCGGGTCAATGGGTCCTTGCTGCAGCTCGGTGAGTAAATGAGACTTCGCTTGCTGTCGTTCATCGCCGCCGGCTTCATCATCGGAGCGCTCGCCGGCGCCGGCGTCTTGCTCGTCAACGCTCCCTCAGCGGACCGCGTCGAATCTTCGGGCACCGCGCTCATCGGCGGACCTTTTTCCCTCGTCGGCGAGGACGGCAAGACGGTCACCGACCGGGACTTCCGCGGCCGCAATATGCTGGTCTTCTTCGGCTTCACCCACTGCCCGGACATTTGTCCTGCCGAGCTGCAGGTCATCGCCCAAGCCCTCGATCGGCTGGGCGACAAGGCGCCCAAAATCGTCCCGATCTTCATCACCCTCGATCCGGAGCGGGATACGGCCAAGGCCATGGCCGACTATGTGAAGAGCTTCGGGCCCAACTTCGTCGGGCTGACCGGATCGCCGGAGGCAATTGCCGCTGCGGCCAAAGCCTACCGGGTGGCTTATACCAAAGTTGAGAATAAGGCGTCGGCCGACGATTACAGCGTCGACCATTCGGCGCTGGTCTATCTCATGGACACCCAAGGCAAATATTTGGCCCATTTCGCTTACGGCACGAGCGCCGAAGACATGGCGAAGAAGCTCAGCCGCTTCCTTTAGCCGCGCGGCGCATTTCCTTTTGCGGCTATTTGTCATTGCGCCGCAACATAGAATCACCATTTGAGTTTTGCAATGCAGCATTAACTTGCTGACCATGCGGCAGAGCGGGAGGTCGATCCATGCTTTATCATTTATTTGAGCTCAACCAGGCGGCTTTGAGCCCCGCGCGGGCAGCGGCGGAAGCCTACCGGCTGTTGTTCCGCAATCCGCTGAACCCCGCCTCGCATACGCCCCTTGGCCGGAGCGCGGCGGCGGCGCTTGAGCTGTTCGAGCGCACCACGCGGCGCTACCGCAAGCCTGCCTGGGACGTTCCGACCACATGGGTCGATGGGCGCAAGGTCGCCATCCGCGAGCGGAGGCTGATTGCAAAGCCGTTCTGCAACCTCCTCTATTTCGAGCGGGAGCTTCCCGAACGGAGGCGCCGTCAGGACAGCAAGGTGCTGATCGTGGCGCCGATGGCGGGGCACTTCCCGACGCTGCTGCGCGGCACCGTGCGCGACATGCTGCCTGATCACGAGGTCTACATCACCGAATGGGAGGACGCCCGCCGCGTTCCCCGCTCCGCCGGTCCCTTCGATCTTGACGATTATATAGACTATATCGTTGAGTTTATTAGGTATTTCCGGGGTAATGTGCATGTGATGGCGGTCTGCCAGCCTACCGTGCCGGTGTTCGCCGCCGTGGCGCTGATGGAGGCCGTGCGCGATCGCTGCGTGCCGCGATCGATGATCCTCATGGCCGGCCCGATCGATGCGAGGGTGAGCCCGACCGAGGTGAACTGCTTCGCTGCCGGCCGCAGCCTTGACTGGTTCGAGCGGAACGTTATCACGCAGGTTCCTTGGCCGCATCCGGGCGTGATGCGTCACGTCTATCCAGGATTCCTGCAATTGAGCGGGTTCATGGGCATGAATCTCGACCGTCACATCATGGCACACCGCCATCTGTTCCATAATTTGATCCGGGGCGATGGCGATTCCGCCGACAAGCACCGCGAATTTTACGACGAGTTTCTTGCCGTCATGGATCTGACGGCGGAGTACTATTTGCAGACGATCAGCACGGTCTTCCTTGAGCATTCGCTTCCTAAGGGTGAGATGCGCCACCGGGGGCGCCTGGTCGATCCGGGGAAGGTCCGCCGGGTGGCGCTCATGACCGTGGAGGGCGAAAAGGACGATATTTCTGGGATCGGACAGACCTTTGCTGCACATGTTTTGTGCAAAAATCTGCCGGCCTACAAGCGACAACACCATTTGCAGCCGGGGGCCGGTCACTACGGCGTTTTCAACGGGTCCCGCTTCCGCGCTGAAATAGTGCCGAAAATCCGGAATTTTATTGCGTTGCACCAGCGCCGCAGGGGTCTATTGGCGCGATCCTTCAGCCGCAAGGCTTAAAGCTTAGAGCCGCCACCCTCCGTGCCTGTGCTAGTGTGGCGCCCGCCGAATCGAGGATAACTCGATCAGCGCAGGGAGCGTGTCATGCTTAGGCGTCTAAAGCCCGGCAACGGGGAGACCATTGAGGTTAAGGTTAGAGGACTAGGGCTTCCGATCCTGCTGCGGCGCAGCTCACGCGCGCGCCGCTTCAGCCTGCAGGTGAGCGAAGCGCGCCGCGGCGCGATTCTCACCATGCCGGTCTATTCCAGTTTCGCCGATGCCGATGAGTTTCTGTCGCGCCATCTCGATTGGCTGAAGGAACGAGTCGCGGGACTGTCCGAGCCCGTTCCCTTCACGCACGGCGCGATCCTCCCTTTACGCGGCTACGCCCATTTGCTCCGCTTCGCGGGCGCGGTGCGTAGACGCGGCGTGGTGTGGATCGAAGCCGCGGAAGACGCCAAGGTCACCCCTGCCTGGCCGCAAGGTGCAAGGCTGCCGATCCGCAGACTGCCGCGCCTCGTCGTCGCTGGTGAGGCCGAGCACGCGCCGCGGCGGCTGCTCGACTGGCTGAAGCGGCAGGCGCATCAGGATATGCGCGCGCGGGTGGGGCTGCACGCCAACCGGCTTGATCTTACCCCTAGCCGCATCTTCGTGCGCGATCAGACCACGCGCTGGGGCTCTTGCTCGACCTCCGGCGCGCTGTCCTTCTCCTGGCGCCTTGTTCTCGCGCCACCCTTCGTGCTCGACTATCTCGCCGCCCATGAGGTTGCCCATCTTGCCCATATGCATCACGGACCGCGATTCTGGGCCGTGGTCGAGCGCACCATGCCGCGCCATGAGGAGGCGAGGGTTTGGCTGCGCAAGCATGGCGCGAGCCTGCACCGCTATGGTGCGGAGGGGATGTTGCCCTCCTCGCGCGGGCGCTCGCCCAAGCGCAGCATCGAGTAGCGCTCAGCCCTTGCCGCCGGAGAGGATGCCGAGCATTCGGCGGTATAAGGGCTCGTCATCGCTCTTGGCGGACGGCGTGTTCCAGGGAAACCGCGAGGCCGCTTCTTCGAGCCAAGGCGACCGCGTGCCAGGGAGCGGCATGGGCTGCTTGCCTTGATGGGCATAGAGCATGATGTCGTGCCACAGCCTGGCCGGGAGCGTCCCGCCGCTGACATTATGCATCTTCGAGCCGTCGTCATTGCCGACCCAAACGCCGGCCACGTAATAGGCCGTATAGCCGACGAACCAGGCGTCGCGAAAGTTCTGGCTCGTCCCGGTCTTGCCGCCGGCGATTTGGTTCGGGAGTGCGGCCTGCCTGCCGGTGCCGCTGATGAGGGTCGCGTTCATCATGTCGTTCATCGCCGCAACGTAAGGCGCCGCCACCACCTGGCCCAGGCTTGCGCCCTTCAGCGTGTAGAGCACCTTGCCGTCGCCGTTCCGCACCCTGGTGATGATGCGGGGGATCACGCCCTCCCCGCCATTGGCAAACGGGGCATAGGCGGACGTGAGGTCGAGCAGCGTGACCTCGGCTGTGCCGAGCGCGATCGACGGGCGGTCGTGCAGCTCCGAATGGATGCCGAGCCGCCGCGCTGTGCGCACCACGCGCCAACGGCCGACATCCGCGGCGAGCTTGACCGCGACCGTGTTGATCGACTGAGCGAAGCTGTCCCTGAGCGTCACTTCCCCCTGATAGGTGCCGGTGTGGTTCTTGGGCGACCAGCCGTCGACGGTGATCGGCTCGTCATCGGCGACCGAGTCCGGCGTATAGCCGTTTTCGAGCGCGGCGAGATAGACGAAGGCCTTGAAGGCCGAGCCCGGCTGCCGGAGCGCCTTCACGGCCCGGTCGAAGGGGCTTGCCCGGTAGGAGCGGCCGCCGATCAATGCCTTGACCCCACCTTGAGGATCGAGCACCACCACGGCGCCTTCGCTGACGTCGAGCGCGTTGCCCTCGTCGTCGAGCTTCTGCCGCAGCGCCATCTGCGCAACGCGCTGTAGACCCGGATCGATGGTGGTCTCGACGATGAGATCGCCTTCGTTCTCGCCGACGAAGTCGGGCAGCGTCTCGGCCACCCAATCGACGGCGTAAGGGTATCCCGTTTCGTCTCCGGCGGCCCTGAGCTTCAGGGGTTCTGCGGCTGCGGCGCGCGCATCCACCGCCGTAAGGAAGCCGGCCTCGACCATGTTGTCGAGCACCACATCGACGCGGGCGCTGGCAAGCTCGACATTGCGCGTGGGGGCATAGCGCGAGGGCGCCTTCAACAGGCCCGCAAGCAGCGCCGCCTGGGTCAAGGTGACGGTCCGCGCCGATTTGCCGAAATAGCGCCGCGCCGCGGCCTCCACCCCATAGGTGCCGCCACCGAAATAGACGCGGTTGAGATAGAGTTCGAGGATCTCGTCCTTGGAGAAGCGCTGCTCGAGCCAGATAGCGTAGATCACCTCTTCGAGCTTGCGGGCGACGGTGCGGTCGGGCTTGAGAAACAGGTTCTTGGCGAGCTGCTGCGTGATGGTGGAGCCGCCTTGCACCACGCTGCCCGTCTCCATATTGCGGAAGGTGGCGCGGAACAGCCCAACCGGATCGACGCCGAAATGGTTGTAGAAGCGGCGGTCTTCGGTGGCGATCACAGCACGCGGGAGATAGGGCGGGAGCTGGTCGAGCCGCACATGGCCACGCCGCAAGCCGCGCTCGGCGAGCACGGTGCCGTCGGCGGCGAGGATGGTGAGATTGGGCGGCCTGTCGTCGAGGGTGAGGAGCACGGGATCTGGTAGGCGCGAGACGAAGAAGAGGATGGTGGCGGTGAGCACGAGGAAGCCCCAGAAGCTCGTGAGCAGGAGCAGGCGCACGGCTCCACGCAAAAGCGAACGCTCGGGGCCCTTTCGTCTTGGAGTTTTGCTTTGGGTTTTGCGCGGCTTCTGCGGCTGCCCGGGACGCCCGCGGAAATGCGGTTCAACACGCTCCCGCGTCTTGGCAGGGGCCTTCGCCTTGCGCCGCGCTTGCATGGATGTCTAGCCCCCGTGACGCCCAGCTTTCGCGGGGTCGAGGCTCGCGAAGCCGTAGGCTCTTGGAGGCTAGGCGTTCCAGATTGACACAGGGTTAAAGGATTAGGGTACAGCCCTAAACATCCAAATTGGCCACCTGCAGCGCGTTGGCCTGGATGAATTCTCGGCGGGGCTCCACCACGTCGCCCATCAGCCGCGAGAAGATCTCGTCCGCCTCATCGAGCTCACCCACCTTGACCTGCAGCATCGTGCGGGTGTTGAGGTCGAGCGTGGTCTCCCAGAGCTGGTCCGGGTTCATCTCGCCCAAGCCCTTGTAGCGTTGCAGCGACACGCCCTTGCGGCCGGCTGCCATCACCGCCCCGAGCAGCTCGGTTGGGCCATGCACGACGGTGCTCAAATCCTTGCGCTTGAGGGTCGCGGCCTTGGCATAGACCTCCTGCAGATGCTCCGCATAGTGGTCGAGCTTCAGCGCGTCGGCGCTGGCGATGAACGGCCCATCCACGAGGTGTGACTCCATCACGCCCCTGAGCTCGCGCCAGAAGCGCAAGCCTCCCTCGGGGAGCGCCTCACCATGCCAACCGCGCTCGGTTTCCTCGGCAAGCGCGTCGAGGCGCTTGGCGATATAGGCGGCGGCGCGTTGCGCCTGCTTGCCGTCCTTCAGCACCTTCGGATTGAGCGTACCCGCGATGGCCGCCTGCTCGATAATGAAGCGAAGATAGCGGCTATGCAGGCCTTTGAGGATGCCGACGAGCTTCCGTGCGGTATCCACGATGTCGCGCAAATCGGCGCCCGCGCGGGTGGCGCCGTCGCCCGAAACGAGCACGGCGTCCTCCAGGCCCTCGCCGACGAGATAGTCTTCGAGCGCCTTCTCGTCCTTGAGATAACGCTCGGACTGACCGCGCTTCACCTTGTAGAGCGGCGGCTGGGCGATGAAGAGGTGGCCGGCTTCCACGAGCGCCGGCATCTGCCGGTAGAAGAAGGTGAGCAGCAGCGTGCGGATATGGGCGCCGTCCACATCTGCGTCGGTCATGATGATGACCTTGTGGTAGCGGAGCTTGGCAAGATCGAAATCGTCGCGACCGATGCCGGTGCCGAGCGCGGTGATCAGCGTGCCGATCTCCTGGCTCCCGAGCATCTTGTCGAAGCGGGCGCGCTCGACATTGAGGATCTTGCCGCGCAAGGGGAGGACCGCCTGAAAGGCGCGGTCGCGCGCCTGCTTGGCGCTACCGCCCGCGGAGTCGCCCTCGACCAGGAACAGCTCGGACTTGGCGGGGTCGCGCTCCTGGCAGTCGGCTAGCTTGCCTGGCAGCGAGGCGATGTCGAGCGCGCCTTTGCGCCTTGTCAAGTCACGCGCCTTCCGCGCCGCCTCGCGCGCCGCGGCGGCCTCGACGATCTTCTGCACGATGATTCGGGCTTCGCCTGGGTTTTCCTCGAACCATTGCGAGAGCGCGTCGGCCATGATCCCCTCGACCACGGGCCGCACCTCCGAGGAAACGAGCTTGTCCTTGGTCTGGCTGGAGAATTTTGGGTCCGGCACCTTGACCGAAAGCACGCAAGTAAGCCCCTCGCGGGCATCGTCGCCGGTCAAGGCCACCTTCTCCTTCTTGGCGATGCCGGAGGAGGCGGCGTAGGTGTTCACGGTACGGGTCAACGCCGAGCGCAAGCCTGCCAGATGCGTGCCGCCGTCGCGCTGCGGGATGTTGTTGGTGAAGCAGAGCACGTTCTCGTGGTAGCTGTCGTTCCACCACAGGGCCGCTTCCACCAGGACGCGATCCTGCTCCTTCTCCACCACGACTGGCTCGGGGATCAGCGGATGCTTGGTGCGGTCGAGGAAGCGCACGAAGGCGCGCAAGCCTCCCTCATAACGCATCTCCTCGCTCTTGGGCTCCACTCCGCGATGGTCGGAAAGCACGATGCGCACGCCCGAATTCAGGAAGGCGAGCTCGCGCAGGCGGTGCTCGAGGGTGGCATAGTCGAACTCGACCATGGTGAAGGTTTTGGGGCTCGGCACGAAGGTGATGCGCGTGCCGGTCTTGGCCTCCGAGGGGCCGACCTCACCAAGCGGCTTCTCGGGCACCCCGTCGGAGAAGCGCATAAAATGCTCCTTGCCGTCGCGCCAGATGGTGAGATCGAGCTTGGCGGAAAGCGCGTTGACGACGGAGACGCCGACGCCGTGCAAGCCGCCGGACACCTTGTAGGAGTTCTGGTCGAATTTTCCGCCGGCGTGTAGCTGCGTCATGATCACTTCGGCCGCCGACACGCCTTCGCCCTTATGGATCTCGGTCGGGATGCCGCGGCCATTGTCCTCCACCGTGACCGAGCCGTCGGCGTTGAGGATCACTGAGATCTCGTCGGCGAAGCCGGCCAAGGCCTCGTCGATGGCGTTGTCGACAACCTCATAGACCATGTGGTGCAGGCCGGAGCCGTCATCGGTGTCGCCGATATACATGCCCGGCCGCTTGCGCACGGCGTCGAGGCCCTTCAGCACCTTGATCGATTCGGCGCCGTAGTCCGAGGCGGCAGCGACTTTGCGTTCGGAAGCTCGTTTCATGGGTTCCCTGAATTTAATGCGTACGGTCTGGCGGCCTTGGGGCCGGCTTCTGATCAAGCGCTGATCTTACCCCGATTCACCGCCAAGATTTGGGCGCATGACGCGATTCGGGCGAAGATCGACCGGTCGGTTCCGGTCATCCAGGCCTGGGCCTTCAGGTCCAGAATTTCGCCAAAAAGCGCCTCCCGCCGGGCCTCGTCGAGATGGGCCGCCACCTCGTCCAAAAGGACGAGCGGTGAAGCGTGCGTAAGCTCCCTGATCAGCCTGGCGATGGCGAGGACGAGCCCGAGCAGAAGGGCCTTCTGCTCCCCGGAGGAACAGCTCGCCGCGGGCGTGTTATGGGGGCCGTGAAACACTATTAGGTCGCTCAAATGCGGTCCTGCAAGGGCCCGGCCCGCAAGGCGGTCGCGCTCGCGCGCTTCGCTGAGCAGGCTGACATAGTCGTCCTCGACCTCGATGGCAGGGCGCTCCATGAGAGCAGTTTCAAGGGTCCCTTCCAGTCTCAACAGTGGCCAGGGGAAGGGGCCCGTGCCCCGTGCCTCATGGGTCGTTAGGATCAGTGTGGAGAGCCGCGCCACCGCATCGAGCCTCGCCGCGGCGATGGCCACGGCGGCCTCCGCCATCTGCTCCTCGAGCCCGGCGAAGTGGGAAGGCGATCCGTGCCCCATCCGGAAGAGGCGGTTGCGTTGCCGCATCGCGCGGTCAAAACGCCCCCTCGGGCCCCGCATTTTGGGGTCGATGGCGAGCATCAGCCGGTCGAGGAAGCGGCGGCGTTCGGCGGCGGGCCCCGTGAACAACCCATCCATCTCCGGGATTACCCAGACGAGCTGGACGTAGTCGGCCAAAGCGCCTGCGCCTTGCTCCTTGCCGGCGATGCGCACAATGCGGCCCGCGGCCTCGGCTGCCGCTTCGAGGCCGAAGCCCGTGCCGATCTCGACCACGCCTTCCATCGACATCACCTTGGCGGCGACGGCCCAGCCGCCGGGGCCGTCCTTGTGGCCAAGCTCGCCATAGGGACGCCCGCGCAAGCCCTGTCCGGGGCCGAGCAGCGAAACGGCCTCGAGCAGATTGGTCTTGCCTTCGCCATTGTCGCCCACCAGGACCACCGGGCGCTCGTCGAGGCTAAGCGCGGCCCTCACATAGTTCCGAAAATCGGTCAGTTTTAGCTCTTCGACGAAGAGCCGCCCACCCGCGTCGCTCGGGACCTCTTCCATCGTCCCTGCAACTGCCCGCTCGCTCTGTCCGCCAAGAGCCGTCCTCATACCCGCATCGGCATGAGCACATAGAGTGCGGAGGTATCCTTGCCGTCCCGGATCATGGTGGGAGAGCCGGGATCGGCGAGCTGGAACTCGGCCGTGCCGCTTTCCAGCTGTCCCGAGATGTCGAGCAGATAGCGGGCGTTGAAGCCGATCTCGAGCGGGTCGAAGCCATAGTCGACCGGGATCTCCTCGCTCGCGCTGCCGCTGTCGGGATTGTTGACCGAGAGCACGAGCTTGCCGTCGGTGATGGAGAGCTTTACCGCGCGCCCCTTGTCGCTCGACAGCGTGGAGACTCGGTCCACGGCCTGGGCGAAGGCCCGATTGTCGACCTCCATCCTCTTGTCGTTACCTTGCGGGATCACGCGCTCATAGTCTGGGAAGGTGCCGTCGATCAACTTGGAGGTAAGGACCACGCGGGCTGCGGAGACGCGGATCTTGGCAGGCGACAGCTCGACGCGCACCTCGCCGTCGCCGTCCTCGACGAGCTTGGCGAGTTCCACCACGGTCTTGCGCGGCACGATCACGCCCGGCATGTCCTTGGCGCCGTCGGGAAGGGGTAGCTCCACTTGCGCCAAGCGATGCCCGTCGGTGGCGACCGCCCGTAAGGTGGGCTTGCCTTGGCTCGTGGTGGCGTGGAGATAGATGCCGTTCAGATAGTAGCGGGTCTCTTCGGTGGAGATGGCGAAACGCGTCTTGTCGATGAGCCGCTTCAACTCCGCCGCTTGCATCGAGAAGGCATGCCCGAGATCGTCGACGCTCAAGGAAGGGAAGTCGTCGGCCGGCAGCGTCTGCAAGGAGAAGCGAGCGGAGCCGCAAGCGATGGTGAGTCGGCCCTGGTCGCCGTCGCGGGCAAGCTCGATGTCGGTTCCTTCCGGAAGCTTGCGCACAATGTCGTGGAGCATATGGGCGGGCACGGTGGTGGCGCCTTCGCCATTGGCGCGGGCCGGGACCGTCTCGACGATCTCCATGTCGAGGTCGGTCGAGGTGAGCTTCAGCTCGTTGTTGCGCGTGGCCAGACGGACGTTGGACAGAATGGGTATGGTGTTGCGCCGCTCCACCACGCTCGCCACATGGGCGAGAGCCTTGGCAAGGCTAGGCTTGTTGATGGTCAACTGCATGGTCCTAACCAATCACTCCAGCGCCCTTCGAGGGTGGTGCAGGCACCCCGCCCGACGCCGCCAGAGGCTCCGGTCCAAACCTGAAAAAGGCGCGATTAAAAGCCAAGAACTCCCGCCTGAACTTGACGCGATAGCGGCAAATTTGCAAGAGCGGCAGGCGGGGATCGACAAGGTCCCAACCACCCTCCAGATCTCGGTCCCCTAGTCGCGCAGGAGCCGCTTCAACAGCTCGATCTCCTCGCGCAGCTGATTGTCGTCGTTCATCAGCTGCTCGATCTTGCGAATTGCGTGCAGCACCGTGGTGTGATCGCGGTTGCCGAATCTGCGGCCGATCTCCGGCAGCGAGCGCGAGGTCAGGAGCTTAGCCAGGTACATGCCGATCTGGCGCGGCCTGACGATGGAGCGGTTGCGCCGGCCCGACAGCAAATCCCCCCGGTTGACGCCGTAATGCTTCGACACCGTGCGCAGGATGTCGTCGATGCGCACGCGCCGGGGCTCCGCCCCCCGCATCAGATCGCGCACGATCTGCTCGGCGATCTCAATGGTCACCGGCTCATCGGTGAGTTGGTAGCTCGCGCGCAAGCGATGGATCGCCCCTTCGAGCTCCCGGCCGCTCTCGGTCAGGCGTTCCGCAAGGAATGCAATCACGGTCTCGGAAATGGCAAGCCCTCGAGTCTCCGCGCAAGCTTCGGCCGCGCGTTTCGATAGGATCTTGTGGCGGAGATCATGGTCCATGATCCCGATCTCGGCGACGAGGCCGCCCCCCAGCCGCGACCGCATGCGCATGTCGAGCTTGTCGAGTTGGGTCGGCGCGCGATCGGCCGCCACCACGACCTGGCGTCCCCCGTCGATCAGCGAGTTCAGCGTATGGCAAAACTCCTGCTGGATGGTCGGGCCCTGCAGGAACTCCATGTCGTCGATCAAGAGGATATCGATCTTGCGGAGCTTCTCCTTGAAGGCAAGCGCATCGCGGGCGCGCAAGGCCTGCACGAAGCCCGACATGAAGCGCTCGGCGGTGAGATAGAGGACCTGGGCCTCCGGCTTCCGCTGCTTCACGTCCCAGGAGATGGCGTGCAGGAGATGGGTCTTGCCCAGGCCCACGCTGCCGTGGACGAAGAGCGGATTGAAGAGCTGTTGCGGCGTGGAGAAGGCTTGAGCCACCTCTTTCGCCGCGGCGTGCGACAGCCGGTTCGAGGCGCCGACGAGGAAGGTGGCAAAGGTCAGCCTCGGGTCGAGCGGCGAGCCCTCAAAGCCGCCATAGCCCGTGCGCAGCGGCAACGGTAACGGCGCCGCCTCTTCGGCGATGGGTTGCTGGCTGCGCCTTTGGCGAAGCGCCTCCTTGGGAACCTGGTTGCCGAAATGCGGCTGTCGGACCCTGAATTCGACCCGCTCGACGCCAGACCACTCGGCGCGCAGAAGCCTGAGCACGAAGTCGTAATAATGCGACCTCAGCCAGTTCCTTAAGAAACGCGTCGCCACCGTGAGGTGGACGCAGTCGCCATCGACACGCTCGAGCTCGACCCCCCTAAACCAGCTGGCGAAGACGTCCTCGCCCAATTCCGCGCGTAGCCGGCTTTTGACCCGTCCCCAAGGTTCGGTTGGGGACGCGAACTGCTCTTGCTGTGCCACGGTTTTCGCTTAGCTCCATTGTTCTCGTTCGCGCCGTTACGCACCGCACGCCTCACACTTGAGCAGTCAACAAAAGCTCGACGCGGACAGTCATGACCGTCCTACGGAAGGTCTCCCATCCTAGCCTTGCTGCCAGGGAAGACCGGTAGCCTTCCAACCCCCAACGGTGCCACGGTGCCGCAAATCGTCAAGCGGTCCTTCAAAACCGCCAGCGACATTGTGACAGGCCCGATAGCCCGCTGCCGCCATCGCCTTGGCCGCAGCCAAGCTCCGGCTTCCCGAACGACAAATGAAAAAGAGGTCATCGTCCAAATGCACGCCAAGGGCTTTGAGCTCGCCGGCGAGGCGCTCTGCAAAGCGCGGATCCACCGACTGATCGGGAAAGGTCTGCCACTCGACGAGGACAGGCCGTTTGCCGACGGGTCCGAGATCCGGAATCCCGACATAGGTCCACTCAGCGCGGGTGCGCACATCGACGAGCTGCGCGTGGAGCTTCGAGGTGAGGCCTTCCCACGCCGTTGCTACGTCGACATCATCGACCGCTCTATCGGGGTTCTGGTCGCCCAAGAAACACTTCCTCTTTCAATGCAAAGCAACCGGTAAGAAGAAATGGAGTGCTTGCCACTAAATCTGGTGGCTACGCGGAACCAGAAGACAGAGCCACCCACAGGATACGCTTTAACTGTCTATAACTTTCCCACACGCCTTACAACGAAGACAAGACAAGTGTGCCCCGGCTAGAGCCAGGCCATAACACTCAATTGTAAGGAGGGGAACAGCCCCGTTCGGATGGTTGGACTATACACATGGGAACCGCGCTGATCAAGCGAGGGGGGTGCTTGACTTTCCCCGAAATCCAACGCTGGCGGAGCATTGGCGGCGTTTCTCAAGCCACTGTCCGGTAAGGGTGAATCCCCGGCCAGGGCGCGAAAAATGGCTACAGTCGGGGGCTGATCGGAGAAGCTGCGCGGCAGGAAATTTTTCTGGGGGTAGCGACCCGCCCGCTGCGGCGCCCTGCAAGTCGGCGTCAACCAGTTGGAATATATTCACCGAATTGACATGGGAAGCCCACGCCCATGGTTGGTTGCGCAGCAATCTGTCACTTTACTGCAACAGTCGTGCTTTTTTTGATTCAGGCGCTGGCCATCGCGCCCACCCGCTTGGAGAGGCGGGAAACCTTGCGCGAGGCTGACTTGCGATGAACCAACCCCTTCTGGGCCGTGCTCACGATGATGGGCTCCGCCTCTTTCAGCGCCGCCTGTGCCGCCTGCTTGTCGCCGGAAGCGATCGCCTCTTCTACTTTGCGCATGAAGCTGCGCATGCGGCTTCGGCGCGCCTTATTGACGGCGGTGCGGCGGAGGGTTTGACGGGCAGCCTTCTTCGCCGATTTGGTGTTGGCCATTCGTTCAGATCCTAAACTCAGTCCCGTCGGCGCTGGCCGATCCCAGGAAATGAGGAAGCGTCGGGGATTGAGTGTCTATAGCGAGCGGCCCCTCAAGCGTCAACCGCGCGAAGCGCCGGGGCTCGGCACGACGAGCACGTTGACAGGTGGAGACGCCGATGGCTCTTGTGGCGCGGCCCCATCAGCAAAGCAAGCAGAGGCAAGTAAGAGACCCATGCGCGTGCTCGTCACCGGCGCCGCCGGCTTCATCGGTTTTCACACGGCGGCGCGGTTGTTGGATCGCGGCGACGAGGTGATCGGCCTCGACAATTTGAGCCCCTATTACGACGTCACGCTTAAGGAGGCGCGGCTCGCCCGCCTTCAGGGCCGAAACGGCTTCCACTTCATCAAGGCGGACCTGGCCGAGCGGGAGATCGTCGAAGCGGTCTTCGCCGAGGAGAGGCCCGAACGCGTCGTCCATCTAGCCGCGCAAGCAGGCGTCCGCTACTCGCTCGATCACCCCCATGCCTATATCGAGGCAAACATTGCGGGCTTCCTGCAGGTGCTGGAAGGCTGCCGCCATCACGGGATCGAGCACCTCGTCTATGCGTCCTCGAGCTCGGTCTATGGCGCCAACCGCAAGCTCCCTTTCAGTGTCAGCGACAACGTGGATCATCCGGTGAGCCTCTATGGCGCCACCAAGAAGGCCAACGAGCTCATGGCCCATGCTTATGCCCACCTCTTCGGGCTGCCGGTGACGGGGCTCAGGTTCTTCACAGTGTATGGCCCTTGGGGGCGGCCGGACATGTCGCTCTTTCAGTTCACCCGCAACATTTTCGAAGGCCGGCCTATCCCGGTGTTCAACTACGGCCACCACGCCCGCGACTTCACCTATATCGACGATGTGGTGGAAGGGGTGGTGCGCATGCTCGACACGGCAGCCGCCCCCGATCCCGATTGGCGCGGGGAAGTGCCGGACCCGGCCACGTCGTCGGCGCCCTACCGGCTCTACAATATCGGCAACCACAGCCCGGTCGCTCTTCTCGACTATATCGCCGTGATCGAGAAGGAAGTTGGCCGCAAGGCTGAGCTCGAGATGTTGCCGGCGCAACCCGGCGACATGCCGGAGACCTATGCCGATGTGGAGGCCCTAAAGGACGCGGTCGGTTTTAAGCCGTCGACCCCGATCGACGAGGGGGTGAAGCGCTTCGTCGCCTGGTACCGGGACTATTACCGGCTGTGAGCCTTGCAGAGGGGGGAGAAGGCTCGCTTCTCGGCTAGTCCCCCCTCGATCTCAGTCCACAGGGTGATGTTGGGGGGCTCGGCCAGCAGCTCGCCCACGGAACGCGTCGATATGCGGGAAGCGCAAATGCGCGTCGAGATCGGCCTTGCTCGCCCGGTTTTCGAGAAAGACGAGGACCCCCGGCGCGTCGTCCGGGGATTCGTGGAGATCGTAATTGAGCAGCCCTTCTCGGCGCGGGTAGGGCCGCAGACTTGAAGCAGTGGCGCGATGATAGGCAATCACCGTGATCTTTCCCGTCATCTCCTCTCCCGTCATTTGTTCCGGAACAGCGGCGGGCGCTTGTCGATGAAGGCGGCCATGCCCTCCTTCTGGTCTTCCGTGGCGAACAGCGAATAGAACTGGCCCCGCTCGAATCTCGAGCCTTCCGCAAGCGTCGTGGCGAAGCCGCGGTTGATCGCCTCTTTGATCATCATCACCGCGTGCTGCGAGAGATTGGCGATCTTGTCGGCCACCTTCATCGCCTCATCGAGGAGGTCTGTCGTCGGGACGACGCGGCTTACGAGCCCCGAGCGCTCGGCTTCCTCAGCGTTTATGCGCCGACCGGTGAGGCAGAGCTCCATGGCCTTGGCCTTGCCCACGGCGCGCGTCAGCCGCTGCGTGCCGCCGGCGCCGGGCATGATGCCGAGATTGATCTCCGGCTGGCCGAACACGGCATTGTCCGCGGCGAGAATGATGTCGCAGCTCATGGCCAGCTCGCATCCGCCGCCGAGCGCGTAACCCGCGACCGCCGCGATGATCGGCTTGCGGCAATGCCCGATCCGGTCGAAGGGTGCCAGAAAATCGCCGCCATAGGCCTCGACGAAGGTCTTCGCCTGCATCTCCTTGATGTCGACGCCAGCGGCGAACGCCTTCTCGCTGCCTGTGATGACGATGCAGCCGATCTGCGGATCGGCCTCAAATTTGTCGAGCGCGCGATTGAGCTCGCTGATGAGAAGGGTGTTGAGTGCGTTGAGCGCGTGTGGGCGGTTGAGCGTGATCAGCCCGACCTTGCTTTTCGTGGTGACGATGAGCGTCTCGTAAGGTGACGCGGCGGGCTTCGCTTCTTGTTCCCTGCTGAGGTCATTGGCAAACATGGTTTGTCGGGTCCCGTTATCGTTGACAGTTTGGACAGTAGAAGGTCGAGCGGCCGCTCTGGACGATGCGGCGTACGGTGCCGCGGCAGCCTTTCGTTCGACAGGGCTTTCCCTCCCGGCCATAGACGCCGAAAGAATGCTGGAAGCGCCCGAGCCTGCCGTCGGCGCCCGCGTAGTCGCGCAAGGACGAGCCGCCGGCTCTGATAGCCTCCTTGAGCACGGCCTTGACGCCGTTGATGAGGGCTTTCGTCTTCTCGGTCGGCTTCCCCGTCTTGGTCGCCAGCGTGCCGGCAAGCCGAAAAGGGGAGACCCCCGCCCTGTACAACCCCTCGCAAGCATAGATATTACCGAGCCCAGCAATCAGCCTCTGATCGACAAGGGCAGCCTTGATCGATGTGGCTTTGCCCTTGAGCCGCGCGGCAAGCCACTCGGCGGTGAAGTCGTCGCTCAGTGGCTCGACGCCTAGGCCCTTGAACAGCGCATGGCCTGCAAGCGCCTCGTGAGGAATGAGGTCCATGTAGCCGAAGCGGCGCGCATCGCTGTAGCGGACCGAGACGCCGTCAGCTAGGTGGAACACGATATGCTCATGCTTGAGCGCTTTGGGGCTGGCATCGAACTTTGCTCCATTCGAAGCTTGGGGTGGTTCGCCCCCCTCCCGACCGATCGAAGATCGGCCGACCTCCCCCTCAAGGGGGAAGGTGAAAGGAGGCGTAGCGCCGCCGCGCTCACCCCCTCCCCCCTTGAGGAGACGGGTCGGGGAGGGGGGGGCCTTAGGAGAGCTGTGAGACGCATCGGCGCGGTCGATGCTGAAGCGGCCGGTCATGCCGAGATGCATCACCAGCACCTCGCCGTCGTCGAGCCGCGCCAAGAGATATTTGGCGCGGCGGTCGAGCGCTTCGACCCTTCGCCCGGCAAGCCTTTGCGCAAAATGCTGCGGCAACGGAAAGCGCAGATCCCCGCGCCTCTGCTCGACGCTCGCGAAACGATTGCCGACCAAAACGGGCGCCAATCCAAGGCGAACGGTCTCAACTTCAGGGAGTTCGGGCATGAGGACCACTCTACCGCAACGCGAAACGGGCTCCGTTGCACTGCAACAATAGCTTGATTTCCGGGCTTGCGCTATTGTCCCGCGCATGACCGGAGACCTGAAGAGCGCGGAACAGGGAGAGACCGAGGCGAATTTCGGCTTCGCGTCCGTGGCCGCGGAGGCAAAACAGAGGCTCGTCAACGAGATTTTTGCCCGCGTAGCGCGGCGCTACGACCTGATGAACGATTTGATGTCGGGGGGCCTTCACCGGCTGTGGAAAGACGATCTCGTCGGCTGGCTCGCGCCGCCCAAGGGGCCTCACCCTTACGCCCTGCTCGATGTTGCCGGGGGCACCGGCGACATCGCCTCACGCGTCTTGCAAGCTGGCGGAAGCGGCGCCCGCGCCGTGATCTGCGACATCAGCGCCGAGATGATCGAGGCTGGGCGCGAACGCGCGGGGAATTCGGAATGCTTGACCTTTGTGCGCGGGAATGCCGAAAGCCTGCCCTTCGCTTCACGGAGCTTCGACGCTTACGCCATCGCCTTCGGCATGCGCAATTTGACGCGGCAAGAGGTTGCGCTCGCCGAGGCCTTCCGCGTGCTGAAACCCGGGGGACGTTTCCTCTGCCTCGAATTCTCCGCGGTCGAGACGCCGCTCCTGGATACGCTTTACGACGCCTATTCCATGAATGCGATTCCGGCGCTCGGGGCCCTGGTAGCCGGCGACAGCGCCTCCTACCGGTATCTCGTGGAGAGCATTCGCCGCTTCCCCGATCAGAAATCCTTCACGGGAATGATCGAGAATGCGGGCTTCGAGCGGGTGCGTCACCGAAACCTCACCGGTGGCATCGCGGCAATCCACTCCGGCTGGCGGCTCTGATGCAATGAACGCGATCGCAAATTTCGCAAGGCTGACGCGGGCAGGAGTTGTGATCGTCTGGAGCGGCGCGCGCGTGCTTCCCGACGAGATACGCCTACCGCCGCCTCTCGCCCTGTTCGGCCGCATGACCGCGCCGCTTCGGCGAAAGGCAAATGGCGCCGGTACCGGCGTTGCCGCCGAAATTGCCAATGAGGCGCGACTCTCCACCGCGCTTACCTCGCTCGGGCCATCCTACATCAAGCTTGGCCAGTTCCTCGCCACCCGCGACGACATCATCGGCCGCGAGCTTGCGGCCGACCTCTCCACGCTGCAGGATCGCCTGCCGCCTTTCTCGCAAAGCGAGGCGATCAAAGCGGTCGAGGAGGCCCTCGAAGCGCCCATCGGCAAGCTCTTCGCCGAGTTCGGCCCGCCCGTGGCGGCCGCCTCGATCGCGCAGGTGCATAAGGCTGCGGTGCGCGAGCCAGGCGGTGGTCTCAAGGCTGTTGCCGTGAAGTTGCTCCGTCCCGGCATCGAGCGGCGCTTCAACCAGGATATCGACAGCTATTTCTTCGCGGCGCGGATGATCGAGCGACTCTATCCGCCGTCGCGCCGCCTCCGCCCGCGGGCCGTGGTCGACACGCTGGCTAAGTCCGTCGCCATCGAGATGGATTTGCGCATGGAGGCCGCCGCCCTCTCCGAGATGGCCGAGAACGCGAAGAACGACGAAGGCTTCCGCGTGCCGCACGTCGATTGGAGCCGTAGCGCGCGCCGCGTGCTCACGCTCGAATGGATCGACGGCGTGCCAATCTCGGATCGCGAGACCCTGCATGCGCAAGGCCACGATGTGAAGGCGCTCGGCGCGCGTCTGATGCAGACATTCCTGCGTCACGCCATGCGCGACGGCTTCTTCCACGCCGACATGCATCCGGGCAATCTGTTCATCGATGAGCAAGGCCGCATCGTCGCCGTTGATTTCGGCATCATGGGGCGACTCGGGATCAAGGAGCGGCGCTTCCTCGCCGAGATACTGCATGGCTTCATCACGCGGAACTACCGGCGCGTGGCGCAGGTGCATTTCGAAGCGGGTTATGTTCCGCGCCGGCAGTCCGTCGAGCTGTTCGCGCAAGCCTTGCGCGCCATAGGCGAGCCGATCATGGACAGGCCTGCAAGCGAGATCTCCATGGCGCAGCTGCTCGGCCAGCTGTTCCAATATACCGAAGTGTTCGAGATGCAGACGCGGCCCGAGCTGCTTCTCTTGCAGAAGACCATGGTAGTGGTGGAGGGCGTGGGCCGGAGCCTCGACCCGGAGCTGAATATTTGGGTGGTGGCCGAGCCCGTTGTGCGGCAATGGATGGCGAGCCAGATCGGCGCCGAGGCGCGGCTCGAGGCGGCGGCGGAAGGCGCTGCTTCCGTCGGGCGCTTCGTCGGCGATATCCCGAAGCTCTTGGGCCAGGCCGAGCGCGCCGCAGACGCCTTCTCCGCCATGGCCGAGGAAGGCCTGCGGCTCGATACCGATACCGTCGAGCGGCTGGCGGAGGCGCAAAGCCGGCGCAATCGGGCGAGCCTCATCGGCATCTGGGTCGGCGCGCTGGCCCTTGCCGCGATTGCGCTTTCACTGCTGTTTTAAGTGAGGAGCGCTAACCCTAATTTACTGCCATTGCCGGTCTTGACCCGGCAATCCAGTAGCCCCAGAGGTAGCTTCGGGTCGCACGCGTCGGCGGTTATTGATTTCCCGCTTTCGCGGGAATGATAACAACAAGAGTCAGACAGGTGCAAACGCGCATAGTGCTCATCGTCGGCGGCGGCATCGCCGCCTATAAGAGCCTCGAGCTGGTGCGCCGCTTGAAGGAGCGGGGCACCTCGGTGCGCGCGATCCTTACCCGCGCGGGCGCCGAGTTCGTGACGCCGCTCTCCCTCTCGGTTTTGTGCGAGGAAAAGGCCTTTACCGATCTCTTCGACCTCAAGGACGAGGCCGAGATCGGGCACATCCGTCTGTCGCGCGAGGCCGATCTCATCGTCGTGGCGCCCGCCACCGCCGACCTCCTCGCCAAAATGGCGCAGGGCTTAGCTTCCGATCTCGCCACCGCCGTGCTGCTCGCCACCGACAAACAAGTGCTGGTGGCGCCGGCCATGAATGTGCGCATGTGGCAGCACGCGGCCACGAAGCGAAACGTCGCCACCTTGAAAGAGGACGGCGTCTCCTTTGTTGGCCCTGAGGAGGGCGATATGGCCTGCGGCGAATATGGTCCCGGGCGTATGGCGGAGCCTTCCGACATTATCGACGCGATCGCGGGCTTGCTCGGGAACTCGCTCACAACCGGCGCAGTCAAAGAGCGGGGTATCGGTCCCCTTACGGGCCGACGCGTGCTCATTACCTCCGGCCCGACCCACGAGCCGATCGACCCGGTGCGCTATCTCGCCAACCGCTCCTCCGGCAAGCAGGGCCATGCGCTTGCCCGCGCTGCGGCGGGGCTCGGCGCCGAGGTGACGCTCATCAGCGGCCCGGTAACGCTGCCCGAACCCGACGGCGTAAGCGTAGTGAGGGTCGAGACCGCGCATGAGATGATGGCTGCTGTCCTCGAGGCGCTCCCCGCCGACATCGCGATTAGCGCGGCCGCGGTGGCCGATTGGCGCGCCGCCGAGGAGGCACCGCACAAGCTCAAGAAGCACCAGGGAAGCGAAGCGACGTTGAAGCTCATGCAGAACCCCGACATCCTGGCGACGCTGGCGGGGCTCGGTGCGAAGCGCCCCCGCCTCGTCATCGGCTTTGCCGCCGAGACGGAGAATCTGATCGCCAACGCGACCGTGAAACGCCGCGCCAAGGGCGTGGACTGGATCGTCGCTAATGACGTGTGGCCTGGAACTGGCGCGATGGGCGGCGATCGCACTGAGGTCCATCTCATTACCCCGGCTGGCGTCGAGGATTGGCCACCGATGAGCAAGGACGAGATGGCAGCGAGACTGCTCGCCCGCGCGGCGGAAGCCCTCCAGACGCTGCGGTCGGCCGCTGAATGAACAAGAGCAGCGGACCCAAGAAGGGCGTCATGCTTCGCCTTTTGCGTCTACCCCATGGCGAGGGGCTTCCGCTTCCCTCCCACCACTCCGAGCACGCTGCCGGTCTCGATGTGGTCGCGGGCGTGCCCGAAAACGAGCCCCTTGAGCTTGCCCCGAGCGCCCGGGCACTCGTGCCCACCGGCTTCGCGCTTGAGCTGTCGCCGGGCTATGAGGCGCAGCTTCGCCCGCGCTCGGGTCTCGCGCTGAAAGCGGGGGTAACGCTTCTGAACAGCCCCGGCACCATCGACGCCGACTACCGCGGCGAGATCAAGGTCCTACTCATCAATCTCGGCGCCGAGCGCTTTGTCGTCCGCCGCGGCGACCGCATTGCGCAGCTCGTGGTGGCGCGCGTCGAGCATGTGCGAATCGAACTGGCTCCGGAGCTTGGTCCAACCTCGCGCGGCCACGGCGGCTTCGGCTCCACCGGTTGAAACACGACGCAGCCGCTTGCTCCATCTCTCCCCTGAGGGGGAGGGATGTCCTACATTGAAGGGGTCATGCTCAGCCAGGACGAGATCGAGCGCTACAAGCGCCAGCTGGTGCTGAAGGAGATCGGCGGCGAGGGGCAGCAGCGCCTGAAGCGCGCGCGCGTGCTCGTGGTCGGGGCTGGCGGTCTCGGCTCGCCGCTCCTCATCTATCTCGCCGCCGCGGGCGTGGGCCAAATCGGCATCATCGATAACGATCGCGTAAGCCTCGACAATCTGCAGCGCCAGATCGCCCACGACTCTTCAAGCGTCGGCACGTTCAAGACGAGGAGTGCGGCGAAGAGCATTGAGCGCCTAAACCCCCATGTGGAGACGAAGCTCTACACGACGCGGCTAGTGCCGGAGAACGCACATGAGATCATCTCGCACTACAACGTCGTCGCCGACGGGTCGGACAACTTCGCCACGCGCTATCTCGTCAATGACGCTTGCTATTTTGCCGGGCGTCCGCTCGTTACGGCGGCGGTGGGGCCTTTCGACGGCCACCTCACCACCTTCCGCGCCTTCGAGCGTGACGCCGAAGGAACGCCGCGGCCCTCTTATCGCTGCTTGTTTCCCGAGGCGCCGCCGCCCGGAATCGTCGCGCCCTGCGCGGAGGCCGGGATTCTCGGCGCCGTAGCCGGGGTGATGGGCACGCTTGCCGCGGTCGAGGTTCTGAAGGAGCTACTGTCCATTGGCGAGAGCCTGGTCGGCAGACTGCTGCTCTATGACGCGCTCCAGCCGCGCTTCAGCGCGGTCGACTACGCCTGGGACCCCGACAACCCGCTCAACGGCCGCACCCCGCGCTTCCACGACCTATCGCACCATCGCCAGCTGACCGCAGATGCCTGAGGATAAGCCGGACCAAATTCCCATCGCGATCCATCCCGACTAAATATGCCAACTAAGACCATCACCACAGGTTGCTGCATCGCCGGAGGCGGACCCGCCGGCATGATGCTAGGGCTTCTGCTCGCTCGCTCGGGCGTCGAGGTGATGGTGCTGGAGAAGCACGCCGATTTCCTCCGCGACTTCCGCGGCGATACCATCCACCCCTCGACGCTGGAGATCATGGGCGAGCTTGGGCTGCTCGAGGAGTTTCTCAAGCGGTCGCACCAGGAGCTGCGGGAGCTTGCCGGCCAGATCGGCGACACGAGGGTCGTGCTCGCCGACTTCTCCCATTTGCCGACACGCTGTCGTTTCGTTGCGCTGGTGCCCCAATGGGATTTCCTCAATTTTCTCGCCGAGCACGTGAGGCGCTTTTCAAACTTCGGTCTCCGCGTGCAGGCCGAGGTTACCGATCTCCTTGAACAGGGGACTACCGTGACAGGGCTAAGGGCGAAAGTGCCTGAGGGCACGCTTCAGGTCAGCGCCGACCTCGTTGTCGGCGCCGACGGCCGCCACTCGGCGGTGCGGGATCTTGCGGGCCTCGAGGTCGAGGATCTGGGCGCGCCCATGGATGTGCTTTGGTTACGGCTCTCCAAGCGTCCGGAGGATGGAATGCAAACGCTTGGGCGCATCCAGGCCGGCAGGCTGTTCGTCATGCTTGACCGCGGCGACTTTTGGCAATGCGCCTTCGTCATCCCCAAGGGTGGGTTCAAAGAGCTGCGACGCTGCGGCCTATCTGCCTTCCGCGCTGCCATCGTCGAGCTCAACCCCTCTCTCGCCGACCGCGTGCAGGAGCTTTCGTCCTGGGACGACGTGAAGCTCTTGACCGTACGCGTCGACCGGCTGAAGCGCTGGTATCGCCCGGGTCTGCTCTGCATCGGCGACGCCGCCCACGCCATGTCTCCGGTGGGTGGCGTGGGGATCAATCTCGCCGTTCAGGATGCCGTGGCCGCCGCCAACATTCTCAGCCGTCCGCTCCGGGAAGGACCGGTCCCGGTCGAGCTGCTCCGCAAGGTGCAGCGGCGGCGGGAGTGGCCGACGCGTATGATGCAAGCGGTGCAAATCTTCGTCCAGACCCGCATCATCAGCAATGTACTGAGGCTGCAAACGCAGCCGCGGCCGCCCTTCATCCTCAAGCTTTTCAACCGCTTCCCGTGGCTGCGCCGCATTCCCGCGCGGCTGATCGGCATGGGCTTCCGCCCTGAGCATGTGCGCACTGCGGAGTTCCTCCCTGTCAGGAATCGCGAAGGCGGCTAGCCCTGGCAGGCTTTCGTCGGATCAAAGCGGAAAAGAGCTAGTAGCCGCCGCCACCGCCTCCATACCCGCCATATCCATGGGGACGCCGCGGCGCGGCGTGATGCGCTGGCGGCGGAGCCTCCGCACCCTCGGCCTCTACGGCGCAAACGACCGCCGTCTTGCCCTTGATGATGTCGAAGATCTCCGGCGTGGGCGCCAGATTGGCGACATCGACCTTGGCGAAATGACCGAAGGCGGCCAGAGCCTCGCGCGAGCGCCCGCCCCAGACCCCATCGACGTCGCCAGGGTCGCAGCCGACCCGCTTGAGCTCGGTCTGAATCGCGAGTGCGAGGTTTCCTGGTTCAGGCTCGGGGGCGGGCGGCCCCGCCACGCCGGCTTCGGCCGGGACAGCAGCCTCTGCCTCGCTTTCGGTCGGCGCTGGAGGCGCAGCAGCCTGCCCTGGCTCGGGTGCCTTGCCGGCCTCTGCCGGCGCATTGGGCTTGGCGGCTGCGCCGGCTTCCTTCGGTGCGTCAGCCGGGGGTGCGTCCTTGCCTTCGGTGACGATCTGCCGTGTGGTCGCACCGGAGCCGGCGTCCTCGGCGCTCTTGCCGCTCACGCTAGCGCCCGGCTTCAGCTCGATATTGCGCGGCAGGTCGGTGTCCTCGGCAGCTGCCGGGAGGCTAAAGGCCAGTAGAATCATGCTGGCAAAGGCACTGGTCCATCGGGACATGGCTTGTCTCCTCTGGCTCGGCACCAGACTAAAGGAAACCTTGTGCCCGGCAATGTCAACGCAAGGCCTGGTTGAGGCGGTGGCGGCTCACCCTTGTCTTGTGCGCCCCCTTGCGGGGGAGCACGCTCGCGCTTGGTCGCGAGCGCAGGGGGGTAAGCAGCGAGCTGTAAGTTGAACCCCCCTATTCTTCCTTCGCAAGGGGGGAGGGGGAGAGTGTGTGACACCGCCACGTTCACACCTGTTGGCTGCCGGATTCTTGGCAGCCAACCCCTATCAGAACATCGCGGGGTGGACGCGATCCGGGGGCGCGTGGCCGTCGAGGAAGGTCTTGATGTTGATAATGACCTTCTCGCCCATATCGACGCGGCCTTCGATGGTCGCCGACCCCATATGCGGCAGCACCACGACCCTGTCGCTCTTGAGCAGCTTCGGGTTCACCGCGGGCTCGTGCTCGAAGACATCGAGGCCCGCGCCGCCCAGCTCGCCATTCTCGATCATGCGGGCAAGCGCGTTCTCGTCGATCACCTCGCCGCGCGCGGTGTTGACGATATAGGCCGTGGGCTTCATCAGCGCGAGCCTGCGAGCGGAGAGCAAATGGTAGGTCGCGGGCGTATGCGGGCAGTTGATGGAGATGATGTCCATACGGGCGAGCATCTGGTCGAGGCTGTCCCAATAGGTGGCCTCGAGCCCCTTCTCCACCTCCGCCGCCACCCGCCTGCGATTGTGATAGTGGATTTGCAGGCCGAAAGAGCGCGCCCGCTTGGCCACCGCCTGGCCGATGCGCCCCATGCCGACGATGCCGAGCCGCTTGCCAAAGATGCGGTGGCCGAGCATCCAGGTGGGCGACCAGCCCTGCCATTTGCTGTCACCGGTCTTGAGCATGACGGCGCCCTCGGTGAGCCGCCGTGGAACGGCAAGGATCAGCGCCATGGTCATGTCGGCGGTGTCCTCGGTCAGCACGCCTGGCGTATTTGTAACGAGGATGCTCCGGTTCCGCGCCGTTTCGAGGTCGACATTGTCGACCCCGGTGCCGAACTGAGCGATCAATTTCAGCTGCGGCCCGGCCTGGCTCAGCACGGCCCGGTCGATGCGGTCGGTGACCGTGGGGACGAGCACATCGGCGGTCTTCACCGCTTCGATCAGTTCCTCCCGGGAGAACGGCTTATCGTCGAGGTTCAGCCTAGCTTCGAAAAGCTCGCGCAAGCGCGTTTCCACCACGTCGGGGAGCTTACGCGTGACAATAATGAGCGGTCGTTCAGAGGCCATAATCCTTCCAGTCAGGATATTCGAGGTGGCAGGAGCTTCCCCCGGCGGTAATCAAAAAGGGGCGCGCGCAAGCCTTCTCTAACAGAAGCGGCTCCCACAGATAAGCGTCATCTTGGCGCGAAGGCCATGGTCCTTTCACTTTTCTGGCGCATGAGAGAAGGCAATGATTCGCGGGGCTGGAGCTGCTCCCGCGAGCCTGGGGACATATCGGCGCCAAGAGTGGGGCATTAGGGGTGTGGCATCGACTTCGGATCGGGCTAGCGATCAAGGTTGCGCTTGCGCTCATCTTGTTTGCGGGCTTTGAGGCCCGCGCCGCCGCCGATGGGACCGGCCCGGCAACAGGGCCGAGCGGCCAAAGCCACTTGCCGGTACCCCGTTTCGTCAGCCTCAAATCGGACCGGGTGAATGTGCGCAGAGGTCCGAGCACCGATCAGGCCATCGTCTGGGTGTTCAGCCGCGCGGGTCTCCCGGTCGAGGTGATCGCGGAATCGGACAATTGGCGGCGGGTGCGTGACAGCGAAGGGGCCGACGGCTGGGTGTTCCACGGCCTGCTCAGCGGGCGGCGCACGGCGCTGATCGCGCCCTGGTCGAAGGACCATGAAAGCGTCCCGCTTTACGGAAGAAAATCGACCTCTGCGCAACCCGTGGCCGAGCTCGCGCCGAACGTCCTTGGTAATGTTCTTTCCTGCGACGGGGAGTGGTGCGAGCTGTCGATCGACGACTATTCCGGCTACGTGCAGCAGGAGCAGCTCTGGGGCGTCTATCGCGGCGAGGTGATCAAGTAGCCCCACCGTTGTCATTCCCGCTTTCGCGGGAATCCGGTAAACGGCGCGCGCGACGAGGCGGGGCAATGACAACGACAATGTCAGGAAAGCGCTGTGGATCAGCGGTTGCGGTTGGTGACGAGGCGCACCAGCACGTCGACGCGCGAGATCGCCATGCCGTCGGGTGCCTCGGGAAGGCCTTCGATACGGATGGCGGTCGTGTCGATATCCAGGAGCTTGCCCGAATGCTCGCAAAAGAAGTGGTAGTGGTTGGAGGTATTGGTGTCGAAATAGGCCTTGGCACCCTCGACCGCCACTTCCCGCAGCAGGCCCACTTCCGTGAACTGATGCAGCGTGTTGTACACCGTGGCCAGCGAAACCGGCACTTTGCGGTTTTGCGCCTCCTCATGCAGCAGCTCGGCCGTGACATGGCGGTCGCCGGCCTCGAACAAGAGGCGCGCGAGCGCAACCCGCTGGCGCGTGGGCCTTAAGCCCGCCGCACGCAGACGCTCGGCGATGATCTTACTGGTTGCCGGAATCGTCATGGCAGGACCAATAT
Organism: Methyloceanibacter sp.; assembly: GCA_049801475.1. Lineage (GTDB taxonomy): Bacteria > Pseudomonadota > Alphaproteobacteria > Rhizobiales > Methyloligellaceae > Methyloceanibacter. The sequence goes on from JBARKP010000001.1 coordinate 52,530, forward strand.
ATGGGGAAGCGCCTCTGGCTGCAACGCCATGGCCAGGAAGACGCGCCGGGGAGAAATGCCTGCCCAGTCCGAGCCGCCCGGCGCCACCCGAGCCCATCCAGCAACAATGACCAAGTTATGACGAGGGATTGGGCAGGCTTTTGGCGCCGCCTCGTCTGTGTTAGGAAACGGCCGGCTGCGGGGAGCGTTGTTTCCCCACGCGGAGAAGGATCAAGCATGGCACATCGGCGCGACCAGTTCGACTACGAGGCCCTGCTCGCCTGTGCGCGCGGTGAACTGTTCGGCCCGGGCAACGCGCAATTGCCGCTGCCGCCCATGCTGATGTTCGACCGCATCTCCGAGGTGAAGGAGGCAGGCGGCGAGCACGGCTATGGGCGCATCGTGGCCGAGCTCGACGTGAAGCCCGATCTCTGGTTCTTCCCCTGTCACTTCAAGGGAGACCCGGTGATGCCGGGTTGCCTCGGGCTAGATGCCCTGTGGCAGCTGTTGGGCTTTTTTCTCGGCTGGCTCGGCGCGCCGGGCAAGGGGCGGGCCTTGAGCGTCGGCGAGGTCAAGTTCTCCGGCATGGTGCTGCCGACCATGCGCAAGGTCGAATATATCGTCGAGCTGAAGCGGGTGATCCGGCGCAAATTCACGCTTGGCACCGGCGATGGCTGGCTGAAAGCCGACGGCGAGACCATCTATACGGCCAACGACCTGCGGGTCGGCCTGTTCCAGGCGGACGAAGCCGCTCCCGCTGGTGCCTGACCCGCAACGATCGGCGCGCCGCTTGAGGACTGACCCATGAGACGAGTGGTCGTGACCGGTATGGGCATCGTGTCCTCGATCGGCAACAGCGCCCAAGAGGTGCTCGCCTCATTGCGCGAGGCGAGGTCCGGCATCGTCAAGGCCGACACGTACGCTGAGCTCGGCTTCCGCTGCCACGTGCATGGCGCGCCGAAGATCGACTGGGAAGGCATGATCGACCGTAAGGCCCGCCGCTTCATGGGGGCGGGTGCCGCGTGGAATTACATCGCCATGGAACAGGCAATCCGCGATGCCGGCCTCGAAGAGGGCGACGTCTCCAACGAGCGAACCGGCTTGATCATGGGCTCCGGCGGCCCTTCGACCAAGGCCATCGTACAGGCTGCCGACACCACGCGCGAGAAGGGCCCAAAAAAGGTGGGGCCGTTCGAGGTGCCGAAGGCGATGTGTTCGACCAACTCGGCGACGCTTTCCACGCCCTACCACATCAAGGGGGTGAGCTATTCGATCTCATCGGCCTGTTCGACCTCGGCTCATTGCATCGGCAACGGCGGCGAGCTGATCCAACTGGGAAAGCAGGACGTGGTGTTCGCCGGCGGTGGCGAGGAGCTCGACTGGACGCTGTCGGTCCTGTTCGACGCCATGAACGCCATGTCGTCCGACTTCAACGACCGGCCCGAGGTGGCGAGCCGCGCCTATGATGTCAACCGCGACGGCTTCGTCATCGCCGGAGGGGCGGGGGTCCTCGTGCTTGAGGAGCTCGAGCATGCGAAGGCCCGCGGCGCCCGCATTTATGGCGAGCTCGTGGGCTACGGCGCCACGTCGGACGGCTACGACATGGTGCAGCCTTCGGGTGAAGGGGCGGCGCGCTGCATGCACATGGCGCTCGCCAAGGTCGATGGCGGCGTCGACTACATTAATCCCCACGCCACCTCGACGCCGATCGGGGACCTCCGGGAGATCGAGGCAATCCGCGCGGTCTTCGGCGACAAGTCTCCCCCTATCAGCGCCACGAAGTCGCTGACCGGCCATTCGCTGGGCGCCGCGGGGGCGCATGAGGCGATCTATTCACTGCTGATGATGAACAACGGCTTCATATGCGAGTCCGCCAATATCGAGACCATCGATCCGGCCGTCGCTGATATGCCGATCGTGCGCAAGCGCCGGGACAACGTCGATATTAACTGCGTGATGTCCAACAGCTTCGGTTTTGGAGGCACCAACGCCACACTCGTATTTCAACGCTATGACGGCTAGAGACAGGGACTGCGAGCGGATCCACTCATAAACCAGAGAAAATGCCATGACCACAAAAAGGGATATCGCTGAGCCCGGTCCACTAATGGCCGGAAAGAGGGGGCTGGTGATGGGGGTCGCCAACGACCGCTCGATCGCCTGGGGCATTGCCAGGTTGCTCCACGGACAGGGCGCCGAGCTTGCCTTCAGCTATCAGGGCGGCGCCTTCGGCCGCCGCGCCGTCCCGCTCGCCGAATCCATCGGGGCGAAGATCATCGAACAAGCAGACGTCGAGGATCTGGACAGCATCAGGCGTGTGTTCGAGGCGATCCGGAAACAATGGGGCACGCTCGACTTCGTCGTGCATGCGCTGGCCTTCTCGGATCGCAACGAGCTGAAGGGCCGTTATTGCGACACCACGCGCAAGAATTTCCAGCATACCATGTTGATCTCGTGCTTCTCTTTTACCGAGATCTGCAAGCTCGCCGCGGAGCTGATGCCGTCCGGCGGTTCGCTCTTGACGCTCACCTATGGCGGCTCGACGCGGGTCGTTCCCTGCTACAATGTTATGGGCGTGGCCAAGGCGGCGCTCGAAGCGAGCGTGCGCTATCTCGCTTCGGATTTCGGCCCGCAAGGCATTCGGGTGAATGCGCTCTCGGCGGGGCCGATGCGCACGCTGGCTGGTGCCGGCATCTCAGACGCCCGAACCCTGTTCCATTTCCAGCAGCAACACGCGCCGATGCGCCGCTCGCCCACATTGGATGAGGTCGGCGGGGCCGCTCTCTATCTGCTGTCCGACCTATCGGGCGCGGTGACGGGCGAGGTGCATTTTGTCGACTGCGGCTACAACACCATCGCGATGCCGAGTCTCGACACCCTCAAGCCTCTGGAGAAGGGCGAGAAGGAGCTGGAAGCCCAGGCCGAGAAGCCGCCGCGTGAAGCCGCCCAATGAAGACCGCATGCGGCGGTCGCGCGCGCCGGTTAAGCAAGACCGCGCGAGGAGTTGAGAAAAGCTTGGCGTGTCAATAAGATCGCGCCAAGCGCCCAACGGTTAAGCTTGCGTTTCAAAAAAACCGCCAAGTCAGTGGAGTGAAGCGGGCCATGGCCCACCTTATTCTGGTTACGTGTTTGATCGCCGCGCCGCACACCTGCTCGGAGGTCAGCGTGCCGAGCTCGGCGCCCGAAGATGTGGTGACGTGCATTCGCCAAGCCGAGACCGACGCCAACAAATGGCAGGGCGACAATCTCGACTATTCGGTCATCGGCTGGCGCTGCGTCAAATAAGCGGCGCCTCATGGGTGGCTGGCCGCCTCTCAAGGTGCAAGGATATTGACGAAGGCGCGCCGGGTTCCGCGCGCCTCCGCCCCAACTCGCCTCCGCCTCAGCTTGCTTCCGCCTTTTGCAGTTCACGGCCGGTCGCCTGGTCGACGACCTTCATCGACAGCCTGACCTTGCCGCGGTCGTCGAAGCCGAGCAGCTTCACCCAGACCATGTCGCCCTCCTTGACCACGTCGGTCACCTGTTTCGGCCGCCCTTCGCCGAGCTGCGAGATGTGCACGAGCCCATCCTTGGCCCCGAAGAAGTTCACGAAGGCGCCGAACTCCATCACCTTGACCACCCTGCCCTGATAGATCTCGCCGACCTCGGGCTCCGCGGCGATGCCCTTTATGCGGGCGATCGCGGCGCGGATCGATTCGGCGTTGGCCGAGGCGATCTTGACCGTGCCGTCGTCGGAGATGTCGATCTTGGCGCCGGATTCTGCGACGATCTCGCGGATCACTGAACCGCCCGAGCCGATCACCTCGCGGATCTTGTCGACCGGGATGTGGATCGTCTCGATGCGCGGGGCGTATTCGCCGAGCTCCGGTCGTGCCTCGTTCAGCGCTTTGTTCATCTCCGCAAGGATATGCATGCGTCCGTCGCGCGCCTGGTCGAGCGCGACCTTCATGATCTCCTCGGTGATGCCGGTGATCTTGATATCCATCTGCAGCGAGGTGACGCCTTCGGAGGTGCCGGCCACCTTGAAGTCCATGTCGCCGAGATGGTCCTCATCGCCGAGGATGTCGGACAGAACGGCGAAATTCGCCTCCTCCTTGATCAACCCCATAGCGATGCCGGCAACCGGCCGGCGCAAGGGAATGCCCGCATCCATCATGGCGAGCGAGGATCCGCACACCGTGGCCATGGACGAGGAGCCGTTCGACTCGGTGATCTCCGAGACCACACGGATGGTGTAGGGGAAGCTCTCGCGGTCCGGCAGCACGGGATGGATCGCCCGCCAGGCGAGCTTGCCGTGACCGATCTCGCGGCGTCCGGGAGAGACCATGCGGCCGACCTCGCCCACCGAATAGGGCGGGAAGTTGTAATGCAGCAGGAAGGTCTCCTTGTAGGTGCCCTCCAGCGCGTCGATATATTGCTCGTCCTCGCCCGTGCCGAGCGTGGCCACCACCAGCGCTTGTGTCTCGCCGCGGGTGAAGAGGGCGCTGCCGTGCGTGCGGGGAAGGATGCCCACCTCGCAGACGATCGGCCGCACTGTCTGTAAATCGCGTCCGTCGATGCGCTTGCTCGTTTGCAGGATGCTTGAGCGGACGATGTCCTTCTCCAGCTCCTTGAAGCCGCCGGCCACTTTCGCCGCCGCCGTGGCGTCGGAGCCTTCGGGCACGAACGCGTCGACCACCTTCTCCTTGATCTCGGCCACGCGATCGCGGCGCTCATGCTTGGCGGCGATCTTGTAGGCCTCGCGCAAATCGGCTTCCGCGAATCCGCGGACCTTGACCGCAAGCTCTTCGGTGCTGGTATCGCTCTTCAGCTCCCAAGGTTCCTTGGCGGCGCGCTCGGCAAGCTTGACGATGGCGTCGAGCACCGGCTGAAAATGCTTCTGTCCGAACATTACCGCGCCGAGCATGACGTCCTCGGGCAGTTCCTTCGCTTCGGACTCGACCATGAGCACGGCGCTCGCGGTTCCGGCCACCACCAGATCGAGCGCGCTCTCGGCCATCTCGTCGATCATCGGGTTCAGCGAATAATTGCCGCCGATATAGCCGACGCGCGCGGCGCCGATCGGTCCAAGGAAGGGGATGCCGGAAAGAGTAAGCGCGGCGGAGGCCGCGATCAGCGCCACGATGTCAGGATCGTTCTCCATGTCGTGGGAGAGCACCGTAGCGATCACTTGCGTCTCGTTCTTGAAGCCGCTCGCGAACAGCGGCCGGATCGGACGGTCGATCAGCCGCGAGGTGAGCGTTTCCTTCTCGGTCGGGCGACCCTCGCGCTTGAAATAACCGCCGGGGATCTTGCCCGCGGCAAAGGTCTTCTCCTGATAGTTCACGGTCAGCGGAAAAAAGTCGATGCCGGGCCTGGCCTCCTTGGCGGCGACGGCGGTGGCGAGTACGGTGGTCCCGCCATACTGAGCAAGAACGGCGCCGTCGGCCTGACGGGCAACGCGGCCGGTCTCGAGCTTGAGCGGTCGGCCCGCCCATTCGATTTCTACGGTGTGCTTATGCAGCATGATGATGTCTCAACGCGCAGGGAAAGTTGCGCCCGAGCGTGCCCCCTGGAAGCGAAGGCTCGGGTCGATATGTCATGAAGGATCCACCGGCGCACGGCGGTGAGCGTCTCGCGTCACCGGCGAATTCCCAGTCGGTTGATGAGCTTTTGATACCGGTCCTCGTCAGTGGCCTTGACGTAGTCGAGCAGCCGGCGCCGCTGGCTAACCATTTTCAGCAGCCCGCGCCGCGAATGGTTATCCTTGTTATGGGTCTTGAAGTGGCCGGTGAGATTGGTGATCCTCTCGGTCAGGATCGCCACTTGCACCTCCGGTGAACCGGTGTCACCGGCGTTCGTTGCATAGGCCTTGATAAGCTCTTGCTTGCGCAAAGCGCTGATCGACATCGGTAGTCTCCCGAATTTGGCGATGCCCTAACCCGGCAGATTGAAAACTCGGGTGGGGCGCAATTCGCCTTGGCTGACCTCACCGACCGCCACGAGCATACCCCGTGACGTGGCATAAACTGGCCCTTTGAGAATTGGAGCATCCCGGCCTCTAATCAGCACGGGTTGGCCTCTCTTGAGCCTGGCCGCGTCCTGCCCGCTGATGGCTAACGCCGGGATGTCGTCCAGCGCCGTCTCCACGGGCTTTAGCACGCTTAAGAGCGCGTCGCGGCCGCCGGCACTATGTCCCAACTGCTCCAGCTTGGCCAGGGAAATCGCGCTATCCTCGACGAAGGCGCCGACCCGGGTTCGACGCAAGGCCTCGATATGCGCGACGGTGTCGAGCACGAGGCCCAAGTCGCGGGCGAGTGCCCGCACATAGGTGCCCTTGCCGCATTCGGCTTCAATCACGCACCGGTCGGGATCGGGCATGTCGACGAGCTTGAGGCTCGCGACGAGGGCTCGCCGCGGGGCAAGCTCGAACTCTTGGGCGTCCCGCGCGAGGTCGTAAGCCCTGGCGCCGGCCACCTTGAGCGCCGAGAAGCGTGGCGGCACTTGGCTGATCTCGCCCACGAAACGGGGCAGCGCCGCCTCGATCTCGGTGCGCGTGGGCCTCCGGTCGCTGGTCCCTACGACCTTGCCCTCCGCGTCGTCGGTGTCCGTGCTCGCGCCGAAGCACACGGTGAAGCGGTATTGCTTGCTGCCTTCCACCGCGAAGGGCACGGTCTTGGTGGCCTCGCCGAGAGCGATCGGGAGCACACCGGTGGCAAGCGGATCGAGGGTTCCCGCGTGCCCAGCCTTGGCCGCGCCGTAAAGGTACCTGACGCGCGTCACGGCTTGCGTTGAGGTCATGCCTTGCGGCTTGTCGAACACGAGCCAGCCATGAATGGGAAGACCTTTGCGCCGACGCGCCATGTCGCTGCTTGTCTTTTCGGCTGGTTAGCTGTCGAGGTCGCGCGCGACCTTGGGCGAAGCGAGCAGCTCATCGATGCGCCCAGAGCTCGCAAACGAGCTGTCCGCCTTAAAGCGGAGCTCGGGCATGAACTTCAAGCTGACGCGCTTGGCGATCTCGCCGCGCAGGAAACGCTTGTGCTGCTCGAGATGTTCCACCACGTCCTCGGCTCCCTCGCCGCCAAGCGGCAGCACATAGACGGTGGCGAGCTTCAGGTCGGGCGTCATGCGAACCTCCGGCACGGTGAGCGAGTACCGGCTCAACAAATCGTCCACGATCTCGCCGCGAGCGAAGATCTCGGCCAGCACGTGCCGGATCAGCTCGCCCACCTTCAATTGGCGCTGGCTAGGGGCCTTTCCCTTGTCGCGATTGATCATCGATAAGCCTGAGGTGGCCGCCCAGGAGGACGGTCCGCTAGAGCGTGCGCTGAACGTGCTCGACTTCGAAGCACTCGATGACGTCGCCTTGGCGCATGTCCTGGTAGCCCTCGAATGCCATGCCGCATTCCTGCCCGGCAACGACCTCGCGCACCTCGTCCTTGAAGCGCTTCAAGGTGGAGAGTTTGCCTTCATGGATCACCACACTGTCGCGGATGAGCCGGACATGGGCGCCGCGCTCGACCTTGCCTTCGGTGACCCGGCAGCCGGCGACCTTGCCGACTTTGGAGATGGTGAAGACCTCGAGGATCTCGGCATTGCCGAGGAAGGTCTCGCGCACCGCCGGCGCGAGCAGGCCCGACATGGCCTGCTTCACCTCATCGACAAGGTCGTAGATCACGGCGTAGTAGCGGATCTCGACGCCATCGCGCTCCGCCGCCTCGCGGGCCTGCGCGTTGGCGCGCACATTGAAGCCGAGCACGACCGCGCGCGACGCCGCGGCAAGAGAGATGTCGGACTCGGTGATGCCGCCGACGCCCGCATGAATGATGCGCGCCCTGACCTCATCCGTGCCCATCTTGTCCAGCGCCGCGACGATGGCCTCGACCGAGCCCTGCACGTCGCCCTTGATCAGGAGCGTAAATTCCTTGGTGCCTGCCGTCTTCAGCTGGCTCATCATCTGCTCAAGCGAGTCGCGCTGGCCGGCGACGGCGAGGCGCTTGCGCCGCTCGCGCATGCGGTAGCTCGTGATCTCCCGCGCTCGCGCCTCGTTCTCGACGACGGCGAACTGGTCGCCCGCCTCCGGCGCCGAATCGAAGCCAAGCACCTCGACCGGGACCGAAGGGCCGGCACTCTTCACCGGCTCGCCCAGATCGTCGATCAGCGCGCGCACGCGGCCCCAAGCCGAGCCCGCAACGACAAGATCGCCGAGATGCAGCGTGCCGCGCTGGACCAGCGCCGTGCCCACGGGTCCGCGCCCGCGCTCGAGCTTGGCCTCGACGATGACGCCCTCCGCGGGGCGGTCGGGATTGGCGGTGAGCTCAAGCACCTCGGCCTGCAGCAGGATGGCCTCGAGCAGCTTGTCGAGGCCGATCTTCTTCAGGGCCGAGACCTCGATCTCCAGCGTGTCGCCGCCCATGCTTTCGACCACGATTTCCTGGCTGAGCAATTCGGTGCGTACGCGCTGGGGGTCCGCGCCCTGCTTGTCGATCTTGTTGATGGCGACGATCAAGGGCACCTGCGCGGCCTTGGCGTGATTGATGGCCTCCACCGTCTGTGGCTTGACCCCGTCATCGGCGGCAACCACGAGCACCACGATGTCCGTCACCTTGGCGCCTCTGGCGCGCATCGCCGTGAAGGCCTCGTGGCCCGGCGTGTCGATGAAGGTGATCCTCTGGCCCGTTTCGATCTCCACCTGATAGGCGCCGATATGCTGAGTGATACCGCCGGCCTCTTGGCTGACGACGTTGGTCGCGCGGATGGCGTCGAGCAAGGACGTCTTGCCGTGATCGACATGGCCCATGATCGTCACCACGGGCGCGCGGGGCTCCACGTCTTCGGCGCGGTCCTCCTCGCCGATGAAGCCCTCCTCGACATCGGCCTCGGACACGCGGCGCACGCTATGCCCGAACTCCTCGGACACAAGCTGAGCGGTATCGGCGTCGATCACATCGGTGATCTTGTGCATCTCGCCGTCCTTCATCAGGAATTTGATGACGTCGACGCCGCGCTCGGCCATGCGATTGGCCAGCTCCTGGATGGTAATGACCTCCGGGACCACGACCTCGCGCTGGATCTTCTGCTGCGCTTGCGGAGTGATTTGCTTTTTCTGGCGCTCGCGGTGGCGCTTCAGCGAGGCAAGGCTCCGCTGGCGCTGCTCTTCGTCGAGCGCGTTGGTGATGGTGAGGCGGCCGCGGACCCGCCGTTCCTCGCCCGCCCGCGGCTTCGCGGGCCGCTCCTTCTTGTGGCGGGCCTCCGCCGTGCGGGGGGCTTCCTCCTCCTCTTCCTTGACGACGAGGTGCTTGCGGGCGGTTTCCTCGCCCTTGCGGCGTGCCTCGGCCTCGGCCTCGAGCCGCTCCGCTTCCTTCTTCTGGCGTTCGACCGCCTCCTCGTGCTCTTTCGCGCGCTGCTCGTCCGTAACTACGCGGCGGTCGGCGTCCTGCTTTGCTCTCTCGCGCTCCTCGGCCTCTCGGTAACGCGACTCCTGGAGGGCCTTGAGGCGCGCGTCCTTCTCGTCCTCAGAGAGGGCGCGGAGCACCACGCCCGGGCGGCGCTGCTGAGCCTCTTCGCGCTCGCGGGCCGATTCTCGCTCCGGCGCGGCCGGGGCCACCTTTGGCTGGGGCTCCTCCGCCGGCAGAGCCGCTGGCGTGGAGCCTACCGCACGCCGCTTCTTCTTCTCCACCAGAACGGACTTGGAGCGCCCATGGCTGAAGCTCTGGCGCACATGGCCGGACTCGACCGTCCGGCGCACATTCAGCGTCATCTTTCTGGCACCGCGAACGGTCTTGTCGTCAGTTTCGTTAATCTCGCTCATTCCCTGTCCGTGTTCGATCCAGTTGGCTGTGAAAAGGCGGCACTGCCCTTGCGGTAACGTTCGACGCGCGAGGCGCCAGCTAGGAATTCTGCAGCCGCTCCGCCCTGGATCACGGCTGCATGTATCACATTTGTCCGTCCCGATGCCAAACCCAATTCATCCGCACTGAAGAGGCGGACCGGGGCTTGGGCCCCATCCCTAGCGCTCGCGCGGAACTTGCCGTCGAGCTTGCGGCAGCCATGCTCCGCCGCATCGCTTGCATGGACGAGCGCGGCGGCGCGGCCCCCGGCGATGGTCTGCTCGACCTTAGTGGCGCCGAAGACCACCTTTCCCGCCTTGTTGGCAAGGGCAAGCGCCCCAAGGGCGCCCTCGACGAGCAGCCGGTCGACCCTCTCGGCAAGCTCCGCCGGCACCGTGACCTGGGTCTTGAGGGCCTGGGCGAAAACGTTGCGTTTGGCCGCCTCCGCGACCCTGTCATGGGCGGCCGTTACCCAGACGCCGCGGCCCGGAAGCCGCTCTTTCAGGTCCGGGACGATCTCCCCGGTGGGGGCCAGGACGAAGCGGATCAGATCCTGCTTGGGCAGGCGCTCACGCGTCAGAGCGCAGCGGCGAACGGTGTCTTCCACCTCGCCCCGCGTTCCATGCTGTGGCTCGGCCAGTTCCTGCCGCAACGGCCTCTTCTCCTTGAAGTCTCACGCCGTGGCCGCTCATGACGCGGCGCTGTCGCCTTCCGCCTCGCCCTCGTCGTCACCGGCGCTTTCACCGGCGTCGGCCGCCTCGGGCGGGGCCGCAAGGTCGGCTTCCTCGATCCATCCGGCCTTGACGCGCGCAGCCAGGATCATCTCCTCCACCTCCGGCCGGCTAAGGCCGCAGGCGTCGAGAATGCCTTCGTGATGGATCGTCTCCTTGTCCTTGCGCTCGTTCCACCCCAAGAGGTCGTCAGTCGCGCAATCGGCGAGGTCCTCCACGCTCTTGACGTTCTTCTCGCCGAGCGCGACGAGCATGGCCGTGGTCAGACCCGCGATGGCGGCCACGTCGTCCGACACGCCGAGCGCCTTGCGCTTGGCATCCTGCTCGGCCTCGATCTTTTCCAGATGCTCACAGGCGCGCGTCTGAATTTCGGCCGCGGTATTCTCGTCGAAACCTTCGATCGAGGCGATTTCGGAAGGTTCCACGAACGCCACCTCCTCGATTGAGCTGAAGCCTTCCGAGGCGAGCAGCTGGGCGATGACCTCGTCCACGTCGAGCGACTCCATGAACATCGCCGAGCGTTCAGCGAACTCGGCCTGGCGACGCTCCGATTCGCTCGCCTCAGTCATGATGTCGATGTCCCATCCGGTCAGCTGCGAGGCGAGCCTGACATTCTGGCCTTTGCGGCCGATGGCCAATGACAGCTGCGCATCCGGCACCACGACTTCGATGCGCTCGGCGTCCTCGTCGAGCACCACCTTGACCACCTCGGCCGGCGCCAGCGCGTTGACGATGAAGGTGGCGGCGTCGGGCGACCATTGGATAATATCGATCTTCTCGCCCTGCAGCTCGTTGACCACGGCCTGGACGCGGCTTCCGCGCATGCCGACGCAGGCGCCCACGGGATCGATGGACGCGTCCCTCGACACCACGGCGATCTTGGCGCGGCTGCCTGGATCCCGCGCCACGGATTTGATGGTGACGATGCCGTCATAGACCTCCGGCACCTCTTGCGCGAACAGCTTGGCCATGAACTCCGGATGCGTCCGCGACAGGAAGATCTGGGGTCCCCGCTGCTCGCGGCGGACATCGTAGACATAGGCGCGGATGCGGTCGCCGTAACGGAAGTTCTCGCGGGGCAGCGTCTCATCGCGGCGCACGATGGCTTCGGCGCGGCCGAGATCGACGATGACGTTGCCGTACTCGACGCGCTTGACGATACCGTTCACGATTTCGCCGACGCGGTCCTTGTACTCTTCATATTGGCGCTCACGCTCTGCCTCGCGCACCTTCTGCACGATCACTTGCTTCGCGTTCTGCGCGGCCACGCGGCCGAAATCGAGCGGGGGGAGGGGCTCGGCGATGAAGTCTCCGACTTGTGCCGCCGGATTGCGCCGGCGGGCTTCCACCAGAGAAATTTGGGTCGCATCGATCACCACCTGTTCGACCACTTCGAGCAGCCTCGCGAGCCTGATCTCGCCCGTCTTGGGGTCAACCTCCGCCTTGATCTCGTTCTCGCTGCCGTAGCGCGATTTGGCGGCCTTCTGGATCGCGTCTTCCATTGCCATGATCACCACCTGGCGATCGATCGCCTTCTCGCGCGCGACCGCGTCCGCGATCTGCAGGAGCTCCAGCCTGTTGGCGCTTACGCCTGCCTGAGCCATGTGTTCTTGCCTCCGCTAGCTTTTCTTGGGCGGGCCTTACTTCGGTCCCGCGACAAATCCTCAATGTGTTTGCTTCTTGCCGGCGAGGTCGGCCCGAAAGGCGCCCTTGTCGGCCACGAGCTTCGCCTCGCTGATCTGCGGGAACGGAACGCCAATGGTTTGAGCTTGGGCATCACCCGCAAGCTCGATCCTGAGCAGCGCTTCTCCGTTGGCGACCCCTTCGATCACTCCCCTGAACCGCTTTCTGCCGTCCACGAGCTCCTTAAGCTCTATCTTCGCCTCGTGACCCACCCATGACGCGAAATCGCTTGGGCGCACCAGAGGCCGGTCGATGCCGGGCGTGGAAACCTCGAGGCGATAGCCTCCGGGCACTGGGTCGTGAGCGTCGAGGAGCGGCGAAATCCTCTGGCTGATCGAAGCGCAATCGTCGATCGTCATCTGGCCTCCCGGCCGCTCCGCCATGATCTGCACGGTGCCGCCATCGCGGCCCGAGACCTTCACCCGTACCAAGCGAAGCCCGAGCTCCTCCAGCACCGGCTCGACGAGCTCGGCGATCTCGCGTGCGACGCCCGTCTCGCGGGAGAAGCGGCGATCAGTGCTTGATGAGAGGCTCGACATCGGCGAGGCCTTGATTCCCGCAGGGCAAAGCAGCAAGGCGGGAAGCATAACAAAAAGGAGCGGGCGAAAGGCCCACTCCTGATCAAAACAATCATGAGTTCGACGCTAATATACGTTCTTTTTCGCGGGGTTCAAGGAGGTTTGCCCCCGTCATTCTCTCAGGACGGAATGCTTGATACGGTCGAAGTCGTTGCTGCGCTCATAGCTTAGGGCGCAAATACAGGAGGAGGAATAGCCGCCCGTCGCGGTGGCGCCAAAGGCGAGGCTGTCCTCGAAACCGCAAGTCGCGTCGCGAAACTCGATCCATTTCCTCTGGGCGTCCTTGAGCAGACCGATCTGGGCCTCGGGCTTTACGTCCATATCCTTGGCGGCGGCCTTGACGCTGTCTTGCAGCGTCTGGAAGTCCTGGTTGAGCAGCGCGTCGGCAGTGTCGGCGGCGCGAGCAAGACACGCCTTGTACGCAGGGTTCGAGTGCGTCTCGGCCTTGCAATCGGTGTAGCAGGCGGCTCCGGCGAAGAGACAAGCATCAGCCCGAGAGCGAGCGCGCGCATTCATCTGCTCCCTTCAGGTTGAAGACGTCGGAAACTGAGATAGGCCGGTTTTCGACCCTCTGCCAAAGCCTTTCGTTCGTACCTCGTCTCGGGCCAGTCGGGCGCACTGATCCGCAAGTCCTTGGCGCTCTCAGCCATCCACTGAAAGGCCCCGCTCGCCAGCACGGCCCGAAGCGCCTGGCCCGCATAGTCGCCGCTGTCGGTGGCAAATCTGAGCTCCCCGCGAGGCCGAAGCACGCGCGCCAATTGCTCGACGGTGTCGGGCGACAGCAGCCTGCGTTTTAGGTGCCGTTTCTTCGGCCAAGGGTCGGGGAAGAGCAGGAAGATGCGTCCGATGGATGCCGAGGGCAGCCAGCCAAGCACCTCGCGGGCGTCGCCGTCATGGATGCGGATCGCCTCGATCCCCGATGCCCCGATCCGCCCGAGCAGGCTCGCCACACCGTTGACGAAGGGCTCGCAGCCGATGAAGCCGATATCGGGATGATGGTCGGCCTGCCAGACGAGGTGCTCGCCAGAGCCGAAGCCGATCTCAAGCCAAACGTCCACCACCGCTTGAGCGAACAGGCTTGCGAGCGGGGAGGGAGCGGGCTCGCCGAGAGGGAGGCGCAGGCGCGGCAAGAGCTCGCAGAGCAGCCGGTCCTTCCGCTCGCTCAATGGCCGCGCCTTGCGCCGACCATAGGATCTGAGGGGTCTTCGTTCGCTCACGGGGGTGACCTCATGCTTCGAGACGCGCTGCCGTCGTGGCGCTCCTCGGCAGGAGGTTACCTCACCCTGAGGCGGGCCGAAGGCGCGTCTCGAAGGGCGAGACCCGGGCCATTACGAAGTCCATCAGCTGCGTTCGGCGCGGATCGCTTCGACGAGGTCTAGGCGCTCCCAGGAGAAACCCCCGTCATTGTCGGGCTGCCGGCCGAAATGGCCATAGGCCGCCGTGCGCTCGTAGATCGGGCGGCTTAGGCGGAGATGCTCTCTGATGCCGCGCGGGCTCAAATCCATGACGCGCCGGAGCGCCTGCTCGAGCTCCGCTTCATCGACCTTGCCGGTGCCGTGCAGATCGACATAGAGGGAGAGCGGCTCCGACACGCCAATGGCATAGGACACCTGCAACGTGCAGCGATCGGCGAGCCGCGCAGCCACGACGTTCTTGGCGAGATAGCGTGCCGCATAGGCTGCGGAGCGGTCGACTTTGGTCGGGTCCTTGCCGGAGAAGGCACCGCCGCCATGTGGCGCTGCACCTCCATAAGTGTCGACGATGATCTTGCGGCCCGTGACGCCGGCATCGCCGTCGGGGCCGCCGATGACGAAGCGACCGGTGGGGTTCACATAGAATTTAGTGTCGCGGCCGATCCAGCCCTGCGGCATCACTTCGTTGGCGAAGCTCCTGACGATTTCTTTGACCCGAGCTTGGCTTACATCCTCGCCGTGTTGCGTGGAGACGACGATCGAGTCCGCCCGCACCGGCTTCCCATCCTCGTAAGCCAGGGTTACCTGGCTCTTGGCGTCGGGGCCGAGCTCAGGCGTCCGGCCCGTGTGCCGCGCCTTCGCCATCTCGTGCAGGATGCGGTGCGCATAGAAGATCGGTGCCGGCATCAAGGGCTCCGTCTCGCGACAGGCAAAACCGAACATGATGCCCTGATCGCCCGCCCCTTCTTCCTTCTGCTTCTCGACGTCGGCATCCACACCGCGCGCGATGTCGGCGGATTGCTCATGCACATAGTATTGAAACTCGGCGTTCTTCCAGTGAAAGCCCTTCTGCTCGTAGCCGATCTCGCGCACGGCGCGCCGTGCCGCTTCCTCGATCAGTGCGGGCGTCACCGTCTTCGGTCCGCGTACTTCACCTGCCATGACGATGCGGTTCGTCGTCACAAGCGTCTCGATCGCCACGCGCGAGAGGGGATCGGCGGCGAGATAAAGATCGACCACGGCATCGGAAATGCGGTCGCACACCTTATCGGGGTGACCTTCCGATACTGATTCACTGGTGAAGAGGTAGTTCCGCCTGCTCGCCACGTGACCCCCTGAAAATCCGGCGCTGAAAGACCACCCAAGTCCGCACCGGCTTCTTGCAAGAGAGAGGGGAGGCGGTCAAGCCCGCTCCCGATTAGGGAGTGCTATTTGTTGTCTGCGCTCAAGGCCCGGACGAGATCGACGACGCTCTTGCGGACCTTTGGATCGGCGATCTTGACGAAGGCGCGGTTGAGCTCGAGCCCTTCGCGGCTATTGAGGAATTCGAGGATGAACGTTTCCGAATCGGGCTTTGCCATGCCTGGCGTCGGACGCCCCTCGGCATGCGGAGCTTCCTCAAAAAAGAACTGCACAGGTACATCGAGAATCCTGGAGATCTGGAACAGCCGGCTCGCGCCGATGCGGTTCACGCCCTTCTCGTATTTCTGCACCTGCTGAAAGGTGAGCCCCATGCTCTCGCCGAGGCGCTCCTGGCTCATGCCAAGGAGCATCCGGCGTAAACGGACTCGGCTGCCGACGTGCTGGTCGACCGGGTTCGGCTTCTTGCCTGCCATGCGTTCGCTAGACATGATGGTTGTAAAGGACCAAAATCATGATGGTTGGAAGGGTATTGGAAGGTAATTAACTTTTTTTGCGCAGACCCCCGTGGGGTCAAGTTCATAAGGGGGCTCCCTTAGTCCCGTCAAGCACTTAGCGCTAAACGTGCGACGAAAGGCAAATCCACTTTTCGATCGATGCACGCTGAACGCGAGCCAGCCGCAAAGCGCAATCACGAGGGCCGCAACCTCGATAAGGAGTCCCCATCGCACGAACGGCGTCGGGGGCAACGCCTTCGGCAGCAGTCCATCGACGACACCTTCCTTGCCGAGGCCAAGCTCGGCGAGGACGCGCCCATAGGGATCGATGATCGCCGAGATCCCGGTGTTGGCTGCGCGCACGACCGGCAGACCCTGCTCGACGGCGCGGAGTTGCGCCTGGTGAAAATGCTGATAGGGACCGGCGCTGGTGCCGAACCAAGCATCGTTGGTCACGTTGAGGAGCCACCCGGGTCGTTTCTCCCTGTCGGTGACGTCGTCGGGAAAGATGATCTCATAGCAGATCAGCGGGCTCGCTGGCGGAGCGCCAGGGATGGACAACAGGCGAGGGCCGGTGCCTGAGCTGAACCCGCCACGCACCCCGGTAAGCTGCATGATGCCGAGGCTCTCCATGAAGTCTTGAAAGGGCAGGTACTCGCCGAACGGCACGAGGTGGATCTTGTCGTAGCTGCCGAGGATCTGCGCCTTGTCGTCCATCACGAGCAGGCTGTTGTAGATTCGCTCGGAAGTGAGGCGCCCTTGTGCATCGCGGCTATCGACGAGCCGCGCAGAACCCACGAGCAATGAGGTCCCTTCCGGCAGCAGGTCGCCGATGGCCAGCAGCGCCTCGGAGGAGTCGGCCAAGAGGAAGGGGACCGCTGTTTCCGGCCAGATGACGAGCGAGATGCCGGCGAGGCCCGGCGCAGCGCCGCCGGACTTGGTGAGCTCGAGATAGTCGTTGAAGATTTCGGCACTGTTCTCGGGGCGCCATTTATTGGCCTGATCCACATTCGCTTGAACGATGCGAAGCCTCACATCCGTGGTAGCGAAGTCGGCGGCCGCGAGCCGCCTTTCACCCCATAAGGTCCCGAGGAGGTACGCAAGCAAGAGGACGAAAGTAAGCAGTGCCACGCTTTTGTGGTAAGCCAGCCCCGACCCTTCCGGTGCCCAGATGGCGAAGGGGCTCGCGAACAAGAGCACGGCCAAGAGGCTGAGTGCGTAGACGCCGAAGAGAGAGGCGAGCTGCATCGTCGATGCATTTGCGGCAAGCCCATAGCCGATGAGGTTCCAAGGCAAGCCCGTCAGCACGTGGCCGCGGGCGACCTCGGCGAGGCCAAAGGCGACGGCGAGCGCAAACACCCTGGCCGCTCCTCCCCGCCACAGGAGCATGGCCAGCGCCGCCGCCGCGGCGAAGAAGAAGGCCATGCCGCCGGGCAGGAGCGTCATAACGAAGGGTATGAGCCAGCCGTGGCGCCAGGGCTCTACGAGAAAGGCCTCGGCAATCCAATAGAGGCCCGTAAGGAAATAGCCGAAGCCGAACCAAAACCCGGTGAGGCATGCGCATTTCAACCGCGCGCCGAGCAGCGCATGGCTCGCGTAACAGCCGTCGAGCAGCCAAACGAGCAAACCGAAGCTCACGAACAGCACAGGCCAGAGATGCAGGGGGGCGAAGGCAAGCACCGAGACGGCGCCCGCGAAGGCGGCTAGCCCAGCGCGTCTCAATCCGGTGAGGTGCGCCACCCAAGTCGCGGCACGCTGCATCTTTCCTTCGCTCATTTGATGGCGCGACGATGGGCGAACCGGGGAGGGGACGATTGCAGCCTGACTCTAATTACCTTCAGTGCGCTCAGCCTGCGACCAGCCCGCGTCAGCCGCCTGTTTGCGCTCTTGCGGCGTGTGGATGCGGAGCTTCTTGATGCGGCGTGGGTCGGCGTCGAGAACCTCGAACTCGATGCCGCACGGGTGACGCACGAGCTCGCCGCGCGCAGGGATGCGGCCAGAAAGGGAGAACACGAGGCCCCCCAACGTGTCGATGTCCTCTTCCTGCTCGGGGGTGATCAGCTGCTCGCCAAGATGGAGCTCAAGCGCCTCGATCGGCGTCCGCGCATCGGCAACGAGGCCGAGACGGGGGTCCTCGCGGATCAGCGACTCTTCGGTGACATCGTGCTCGTCCTCGATCTCGCCCACCACCTCCTCCACCAAATCCTCGATCGAGACGAGGCCGTCGGTGCCGCCATATTCGTCAACCACGAGGGCGAGGTGGCGCCGCGACAACTGCATCCTTAGGAAGAGGTCGAGCACCGACATGGACCCCGGAACGTAAAGGATCTCGCGCGTGATGTTGATCGCGCCCACGGCGCGGCCGAGATCGACGGCGCTAAGATCAAGGCCTAAGCCTTCGCCCCTTTCCGCCTCCGTGGTGATCCACGACATCAGATCGCGGATATGGATCATGCCGCGCGGGTCGTCGAGGGTCTCATGGTAGACGGGCAGCCGCGAATGCTCGGCCTGGCGGAACACCCGCATCAGCTCGTCGATCGTGATCGATTCTTCCACCGCGATAATGTCGGCGCGAGGAACCATGACGTCCTCGACCGTGAGCTTGCCGAAGCGGAGGATGTTGAGGAGCATGCCGCGCTCTTGCGCGCTGAACGGGTCGCCGGCCCCAGTGCTGCGGGCAAGGGCATCCTCGATCACCTCACGTAAGTCAGGTTCTTCGCCGAGGCCGAACCGCGCCAACACACGCTCGAGCCAAGACGGCTCCTCTTCCGCCGTCTGGTCGATTGCGGCCGGCGAATCGCTCTCAGTCAACGGGGCATTGCTCACGGTGACACCTCCGCAACGTCCGCCCGCCCCGGCTCCGCGTAAGGGTTCGCGATGCCGAGACCGGCGAGGACCTTGGTCTCCAGAGCTTCCATCCGCTCCGCGTCTTCGTCGCGCTCATGGTCGAAGCCGAGTAGGTGCAGCATGCCATGCACGACGAGATGCGAGACATGATCGGCGACCGCGGTACCCTGCTGACCCGCTTCTTGCAGCACCGTCTCTCCGGCAAGCACCACATCGCCGAGCGGGTAGGGCTCTTCTGGCACCTCGCCCAGGCCAGACGGGAAGGACAGCACATTGGTGGGAGCGTCCTTGCCGCGCCAGATGCGATTCAACCCACGCATCTCTGCATTGTCGGTCAGAACGAGAGTGGCCTCGCAGCGTGCTTGGCCGGGTCGCAGCGCCGCCATGAAAGCGGCCCTTGCCGCCCGAGACAGCCTTGCGTCGCTCATGGGAATGCGATCCCACAGCTTCGCCTGGCGGACAATCTCCACGTCGAGCCTAGAGCCTTGGTCGGTGCTACTTGGGCCTGGGTCAGCCATGACGCTCACCTCGGGGTGGCGCCGCCTCATAGGCGTCGACGATCTTACCCACAAGCTCGCGGCGGACCACGTCGCGGCCGGTGAAGGCGATATGGGCGATGTCGTCGATGCCCTCGAGGATGGAGACGGCCTCGAGCAGACCCGAATCCTTGCCCGGGGGCAGGTCCACTTGCGTCGGATCGCCGGTGACGATCATCTTGCTCTGCTCGCCAAGCCGCGTGAGGAACATCTTCGTCTGCACCGCCGTGCAGTTCTGCGCTTCATCCAGGATGATGATGGCGTGGGACAGGGTGCGGCCGCGCATGAAGGCGAGTGGGGCGATTTCGATCATGCCGCTGGCGAGCTCGCGCTCGACCCGCTCGGGCGCGAGCACGTCATAGAGTGCATCGTAGAGCGGCCTTAAATACGGATCGACCTTCTCCCGCATGTCGCCGGGCAGGAAGCCAAGCCGCTCCCCCGCCTCGACGGCGGGGCGCGACAGGATCAGCCGATCGCATTTGCCGCTTTCCAGGCACGCCGCCGCAAAAGCGACGGCAAGATAGGTCTTGCCGGTGCCGGCGGGGCCTGTGGCGAAGACAAGGTCGTGGGTCTCCAGCGCCGAGAGATAGGTGCTCTGCGCAAGGGTGCGGGCGGTGATCAGCCGCTTCCGCGTCCTGATCTGCTGCGCCTTGGGGACCTCGGCGTCCTGCGGCTCGGCCTCGGCCTCGGGCTCGTAGCTGCGCGCATGCCGGATGGCACCGACGACTTCGCCCACGCCGATCATCTCCCCTTGCGCGAGCCGACCGTAAAGCTGCTCGAGCACGGATCTGGCGGTCTCGCGGGATTGCTCGGGTCCGCGCAAACTCACCGCATTGCCATTGACCACGGCCTGGACCCCGAGCCGATCCTCGAGCACCGCGAGATTGGCGTCATAGTCGCCGAGGAGATCGCGCACGAGCCGGATGTCGCCGAAAAACACGACGAGGGGCTCTTCGCGACCATTGGCAGACGAGGTGCTTAACCGCTTGTCAGGCGCGGCCCGTCGTCCACGCGTCAATGGCGGTCTCCGTCCGCTGGCCTTGGTCATTCGGCCGCCTGAACTGGTTCGCGCCATTCAAACTCCGATTTGATGACACCGATGAGACTGTTTGGCCCCGCGCTCACAATGTCAACCTCCACGATCTGGCCGATCAACCCTTCCGGGCCCGCCCCGTGCACGGCCTGCAAATAGGGTGAACGCCCCCCGATCTGACCGGGTTTCCGCCCAACTCGCTCGAACAGCACCTTGAGGCGGCGTCCGACCGTAGCCTCGTCGAAAATGCGGGCCTGGCTCTCGATTAAGCTTTGCAAGGCTTGCAGGCGCTCCCGCGCGACACTGTCTGGGACCTGGCCCGGCAGGGCAGCCGCGGGCGTGCCGGGACGCGCGCTATATTTGAAGGAGAAGGCGCGCGCGAAACCGATGCGGTGGACAAGAGCCAAGGTCTCCTCGAAATCGGCGTCGGTCTCTCCCGGAAATCCCACGATGATGTCGGTCGAGAGCGCGATGTCCGGCCGCGCCTGCCTGATGCGTCCGATCAGCTCCGCATAGTCGTCGCTCGACTGCCTGCGGTTCATCGCTCGAAGGATACGGTCGGACCCTGCCTGGAACGGGAGGTGCAGATAGGGCATGAGCTTGGGCTCTTCCCCATGCAGTGCAATGAGATCCTCGCCCATATCGCGGGGATGACTTGTGGTGTAGCGTAGCCGCTCGATCTCAGGCATCGCGGCGAGCCGCTCGAGCAGCCTCGCGAGCGACCAATCGGTGCCGTCGAGGCCTGCCCCTCGGTAGGCATTCACATTCTGGCCGAGCAGCGTGATCTCGCGCGCGCCGGAACGAGCGAGCCTCTCCGCCTCGGCGAGGATAGCGCCGGCGGGCCGCGAGTATTCAGCGCCGCGCGTATAGGGAACGACGCAAAAGCTGCAGAACTTGTCGCAACCCTCCTGCACGGTGATGAAAGCGGAAAAATGTGCGTGCCCGACTGGCCGCTCGGGCAGATGCAGGAACTTATCCTCGGCTGGAAAGTCGGTGGCGACGACGCGTTCGCCCGTATCCGCACGAGCGATGAGGCCGGGCAGGCGATGATAGCTCTGCGGCCCGACCACGAGGTCGACCACGTCGGCGCGTTCCAAGATCGCGCACCCCTCGGCTTGGGCGACGCACCCCGCCACCGCGATCACGGTGTCGAGGCCTCGGTCTCTCCTGAGCCGCTTCACCTCGCGCACCCTTCCAAGCTCGGAATAGACCTTCTCCGCGGCCTTCTCGCGGATGTGGCAGGTGTTGAGGATGACGAGATCGGCCGCGCCGATATCGTCGGTCGGCTCGTAGCCCTGGGTGGCCAGCGCCTCTTCAATGCGCAGGGAGTCGTACGCATTCATCTGGCAGCCGAAGGTTTTGATGTGCAGCTTCTTGGGGCCTTGCGCCATAGCCTGTTGGTGGGACACCTCCCTGCCTCTCGTCAAGACCCCGGAGCGGCGGGTACCGTGCGGCACCTTCCGTGACCCAAAGCGGACTCTCTGGCTCTACTTAGGCCAGAGAGGCGCTTGCAACTTTTGCGAGTGATTGTGACAATTTAGCGCGCACCGCTTGTAATACCCTCAGTCAAACCCAATATGGTTATTACTGGCACGCCGAACCTAAGGCGCTGAAGACTACCGTGCCAACTCCGTGCACGCCCCCTTTTCCGAAGTTCTCAGCACTCAAGTGCTCTCAGGGTCTTAAGGCTCGTGGGTTCCAGCCCGGTAATCCCAAGAGGCACTGTGATGAATACTACCTCCAATCCCCAAACTGCCGCCGAGCAAGCCCGCAAAAATTACCGCGACGT
>JBARKP010000002.1:0-6169 GCA_049801475.1 Methyloceanibacter sp.
CGGCATCCTCGCGTGATGCAGAACACGCCTACCTTTGAGCGGAACAAGCTCGAGCAACGGATAAAGCCGATCCAAATCGTCTCGCGGCAGCGCACGAAGGATCATGTTCCTGGGGCGTTCGGGATTCACGCCGTGCCTCCACTAAGCCGAAGGTCCGAGGAACGATCGAACCCGCTGAAAGTTCGCCTGGAGAATCGTCGAAACCATTTTGACGGCCAAGCAGCCTTTTTCTGTACTTCTGTTTCGCCAGCCGGCGGAGCCGATCATTCGATCAGTAAACTCCAATTGCATCAATGGCCGGGTTGCCACTGGACGGGACCAATGGATTGAGCTCCAAACCCGGCGGCGAGAAGGCCCAGTCGTTCCTGACGCAAATTGAGTTCCCGAGGGATCATAATGAGACGTTTTTATGCATGGCTTATGCCCTGGCGAAGATCATCTCGCACGATAGGTTCAATAGCGCTTTGTTGACCTCCTACTGGCTAGTCCCCCAGTCGTGAACCGCGATCCAGCTTGTTGGATCGGATTGAGCTTCCGAACTATCCGCTGCCAAAGAACACCCACTAAGGCCCAATCCGCGAGAAGCCCATTGGCTCGCTGATAAGGCCAACCTCACTATTGGACATCACCGGACCATGAGTGGCGCCGCCAACTTCGAAGATCGAGCGTGGCATGGGCACTGAATACTGCACGCCAGCGTACGCCATTTGCATAGCAACTGATTCTTGTGTCGGCTTTTCCTTTGAACAGCCCAAGAATGCGCAAACAAATACCATAAAGAGATGAGAGGATGGCCGGCTCTGATGAGGCGGGCCAATGCGGACGAACGAACCTAAACCCGTGATGATCATGGAGCGGGGCCAGCGCGAGTTCATTCATGAAGCTAAATGCAAAGCGTTCGAGTGCTCGCAGGACCTACCTGAGGCCATCAAGGTGCTGCTCTGCTTGATCGACGGAGCTGAGCGGCGCCATAGGCTTATGATGAGATGGTCAGGCAGCGCGAGGGAGTCCGTGCTTTGAACCTTAACCGGCGCCTGCGAAGAGGGCGCCTCCCGCGCCACTGACAACCGCACAAGAGAAAGAGCGCCGAGCCGTAGGCCGGCGCTGGCGGAGCACACCTGGGGCGCCAACGCGCGCGTTGTGGGCTCTGTAGCTGAGTTAAGCGAGGAGGGCGATCTATCCGCTGCTTTGCATCGGCGAGCGCCAGTGCAAAGCGAGGAGGCGATCTATCCGCTGCTTTGCATCGGCGAGCGCCAGTGCCTCGCTCTGGGCTTCCAAAGCAAAGGCATTGTGCGTGAGGATAGGTAGGTCAGGAGTTAATGGCCTAGCGCTATAGTGCCAACACGTGCCCTTGCCGAAGACCTCAATGCCGTAACCCCGATACTCTGTTCGACTCGCGCGCATGACTACCGCCGTCAACAACGTGGCCACGGCACCTGCTGGGGCTTGCGGTTGTCTGGCACGATCCGATGAATGTGTGTTTGTCTCCCTCAAGGACTGACACGCGGCAGCTAGCGTACGCCTTCGAGGCTACGCCACCGCCTTCGAGGCTACGCCATCCCTCGGCAATTAGAAGCGAATTAGATGAGAAAATAGAAGCGAATTAGATGAGAAAATCGGTACGGTAGCTGACAAAGTTTTTCGAATGCATGTCAGCGAGAGCCGAAAGCGTCTCTCAGGAGCTGTGGTATCCGCGAATGTCGTAGCGCATCCCGAACCACCGTCTTGATACTCATGTCGCTGGTAATCGCCGAGATCGAGGACGGCTATCGAAAGCAGCTAGAGTCGTCGTCGATGGATGTCCAGTGAGCGAGCGGGCCCCTGATCGTGAAGGTCCCAAGCCTAGTAAGTGGGGGATCGTGCTCTTTTTTCTGCAGCATTGTGTCGGCAATAGTGATTATCGCGATCGCGAGGGGTTGGCTCTAAAAGGCGCCGACCGAATGCGCCTCTTGCTTAGCGCGGGGCAGCTATATGGAATTGGACCACCATGATCGCGGCCAGCCTCCAGGCCAGGTGAGTTGGTAATAGACATGCGCAAAGCCAACCAGAATGAGCGAGCCGACCATCACGGGCACAACGACAAACGTCCAGGGCGCATTGGTCAGAACCATCAAGAGTGCATTGATACCAGCCGGCGGATGAAGCGTGTCCGTGAGCTGCATCGCTGCAATGCTTAGTCCAACAGCCAGAGCTGCGAGCCAGGGCCCGCTTCCGAATAGGGTCATAACGCCGAGCCCGCATAAGGCCGAAAGGATGTGACCTCCTACGATGCAGCGGGGTTGCGCCTGCCTATTTTCTGGCGCCGACATCACCAGAACGATCGAGGTCGTAAAAGGCACGCTGAGTAGTGGAAGGTTCGCCATCATCGCTAGTCCGACCATGGCCACAATGCCACATCCGCCGCCGATCGCGGTGATGAGGGCGCGCTACAGTATTTTGCGGGAAATCATCGAAAAAGGGCCGCGGCAACGTTGCGTGGGCCTCATTGATACGCTCTTCGCCAGCATAGCCGCTACGCCGAGAGGTCCTCTCGGCTCGCTCGAGGTGGTGGCGGCGCAGATCTACGGGGAGGCGTTGTAGGGATGCAGCAAGTCGGCTATCCGACTATGCCCTTGCACTTACCCTTTGGGAGGCCCTTTAGGGCTTTGACGGCATCCTCCTTGGAGGCATAGCCGCCGTTGTCGCCCATGATCTTCATGCCCGAGCTGGCGCTCGGCTTGGAATCGACCACGGAGCAATTGCCAACCGTATCCATCTCAACATAGTACTTGGCGCCGGCGGCGAGGGCCGCTGTAGCAAATGCGACCACCAAGACGCTTGCGATCGCGCATTTTCTCATAACGCGTCCTCCTTCCTTATTCTCAAGCACAACTACTTCGAAGCATTCCACGAATAACAGTAGTAATCAATTAGCGTCCGAAGTGGCGAAGTGCGTCTGCCGTGTCACCGAATGGCCTGAGATTGGGGCAAGACGGGCAAGGCCCAGATCCCGCAGGGAGGGGCGGCACCCCCTCCGACCGGTCCTGCTCCACTGCAAGGACGCCGGCCGCACCAGCAAAGCAAGTTAAAAGGCCCGAGGGCGTAAATGGATCGTGGATGGTGACCAGGCGGTGACCGAGACAAGCTTAGCTCTTGACCTTAGCTCCATAAGTTGTTGATTCTATTGGTGACACCGACAGGATTCGAACCTGTGACCCTCAGATTAGGAATCTGAGACTAGGGCAATAGACGTCAGAGTCCTGAGCTGCAAATCAAGATGGTTGCGGGCCCGGGATTTGAACCTACACCTCGATCCTGAGAAAAGGATGATTGCGGCGGATTCGCTCCTGCGGCACCAGTATTGTCAATCTCGCCGGGTGATCCTGCGCCCCGTTCCGGGTATTAACGTAGGACGATACGCGCTTTCCAGCGGAGCGCGTGACCGTGTCGCGGAGCCCTGGGCTCACCGCGCGGTGCGCCGGTATTCCAAAAAATAATTTGATAGGGTGTCTCACTACGCCGAGCACATTTCACGCCGCTAGGCCCATGCCCCTTTCGACGCCGATCATCTCCACCATCGTCATCGGCCTCGTGCTCGCCTTTGCGTTTGGCGTCGTGGCTCACCGCCTGCGCCTGCCGCCCCTCATCGGCTACCTCTTGGCCGGCATCGCCGTCGGCCCCTTCACGCCGGGTTTCGTGGCCGATCAGACCATCGCCAATGAGCTCGCCGAGATCGGCGTCATCCTGCTCATGTTCGGCGTCGGGCTCCACTTCTCGCTAGAGGACCTGCTCTCGGTGCGCGGCATCGCCGTCTCAGGGGCCGCCGCCCAAGCGTTCCTTGCCATCCCGCTCGCTCTCGCGCTCGGCTGGTGGCAGGGCTGGACGCCGGCGGCCGGGGTCATCTTCGGCATCGCCCTTTCCGTGGCTAGCACCGTGGTGGTGCTGCGCCTGTTGCAGGAAAGGCGGCTGATCGAGACCGAGCGCGGGCGGATTACCGTGGGCTGGCTCATCGTCCAGGACCTCGCCACGGTGCTGGTGCTCGTGCTCCTGCCGCCTCTTGCCGGCGCGCTCAAGGGCGAAGCGGCCGCGCAATCTTCGGTGCTGATCCAATCGCTAGCGCTCACGCTCGCCAAAATCGCGGGCTTTGTCGCGCTGATGCTCATAGTCGGCAGAAGGGTGATCCCGGCGCTGCTGCACTATGTCGCCCACACCGGCAGCCGCGAGCTTTTCCGCCTGTCCGTGCTCTCGATCGCGCTTGGGGTGGCTTACGCCTCCACCGTTCTGTTCGGCGTATCGCTCGCTCTTGGTGCCTTCTTCGCCGGCATGGTGTTGAGCGAGTCGCGCCTGAGCCAGCAGGCAGCGACCGAGGCGCTACCCTTCCGCGACGCCTTCGCGGTGCTGTTCTTCGTCTCGGTGGGTATGCTGTTCGATCCAAGCTTCGTGTTCAAGGCGCCGGGGACGCTGCTCGCCACGGTGCTCATCATCGTGTTGGGCAAGTCCATCGCCGCCTATGCCGTCGTGCGCCTGTTCGGGCACCGCCACGCCACCGCCCTCACCATTTCAGGCAGCCTTGCCCAGATCGGCGAGTTCTCCTTCATACTCGCAGCGCTCGCCACGCGCCTTACGCTTTTGCCCGAGAGCGGACGCGATCTCATCCTCGCCGGTGCCATTGTCTCCATCCTCATGAATCCGCTCATCTTCGCCGCGCTCGACGGCTTACTTGCCAAGAGTGAGCGAATGCGGGGGGAGGCGGTAGCGGCCCGCGAGGAGGAGATACCGACCCGCGAGCCGATCCGTCCCACGAACCTCACCGGCCATGTAGTGCTGATCGGCCATGGCCGCGTCGGCAGCTTCATCAGCGCGGTGCTGGAGCGTAGCGCGACGCCCCTCTTTGTCATCGAGGACAACGACGAGGTGGTCAAAGGGCTCAAGGTTCGTGGCATTGAGGCGGTGAGCGGCAATGCCGCCAACCCCGAGGTGATTAGGGCCGCCAATTTGAGCGCGGCGCGCTGCCTCCTCGTCGCCATCCCCGATGCCTTCGAAGGCGGCCAGGTTGTCCAGCAGGCACGCGCCATCAAACCCTTCCTCCCGATCATCGCCCGGGCGCATTCCGAGGCCGAGATCGAGCACCTTAAGAGACATGGCGCGACCATGGTCGTCATGGGCGAGCACGAGATCGCCAAGGCGATGCTCGAGGAGATCGAGCTGCCCTCTATGTCGACCGTCGCGCCCGAGCCGCAGCCCAAGAAGGGAAGCGAGAGCGGGAGGCTCGCCTCCGAGCGTCGCGTTACGGGGAGGGAATGATGACGACGGTGGTCGTGTTTGGCGGCACGGGATTCCTCGGCCGGCGACTCGTGCATCGCCTAGCGGCCGAGGGGGCGATTGTGCGCGTCGCGGTTCGGCATCCGAACGGGGGGCGAAACGCTTTGGGCGCGACAGACCTAGCTCAGGTCACGTTCGTCCGCGCTGATGTGCGCGACCAAGCCTCAGTCGCTAAATGCTGTAATGACGGCGTATCATCTATGCGAGTGGGTTTGGGGAGATTTCGCCAAACCTAGGACTGAGCTGTATGCCGTATGGGGTATCTCATCAGCCGACGAGCGCGATAAGCAATTCAAGGATTATCTTCTCAAGAATTGCTCCGCACTTTCGGACGCCGGAAAGCTCACCAACGGGACCAAACATTTCGCCATGCTTCTTCCTACTGGCAAGCATCACGGAGGCTTCCAGCGCGGTGCATTCCAGGGCAATGCCTTCGATGTTTCATATTTGTGGATAGAGCGAAATGGCGAGCAGCAGCGCGTGGAGGACTTCATCGAGGAGATCGTCACCTTCTGGGAGACGTTCTTCAAAAAATACGGACTCAGCTGACGAAAAAAGGGCGCCGGAGCCGACGCCCCGCTGCTTGGACTCAGTTCGTGGCTACCACCGGCCGCCCCGGTAAGCGAGTCGGAGGATAAGCAGAAGCACCAGCGCGCCCAAGGTAGCACCGATGATGGCGGGGACAATTCCTGAGCCAAGATGGATGCCCAAATGCGGTAGCAACCAGCTTCCAATTAAAGCACCGACGATTCCAATTGCTATGTCGGCAACCAGACCAAAACCAGTCCCTCGTACGATTTGACCCGCAAGCCATCCCGCGACGAGACCGACGAATAAAATGACCAAAAGAGTTTCGGCTGACATGATT
>JBARKP010000003.1:0-1893 GCA_049801475.1 Methyloceanibacter sp.
GCTGATTGCCGAGCAGGCGGATTTGACGTTGGATGAAATCGTTGCGGTCATGCGCAAGCGCCGGATCGCCGGCAGCCGCAGCGCGGTTTGGCGGTTCTTCAAGAGGCACAATGTCAGCTTCAAAAAAACCATCTCGGACAGCGTCCGCCTGTGGGCGTAGAAACGGTTGAGGTCTATCCTCTTGGTGGAAGGGAGCGGCCGACGGCTTTTTGGTGGCATGCTACCCCGCAAAAAAACATGGTCCATGGGTTGTTGCGCACGTGAGAGTGGTGACGCCGTCAGGCGATCCCGTTTAGGAAATTGATCAACAGCGCAGCCCAGCCCTTCCCCCTTAACTGGAGGATTGGCGATGAGTCGGAACAAATCGACAGACCGGGTCCGCCGCACCATGGCGGTGGTCCATCCAAACGCGGCCGCGATTGACGTCGGGGCCACCATGCACATGGCTGCCGTGAATGCAGATCGCACGCCTGAACCGGTGCGCAGCTTCGGTACCTTCACGACTGATCTGCATCGGCTGGTGGACTGGTTCGCAGAGTGCGGTGTCGACACGGTCGTCATGGAATCGACCAGCGTCTATTGGATCCCGATCTTTGAGCTCCTCGACGCCCGTGGTTTTGCGGTGTTCCTCGTCAATGCGCGCGATGCCAAGCACGTACCCGGACGCAAGACCGACGTCAGTGATGCGCAGTGGTTGCAGCGGCTTCACTCCTTCGGTCTGCTGCGCGCAAGCTTTCGGCCTAAAGGTCAGATCGCCGAGCTGCGTGCCTACCTGCGTCAGCGTGAGCGTCTGCTCGAGTATGGGGCGTCACATATCCAACACATGCAGAAGGCGTTGACCGAAATGAACGTGCAGCTCCACCATGTCGTCAGCGATATTACCGGTGCGACCGGCCTGCGGATCATCCGCGCGATCCTAGGCGGCGAGCGCAATCCGGCAGTGCTGGCGCGCATGCGGGATCGGCGTTGCCACGCCACTGTCGAGACGATCGAGAAGGCGCTGGCCGGCAACTACCGCGCCGAGCACCTGTTCGCCCTCGAACAGGCACTCGCCCTCTACGACACGTACCAGCAGAAGGCATCTGCCTGCGACGCCCGGATCGAGGCCGTGTTGAAGGAACTCAGCGCCCGTCGTGGTCGCAAAGCAGGTCCGTTGCCATCACCACGTCAGAATAGATCCCGTCAACAGAATTCCTTGCTCTTCGATGTCCGCACAGCGCTCTTCGCGCTACTCGGCAAGGACCTTACCCAGATCAACGGCCTCGGCCCCTACCTCGCGCTCAAGCTCATCGCCGAATGCGGCGACGACCTCTCCGCTTGGCCGAGTGCGAAACACTTTACCTCCTGGCTCTGCCTAGCGCCGAGCAACAAGATCTCAGGCGGCAGGGTGCTCTCGTCGCGCACGCGCCGCTCTGGGAGCCGGGCGGCAGCACTGCTGCGGCTGGCCGCGGTGACGGTCGGACGAACCGACACGGCCCTGGGCGCCTTCTACCGGCGGCTCTCGGCGCGTATCGGCAAGGCCAAGGCGGTCACCGCGACCGCGCGCAAGATAGCGGTTCTCTTCTACAATGCCGTGCGTCACGGAATGGATTATGTCGACCCTGGCGCGTCGTCGTACGAGATCCGCTATCGCGCGCGGGTCATCGACAATCTGCATCGGCGCGCCAAGGCCTTCGGCTTCATGCTCCAGCCCATGGCGCCGACCCCTGGAATGGCCGTTTCTTAGGAAAGCCTGCGCGCAGCGGAGCAGCAGCGAGCGGATGTGGTCCGCGCCCGGCGGCGCTGGATGCGAGAACAGGGCATGTTTGACCCGGCCAGACTGGTGTTTATTGATGAGACCTCAACCAACACCGCCATGGTGCGGCTTCGCGGCCGCTGCCCGCGTGGCATTCG
>JBARKP010000004.1:0-27738 GCA_049801475.1 Methyloceanibacter sp.
CGGAGCGGAGCGCTGGAGATTTTGATAAGCCCGCTATAGGGCTGGTCCATTTCGAGGATCAGATAGATCGAACCGGCCACCGACAGCGCGGCGACGAACAGCGCGGCGGTCACACTGGCGTTGCGCGGGGCGAAAACTCCGAAGCTTGTGAAAATTATGGCGAGCCAAAACACCAGGATCGTCATGAACGGCCACTGAATAGAGCTGCCGATCTGCTCGAATACCGACCAGCGCGCTGCCGCGATCGTGCCGCTGATCTGCAGCGCTGTCGACTGAAGCCAACGCTGGGCGTCGATCTGAGGGGAAAGATCGAGAAGCTTACGCTGAATTGCCTCAATTCCGCTGCCGCGACTAATCGCGCTCAGCGTCACAATGTGGGGGTGTAGCGAACGTCTTTCGCACACACCCTACGTCCGACTTTGACCCAGAATCACCGCTCCTATTCTACGGCAACCTGCGATTGCTGAGCGGACAAAAGCCTCTCGGTATTGGGCAGAACAACGGTTGCTCGGAGTCCACCACCCGGAGCTTCGCTTAGCGTCACGTCACCCCCATGGGCCCGAGCGATCGTCCGCGCAACGGTCAACCCGAGGCCGGAGCCGCCAGTCTCTCGATTACGCGACTGCTCGAGCCTGTAGAATGGGCGGAACGCGTCCTCCCTGAGTTCTTGCGGAATGCCTGGGCCACGATCATCGATGCGAACGATGAGGTTACCTGCGCTGACCTCAAGGCTCACATCGGCACGCTCGCCGTATTTGAGGGCGTTGTTCAGAAGATTGGTGAAGCAGCGGCGGATTGAGAGCGGGCGGCACAAATAGGGAAGGCGCCGGTTCGCATCGAAGGAAACGTCGAACCCCCTGTCGTTTAGGTCATCGCAAATGCTGTGCACCATCGCCCCAAGATCGACCGTCACCGTCGGCTCTGAACGCGCATCTTCTTTGGCGAAGCTAAGGACGCCCGTGATCATATGCTCCATCTCGTCGAGGTCGGCGAGAAATTTGCTCCGCTGACTCCGGCTTTCGACGTACTCAGCCCGCAGACGGAGGCGCGTGATCGGCGTACGCAGATCGTGAGATACGGCCGCAAGCATTTGGGTCCGATCCTCGATGAACCGTTGCAATCTTGTCTGCATATCATTGAAAGCGCGGACCGCTCCGCGGACATCGGCAGGTCCTCGCTCCGGGATGGGCTCTGCGTTCACGTCAGTGCCGAGGCGTGTCGCCGCGGCAGCGAAGGCTTGAAGCGGCGCGGTCAGACGAGCAATCGCCCAGATTGATAGACCCGCGAGCAAGGAAATCATGGTGGCGAGAATGAAAACACTCCGGAGCGGCCAAAATTCAATGTCCTCCACGTAGGCGGCCAGCAGATTGAGCCAAGTCCCATCGCTCAGGCGAACTGTTACCAGGAATGTCGGCTCGGCGGCGAGTTCGTCGATGATCTGTCGGATCGGTTCTGGAAACGTCCCCGCCTTGCGCCACAACGTCGCGAGCTCGGCTTCCCCCTCGAGAGGCACGGACTCACCGGAAGGCAGGTAGATCACGGTAATTTCTGCATCGTTGGAGTGGGGTATGACCCGCAGCAGCAGATCGCGAAGGAGGCGCGCTGCCGTGCTCGGCTCTTTGTCGTCGATTGACTGCCGCTCTCTGGTCCACGCTACCGGTAGCTCTGAGCCCCGGAAATTTTCAAGCAACTTTGGCCGGTCTTGTGGGGGCGTTTTGTCTACAAGCGACACAATAACGGCGACGCGGTCGGCGATTCGGATTGACTCAAGAGCCGTCAACGCCTCGGAGTGATCGAAATAGCGATAGCCGACGCTTAGCATCTCCGCGACTACGATGACGGCAACAAAAAGAATTATCAGCTCGATAGTTATGCTTTTTGGACGAAGGCGAGTCACGCGCGCTGCACCGCTGGCGTGAATATATAGCCGCTGCTCCGAACCGTTTTGATCAGCTCGGACATCGTGTCGACGCCTTCAATCTTGCGCCGCAGTCGGCTAACCTGCACATCGATGCTGCGATCGAATGCGGTCGCTTCTCGCCCGCGAGCCAGGTCCATCAACTGATCTCGGCTCAAGACTCGTTGTGGCCTTTCGGCGAAGACAAGAAGGAGGTCGAACTCGCCGGAAGTTAACTCGACGACGACACCTTCGGGCGACAAGAGCTGACGTAGCCGAGCATCTAGCGTCCAGCCAGCAAACATGAAGCGGACTCCTAGCGTGCCGTCTGGACGCGAGGACGAGGTGCTCGACCTTCGCAGTACGGCCTTGATCCGTGCCTCCAACTCGCGCACTTCGAACGGTTTCGGCAAATAATCGTCAGCGCCGATCTCGAGGCCCACAATCCGGTCCGTCGGCTCGCCACGCGCAGTCAGCATGATGATTGGAATGGCCTTGGTTGCGCGAAGTTCCCGACAAATGGTGAGGCCATCCTTACCGGGTAACATCACATCGAGAATTATGAGATCGACTCGCGACGATGCAAGAACCTCGCGCATCTCCTGGTCGTCGCGCGCAGTCACCACCTTGTAACCCCTGCGGGTCAAAAGCGCAGAGAGCAGATTGCGAATTTCTCGGTCGTCATCTACGACCAACAGGCGTGGCACCTTGCGTGCCTTGAGACAGGGGGTTTTTGTAGCCATGGCCAGAGGATAGTCTTAGTCGAAGCCTGTTGGGACGTGTGAAATTATATAAGGAGGCCTCCGGCCTGCGATTTGAAACAAATGCCGGGCGGCCCCGCGATCCAATTTCGGGAGTTGATGGTGTTGGGGGCGACTTGAACGCCAACCGCTCTAAGGCACAAGCTATCGTGTCTTGGCCGGTCTTTCCACCCGCCGCGCTCACCGTCCCCATCCTTCCTGCAGGCCTTGAGGCACGTTATGCCTTCGGCGCATGGCCCCACTCGATCGGAGGCAGTGACCTCGCGGCAAAATTCACGCGAAAACCGAAGAGATTGAGAAGCGGATATGCGCGACGCCCCCACACCGGTTTCTCTGATGTCCTAGTTTCGGCTTGGGGGAGGAGTGTGTGGGTAAGCGTGTCCTGGGCTCCATCGCGATCTGCCCTTTGATGCTGAGTTTGATCACGTGTAGCCCGACGTCTCCAAACTTCGTTGCTATTGATCCCGCGAAGTGGTCAGACGCTTGGGCCGTTCAAAGAGCGGACGTCGATTGCAAGGCTCAAGTTCGCAGCGAAAAGTGGACCTATCGCTTGCGGCTCAGATACAGGGCCGATCCCGACTACGTATCGTGCATGCAGCAGAAGGGCTTCGTCGAAGCGCCCCAAATGGCGCGCCAATGACGCGAGTGGACGCGCCCCTTTTTGCCAATGACCGATGCGCCAGGGGTGAGAACCGATGAAGCGTTGAGAAGTTGGAAGTGAATTTGTGTAACCGTTCGGCCCTCGAGCACATTAAGCTGAGGCCCCTTGGGTCCCCTTCTGGACTCGGCACAAATGCTTCGCAATATTTCTCTCGTACTAGGAATTGTCGCCGCGTTGATGCTGCCATCGGAAACCTTCGCCAAGCATGGCGGCGGTGGTGGTCATGGTCACGGTCATGGTGGCGGTCATGGGGGTCATGGCGGTCGCGGTCATGGCGGGCACGGACACCCCGGACACGGGCACGGACACGCTTGGCACGGATATCCAAGCCACGGTCACGGCCATCCTGGCCACGGACACCCCGGACATCGGCATGTGCACAATGGTCGTTGGCATAACGGTCATTGGTACGCTGGCCATGGCCGCTACTGGCACGGTCGGTGGTGGGCCTATGGCGTTGGCGCATGCTGGAGTTTCACGCCCGCCGGCTGGATCTGGGTCTGCTACTGAGACTTTTCAGGGGAAAGTCGGCCAGGAGATCCTGGTAGACTTCTTCTTGCTCATGTCCCTGACTGAGCAGCGATCTTCAGGTGGCAGTGCGCGACGACGAGATCATCATCACCTACCGGGCACGAGCTACGGCGTGACGTATTACAAGCCTGCACGCTCCCCTCAGCTTCTCGCCAAGCGCATCCCGGACAAAGACGATCCCCGCACTCCCATGACGCTGTCCGAGTTTCTCACGTGCGCCTGGAAGCTCGCCAACGAAAAGGCGCGCGAGCCGGGGTGGATTGTGTGAGGGCACCGACCGTTCTTTTGCGCTCCGCGGCCAGCTAGTTTTGGCTCGCGCAGTCGAGCCTTTTGTTTCTATGGCTTAGCGAACTTCAATTGAGAGTACAGCTCAAGCACGCCTTGTATGTAATCAGCGAGAGGATGGTCCTTACAATATTTCCGCAGAAAGCGTTGTTGGTCTTCCGGTGCCATGGAAGATAGGTCCCGGGCACGCCCACTCACCCGTGCATCGGGAGCATTTAACCCGCTCATGAACCCTTGCGCCCAATGGAAGAAGCGCGATTCAGTTATCTCGGTCTTAGCAAAAGTGGCGCATGAGACCGTGCCCGCCCCTTGAGCGACGACGTCAGCGCGCGGGGAGTTCACTGAAGCGAGCATGGCCGCCGCGACCACCCACGAAGTCCACTTCATCACCTTTCTCTCTTTGGATAGCTAGCTCGCTGGCCAATGCTACTTCCGGCTGTCCTGGGCTTCCTGTGCCCGTCTCGCCATCCATATTGGACAGATATTGGACACGCTGCCCCCGCCAAAACCTAAGCTTTTGATTTCTATGGTACCCCCTAGGAGAATTGAACTCCTGTTTTCAAGCACCCTCTTTTCGTTGCGCCTCAAACGGTTTGCCAGTCTGAGGGCCCCAAATCCGCGCAAAGCATATCAATGGCTTACCCGGCGAGTGGCAAACCCTCGCGCCCGCGCGCTCACACATGCGCCCTGCCTTCTCTCTCACCACGATCTTCACCCGCCCGCATGGGCAACGGTCGAGAGGACGAGCATTGAGCAACATTCTCAGAGCCAAGGCAAGGCGGCACGGCACCGCAAGCATCTACGCGGGCACCGAGCCGCGCAACAACGAGCTAACCGCGCACTGGCCGAAGAAGAAAGCTGCCGCTCACTCCCCACGAGCAAGCGACAGCGCAAGGACAGGATCACAAGCGTGCCGTCGAGGCGGCTTAAAGGCGCGCGTCATCGCGCCGTGGCCGATCTTCAAGGGAGGGCAGAGCAGATAACAAGAAGGCGGCCCGAGCGGTGACACTCGGGCCGCCCGCAACACCACGGACGGTTGATTGCATGACAGTGGCGTGTGTCGTTGCGAGTTTCCCGGCTACCACGGGGCGGGACCATAGCCAAGCACTGGCCCAAAGCCTAAGCGTGCGGTCCCCGGTGCCCTCAATCCGGCACCAGAAAAAGCAGTAGGCAAGCTGGCACGGGAAAGAGCGGGGCCAGCACCCCTAGTGGGGTTCCGCCAATGTCGAATCGGGCTGAGTGGTGGGGGGCGGCCGAGCGGTGATGATGATCCGGCTCGACCGCGATCATGGCTCCTCGAAGATGACGGCATCCGCGTGCGCGAGCCGGGGCAGGAGATCGCCAAGCTGGCAGGCATGGGATTCATCGAGATCGCCGCGGCGAACGGTCACGGAACCATCACCCGCTGCCGCGATTTTTTCCGCGAGCACGAAGGTCGCGATGGCCGCCATCAGGTGAGGTGAGGAGACGAACTGCGGAAAGCGTGGCTACGCCTAGAGGCCACGTGCGGAATTTAGGACATTCGCCATCATAGCCATTGAACCTGTCCACTGATATTCTTTCCAAGCGCACGCGGGTTGGCTTGCAGTGCCGCGCGGCGGTTCCCATGGTCAGAGTACAGGCATGAAGCCGCCGCTGAATCCGGGGAGGAACCAAATGAAACCCATAATCCCAAGCTTAATCGCGGCCTCCGCCGTTGCCAAAAAAACGCGTGTCGTCGGCATGCTTGTGCTTGCGGTTGGCTTCCTTGCAACTCCCATGCTGATTCCAAGCGCTGGCAATGCTCAGGATGCAAGAGTCGCGAAATCGATGGCGGCTTTGAAAGAAAAGACGGCGAAATTGGGAGCGCCAAAGATTGACGGAAAAGACCCGGTTGGCGGCAAGGATGTCCCTGCTTTGTATTTCGGCTCGACCAAGATGAACAACAACTTTACCGTGGTCGACGAGGTTGCGAAGGAAGACGGGCAAGGGATGGCGGCGACGCTGTTCGTGAAGGGCGGCGATGAATACATCCGCGTCGCGACGAACGTGCCGAAGCCGGACGGAAGCGGGCGGGCGATTGGAACTGTTCTGGCCGGCCCGGCGCTCGAGTCGATCAAAACGGGCAAAGCACACTATGGCGAGGTGCCGGTTCTTGGCACGCCCTATATCAGCGGCTACGAGCCGATCAAGGACGCATCGGGTGCAATCATCGGCGTTTACTTCGTCGGCTACAGCCAAGACGACCTTAAGGCCAAGGTCGAGGGCCAGCTTGCCTATGCGAAGACGTTGCTCGGCATCACCGACAGTGAGGCCGCCGCCTGGAAGGCTTACGAGGACGTATCGCGCGCCAATGTGCAGAGCATGCGGGCGGCGCATCAGGCCATGATGATCGCGGAACAGTCGGGCTCGGCCATGGACCGCATGCACGCGCAGACCGGCATGATGCAGGCGCGGCTCGATGCGATGAAGGCATTGCACCCGGCGACGGAGGCCCTCTACAAGGCTCTGACGCCCGAGCAACAGAAGAGGGCCGACGTTGTGCTCTCGCTGCTCGGCAGCACGGGCGGAGGATTAAGTTTTGAGCGTTAAACGATTGGCTAAGGCATTCAGTCTCGATTGCGGCTGAAGCCGCTGTTCTAGCTTCTCCCCTCTCGAGATGGCACGCTGATCGGCCAAGGTGCCGTGTTAGGCTTGGGCCTTTCTCACGGGGAAAGGCTGCGATGCCGGGAGATTGGCACTACAGCAAGGATGCGCTCATGGTGACCGGGTTCCGCGTGGGTCGCATGGCTCAGAAGCGCGGGCCTCAGCTTGTGTGGGTGGAGATGCACCTTGAGAAGGCGGTGGCCCCCACATGAGAGCCACAGATACGGGACGACCCCGATGCCACAGATACGGGACGACCCCGACCTTAGTGTGCGCCATTCGGTCAGGGCCGTCCCTCCCCCAGCATGCAAAATGGCCTTGGGATTGACCCGACACTGCGTCACATGAGCGCTTTCGCACCTTGAGTTAGATCAAGTGACCCCCCTCGCGTCCACCCTGCTAGCGATTTTTGCAGCGAGCGCAATTCCGGGCCCGCGCCCGGTTCGCCTCCGGGCAGGCTCGGGGAAGGTCGCGCCGTTGGCTGAGGTCTCTATGTTTGACAAATGTTAGACAAAATCCTCCTGCCCTAAGCTAACCAATTGAATATGCTGGCACCCCCTAGGAGAATTGAACTCCTGTTTTCAGGTTGAAAACCTGACGTCCTGACCATTAGACGAAGGGGGCCTCCGAAGCCCCCGGTCATATAGAAAGCTTTGTAGTCTCCGGCAAGCTAACGTGAGTGAGCACCTGCCGCCGCCGTATCCTCAATCACCAGCTCTACTCCGTCGCGTCCATTCCAGGTGTCGCGGCGGAGATGTCCCGCGACGTGGATTGGCAAACCTTCGGCCTTGAGCAACAGCTTCGCGAACGGTGTCTCGCCGACACGGAAGGCGCAAGCCTCGATGCGCGAGCCGTCGGCGGCGATCAGGCTGCAGCGTACATGCTTGTCATTGATGGTGCGGACTCGGGCCAAGCGGTGGCCAGGAAAGGCGAAGCGGGGCTGCGGATAGCCCGGTCCATAGGGCCCTGCCCGCTCGAGAAGCTCCATAAGCTCTTGATTCGCCCCTCCTGCGGAGAGCGCGCCATCGATGGCCAAGAAGCGCACGGTGGTAGCGGCGGCCACGGGAGTGGAGAGGCGCTCCGCGAGGAAGCCCAGCACCTGGTCCAGGCGCCGCCGCTCGAGCCTGAAGCCTGCCGCCATGGCGTGTCCGCCGCCTTTCGTCAGCAGCCCATCATGCACGGCGGTTCTGATGACAAGCCCAAGGTCGACGGACGCAATCGAGCGTGCCGAGCCAACGCCCTGACCGTCGGGGTCCCAAGTGGTCACGAAGGTCGGCAGGTTAAATCGTTCGGTGACGCGACCGGCGACCAGACCGAGCAAGCCCTTATGCCAGCCCTCGGCGCCGAGCCAGATGAAGGGCCGGCCGGTATCGAGTTGCTGTTCGGCCAGGGCGAAGGCTTCTTCGAGCATGCGCTCCTCGATCGCCTTCCGCTCGGTATTCAGCTCTTCGAGCTTGGCAGCGAGGGCGCGCGCCTCGATCTCGTCGTCACAGGCGAGAAGCTTGGCGCCAAGGCCTGACGCGCCCACTCGGCCGCCGGCGTTGATGCGTGGCCCCAAAATGAAGCCAAGTGTGTAGCAGGTCGGCGCGGCATCGATGCGCGCGGCGTCGGCAAGCGCACGCAAGCCCGCATTGTGCCTGAGACGCAATACCTTCAGCCCTTTGGCCACCAGCGCACGGTTCACTCCCATGAGCGGCAACACGTCGCAAACAGTGGCGAGTGCGACGAGGTCGAGCAGCCTGAGCAGATCCGGCTCGGCCCCGTTACGATAGAACTCGTCGCGCCGGAGCACGCGCACGGAGGCGACGAGGAACAGGAACACCACGCCTGCCGCAGCCAAATGGCCCTGGCCGGAAAGGTCGTCCTGCCGGTTGGGGTTCACCACCGCGAAGGCCGGGGGCAAGGCCTCATCGGCCTGATGGTGGTCGATGACGATGATTTCCGCCCCGCTCGCGCCTGCCGCCTCGATCGCCGCTCCAGCCGTCGTGCCGCAGTCGACGGTGAGGATAAGCTTCGCGCCTTCCTCCGCGAGCCCAGCCAGCGCTGAGGGCGTCGGCCCATAGCCCTCGGTGAGACGGTCGGGGATGTAGGTCGTCACGCTCTGACCGTGGGCGCGCAGAAAGCGCTCGATCAGCGCCACCGAGGCCGCTCCGTCCACGTCGTAGTCGCCGAAGATGGCGATCGGCTCATGATTCCAGATCGCTCGCGCGAAGCGCTCGGCTGCCCGCTCCATGTCCTGCAAGCTTGCCGGGTCGGGCAGGAGATGCCGGAGCGACGGATCGAGGTAGTGGGAGAGCGTTGCCGCCTCCGCGCCCCGCGCGGCAAGCAGACGGCCAAGCAGCTCAGGCAGTCCATTCGCCTGCGAAATGGCCATTGCCGCAGAGGCGCGGGACGGCTCAAGACGCTCGACCCAGCGAAGTCCGCGCGCGGAACGCTCCACGCCAAGGAAGGCGGGCGAAGCCGCGCCTTGCACCATCTTGTAGCTGAGAGCCGCCGTCACGCTCG
Organism: Methyloceanibacter sp.; assembly: GCA_049801475.1. Taxonomy (GTDB): domain Bacteria; phylum Pseudomonadota; class Alphaproteobacteria; order Rhizobiales; family Methyloligellaceae; genus Methyloceanibacter. The sequence continues at coordinate 9,266 of JBARKP010000004.1, forward strand.
AAGGTCCTACCGACAAACCAATGGCTCGGTGCTTAGCCTACCTGATTCGGTGGCCCGTTCCCTTTCCAGTCAGTCGAGCTTGCTCAGGTTCCGATACTCGGTCCTGATCCAACGTACGGTGCGGGTTCTGGCTCGCATAACCACGGAATGGGTGAAGATCGCATTCCGGGTGAAGCGCACCCCTTCCAGCAAGGAGCCGTCGGTGATGCCGGTGGCGGCGAAGCTCACATCGCCCGAGGCCATGTCGCGCATGGTATATTTGCGGTCAAGGTCGACGATGCCGGCAGCGCGGGTACGTTCGCGCTGCTGGCCACTCGTGGCGATGAGCCGCCCCTGGATCTGCCCGCCAATGCAGCAAAGCGCCGCCGCTGCGAGCACGCCTTCCGGCGCGCCGCCCACGCCCATATAGACGTCAATGCCGGTGTCTTGCGGCTCGGTGGTATGGATCACGCCGGCGATGTCGCCATCGCCGATCAGACGCACGGCTGCCCCCGCGGCACGCACGTCTTCGATCAGCTTGGCGTGGCGCGGGCGGTCGAGGATGCAGGCGGTGATCTCGCTGACGGGTACGCCTTTGGCCTTGGCAATTGCGGTAAGATTGTCAGCCGGCGAAACGTCGAGATCGACGAGCCCGTCGGCATAGCCCGGTCCGATGGCGATCTTATCCATATAGATGGCCGGAACCTTCAACAAGCTACCGCGCTCGGCGATAGCGATGACGGCGAGCGCATTGGGGAGCGCCTTGGCGGCCAGCGTCGAGCCTTCGATGGCATCGACCGCGATATCGACGTCAAGGCCCGAGCTCGATCCCGCGCCGACCGTTTCGCCGATATAGAGCAACGGCGCCTCGCTCTCCTCGCCTTCGCCCACAACTACGACGCCTTGGAGGGGCAGGCGTGCAAGCTCACGGTACATGGCGCCGATCGCGGCCGCGTCGGCAGCCGCCTCGTCGCCGCGACCGCGCAAGCGCGCGGCTGCGATCGCCGTCGCCTCCGTGACCCGGACGATTTCAAGGCTCAGGGTCCGATCAAGCTCAGGTCCTTCTTGAGCCTTTGCCAATTCGGGCCCTCCCCTCACCGAGTGCAACTCCACCGCCAAGGCATGGTTATCACAACTTCTCGATGCGGATCATCTGGGGCTTTGCATCCACGTGGCCGTCGCGCTCGATGGCCGCCAGCGCTTTCCTGATCGCGGCCTCCGTAGTCTGATGGGTGATCATGACCACGGCTGCGGGCAAGCCCGCTTCCTGGCGTCTGAAACCTGGGAGCTCGGCGCGACGGCGGCGCTGCACGATGCTCTCGATGGAAATGCTTTGCTCGGCCATACGGCTTGCGATCGCGGCAAACGCGCCAGTGCGGTCGTACACCGAGAGCCTAATGTAATAACCGCCTTCATGCGTGCGCATCTGGGCCTTCTTGTAGGGTCTCAGATCCTTCGCTCTTATGACAAAGGGCGGCAAGATGTGGCCCCGGGCAATGTCGATCAGGTCGCTCATCACCGATGAGGCCGTCGGACCGGCGCCTGCACCGGGTCCAATCAGCATGACATTGCCCACAAAATCACCATCGATGGCGACGCAATTGGAAACCCCGTCGACGTCGGCGATGGCCGTGTGCTTCGGCACCATGGTCGGATGCACGCGTTGCTCGATGCCGCCCTCGGTGCGAAGCGCCACGCCAAGCAGCTTGATGCGGTAGCCAAGATCGTCGGCCGCCTCGATGTCGGCAGGAGTGATGTTCTCGATACCTTCTACGTAGACGGACTCAAAAGAAGTGCGCGTCCCGAAGGCGAGTGTGGTGAGCAACGCGAGCTTGTGGGCAGTGTCGAAGCCGCCGATGTCGAAAGTTGGATCGGCCTCGGCATAGCCTTGGGCCTGGGCTTCCTTCAGCACGTCGGCGAAGGTCCTACCCTCCTTGAGCATCAAGGTCAGGATGTAATTGCAGGTGCCGTTGAGGATGCCATAGACACGGGTGATATCGTTGCCCTGCAAGCTCTCGCGCATCACCTTGACCACGGGAATGCCGCCGGCCACGGCGGCCTCGAAATTCAGCGCCACCCCGGTCTTCTCGGCAAGCGCAGCGAGAGTTGTCCCATGATGGGCGAGCAGGGCCTTGTTGGCGGTGACGACGTGCTTGCCGGCACGGAGCGCGACCTCCACCGATTCTCTTGCGACCCCACTCTCGCCGCCTATCAGTTCGACAAAAGTGTTGATCGAAGGATCGCGCGCGAGCTCGATTGGGTCGTCCACAAAATGGAAGCCCGAGATGTCGGCATCGCGCTTTTTGTGCCGGTTCAGGGCAGAGACGGCCACGATTTGGATTGGCCTGCCGATTCGGGCAGCAAGCACGGGTCCGTGCTCCGCGAGAAGCCGCAGGATTCCCCCGCCGACCGTGCCGAGCCCGGCGACACCGAGTTTCAGAGGCTCCGTCATTGAAGGATCAGAGCGTCCTAGTCGCCTTCGACGCAATAGGAATGACGTTGTGTAGGCTTTTGGCCGATTCGACGAGGAATTTTCGTATGTTCCGGGCCGCTTGGCGGATGCGCTGCTCGTTCTCAACGAGGGCGATGCGCACATAGCCCTCGCCATATTCGCCAAAACCAACCCCCGGCGACACCGCGACCGCGGCTCTCTCCAGGAGCAGCTTCGAAAATTCGAGCGAGCCCAAATGGGCGAACATGTCTGGGATCGGCGCCCAGGCAAACATGGTTGCCGGCGGCGAAGGGATCGGCCAGCCGGACCGGGTCAGGGCATCGACGAGACAGTCCCGGCGGCGGCGGTAAATACCACGGATCTCCTCGATGCAGTCTTGCGGTCCATTCAAGGCCGCGGCAGCGGCGACCTGGACGGGTGTAAAGGCACCATAGTCGAGATAGGACTTCACCCGCGTCAGCGCTCCGATCAGTCGCTCATTGCCGACGGCAAAGCCCATGCGCCAGCCAGGCATGGCGTAGGTCTTGGACAGCGTCGTGAATTCCACGGCGATGTCGATGGCTCCGGGAACTTGAAGGATCGAGGGCGGCGGCTCGCCTTCAAAATAAATCTCGGCATAAGCGAGATCGGAGAGCACGATCAAATCGTGCTTCTTGGCGAAGGCCACGACCTCCCGGTAGAAGGCGAGATCAGCCACGACTGCAGTGGGATTGGCCGGATAGTTCAAAACCAGAGCCGAGGGCTTCGGCACCGAATGCTTCACCGCCCGGTCAAGGGAGGTCATGAAGGTGGAATCGGTCGCGGCCGGCAAATGACGGATGACACCGCCCGACATGATGAAGCCGAACTCATGGATCGGATAGGTTGGATTCGGGACCAGGACGACGTCGCCCGGCGCCGTGATGGCTTGGGCCATATTGGCAAAGCCTTCCTTCGAGCCGAGCGTGGCGACGATCTCCGTTTCAGGATTGAGCTTCACGCCGAAGCGGCGCTCGTAATAGGCGCCTTGCGCTCGCCGCAACCCGTGGATGCCGCGTGATGCGGAGTAGCGGCTCGTGCGGGTGTCGCGCACCGTCTCGATCAGCTTCTGCACGATATGATCGGGCGTCGGCATGTCGGGATTGCCCATGCCGAAATCGATGATGTCCTCGCCGCGCGCGCGGGCTTGCGCCTTGAGCTTGTTCACCTGCTCGAAAACGTAGGGCGGTAGCCGCTTGATCCTGTGGAAATCGCTGTTCACGAATTTGCGTCCCGCTGCCCCCACCGGGGCCTATGCCTAACGGGTTGGCCTTTGAACCACGGAAGCGGTGCCTGGGGCAAGAAGCCCTAACCTAAAGGGGTCAGCCTAGTTTTGCGACTGAGCCGGCGTCGGGGAGGCCGCTGTATCGCCCTGACCCGTTGCCTCCGCGTGGCGCTTGGCCTGCTCGGTCTGTAGGTCGGAGATCGCAGCCTTTTGCTGTTGCGGGGTCAGGGTCTTTTCATAGCTCTTCGAGGATGTGGCGAAGCTTGTGTCCGGTTGGCCGGCCGTCAAGGAGTCCGAACACCCAGCCAATGTGAGCGTTGGCAAGGCAAGGAGGCCGAAAGGGGCAAGTCTCAGCAGTAAACGCAGCATGGGCGAACCGATATTTTTATTCCCGCTTCCTGGCGATTGGAATCGCTAACCCTCTTACTATATTGCATAGCACAAACGACAGCAGTCGAGAACCCTAAGATGCTCCGCTCACCCTGGCATCATTGTGATTAACCGGGGGTAAAATGGGGGCGCGCCCTTACATGCAGGAAAGCAACAAAATAATGACCGCGGCCAAATCCGAAGAGTCGCAATTCGCTCAATTGGACACCCTGGCGCGCAACATGGTGCGTCTCTTCGACGAAGGCGCCAAGGTGCTCGGCAGCCTTGCCGAGCGGGGTAACGGCTCGGGCCCCTACAGCATGGCGGCGGAGGCTGGCGAGGCAACGAAGCTGCTCGGTGAGATTGCGCGCCATTGGGTGAGCGAGCCCGGCAAGTTAGCCGCGGCGCAAAATGAGTTGTTCAAGGGCTATGCCGAACTTTGGGGCCGCTCAGTTCGCCGCTTCCTAGGCGAAGACGTGACTCCGGTTATCGAGCCGGCACCCGGCGACAACCGCTTCAAAGACCCTGACTGGTCGAACAGCCAATATTTCGATTTCTGCAAGCAGGCCTACCTGCTCACTGCGCGCTGGGCCGAAGACTTGACCCGCAATACCGAGGGCGTCGACGAGAAAACCCGCAAACGCGCCCTCTTCTATCTCGAGCAGATGCTCGCCGCGCTGTCGCCTTCGAACTTCGCGCTGACGAACCCCGAGGTGGTGCGCACCACGATTGCCACCAACGCCGCGAACCTAGTCCAGGGCATGGTCCATTTGGCCCATGACCTCGAGCATTCGAAGGATCTGCTGCGCATCAGCCAGACCGATCTGTCGGCCTTCGAGGTCGGCAAGAACCTCGCGGTCACTCCGGGCAAGATCGTCTTCCAAAACGATCTTATCCAGCTCGTTCAATATAGCGCGAGCACGAGCGAGGTGTACGAGCGGCCGCTTCTCATCGTGCCCCCGTGGATCAACAAGTACTACATCCTCGATCTCGTCCCGGAGAAGAGCTTCATCAAATGGGCGGTGGACCAGGGCTTCACGGTGTTCACCGTCTCCTGGGTGAATCCCGACGCACGTCTCGCGCAGAAGACCTTCGAGGACTATATGCGTGAGGGCATCCTCGCCGCGCTCGAAGCCGTCAATCGGCAAACGGGGCAGCAGCAGATCAACGCGCTCGGTTATTGCGTCGGCGGCACGCTGCTTGCCTCGACGCTTGCCTATATGAGCGCGAAGCACGACAATCGGATCGCATCGTCCGCCTTCCTTGCCGCGCAGGTTGACTTCAGCGAGGCGGGCGACCTCCTCGTCTTCATCGACGACGCACAGCTGAACTCGCTTGAGGAGATGATGGCCGAGCAGGGTTATCTCGACGGCTCGCGCATGGCTGCGGTGTTCAATATGCTGAGGCCCCGGGATCTGATTTGGCCGTACGTCGTCAACAACTACCTCCTCGGCAAGAAGCCCTTCCCCTTCGATCTCCTCTATTGGAACGCGGATTCGACGAGGCTTCCGGCCGCCAACCATGCCTTCTATTTGCGCGAATTCTACCATCTGAACCGCCTCAGCAAGGGGGAGATGCAGCTCGATGGGGTGCGGCTCGATCTTGGGCGCATTACCATTCCGATCTATGAGCTTGCCACCAAGGAAGACCACATCGCTCCTGCATCGTCGGTGTTCCGCGGCTCCAAGCTGTTCGGTGGACCGGTGCGCTACGTCATGGCGGGCTCCGGGCATATCGCGGGCGTCGTCAATCCGCCGGCCAGGAAGAAGTACCAATTCTGGAGTGGCGGTCCGGCAGCATCGCTCACCGATTGGATGGCGAAGGCGGCCGAGACGCCAGGCTCGTGGTGGCCCGACTGGGGAAACTGGCTGGCCGCCCTGTCCGGACCGAAGGTGCCAGCACGCGACCCGTTAGCTGGGCCGCTTGCGCCGATCGAAGACGCGCCAGGATCCTATGTGAGGAGCCGCACCTAGTCCTCACGGAAAGAGCGGGAGCTGTTCGAGCCCAAGCGTCTCGTCGAAGCCATGCATCAGGTTGAAGTTCTGCAGCGCCTGACCGGCCGAGCCCTTCACCAGATTGTCGATGGCTGAAACCACGATGGCGCGGCCTTTGATACGATCGGCGAACACGCCGATATGGCAGAAGTTCGAACCGCGCACATGCTGCGTGGCCGGGATTACGCCGTCCTCCACAACACGCACGAAGGGGCTTGCGGCATAAGCCTTGACGAGCTTCTCCCGGAGATCGACGGACTTGGCGTGGCCGGCGAGCTTGACGTAGCAGGTGCAAAGCTCGCCTCGGCTCATGGGCACAAGGTGCGGCGTGAAGCTGACGGTGACAGGGGCACCCGCGGCAGCCCCGAGCTCCTGCTCTGTCTCCGGTACATGGCGATGCTTGCTGATGCCGTAAGGCGAGAGCCCCTCGCTGGCTTCCGAGAACAAAATGTTCTGCTTGAGCGTGCGGCCCGCGCCCGATACCCCGGATTTCGCGTCGATGATGAGATCGTCGGCCTGGATCAGCTTGGCCTTCAACAGCGGCACCAGCGCAAGCAGCACGGCGGTGGGATAACAGCCGGGACAGGCGACGAGGCGCGCGGTCTTGATCTGTTCCGCATAGTGCTCGGTTAGTCCGTACACCGCACTTTTCAGCAGCTTGGGTGCGCGGTGCTCTCCTCCATACCACTGGGCGTAGACGCAGGGGTCGCGCAGGCGGAAATCCGCCGACATGTCGATGACCTTGACCCGGTCCGAGAGCTTCGCGATCTCGCTATGGGCGGTGCCATGGGGCAAACCGCAAAAGGCGACGTCGACTTCGTCCCAATCGACTTGATCGGAGGTAACGAGCGAAGGCAGGTCGAGGCTCGCCAGATGCGGGAAGACTTGGGCAACGGTCTGGCCGGCATGGCGCTTGGCGATCAGAGTGGTGACGGTAATCTTGGGGTGGCGGGCGGCAAGCCGGATCAAGTCGGCGCCGGTGTAGCCGCTGGCGCCGAGCACCGCGGCCCTGATCTTAGTGTTTGCAGCCATTGGTCGACACTCTTGGAACCGCGCAAGCGTGTTGCGTGCTTGCGGGCTTAGCCGAATTCGGAGGTTTGCGAAAGCAGGCGCGCGGCGCAGCGCGCATCTGCACCTTGAGCCTTAGGACGCTGGAGCGAGACGCGCGCTAGCGCTTGGAGAACTGGAAGCTCTTTCGGGCCTTGGCCTTGCCGTACTTCTTTCGCTCGACCGTCCTGGCGTCTCGGGTGAGGAACCCACCCTTTTTCAGCACGCCGCGAAGCTCTGGCTCGTAGCGGGTGAGCGCCCTCGAGATGCCGTGGCGGACGGCGCCCGCCTGTCCCGACAAGCCGCCACCGCTTACCGTGCAAACGACGTCGAACTGGCGCTCGCGCTTGGCGGCGACCAGAGGCTGCTTCAGGATCATTTGCAGCACGGGACGCGCGAAATAAGCGACGTGGTCTCTGCCGTTCACCGTGATCTTGCCCGGTCCCTGCTTCACCCAAACGCGGGCAACGGCGTCCTTGCGCCTGCCTGTGGCGTAGGCGCGGCCTTTGGCGTCGACCTTCCGCTCATAGACGCGAGTTGGGGTCGCGGCGCTATCGCCCTTGAGCGGGCCTAGGTCCTCGAGCGTCCTCACCTCAGGATTGGCCATCGCTTCAAGCGCTCCTTGCGTTCTTGGTATTGAGGGCAGCGATATCGATCTTCGTGGGAACTTGCGCCTCGTGTGGATGCTCGGCACCGGTGTAGATGCGCAGGTTCTTCAGCTGCTTGCGGCCAAGGGGGCCGCGGGGCACCATCCGCTCCACCGCCTTATGCAGCACCCGCTCGGGATGCTTGCCCTCCAGAATTTTCGCGGCGGTACGGCTCTTGATGCCGCCTGGATAGCCGGTATGCCAGTGATAGACCTTGTCAGCGCGCTTGTTGCCAGAAAGCACGACCTTATCGGCATTGATGACGATGATATTGTCGCCGCAATCCATATGCGGCGTGAAGCTCGGTTTGTGTTTTCCCCTGAGCCTTGTGGCAATCAGGGCCGCAAGCCGGCCCACGACGAGGCCATTGGCGTCGATGAGAATCCAGGACTTCTCGATGTCCTTTGGTCTCGCTGAGTAGGTTTTCATGGCGTGTCGCTCTCCCGACCGGGTGGGCGGCTTCTAGCCGCTCCTCACGTCATGGTCAAGACGGAAGCGGAAATATCGAGCTAGTTCTGATGATTATCTGTGTGGTAGTAGGATACCCCAGCGCTTCCATTCGATCGTCTTTGATATTGTTGGAAAGTTCTCCTATGGCAGAAGGCTGTGGCGCGGCAAATGAAGGCAAAGGTGGCGCCGATCATGAACTTCGAGTGATCGATCGCCGGGCATAGGGCATTGGAACAGAGTCGAACCACAAATATTGAGCCGCGACGCGACCCCAGCCTCGCCCCACTTTTGCGCGAGGACCATGGGCCGGTCGCGTTGCTCACTCTCAATCGGCCCGAAGCGCGCAACTGCCTGTCTGAAGAGCTGATCGCGGCGCTTTCCTCTGCTGTCACCGCGTTGGGCGGCTCCGATGCCGTTCGCGCAATCGTCGTCACCGGCGCGGGCTCGACCTTCTCCTCGGGGCACGATCTAAAGGAACTCACAGCGCATCGGAACGAGGCTGATGGCGGTCGCGCTTATTTTGCAAAGATCATGGGAGCCTGCTCCACGCTGATGCTGTCGATCGTCCACTCACCGAAGCCGGTCATCGCGGCGGTGAACGGGATTGCGACGGCGGCAGGTTGCCAACTCGTTGCGGCGTGCGATCTCGCCGTAGCAAGCAGCGCGGCGCGCTTTGCCACGCCCGGGGTCAATATCGGCCTCTTTTGCTCCACCCCCATGGTTGCGCTTAGCCGTAATCTGTCGCGCAAGACCGCCATGGAGATGTTGCTGCTCGGCGATATGGTGACCGCGCTTAAGGCCAATCAGCTTGGGCTCGTCAATCGGGTGGTCGAGCCCGATCAGACCGTGAATGAGGCGATCGAGCTTGGCCGCCTGATCGCGACCAAGCCAACGGCAACGCTGAAAATCGGTAAGGAGGCGTTTTATCGCCAGCTGGAGATGCCGCTCGAAGAGGCCTACGCTTACGCCTCTGCTGTCATGGTGGAGAATATGCTCCATGCCGAGGCCGAGGAAGGTATCGGCGCCTTCCTGGAGAAGAGGCAGCCACGCTGGCCGCGCTGACTTTTCCGCTCCTTCGCGGCTCAGAGCTTGGCATCCGATTGGCCTAGTCTCGCCTTCCTCGATCACCTATATTCCGTCGCACCTGACGGCCTTGTACCATCTTTTGCGATTCTGCCCTTGTTGTCTGATCGCCGGTTCGGGTATGGACCCCGACATTCTTTCGGAAGCATCGGCAGTCGATACGCATGAAGCAACTCATCCCATCAATCATGCTCGCGTTCTTGGTACCCACGCCGGCTATGGCCAAGAGCAGCGCGTGCAAGGAAGACAAGGCCAAGTTCTGCAAGAATGCGATGGCATCCGGCAGGAAGGTCAGAGATTGTCTCAAGCAGCACGCCGCAGAGCTGAGCCCGGCTTGCAAGGAGTCCCTTGACAAGCCGAAGGAGGCAGAGCCGGGCAAGGAAAAGGAGACGAAGCAAGGGTCCAAGCCAAGCGAGTCAGGGAAGCCCGCTGACACGTCGAAGCCGGCGGACACGTTGCCGCCCACTGATGCGACCAAGGTCCGGCAGAGACCAAACCCTAACCGAGGTCGTTTGCGCCGTGCCGCCCGCGTGCCGGCACGGCGCGACTCAGCTTGATTGCACCGTTGCAAGTTCGACGGGCTTATGGGTTCGCGGTATGAAACACGACACCTACAGCGACGCCTATATCAGGGACATTCTCGCCAACTGCCACAGCTTTGCGCTCGTGGGCGCGAGCCCGACGCCGTCGCGCCCGAGCTATTTCGCCATGAAATATCTCATGGCCAAAGGTTTCGGGGTCATCCCCGTCAATCCGGCTCACGCGGGCAAGCTGCTCCTCGGGCAGAAGATTCATGCGTCGTTGGTCGACATTGAAGAGCCGGTCGAGGTGGTCGACATCTTCCGCAATTCCGAAGCCGCCCTCCCCATCACCCGCGAGGCAATCGCGATTGGTGCCAAGGTCGTGTGGATGCAGCTCGGCGTCCGCAATGACGAGGCAGCGAAGCTGGCCGAGGATGCCGGACTGAAGGTGGTCATAAACCGTTGTCCGAAGATCGAGTATGGTCGGCTCTCCGGCGAGATCGGCTGGGTGGGCGTCAATCGCCGCCTGATCGACAACCGCAAGCCGCTACTATTCGGCAAGGGCGGCACGCTGAAGCGTGGTGCCTGACCATGCGGGCATGCATCGGCATCCGCTCATGGCTTGGTTTCCTTGGTCGCCTCGTCTGCTTTCTCCTATCCTCATGAGTGCCGCGGAGTTTTTCAGGCGCTACAATATGGTCATGGGCCCCGAGCTGAAAGCTGCGATCCTTGCGTAAGACCCGGACGAATTGTTCGAGAACTGGCAAGGGATAATGGTCGGCGAGGGCAGCCGCAACATATGGCTTCGGAATTTCGGCGCCTACACGGAGCTGAAATACGAGATCATCACTATCAACAACAGCGATTGAGCGCCCGCCGTATCGGCTCGCTCGTCTTTGCGGCGCGCTTGCTATAGTCGCGACCACGACCATCAGCGCGGAGAGGAGCACGATGTCAGCCGAACGCAAGCCTGGCTTCAACACTCTGGCGATCCACGCCGGCGCCCACCCGGACCCAGCCACCGGCGCCAGAATCACCCCGATCTATCAGACGACGTCCTACGTCTTCGAGGACGTTAATCATGCTGCGGCGCTCTTCAACCTCGAGACGTTTGGCAACATCTACACGCGCATCATGAATCCGACCCAGGCCGTGCTTGAGGAGCGGATCGCGGCGCTCGAGGGCGGCACGGCCGCGCTTGCCGTGGCCTCGGGTCACGCGGCGCAGGCGCTCGTCTTCCACGCGCTGCTCGAGCCCGGCGACGAGTTCATCGCCGCGCGCCAGCTCTATGGCGGGTCGATCAATCAGTTCACCCAGTCCTTCAAGAAATTCGATTGGAACGTACGCTTTGCCGACACCGATGATGCGGAGAGCTTCCGCGCGGCGCTGACGCCGAAGACCAAAGTCATCTTCGTCGAGTCGATCGTCAATCCGGGCGGCATCATAACCGACATCGCCGCCGTCTCCGCGGTCGCCAAGGAAGCCCAGGTGCCGCTGATCGTCGACAATACCCTCGCCACACCTTATCTGATCCGGCCCATCGTTCATGGCGCCGACATCATCGTGCATTCGCTGACCAAGTTCCTGGGCGGTCATGGCAATTCGATCGGCGGAGCCATCGTCGATTGCGGCACCTTCGATTGGCTGAAAAGTGGACGCTATCCCACGCTATCGGAGCCTTCGCCGAGCTATCACGGCGTCACATTCGCGGAGACCTTCGGCAATTTCGCCTTCGCCATCGCGTGCCGCGTGTTCTCCTTGCGCGATCTTGGCCCCGCCATCTCGCCCTTCAACGCCTTCCTCATCCTGACCGGGATCGAGACGCTCCCCTTGCGCATGCAGCGGCACTGCGACAACACGCTCGCCGTAGCGAAGTGGTTGTCGGGCCACGACAAGGTGGCCTGGGTGAACTATGCAGGGCTCCCCGGCAACAAGTACCATGCACTGGCCAGGCGCTATTGTCCGCTAGGCGCCGGCGCCGTGTTTACCTTCGGGCTCAAGGGCGGCTATGACGCAGGCGTGAGGCTCGTGAGCAATGTCAGGCTGTTCAGCCATCTCGCCAATATCGGCGATACGCGGAGCCTGATCATTCACCCGGCCTCGACCACGCACCGGCAGCTCTCCGATGAGCAGCGCGTGCGCGCGGGCGCGGGCCCCGAGGTGGTGCGGCTGTCGATCGGTTTGGAAGACGTTGGCGACATCATCGCCGACCTCGATCAGGCGCTGGCGGGGTCTGAGCCTCTCGCATAGAGGTGGAGGGCTTGCCAGCAAGCCAAAGGTGATGCAGCGCGGCGGCAAAGACCGCGATGGCGCCAGCCTGGTGGGCGAGCCCAAGCGGAATCGGGACGGCCAACAGCAGCGTCCAGACACCGAGCGTCGCTTGCAGGAGCGCGAGGCAGGCCACGGCCGATGCGCTCGCGACAAGGGCCGAAGACTTGCTGCTGACGGCGAGCCACGCGGCTTGCGCCAGAGTTGCAAGCACCACGCTATAGCCCAGCATGCGGTGATCGAACTGGACGGTGAGCGGGTTCTCGAACAGGTTGAGGTACGAGGGCGAGAGCGTACGCAGGCCGTCCGGCACGAAAGCTCCGTTGATGAGCGGCCAGGTGTTGAAGCCTAGGCCGGCGTCGAGCCCCGCAACGAGAGCGCCCGCCAATATCTGCAGATAGATCAGCGCGAGCACGCAGGCGGCAACCCAAGCCGCAACACGCGAGCTTGGCCTTTCGCGCATCCCCTCTTCCGAGCCGAGATCGAACAGGAGCCAAAGCGTATAGCCGAGGATGAGCACGGCGATACCGAGATGGGCGGCGAGCCGGTCCTGACTCACATCGAGGCGGTCGACGAGGCCGCTCTTCACCATGTACCAGCCGACCGCGCCCTGCAGCCCCCCAAGCACGAACAGGCCGAGCAGCCTTGGTATCAGCGCCCGGGGAATGAAGCCCGCAATCCAGAAGGCGACAAACGGAAGGAGGAAGGCAAAGCCGATCAGGCGGCCGAGGAAGCGATGCCCCCACTCCCACCAATAGATGGTCTTGAACTCCTCGAGGCTCATGCCCCGCGTCAGCTCCAAATATTCCGGGATCTTCTGATAGGCCGCAAAGGCCTTTTGCCAGGCGCTGTCGGAGAGCGGCGGCACCATCCCCATGATCGGCTGCCATTCGGTGATGGAGAGTCCTGAATCGGTGAGGCGCGTGGCGCCTCCGACCAAGATCATCGCGATGATCAAGAGCGCGACGACGCCAAGCCAGACGCGCAAGGATCTGGCGTGCCTGGCGTTCGCCGGCACCTGATCAAGACTGGTTGCCGCAACGCTCTCGGCGGAGGTCGAGGACATGGGGTCTGATAACTGGCAGCTAGGGGGAACTCAATAGCACGGGAGGGCAATAGTGCCGCAGAAGGACGAACCAAAGCCCCTCGCCGCAGTACCTGCGCGGCAGCCTCGGTGCGACCCTTACCTCTGGTCCCGGACCCTTCAGGCCAAAGGCCTTGGGGTCGGGATTAGACCTCAGCATTCCAGCCGACGCGAAAGCACCGACAGACCCCTGAGGCTGGTCCGTTATCCAAGAGTGGGCACGGTTTGCTCAGTACTCGGGCCATGTTTACCGCTCCTTGCTCGGGCGCCGTCCCTTCCCCACGACTGTCCGGACACGCATCCCTCATGGGGAAGGGATGGAGCGGAGTGTAAGGGAGGCGGCGAGGGCGGGGATAAGCGCGGAGGAGGTGTCAGCTTAGTGCCAGGCTGCGGCTCGCAACCGAACTCCTCACACAGTTGAAGCAAATCCACGCGCGCTGCTATGGTTGTCGCATGCGCGTCAGGGCCCGCAAGCTCATCGGCATGATCGTGCTGCTCGTGTTCCTGTTGGCCTATGCGATGGCGGCGGCAAGCATTGGGGCTAGCCGCATGGCGTCTGCGCCAGCCTTGGCGAAGCTTGTCTATTTCCTCGCGGCCGGTCTCGCCTGGGTCTTTCCGGCCGGGTTGCTGATACGCTGGATGCAGCGGCCTGGCGCGCAAGAGGAGCTCAAGCGGCGCTGACCTGCTGGAAGCGATTCCACAAGGCGAAAGGCGCGCCGGACAGATAGAGCGCCGTATAGATCAGGGACTGATAGTCGCCGTTGAGCGAGACCCGCGGCAGCGCGGTGAGATGACGCTTATGCGCGGGAAACAGTACGCCCTTGCGCGTGGTCACCGCGGTCTTGAAGCCAAGCTCGCGGGCAAGGGCGAAGTCGCGTGCGCGCGCGCTGCCTTCATCGCCATAGGGGAAGCTGAAATGGGCGGGCCTCGCCCCGAGCTCGCGCTCGATCCCGTCCGCGCTCCCCTTCATCTCCGCGACGGCCTTCTCGGGCCATAATTTGGCGATGGCGTAATGGCCCTTGGTGTGAGCGCCACTAGTGACCAGCGGATCGGCGGCAAGCCCGCGAATCTCATCCCAAGTCATCACCAGGCCCCGGCACAGTGCGGCCGTGTCGATCTCGTAACGGTCGGCAAGGGTGCGCACGACCCGCCGTTGCGTGACCTCGTCGACAGAGCGGAGCCACCAATTGATCTGATCGTGGCTTCGCTCCTTCTCCTGCACCGTCGCGGTAGGCAGACGCCACAGCTCGCCCTTGCGGCAAAGCTCGATCTCGTCCGCTCTGGCGACAATCTCCTCCAGCGCAAGCCACCCCCGTCCGGAGGGGTAGTCAGTCGGGATGTAGATGTTCAGCGGCAGCGAGCGTCGCCGGAACAAGGGATAGGCGTAAGCGAGATTGTCCCGGTAGCCATCGTCGAAGGTGAAACAGACGAAGCGTCTCGCGTCGTCGTCTCTGAGACGCCGCGTGGCCTCGTCGAGGGAGACGACGTCGAGCCCGGCGTCCTCGACCTGATCGAGCACGGCATCGAGAAACTCGGGCGCCACCTCAAGGATACGGTTCGGCGCAAAAGCTTTCTCTTGCGCTGGCCGGACATGGTGCAGCGCGAAAATCACGCCGGAGCCTTGGGTATAGGGCGCGAGCAGGCGATGGGCGCCTGTATGGCGGGCACTCCTTTCTGCCATCAGCTTCCCCCCTGCCCGCCGCGACGTCGCGCCGAAAAAGTGAGGGCGTCAGATCGCCGCGGCGCGGCCAAACAGTCCCGATCGGCCCGACCGGCGCTCCTCGTCTGTCTGCTCATAGGGCACCACGGGGCAACCGAACGCGGTGAGCTCAGCCAAGCCCTTCTCTCCAGCCTTGGCGCTTTCGCCGGGCGCGAGAACGGCAACCACCACCTGCAGGCGTCCATCGAGCGCCGGCTCAAGCTTCCTCGCAGTTTCGTGGTCCGCGTGCAGCACGATGCAGTCATAGGCTTGGGTCAGAGCCTCAAAGATACGGGTCGCGCGGTCAGTATCGTCGCCGTCGGCTTTGACCGTCGGGTTCCCCGCTGGGATAACCTGGAGGGGCGTCTCCCCGTCAATGTGGACCACGTGCTCGAAGTCCGCGTGGCCCGCGGCGAGATCGGTGAAGCCTGGCGCGCGGGGAAGGCCTAGCCTTCCCGACACGGCTGCGGCGCCACGCGTAAGGTCGACGAGGACCGCGCGCTGTTTGCCCGAGACGAGCGCTCGCGCGATCCGGATCGCTTCGTCGGTCGCGTCAACATCGGTTGAAACCGGGGCCGCCAGAACCACGCGCGGAGTCTTGCCTGCCGAGCGTGCGCGGACATGGTTGAGCACGACATCGAGGGACTTGAGCACGGGTCCAACCGGGCCCTTGACTCTTGATGTAGCTGTTTTCCTGCGCCGTGCGCGCTTAGCCAGATCCCGGTTCTGCAAGGCAGCTCTTCGCTGCAAATAACTCCGGAGATCATTTGGTGCCCCGGCGTCAGCCTCCGAACGCGCCCGCTGTACCATGGGCGGAAGCTTGCTCTTCTCCTCCCGAGCTTGGCCCGGGCTGGCAGGAAGCCCCCCCAGCACTCTGTCGAAAAGGCCCTTCGTCACGGCCGTCGATGCCGCCAAAGGCTTATCGACCTTCTTGGCTTCGGACTCCGGTGACCGTTCTTGCGCTGCCGGAGCGCTGGAGCGAGGTCGAGCGCCTTGACGACGTCGAGCGCCAAGTCGCGCGAGGTAAGAACCTGCACCTGGATCTGCACCGCCTGCTCGTCCAAGGCCTGCTTTTGATCGTGGCCGGGATCGGTGGCGGTGCGGGTGAAGGGGGATACGTCGTTCTCGATGAGGATGCGCGACTCGGAGGTGTTCAGCGGCCGGACCATGGACAGACCGACAAAGGTCATGATGCCGGCGCCGGCAGCCAAGCCAACGATCCAGGTCTTGGCGCGCCAGAGGGCGCGCCCGAGCGCGCCGAGATCGACGTCCTCGGCAAGAGGCAGACCTTGTTGCGACAGCATCGAACGACTGAACTCCCTGACCTGGAAGCGGCATTAGAGCGCCTCCTCGTAACTAAGTTCTTAAAGTCCGGCTCGCTTCGGCACGGGCGGTCAGCGTTCCTTAACCATGACGGCCCTAAATCAGAATATATGAACGGAGCCAACCGCCCGGGCCGGGGTCAGGCGATATGCGCTGATCACGCTCGTTGTTGCCGCAGCGCTGTGCGGTTGCAACATGCGCGGGATACCTGGGTTAACGACGCCGGAGCTGGCGCTTTCGACGCTGGCACCCCTGCCCCCTTCCGCCCCTGCCGACAGTCCCGGTCGGGGCCGGCATTCCCGGCGCGGTCATTCCTCTCGAGCGGTACACGCTCGATAGCGGCGACCAAGTGCGCGTCGTGGTGTTCGGGCAGGAGAACCTGTCGCGGGTCTACGGCGTCGACGGGGCCGGCTATGTCTCGATGGTCTTGGTTCGGGGCGTGCACGCGCGAGGGCTCACGACCTTCCAGCTCGCGGCTGCCACGCCAGCAGCCTCAAAGCCAAATACGTCAAAGACCCGAAAGTGACGGCTGAGGTGGTGACCTACCGTCAGTTCTTCGTCTTCGGCGAAGTGAAAAAGGCCCGCCAGTTTCCCTTCGTGAGCGGCCTGACGGTGGAAATGGCGGTGGCGATCGTCGAAGGCTACACGGAGCGGGCCAATCAGCGCAAAGTGCGGCTCACGCGCAGATTGGGGGGTGATGAGCACGGTGATGATGCCCCCGACTATCCCGTGCAGCCGGGCGATACTCTTTACGTCTTCGAACGGTTCTTCTAAAGAGCAGTGAAGCGCCACTCACTCAGGATTCTCGTTCCCATCATCGTGAGCTCCTCCCTTCGCATTCTCCATTGTCTGAGAGCGCCGATCGGAGGTTTGTTCCGCTACCTCCACGATTTGGCGAAAGGCCAGGCCGAACTTGGGCTTCAGGTCGGCATCATCTGCGATTCAGAGACGGGCGGGCAGGAGGCTGTGCGCGACCTCAGCCGCTTGGCGGACTCCTGTGCACTCGGCGTCACGCGCTGCCCCATGCCCCGTCAGCTCGGCCTCGGCGATTGGCGGAGCTACCGCAAGGTCAAGCTGCTTGCGTCAAATCTCGCCGTCGATGTCTTGCATGGCCATGGAGCCAAAGGCGGGGCCTATGCCCGGCTCGCTGCTCGGGGGCTCAAACGTAAAGGCAAGAGGGTGGGAGCGTTTTACACGCCGAACGGTGGCAGCCTCCACTATTCCCCCACAACGCTGACCGGACGTCTCTACATACAGGCGGAGCGCAGGCTTGCCCCCTTGACCGACGGCCTCATCTTCGAAAGCCTCTTCGCCGCACGCCGCTACAACGAGCTTATCGAAGAACCGCCCTGCCCTGTTTGCATCGTGCCGAACGGGCTCTATCGCCACGAATTCTACGAGCCGATGCTTGCCGACGATGCTGCCGACTTCGTCTTCGTGGGTGAGCTTAGACGCTTGAAGGGCGTCGACATCCTGCTAGCTGCGCTTGCCGCGCAACGAACCGTCTATCCCGCGACGGCGCTTATCGTCGGATCCGGCCCCGACGAAGAAGACTTCAGGCGGCTGGCGCAGAAACTTGGCCTGGACGGCAAAGTCACCTTTGCGGGGCCCTTGCTGGCAAGGACCTCGTTTGCCCGCGGCCGCTGTGTGGTGGTCCCCTCACGGACAGAGTCTTTTCCCTATGTGGTGCTCGAGGCCGCCGCCGCTCAGATGCCGCTGATCGCCACGGATGTCGGCGGGATCCCTGAGATCGTGGCGGGCACAGACACGCCTCTCGTCCGGCCCGGAGACATTGCTTCGCTCGCAGGCCAAATGCGGGCATTCCTCGCCAATCCGAAGCTGTTCCTCGATCGGGCCGTTCGGCTGCAGGAGCATGTGAAGAAGCGCGTCACCGTGGAGCGTATGACGAACGAGGTTGTCGAGTTCTACCTCTCGGTGCTGGGAGACGTCTCGGTGCTGGGAGACGTCCCCTCGTCCGTGGTCGATTCTGTGCGCACGGCCTTTTAACCTTGGTTCGAGGCAGCACTTTCGCGCTGGCCGTTGCGCGGGAAGGTCGCGAAGGCGGTCGGGGATGGCGAGCACGCGGTTGCGGAACACCTTGAGCTTCGAGGTCCACACCGCCTCGACCTCCGCCGTGGGCAAGGTCTCGCCGCGCATCGCCTTGACCTTCTCCACGGCGTGATTGAGCGCCTTCTGAACCAGCTTAAGGTTGCCGGTGTCGCGAAGCAGTTTCGTGCCCACGTCGTGCCGGAAATCTAAGGGGGAAGTGGTCGGAGCGGGGAGATTTGAACTCCCGACCCCCGGTCCCCCAGAC
>JBARKP010000005.1:0-44775 GCA_049801475.1 Methyloceanibacter sp.
GGGGACGCCGCGGGTGGCGGGGCGGCTGCTTCGCCGCGTGCGCGACTTCGCCAGCGTCGAAGGTGCCGCCGCCGTCGACGCCAAGCTTGCCGATGGCGCGCTCGCGCAGCTCGAAGTGGATGGGCGCGGATTGGATGCGCTCGATCACCGTTACTTACGTTGCATCGCGCTGAACTATGGGGGCGGACCCGTCGGCGTCGAAACGCTGGCGGCGGCGCTGTCGGAACCGCGCGACGCCATCGAGGAGATCATCGAGCCCTATTTGTTGCAGCAAGGCCTCATCGCGCGCACCCCGCGCGGGCGCCTGCTCACTGCCGGCGCTTTCACGCATCTCGGTCTCCCCGTGCCGCCGCAGCAGACGGACGCCCAGTTCCCGCTCTTCAAGTGCAGTGAAGAGCCGTGAGTGGCAATTGGCCGGAGCTTGCCGGGCGGGTCGAGGGGGAGACGCATGTCTTGCCCATCCGCATCTATTTCGAGGACACCGACTTCACCGGCCTCGTCTATCACGCAAGCTTTTTGCGCTTCTGCGAACGCGGCCGCTCGGACTTCATCAGGCTCTTGGGCATCGACCACCAGCGTCTCGCCAACCCGCCCCAAGGCGAACCCGCGGTCTTCGTCGTCCGTCGCATCGAGATCGACTATCTCAAGCCTGCCCGTATTGACGAGGTGCTCGAAGTGGTCACGCGATGCGCCGAGATCGGCGGGACGACGCTGGTGCTGGTCCAAGAGGTACGCCGCGGTGAAACCGTGCTCGCCCGCGCCAAGGTCAGCGTCGTGCTGGTCTCGCCCTCGGGCAAGCCGCAGCGGCTTGGGAGCCTTATTCGCGGCGCGCTTGAACGGTTCGTTAACCAACGCGCGCAAGGGTAACTCTGAAAGCCGGTCAAGCGTCCCAGATCTTCAGGGCCTACGCGCGAGTGCGACCGAAGCCGTTAAGGGTTAACAAGCCCAAGTTTAGTCACATTCGCTCGCGTAAGGTCGAACCAGCGCAAAGAGGCGGCGCTCTCTCCGGCGATGTTCGTCAAATCCCCGTGGGCAAATCCCCGTGGGGGCAGATGCCGTCTTGAACAGGCGATAGGCCCGAGAGAGACGCTCTTGAAGCTCACGCCACGAGGCCGCCATGACCCCGCCCGATGTTGCCGTCGATCTCTCGATCTTCGAGCTGTTCAAGAACGCTCACATCGTCGTCAAGATCGTGATGATCGGGCTGCTCATGGCCTCGGTGTGGAGCTGGGCGATCATCCTCGAGAAGTTCTTCCTCTTCGCCCGAACGCGGAAGGAGACGAACGCGTTCGAGCAAGTGTTCTGGTCGGGACAATCGCTGGAAGAGCTTTACCAGGCCCTCAATCAGCGGCGTAACACCTCCATGGCAGCGCTCTTCGTCGCTGCCATGCGCGAGTGGAAGCGCAGCATCGAGCGCAATCCGAAACCGACGCCAGGCACCCAGCTCAGAGTCGAGAAGGTCATGGACGTGACCATCTCGCGCGAGCTCGAGCGTCTGGAGCGCCGCCTCACATTCCTCGCGACCGTGGGCTCGACGGCGCCCTTCGTTGGCCTGTTCGGCACCGTCTGGGGAATCATGACGAGCTTTCAGGCGATCGCCGTCAGCAAGAACACCAATCTCGCCGTCGTCGCACCGGGCATCGCCGAGGCCCTGTTCGCCACGGCGCTCGGGCTGCTCGCAGCCATCCCTGCCGTGATTTTCTATAACAAATTTAATAGTGAAGTGGCCCGGCAAGGGGCGCGGCTGGAAGGCTTTGCCGACGAGTTCGCGGCCATCCTGTCGCGCCAGATCGACGTGAGGAGCTAGGCGGCCATGGGCGCCACGGCGCAGGGCAATTCCGGCAATGGCAGCCGCCGCCGGCGGCGCTCGGCACGGCCGATGGCCGAGATCAACGTGACGCCGATGGTCGACGTCATGCTTGTGCTTCTGATCATCTTCATGGTGACGGCACCGCTGCTCACTGTCGGCGTGCCGATCGAACTGCCGAAATCGGAAGCGCAGCAGCTCGAAGGCGACAAGGAGCCGCTCACCATCACGGTCGATCCCGACGGCAAGATTTTCCTGCAGGACACCGAGATGCAGCTCGACGAAATTGTGCCCAAACTCACCGCTATCAGTAAGAGCGGGTACGAGGAGCGCATCTTCGTGCGCGGCGACCGCCGGGTGAATTACGGCGTCGTCATGAGGGTGATGGGAACGATCAGCGCGGCAGGCTTTCGCAGAATTGCGTTGGTGTCCGACCTTGAACAGAAGCCGCAATAAGGGAACGTTGTGCGGAAGAGCGCCTTCATCTCAATCGCGCTGCATCTCGCCATCCTGCTCTGGGCCGTCGTGCTGTTCCCCGGAGGGCAGGCGCTTGATGCGCCGATGATCCAGGACGTGCCCATCGAAATCCTCAGTCCTTCGGAGTTCACCAAGATCAAGGCTGGCATGGTCGACGCCAAGGACGACGCACCGCTTGCGCCGAAGCCCCAAGAGCCGAAGCCTCAAGCCGTGAGCGAGAAGGAGCCGCCTAAGCCGCAGGACACCCCAGCCGCGGTGCCCCCCCCGCCTGCGCCACAAGCGAAGGTGGAGGCTCCGAAGCCCACGCCGGAGCCAAAGCCGGAGAAGGTGGAAAAGGCGAAGGAGGCAGAGGCGAAGAAGGAGCCGGAGCCCAAGAAGGCGGAGGCCAAGCCCGACAAGCCGGTCAAGGAGAAGGCTCCGAAACCGAAACCGGCGCCCGAGACGGAGAAGAAGCACGACTTCAACGCCGACAGGATCGCCGCGCTGCTCAACAAGATCCCCGACGCGGCGAAAGAGCCGAGGTCGGCGGACGCACCGCAAGACACCCCGAGAAAGCCGGTGCATGGACAGTCGAGCGGCACGGAGATGACCATGTCGGTCAATGAGATCGACGCGCTAAGGGCGAAAATCGCGCAATGCTGGAGCCCACCGCCTGGCGGGCTCGGCGCTGACGCGATCATCGTGAAGGTCCGACTCCAGCTGAACGAGGATGGGAGCCTGATCGGCTATCCGAGTGTCGCGAACAGCGGCGGCTCGCCCTTCTTCCAGGCCGCCGCGGACAGCGCGGTGCGCGCCGTGTTCCAGTGCCAGCCCTATTCCTTGCCGAGCAAGAAATATTCGGTGTGGCGCGACATGATCCTCACTTTCGACCCAAGACAGATGTATGGCAGCGGTTAAGCCGCCTCATCGCATGAGCCAATCGAAACCGATGCAAGATTCCACCAGCTCTTCGAGCAAATCGACTCTGCCAATAGGCGCTTGGCGGCTCGCCACCCTTCTCCTCGGCGTGCTGATCGGCGCCGGCGCCGCTTCTAAAGCAGCACACGCGGTGGTTGAACTCAATATCACCCAGGGCACCATCCAGCCGTTGCCGATCGCCATTACCGACTTCGCGAATGACGGCTCGATTGAGGCTGACGCGGCGCGCGAAATTTCGGACGTGGTGTCGAACGATCTGAAATCGTCCGGGCTATTCGTGCCCATCGATCACGCCGCCTTCATCGAGAAGGCGATCGATCTGGGCCAAGCGCCACGCTTCGAGGATTGGCGCCCCCTGAACGCGCAAGCCCTTGTTGTCGGCCGCATCAGTAACAGTGACGGCAAGCTCAAGGCCGAGTTCAGGCTGTGGGACGTCTTCGCCGGAAAGCAGTTGGCTGGCGAGCAGTTCTTCACCCGGCCAAAGGATGCCCGCCGCATTGGCCACATCATCGCCGACGTCATCTACGAACGACTCACCGGCGAGAAGGGCTATTTCGATACGCGCATCGTGTTTGTCGACGAATCGGGTCCCAAGGATAAGCGCATCAAGCGCCTCGCTATCATGGACCAGGACGGCCACAACGTGCGGTTGCTAACGACGGGCCAGGACCTGGTCCTGACGCCGCGGTTCAGTCCGTCGACGCAAGAGATCACCTACATGTCGTTCGAGGGCCAAAACCCCAAAGTGTATCTCTTGAACATCGAAACTGGGCAGAAGGAGATCGTCGGCACCTTCCCGGGCATGACCTTCGCGCCTCGCTTCTCTCCGGACGGACAGCGAATCATCATGAGCATCGAGCAGGGGGGCAACACCAACATCTACGCCATGGACCTGCGCAGCCGGCGTACCACGCAGCTGACCAATACCCAGGCGATCGACACGGCCCCCTGCTACTCACCTGACGGACGCCAGGTCGTCTTCGAAAGCGACCGGGACGGCACCCAGCAGATCTACGCGATGAACGCCGATGGATCGAATCAGCACCGCATCAGCTCCGGCCGCGGCAGCTACTCGACCCCGGTCTGGTCGCCGCGCGGCGACCTCGTGGCCTTCACCAAACTGTCGAACGGAGAGTTCCTGATCGGCGTCATGAAGCCCGACGGCTCGGGCGAGCGCATCCTGACCGAGGGCTTCCACAATGAGGGACCCACCTGGGCGCCGAACGGCAGGGTCTTGATGTTTTTCAGGGAATCTCCGGGCGCGGGTGGGGGCCCAAGGCTCTTTAGCATCGACCTCACGGGCTATAATGAGCGCTTGGTCGCTACCCCCTCCTTCGGCTCCGACCCGGCCTGGTCGCCGCTCATCAACTAGCCTCGGTTTTGCCCCGGATTCGGGCCCTGAGCGGGGCGCTGTCCCGATTCAAGAATCCACTTATCCTAATGTTAACCATACTTGATCAGGCTCGTACCCGCCTTGTAGCCTGACCCGGGCTGGAGGTTGAGATTCGGCGTGGCATTTTGGCATCAATGACCGACAAAACGGTCGGGGGATGGCAGTCCGATCTTGATCTGAAAGCGTCACACCGGTACATGCAAAAACGGCACTTGCCGTTTAACCAAAGGAGAGAAGACCATGCAGGGTTTGAAGGGCGTTATCGTCGTCGCCACCATCGTGGCTGCCGCCGTTGCGCTAGGCGGCTGCTTCCATCACGAACAGGCTGTAACCCACGAGCCCTTGAAGCTCGGCTCAGCCGACGTCGTGGTTGAGCAGGTTGTTCGCGTCTAACCGACGCGAACACACGAGATTTGTCCTAGGCGGGGGGTCACTTTCCGCACGATGGGATTTGGATGCCGGGACGCCGAAGCAAGATGCGGCGGCGTCCCAGGCATCCTTTCCATTAGGGGATACCTCGCCGGAGCCGCTTAGCTCCTCTCGCTAGCCAATCTGCGGACATTTTGTGGGGATAGGAGATCGTTAACGAATTACAATTAACGATTTACCTAAAAGGCGGCTAGCGGGAGTAACCAGTATGGGGTTGAGTGGTGCGTTTAGGCGCGCCTGCAAGTTGGCGGGCGTTTTGGCCGTCGCCCTGGTTCTTGCGGCTTGCGCGCGTCATGCGCAGCCAAAGGAGTATGGGGTCGGATCCATAAATTCAGCGGAGCCCGGTACGGCTCAGGATTTCGCCGTCAATGTCGGCGATATTGTCCATTTCGAGGTCGATAGCTCGGCCTTGACCGGCGAGGCGCAGAGCATCCTGAGCAAGCAATCCGTTTGGCTCAATCAATATCCGCAATACACGGTGACCGTCGAAGGGCACGCCGATGAGCGGGGCACGCGGGAGTACAATATCGCCTTGGGTGCGCGCCGCGC
This sequence comes from Methyloceanibacter sp., assembly GCA_049801475.1. Lineage (GTDB taxonomy): Bacteria > Pseudomonadota > Alphaproteobacteria > Rhizobiales > Methyloligellaceae > Methyloceanibacter. The sequence continues at coordinate 5,574 of JBARKP010000005.1, forward strand.
CACGGCAGTAAAGACGTTCTTGGCGGGAAAGGGCGTCAGCGCTGCCCGGATGCGGACCATCTCCTACGGCAAGGAACGGCCGGTCGCGGTCTGCGACGACATCTCCTGCTGGTCGCAGAACCGTCGCGCCCAAACGGTGTTGAACAGCGGAGCCATGGCGCGGAACTAGCCGCTGAGAGCCTTGGCTCGAGTGGCTGACGAAATCGATCCGGGCTCAGGCCGAGCCCTCGCCACGCGTGCGACGCTTGGCGCGCGGCACACCAAAGTTTGGCCTCAAAAGCGGGACCAAATGCGCTATCTTGAGGGCGCTTGGCGTCCCAAGCCCGGCATTCGTCGCGGACTGTTCTGACAAGGCCCTCACCCGTGGATCCTTCGGCTTTGAGACGGCGCAGGCGATCGCGCTTAGCTTCTGCATTGGCGGGAGCCGTGCTTCTGTTTGCTGCGGGCGCGCCAGTCTTTGCCCAACAGGACACGCCTCCGCCGGAGCCTGCCCCCGCGGCCGAGGCCGCCCCGCCGGCCGCTGGCGATCTGATTGCCGGTCGAATCGGTCGGCTGGAGGAACAGATCCACGATCTCCAGGTGATGGTCGGCACGCTCACATCGCTTCTGAAATCGAAACCCGATGTGGTGCTGCCGCAGGAAAGCGCCGCCGGCGATGCTGCTCAGGGGGTGAGCAACGCCGCGGACCTTGGCGCCCGCGTGGATGCGCTCGAGACGCAGATCGGCGCGCTCACGAGCCAGCTCGAGCTGATGACGCAACAGCTCGGCGCCATCGAGGCGAAGCTCGGGCGCGCGGGCGCCCCCCAGTCGTTATCGCCCCCGGGAGGCGAAGAGCCGCGGCCGAGCAAACCCATGGGCCGGCAAGGGCTGGCTCCAGCCGATCCCTCCGCCGCCGCATTGACTGACGCCGGAGGCACGGTGCGGGATGCCTCGCTCTTCGGCACGAGGAACGTTGCGACGGCGGCTAAGCCAGCGGCTCCATCTCGAGGCGAGGACGTCGCGGCCAGGGAGCCGTTGCCGCCCGCCACCCAGGATGAAGGGCGACAACCCCGACCGGACCAGCCGCAAAGCCTTGCTGCAATGCCTGCCGGCTCTGATGCGATCTCCCTCTACAATCAAGGCTACGGCGATCTCTTGCGGAAGGACTATCCCGCGGCAGAGACTTCGTTCCGTCAGCTGGTGAAGCGCTATCCGGACGATCCCCTCGCCGGGAAGGCGCAATATTGGCTCGGTGAGTCCTACTATGTGCGCGGGCAATTCAAGGACGCGGCAGACGCCTTCCTCAAGGGCTACAGAAAGTACAAGTCCAGCGAGAAGGCTCCCGACAGTCTGCTCAAGCTCGGTATGGCGCTGGCGGAGCTCGGCCAAAAAGACGCGGCCTGCACGACCTTCAGCGAGTTCAGCACAAGGTTCCCGTCGGCTGAGGAGCATTTGCGGGATCAGGCCAAGGGCGAACGACGCAGGGTCGGCTGCTGATGGCTGCGCCGCTCTCCTTGAGTGAGGCGCGCAGGACCTTCGCCCCGCTTGCCCGCTATCGGCGCGTTGCGCTTGCCGTGTCCGGTGGCCCGGACAGTCTTGCCGCGCTTCGCCTGATCGCGCTCTGGCGGGCCGAGGGGGGAGCCAAGCCTGACGTCACGGTGCTGACGGTCGATCATGGGCTTCACTTGAGCTCCCGCGAGGAAGCTCTGATGGTCGCCCGCATGGCAGCGAGCCTCGGCCTGCCCCATGCGATCCTCACCTGGTCGCCAACAGACGGGAAAAAGGGCGGCCTGCAAGTGCGAGCGCGGGAGGCCCGCTACGACCTCATGGCGGCCTACTGCCATGCCCATGACATCCCCGCCATGGTCACGGCGCATCACCTCGACGATCAAGCCGAGACCTTCCTCATGCGGCTCAAGCGCGGCAGCGGCTTGGACGGGCTTGCCGCCATCCCCGAGGAGAGCGTTTGGGCCGGCATCGTCGTGCTGCGTCCTCTCCTCGATGTCCCCAAGGCAAGTCTCGCTGCAACGCTGATCGAAGCGGGCATCGGCTGGGTAGAGGATCCGAGCAATGACGATCCGCGTTTTGAGCGCGCGAGGGTGCGCGCGAGCCACGACGTGCTGGCGAAGGTTGGGCTTACGCCGGACGCACTCGCGAGGTCGGCGCAGCGCCTCCGGCGCGCGCGGGCCGCTCTCGACGAGGCCACGACCGACTTCCTAGGCGCCTATGGCGCCATGAGCGAAGCGGGGTATTGCCTGCTCGCGCAGGAAGCGCTCACCGCGGCTCCCGCGGAGATCGCGCTTCGCGCGCTCGCGCGGGTGGTCGCCGCCGTGGGGGGCCGGGCCCGCCCCATCCGGCTCGCCAAACTTGAGGCTTTGCTTGTGGCATTGGAGCAGAACCCGGGCAAGATCCACACGCTCGGCGGTTGCCGGTTGCAGCCAATTGGTCCTGGACTTGGGGTGTTCAGGGAGGCGCGTGCGGCGGGTTTGCCGGCCCTGGTCCTGGCCCCTGGGGAACGGGCTCTCTGGGACAACCGTTTCAGGGTCGAGCTCGGGGACGGGGAGCCGAGGCCCGTCACCGTGCGGGCGCTGGGAGAGGCCGGCTGGCGCAATCTTCGCTCTTCCTCGGCCTGGTGGTCCGCGCTTCCGCTTTTCGCGGGCGCCACACTTCCTGCTTGCTGGCGGGGGGAGGAGATGCTCGCCCTTCCGCATCTCGACATCGGCCCTGCATCACACGGCGACGCGACGCGTGGCGGAGCCGCGCGTGGCTTCAGCGCGAGCTTTGTCAATGGCGCATGGCTTGGTCCTCGGGCCACCGTGCTTGGAGCAAGCCATTGAGAAAGCGTGCAGGGTTAGCTTTACTTGGCAAAGAGGTTGCACGTTCCTATGTTAGCCAGGCTTACTGTCCTCGAGCGCGTTTGAGGGGGCGAGGCCAAGGCCTCCGGCGTTGCCCCAGTTGCAGCAGTCAGGATCGTCATGAATTCGAATTTCCGTAATTTCGCCATCTGGGTCTTCATCGGCCTATTGCTAGTCGCCCTGTTCAATTTGTTTCAAAGCCCGGGAATCCATGTCCGCGGCAATGAGATCAGCTTCTCGCAGCTCTTGACCGAGGTCGAGGGCGGCAGCGTGCAGGATGTGACCATCGCCGGCAACCAAATTACCGGCCACTTCAATGACGGTCGCAACTTCCAGACCTATGCGCCGAACGATCCGGACCTGGTCAACAAGCTGCACCAGAAGGGCGTGAAGATCAGCGCCAAGCCGTCGGAGGACGACGTCCCGTCGCTGCTCGGCGTGCTCGTGTCCTGGTTTCCGATGCTGCTGCTCATCGCCGTGTGGATCTTCTTCATGCGCCAGATGCAGTCCGGCGGCGGCCGCGCCATGGGCTTCGGTAAGTCCAAGGCCAAGCTTCTGACCGAGCGGCATGGGCGCGTCACCTTCGACGACGTGGCCGGCGTCGACGAGGCGAAGGAGGATTTGCAGGAGATCGTCGAGTTCCTGCGCGATCCGCAGAAGTTCCAGAAGCTCGGCGGGCGCATCCCGCGCGGCGCGCTGCTGGTCGGGCCTCCCGGAACCGGCAAGACGCTGCTGGCCCGCGCCATCGCCGGCGAAGCCAATGTGCCCTTCTTCACCATCTCGGGTTCCGACTTCGTCGAGATGTTCGTGGGCGTGGGTGCCTCCCGCGTTCGCGACATGTTCGATCAGGCGAAGAAGAACGCGCCCTGCATCATCTTCATCGACGAGATCGACGCCGTCGGCCGCCATCGTGGCGCGGGCCTTGGTGGGGGCAATGACGAGCGCGAGCAGACCTTGAACCAGCTGCTCGTCGAGATGGACGGCTTCGAGGCCAATGAAGGTATCATCCTGATCGCGGCGACGAACCGGCCCGACGTGCTCGATCCCGCGCTGCTCAGGCCGGGCCGTTTCGACCGTCAGGTGGTGGTGCCGCGTCCCGACATCATCGGGCGGGAAAAGATCCTCAAGGTGCATGTGCGCAAGGTTCCGCTTGCTCCAGACGTGGACTTGCGAGTTATCGCGCGTGGTACGCCCGGCTTCTCCGGCGCCGATCTCGCCAATCTCGTGAACGAGGCGGCGCTGCTCGCCGCACGCCGCTCCAAGCGGCTCGTCACGCAGGTCGAGTTCGAGGACGCCAAGGACAAGGTCATGATGGGCGCCGAGCGCCGCTCCATGGTGATGAACGAGGAGGAAAAGACGCTGACCGCCTATCACGAGGGCGGCCATGCGCTGGTGGCGCTGCACCAGCAAGCCTCGGACCCCGTGCACAAGGCCACCATCATCCCGCGCGGCCGCGCCCTCGGCATGGTCATGCGGCTGCCCGAGCGCGACCTGCTCTCCTACACGCGCGCGAAGCTCAAGGCCGACATCACCGTCGCCATGGGCGGACGCGTCGCCGAAGAGCTGGTGTTCGGCTACGACAAGGTCACGTCCGGAGCCGCTTCTGACATCAAGATGGCAACGCTGCTCGCCCGCGCCATGGTCACCCAATATGGCATGTCGGACAAGCTCGGACCCCTCGCTTATGGCGACAACGAGGAAGAGGTGTTCCTCGGTCACTCCATCGCGCGGACGCAGAACCTCTCCGACGAGACCCAGACCATCGTCGATGAGGAGATTCACCGCCTCGTCGATGAGGGCTTCGAGGAGGCGCGCAGGATCCTCTCGGAGCATCTCAGCGACCTGCACACCATCGCGCGGGGACTGCTGGAATACGAGACGCTATCGGGCGACGAGATCAAGAACCTGCTCAAGGGCAAGCCTCCCGTGCGCGAGTTCGTGGCCGAGCCAACGACACGGCCGGCATCGGCTTCCGCAGTTCCCACGGCTGGCCGCGGCAAGAAGGCGCCGCCGGAGCCGGAGCCCGACACGGGGGGACTGGCCCCCGCGCCACAGACTTGAGGTTTGCTGCACTAGCACCTTCGACGAACCAGACTCCAGCCCGGGCACCCGCGTTTCTTGGTCCACCGCTGCGATGATCGCGGCATCGTGCTAAGCCAAGGCCGTGGCACACAAGCTTTATCTCAGGCCGATCGGGATGCTCTACGGGGCGACGGGCGCAGCGGCGATCGCCGAGGGCCTTGCGCTTCCTTTGGCTGGTGGCCCAATCGCCTTCACCGCCGCCGAGCTTATCGAGGGTGGACCAAGTCGCACCAAGCGACGCCTTCTCAGCGCGTCAGAGCTTGCAGGATCGAAGGATGCTGATCTCGCCCAAGTGGTGAGCCGCATTGCGGCGCCGAGGGCGCCGTTCGCCGGCCTCGGATTAGACCGGCCCCTCATCATGGGCATTGTCAACGTCACCCCCGACAGTTTCTCCGATGGCGGTCTCTACGACACCACGGAAGGGGCTATCGTCCGCGCTGCCGAGCTTGCCGCGTCAGGCGCCGACATCGTCGATGTAGGCGGCGAATCCACCCGTCCTGGCTCCGACGCAGTCAGCGACTCCGATGAGCTGTCCCGTGTCTTGCCCGTCCTCGACGGGCTTTCGCGGCTCAACGTCGCGATCTCGATCGACACCCGCAAGAGCGGCGTGGCGCGGGCGGCGGCTAAGAAGGGCGCCAAGATCTTCAATGACGTGTCGGCGCTGACCTATGACGGCGACAGCCTCACCGCGGCGGTCGAGACCGGCCTCTCCGTTGTCCTCATGCATGCCAAGGGCGAGCCCAGGACCATGCAGGACAATCCGGCCTATGGCGACGTCGTGCTGGAGGTCTTCGACTATCTGGAGGAGCGCGTTGGCGCGGCGACGGCAGCGGGCATCGAGCGCATGCGCATCGCCGCCGACCCCGGGATCGGCTTCGGCAAGACCATGGCGCACAACCTGGCGCTCCTCGCCAATCTCAGCCTGCTGCATGGGCTCGGGGTGCCGCTCCTAATCGGCGCCTCGCGCAAGCGCTTCATCCGTGGAATTAGCGGCGGGGAGCGCGCGCGCGCGCGGGAGCCCGGCTCTCAAGCGGCGGCCATCGCTGCGGTGGCACAAGGGGTGCAAATTCTCCGAGTCCACGGTGTCTCGGGAATCCGACAGGCGCTGGAGGTCTGGCGCGCCAGCGTCACGGGCGCAGGCGCCTAAAGCGAGCGCCCTGGAGCCAAGCCTGGGGAAACCGGGTAAATCTTTGATTCACCAATCGGAATTGGTGTAATTTTTGCTTACACTTTTTGAACGGAGCTAGACTAGAGCAGGAGCATAATCCCATGCAACGCCGACCTAATCGCATAAGGCGGGCGGCGCCTTTGGGGGAGTAGGGGGACTTCGGCCATGGCTCGCAAGTTATTTGGCACGGATGGCATCCGTGGCAGCGCCAATTCTTCGCCCATGACCTCCGAGGTGGCGCTCCGCGTGGGCATGGCCGCGGGCAAGCTGTTCACCAACGGGTCCTACCGTCATCGCGTGGTGATCGGCAAGGACACGCGGCTCTCCGGCTATATGATCGAATCGGCGCTTGTCTCCGGCTTCACCGCCGTGGGCATGGACGTCTTCCTGCTCGGACCGATGCCGACACCTGCGGTCGCCATGTTGACGCGGTCCCTCCGTGCCGATCTCGGCGTGATGATCTCTGCCTCCCACAACCCGTTCGCCGACAACGGCATCAAGCTGTTCGGTCCGGACGGCTACAAACTCTCCGACGAGACGGAGGAGCAGGTCGAGGAGCTGATGCTGGGCGACACCGCGGAGTTGCTCGCGCCGCCGGACAAGATCGGACGGGCGACCCGCATCGACAGCGCGCGGGAGCGCTATATCGAATTCGCCAAGCGTACGCTGCCCAAGAATCTTCGCTTCGACGGCATCAGGGCCGTCATCGATTGCGCCAATGGCGCCGCCTACAAGGTCGCGCCTGAGGCTCTGTGGGAGCTCGGCGCCGAGGTTGTCAAGCTTGGCGTCGATCCCGACGGCTTCAACATCAACAAGGATTGCGGCTCGACGGCGCCGGAGGGCCTGATTCGCAAGGTCAACGAGGTGCGCGCCGATATCGGCATTGCGCTCGACGGCGACGCCGACCGGGTGCTTATCACCGACGAGCACGGGCGCTCAATCGACGGCGACCAGCTCATGGCGGTCATTGCCGAATCCTGGCTGAGGCGTGGGCGCCTCGCGGGCGGCGGCATCGTCGCCACCGTCATGTCGAATCTCGGGCTGGAGCGATACCTGCAAGGCCTCGGCCTTGGCCTCGCGCGCACCCCGGTGGGCGACCGCTATGTGGTCGAGCATATGCGGCAGCACGGCTACAATGTCGGGGGCGAGCAGTCGGGACATATCGTGCTCTCCGACTACTCCACTACCGGCGACGGCCTACTCACCGCCCTGCAGCTCCTCGCCGTGGTGGCGCAGAGCGGGAAGCCGGTGAGCGAGATCTGCAATCGCTTCGAGGCGTTGCCGCAAGTGCTGAAGAACGTCCGCTACAAGAATGGCGGCCAGCCCCTCGACAACATCGCCGTGCGTAAGGCCATCGACAACGGCAAGTCGAAGCTCGGCAAATCGGGCCGTCTCGTCATTCGCCCCTCGGGCACCGAGCCCGTCATCCGCGTCATGGCCGAAGGCGACGACGAGAGGCTGGTCGACACGGTGGTCGCGGACATCGTCCACGCGCTCACCGACGCTGCGGCATGAAGCTCGGCACGTCCCGTCGACACGCAAAAAGCCGAATCCAATCGCACGCCTACGCAAAAATTCCGTCAGCGCCTCTGCCTGGCGCGTCCCGCGGCAGCACCGCGGTTGATCCCTTAACCATTTCCCGAAATGAAACAGCCCATGTGAGCTGGCCGCTCGAGGTCCGGTTCCACGGCTGCAAGACAGGGGACGCCCGTCTCCTTCAAATAACCCACCCACAACGTCCACCCGTACAACTTCACTCCGCCCGTCTCGCCAACGGGCGGTTTTTTTGTTGCCCCAAGCTAGGCACGGCCGGGCTCTTAAGGGCTTTTGGGGGTCCCGTACTTGACGCATCGGGCTCGTGAACGTATGGGCAGCCCTCGCCCAGGCGGGCTTGGAATGCTGCAAGGAGAGAGCTCGAATGACCGTGCCGCAGAAGCCGAACGAACGGCCCGCCAATCCGCGCTTCTCATCCGGCCCCTGCACCAAGCATCCGGGCTGGTCCTTGGCCCGACTTGAAGGCGCTTTGCTCGGCCGCAGCCATCGTGCCAGGGAGACACGGGCAAGGCTCGAGTTTGCGCTCGTCAAGACGCGCGCGCTCTTGAAGCTGCCGCACGACTATCGCGTCGGCATCGTGCCGGCCTCGGACACAGGCGCGGTAGAGATGGCGCTTTGGTCGCTGCTTGGCTTGCGCGGCGTCGACGTGCTCGCCTGGGATGCCTTCAGCCAGGACTGGGTGACCGACATCGTCGAGCAGCTGAAGCTCGATGATGTGAGAGCCATGGTCGCGCCCTATGGCGAGCTGCCTGACCTCTCCAAAGTCTATTTCGACCGCGACGTCGTCTTCGCGTGGAACGGCACTACCTCGGGCGTGCGCGTGCCCGATGGCGACTGGATCGCGAGCGAGCGCCGAGGGCTCACTATCTGCGACGCGACCTCGGCCGTGTTCGCGCAAAGGATCGATTGGGAGAAGCTCGATGTTGCCACCTATTCCTGGCAGAAAGTGCTGGGCGGCGAGGCGCAACACGGCATGCTGATTTTGAGCCCGCGCGCCGTGGAGCGGCTCGAAACCTATACGCCGACCTGGCCGCTGCCGAAGCTGTTCCGCCTGACGCGCAATGGCCGGCTGAGGGCAGACCTGTTCGAGGGCTCGACCATCAATACGCCCTCGATGCTCTGCCTCGAAGACTATCTCGATGCCCTCGTCTTCGTCGAAAGCGTGGGCGGCGTTGAGGGCATGATCGCCCGCTCTGACGCCAACACCGCGGTGATCGCCGATTGGGTCGCGCGCACGCCCTGGGTGGATTTCGTGGCTCGGGTGCCCGAGACGCGCTCCAACACCTCGGTGTGTCTCAAACTGGTCGATCCCGACGTGCTGGCGCTCCCCGAACCTTTGCGCGCCGAGTTTCCGAGACGCATCGAGGCGCTGCTCGACGCGGAGGACGTCGCCAAGGATATCGCCTCGTATCGCGATGCCCCGGCGGGGTTGCGCATCTGGACCGGAGCCACGGTCGAGCGAGCAGACCTGGAGGCGCTGATGTCTTGGCTTGACTGGGCCTATGCACAGGTGAAGCAGGCGCTCGCCAAAGCGGCTTAGTCCGTTAGTCATTGCCGGGCTTGACCCGGCAATCCATTCCATTGGCGCATCGTCTCGCCGAGATCTAACGGCGTGGATGCGCGGATCAAGTCCGGACATGACGAGCAAGGACTCAATCCCATCGTAAACCCTTTCCCGTAAGGGAGAGGGGATTTGCCGGTGCCTGCTGTCAGGAATTGGCTAAGGCCGTTCGTCGGTGTCGAGACTACTCCGGCCATACATAAGCGACCACGCGCCCACGCGGATATTTGCCGACACCGACCTTCCGATTGTGATTGCCGGAGACGAGCGTCACCGAGTTTCCGCTGACTTCCTTCACGATGCCAACATGGTGCGCCATGACCGCGAGCGCGCCGACCTGCGGGCCGGACAGCCTCCGGCCTGCGTTGAGGCAGGAGATGGCGGTGTTGCCCCCGCAGCCTCGCTTGCCGCTCCGCTCTAGCCAGAGATTCATTGATTTGGCGCACCATTGCCGCTTCCATCCCGTCGGATTGGTTCCAACGTCGTGCACCGCATGGTCGAGCCAAGGCGAACCGGCATAGCGCATGGCGCCAGAGATAGCCCCTAGGCCAGAGCTTTCCGGCGTCACCGGTTGAGCGTTTGTAGCCATTCCCATGCTACCAAGCATCGTCGCGGCGAGAAGGGTTACTCGCATGTTTTTGCTCCTGTTTTTTGGGGGAGGTCAGTTTCGCGTGGGGTAGGATATGCTGGGGCAATTCGGCGTCAGTGAGATCAATGCGGGCAACACTGCGATCAATGATGGCACGGGGGGGACCACTCACCCCAGGTCCCCGACTTCAAGGGGAAACGGGCCCTCGCATCAACCTGAGTGCCGCGCTATAAGCAAACACGGCCCCGCATCAGACGGGGCCGTTTGTGCGTCTCCAGGTTTTAGAGGACCTAACCCGTGGCCAATGTCGTGGTCGTCGGCTCCCAATGGGGCGACGAGGGCAAGGGCAAGATCGTCGATTGGCTGTCGGAGCGCGCCGACATCGTGGTGCGCTTCCAGGGCGGCCATAATGCCGGCCACACCCTCGTCGTCGACGGCACCACCTATAAGCTCTCGCTGCTGCCTTCCGGCGTCGTGCGCAAGGGCAAGCTCTCGGTGATCGGCAACGGCGTTGTCGTGGATCCGTGGGCGCTCGCCGACGAGATTAAGCGGCTGGAGGGACAAGGGGTGAGCATCAGCCCCGACAATCTCCGTATTGCCGAGAATGCGACTCTAATCCTGCCGCTGCACCGGGAGCTCGACGCGCTCCGCGAGGCGCAGGCAGGCGATGGCCGCATCGGCACCACCAAACGCGGCATCGGGCCTGCCTATGAGGACAAAGTGGGGAGGCGCGCGATCCGCGTCATGGACCTGCAGGACTTGCCGAGCTTGAAGCCGAAGATCGAGCGCATCCTCGCCCATCACAATCCGCTCCGCCGGGGCCTCGGGGAGCCCGAGATCAGCGCCGATGATTTGTGCGCTCAGCTCAGAGAGATCGCGCCGAGGATCCTGCCCTTTGTCGACACGGTCTGGGCGCTGCTCGACGCCAAGCGCCGCGCTGGCAAGCGCATCCTGTTCGAAGGCGCGCAAGGAGCGCTGCTCGACATCGACCACGGCACCTATCCCTTCGTCACCTCGTCTAACACCGTGGCGGCGCAGGCCGCGACCGGATCGGGCTTGGGTCCTGGCGCCATCAACTATGTGCTCGGCATCACCAAGGCCTACACGACGCGCGTGGGCGAGGGGCCTTTCCCGACCGAGCTCAAGGACGAGACCGGGCGGTTGCTGGGCGAGCGCGGCCAGGAGTTCGGAACTGTGACGGGGCGGCCGCGCCGCTGCGGCTGGTTCGATGCCTGCCTCGTGCGCCAGACGCGGAAAGTTGGCGGCATCAACGGCATCGCGCTCACCAAGCTCGACGTGCTCGACCAGTTGCCGGAGCTCAAGATCTGCGTTGGCTACAAGCTCGACGGGCGCGTGATCGACTACCTCCCCGCGGCGCAAGGACTTCAGGCCCGCGTCGAGCCGATCTACGAGACCATGGAGGGCTGGGCGGAATCGACGCGCGGCGCCCGTTCCTGGGCGGAGCTTCCGGCTCAATGCATCAAATATGTGCGGCGGCTCGAGGAGCTGATCGAGGCGCCCGTGGCGCTGCTCTCGACGAGCCCGAAGCGCGAGGACACCATCCTCGTGCAGGATCCCTTCGTGGATTGAGGGGCGTGGCGGTGGCCGAGCAATTTCCCTGGACGGTGGCGTGGATCACGGGTGCCTCCGGCGCCATTTGCGGCGAGGTGGCGCGGCGGCTTGCCGCTTCCGGCGTGACCGTGGCCGCGACGGCGCGGCCAAGCGAGAGGCTTAATGTGCTCGCCGCCGCCAACGACAAGATCCAAGCCTTTCCCGCCGACGTGCTCGATCCCGACGCGCTCAAGACTTGCGTTGCCAAGATCGAGAGCGAGCTGGGCTCGATCGATCTCGCGCTGCTCGGCGCCGGCATGTACGTGCCCTTCGACATCCGCAACATCGACTTGGAAGGCTTCCACCGTACCATGGCGCTGAACGTGGACGGGGTGATCAACGGGATTGCCGCGGTGCTCCCGTCGATGCTGGCGCGGAAAGCCGGTCACATCGCCATCATGGGCTCGCTGTTCGGCTATTCGGGCTGGCCCGGCAATGGCAGCTATGGGGCGAGCAAGGCGGCACTTATCAACCTCGCCGAGAGTCTTCGGCTTGAATTGGAGCCGGAAGGCATCGACGTCACCATCATCAATCCGGGTTTCGTCGATACGCCGCTTAATGCGTCCTACGACTCGAAGAAGAAGTTCTATGTGATGAGCAAGGAGCGATGCGCCCGGAAGATCCTCGAGAAGCTCGGGCGGAAGCCTTACGAGATTGCCTTTCCCCCACAGGTCGAGGGCTTCTTGAAGACCGTGCGCTCGCTGCCGCGCCACCTGTCCTTGTTGCTGATCCGCTGGTTCACGGCGCGAATAGGATAGGAATCCCTACCCGGTTCGACCTTCGCCACGAGTGACTTCGTCACGAGTGGCCTCGGCGCGGCGAATCATCCATCCCCGAAGGGGACGGTGCCGCTGAAGGCGGCGGGTGGGCGAAGCGGAGCTCGTCACGCGTCAGACAACAGCTCGCGGAAATAGCTGTCGAGCAGGCGGTTCTCGGGATCGGCCTGGCGCCGGTATGCGGCCAACAGCTTGAGCCGCTCGCCGAAGGCTTTGCGCGCCTGCTCGCGCGTCACGAACGGCGTCTGGTTGAACAGGGGCACGCCGCCCCGCGCACTGCAGAAGTCGTTATAGGCGTGTAGGAACTCTTCCCACTCCTTGCCGCCGGTCGAGGCCGGATCGATCGAGAGCGTCGGTCCGTCCCAGCAATAGGATAGCAGCGCCTCGCGATCCTGCACGATCGAGTAGCCGACGCATGGGAGGTCGCAACGGAAGCCGGTCTCGGCGTCATAGGCGTCGACGAAGTCGCAATACTCGTCGAGAATCTTGAAGAAGTTCCGCTCGGCGAAGGCCCACATGCTGAAGAGATATTTGAAGGGGCCGGGATCGCGCGGGTAGTTGATGATCTGGGCGTGCGGCCAGGTCGCGTCGCTGCGAACGACCCGCATGAGCCCCTGGCGCAGGATGAAGAAATGGAGCTGGTCGGCGAGGTCGCGCAGTTTCCGATTTGACGTGCGCGCCCTGATCCACAGCGTGATGGCTGGGCCGTATTTGCGCCAGAAGCGGTTGCGGTAGGTCCAGCGCCGACGCGATGTCGGCTGGACGGCGGGGTTGTCCTTCCTGAGCTCGACGAGCACGCGGCGCACATAGGGGAAGATGTAGTACATCACCGCATAGCCTTGCGCCTTGTAGACCGGGAAGCGCTTGCGGAACTCGGCGAGCCCCATCGAATGGTGGCGCACGCTCAGCGCCGTCGTGGGCCGCACCTTGATGGTGACCTCGAACACAATGCCCAAGAGCCCGTAGCTCGAGCGGATGATCTGCATCTCCTCTGGGTGGTTGTGTTCGTTGATCTCGCGGATATAGCCTTTTGGCGTGACGAGACGGACAGCGCTCACATAGGAGCTGATCTGCCCATAGCCGCCGGGAAAGGAGCTGTCCTTGGTGGCGGCGGTCGCCATGGCGGCAAGGGTGACATTGCCGATCTCCGTGGTGACATGGAATTGCAGCCCGCGCTCCTTCAGCGCATTGGACACCACGATATAGGTCGCGCCGGCTTCGACGGTCACCGTGTCCTCGTCAAATCTCAGGATGCGGTTCATCGCCTTCATGTCGACCATAGTGCCGCCGTCGTCGCCATTCACGCGCGCCGTGGAGTGCATCGAGCCGGCCGGGCGCACGGGTGAGGGAAAGCGGACCTCGCTTTTGATGATCTCGACGAGATCTTCGGCACTCGTGGGAGTGACCAGCACTTTGGGTCGATAGGTCCATGTACCGTCCCAGCTCTGGATGGTTACGTCGTTCTTGATGTCCATGAAGTCTCCCGGGCAAGGCGCCGAGACAATAAAGCAAAGCGTAGCCAAATGCTTCCGCGCGGTTAGGTAAAGAATTATCCCTCCCCTTGACGGGGAGGGTGGCTCACCCTGGACATCATCCAGGGTGAGCCGGGTGGGGGGTGACATTGTGCTGGATCAAAGTTCTGCACGAATTCGGATGGCCAAATGACTCTCACTCGGCGCGCGAAGGCGGGCTTAGCCTTCGGCTAAGATCGCGGCGTGCCGCCTTCCCCGCAAGGGAGAGGGATGCCGTCGGCGTATTCTCCTGCTATTCAGGCGCTGGCGCTGGATGGCGTAGGGCAAGGAGCGTGAGAGCCGGGGCTAGTAAAGTTGTGAGGGGGACTTGAAGCGGTATTGCATCATCGGCGCCGGGGCTTGCGGGCTCGCAGTAGCCAAGACTTTCGCCGAGCGCGACATCCCGTTCGACTGCTTCGAGGCGCTTAACGATGTCGGGGGCATCTGGAACCCCGGCAGCCCGCATGTGGTTTACGGCTCGACCTTCCTCAATTCCTCGAAGCGGCTGTCGCGCTATACTGACTTCAAATTTCCAGATGAGCTGCCCCACTATGTGAGCCGGGCGCAGGCGCAAGACTACCTCCGCGCCTATTCGCGGGAATTCGGCCTCTACGACCGCATCAGCTTCAACGCCCGCGTCGTTTCGGCGGAGCGCACCGAGGACGGCTGGCGCGTCGTGCTTGAGGGCGAAACTGCACCGCGCAGCTATGCCGGCCTCGTCGTCGCCAATGGCCATCATTGGGAGCCGAATTGGCCGCGTTACCCCGGCCGCTTCGACGGCGAAATCCTGCATTCCCACGACGTCAAGTCGAAGGACCAGCTCAAGGGCAAGCGCGTGCTCGTGGTGGGGACCGGGAATTCCGCCGTCGACATCATCTCGGATGCCGCGCTCGACGGCTCACGAGCCGTGCACAGCATGCGCCGCAGTTATTATTTCTTCCCCAAGATGGTGTTGGGCAAGCCGACCGACGTCATCATCGATCTCACCAGCCGCTGGCCCGTACCGCGCAGCGTGATGCGCTGGCTTTATAGCCTCGGCATGCTGATCTTTGTGGGCCCGCACCACCGTTACGGTCTGCCTGCGCCTGACCACGGCCTGTTCGAGGCTCATCCCACCGCCTGCACCATCTATCTCGATCATCTCGTGCATGGGCGCATCGTGACGAAACCCGACATCGAGAGGCTCGATGGCACTCGCGTCAACTTTGCCGACGGCAGCGAAGAGGAGATCGACCTGATCGTCTATGCCATGGGCTATCGGACGAGCTTTCCCTTCATGCGGTCCGACACCATTCTCGACGAGAGCGGCGCCTCGAAGCTGTTCATGCATACCTTCCACCGCGAGCTCGACGATCTGTTCGTGGTCGGCCTGTTCGAGCCCGCGGAAGGCGGTGTTTGGCAGCTTGCCGATTACCAGGCGAAGCTAATCGCAAGCTTCATCGTGGCTTGCGCGTCCGATCCCAAGCGCGCGGGCTGGTTCCGCAAGCTGAAGGCGGATGCCAAGCCCGATATCGGCCACGGCATCCCCTACAAGGGCAGCCCCTGGCACAAATTCGAGATCCAGCATTACCGCTTCCGCACCTATATGAAGCGGCTGCTCAAGAAGTTCGGCGCCTCCGCCACAATGCCGTTTGCGGAAGGCGCACCCGAGGCAAAAGCCGACGCCGGTGGCAACCAGGCCGAGCTCAAGCTCGCCTCCTGAGTTCCTCCGCACCACCGGCTCGTCACTTAGGGCGCCTTTGATCAACAGACGTCGTGGAGCTGTTAGCCGCTCGTCCGGAGTTGCGCACAACAGGCCGCAATTTTGTTGCGGCGAAGCAAGGCTCTGAGCCAATTTCGGGCGTGAACTGGCCGGCACCGTTTCGCAGACGGTTGCCATGCTTCTGCCTCTGTATGGGCGCAACATCGCGAGGCTAGTCAATGCAGCCACGCTTCGGAGCGGGCTGCATGGTGCTCGCACAAGAATGAGCCCGAGTGGGCGATTCGCAATCGCGGTGTGGGCGTCGGTAACGTATAAGGGGGTCTAACAAGCATCAGGAGCGGGCTGTGGGGTCATCCTCTCGCATGGCGATTGCCTTATTTTGGGCTGCGACCATCGCGTGCATGCTGTCATGCTCCCCCTCCGAGGCGGCGGAGCCTGATGGGCCGGCGGCGCTGATCAGCCGGACGGAGGCTGTCGCTATCTCGATTCAGAACCGTGTCTTTGAGAAGCTCTCCAGGACCGGCGATGCGAGGAGCGAGCAAAAGGCGCTCGTCGACTATTACGCGGGTCCTGAGCCGCACTTGCTTTGGGTTGACGATAACGGCCTGACCGACCGGGCCAAATCCGTGATGGCGGAGATCGAAAAGGCTGACGAGTACGGCCTCCGCTCTTCCGATTACAACCTTCCCAAGCGCGACGGATTCGACACCAATAATCGCAACGCCACTGAGTGGCTCGCCGATGCCGAGATCAAGATCAGCCTTGCCGTCGCCCGTTATGCCCGCGACGCGCGAGGGGGCCGGCTCGACCCGCCGCGACTGAGCGACAATCTCGATCCGACGCTTGCGCTTCCGGACCCCTTGCAATTGATGGAGTCCATCGCAATTCGCTCGGACCCGGCGGCCTATTTGCGGAGCTTCCAGCCCGACCAGCCTCAGTTCGAAGCCTTGCGCAAGGCCCTGATCGCGGCGAGGGGGGGAAGCGCCAATGAGAACGTCGTCACGATCCCGGATGGGCCGGTGCTCAAGCTCGGTGTCGAGCATGATCAGGTGGTACTCCTGAGGAAGCGGCTCCAAATCCCCACCACGGCCCAGGACGGCGCGTCCGGCAAGGAGACGCTGTTCGATGCCTCCGTGGACGAGGCCGTGAAGCGCTTCCAAGAGGGCCACGGCGTGATGCCGGATGGCATGATTGGCCCCGGCACGCGGCGGCTGCTCAATCAGCAACACCAGCAGGCGGCAAGCCCGGCCAGGGTGCGGCTGATCTTGCTTAACATGGAGCGCTGGCGCTGGCTGCCCAGCGACCTCGGCTCATACTATGTGACCGTCAATGTACCGGAGTTCGTGCTCCGCGTCGTCGAAGAGGGCAAGGTCGTGCACACCGCGCGGGTGGTGGTCGGCAAGCCCGACAAGCAGACGCCGATCTTCTCCAACGAGATGCAGGAGGTCGTGTTCAATCCCTACTGGAACGTGCCGAACTCGATCAAGACCGAGGAACTCCTACCCTTCATCAGAGGTGGGGGCGGCGATTGGTTCGGCGGCGGCTGGGATACTTCGGTTTTTGAACGCCACGGCCTTCGCATCAATATAGGAGGCAGGGAGGTCGACCCATCAATGCTCGACTGGAACCGCATCGACATCCGCAGCCTCAACATCTATCAGCCGCCGGGACCGGACAACGTGCTCGGCCACATCAAATTCGTGTTCCCGAACAAGCACGACGTTTACATGCATGACACGACGCAGAAGTCTCTGTTCGCGCAAACCGTTCGGGCCGAAAGCCATGGCTGCATGCGGGTGCAGGATCCCGACCAGCTCGCGCTGACCCTGCTTAAGCAAGACCAGGACTGGACGGCCAACCAAGTCACCTCCGCGATCCAGAACGGCCAGGACCAGCACGTGGCGTTGAAGCAGAAGATCCCGGTCTACATCAACTATTTCACCATCTGGGTGAGCGATGACGGCTCGATCTCGACCTTCACGGACATATACGGCCACGACGCGCGCATGGCGGCCACGCTGTTTGGCGAAAGTATAGCCTTTGAACCACCGGCGGACGCTACCGAACCGCCCGTGAGTCGAGAGCCTCGCCGTAACCAACCGCGCTGGAGTGCCAGCAGAGGCAACGGAATCGCGGATAGCATATCGAGATTCCTCGACAATTGAACGCCTGCTCTTGAGGCAGGCTGCTGCATGTCGCGGCGCAGCCGAGCTTCGCTGGTGGTGAGGGGAAAATCCCTTAAGGCGCCTCAAACATGACGCCTTGCGGCGGTCGCTGAGCGAATACCGCTTGATCGGATTGTTGACCACCTGCCCCTTCTGATCGAGACACGAGACGAAGCCAAAAGCGTCAGAAGCCCTCGACGAAATCGTCATAGTCCGTCCCGCGCACGCGTTCGCGCTTCCAGCCGATATAGAGCGGGTCGGCGAGCCGGCTCCTGGTTGTCGGGGCCGAGATCGAGCAGGATCGGCAAGGTCGTGGCGGGGTCAATGCCCGCGCATGCGGTGTAAAGCGACAGCTCGCCAACCGGGATGCCGATTGCCGCCCGCGCCCTGGTCGCCCAAGCTAGAATGCGCTCGCCGTCCGAGACCACGATGACCTCGACAGAATCGAAGCGCAGATGGGCGGTGATATCCTTGATGGTGTAGCGATGCGGCCAGCTCAGGAACAGTCCGCGAGGATAGCGCGAATAGTGGCTGAATTCCTGGCAGCCTTCGCGGACCGTGGGCGCATAGACGAGAGGCAGCATCTCGGCGAGATGCTGCGTCAACAGCGTGTACAACAGGATCTCGTTGGAGTCCTGCAAACCCCGCAGGAGCTTGGTCTCGAATGTGCGCACCCCTTTGCAGGCTGCGGGCGACCGGTCCATCCAGGGTGCCGATATGGGGCGGCAGCAGACCATGCAGCGCGAAGGCCGTGCGCTCCTCCTCCGAGAAGGCTGTTCCCTTGTTCAGAAGGGGATCGGTGAGGAGCGCCGTGCCCTCGAGCTCAATCTCTATTGCCTCCGCCCGAGCCATTTCGCTCCTCATGCTTTGCTACGGGCTGCGCGCTTTGCCCACACAATGTACCCATCACCGGAAATTTTGGGTTTATCTCTTGCGCGAAGCGCGCCGGAGCTGCGCCGCGACCAGGTTAGGCATCAGCGCATTGAGGACAAAGAGCAAGCGAAACAGCCGAGGCCTCACCGCGATGCGTCGGCGCGCCTCCGTGCCGATCACGATGGTCTGAGCCGCCTGCTCGGGGGAGAGCGTCGGAAACAGGATGGAATTGGCTTCGGGCAGGTGCGCGCGGCTCCCTGGGTTGTGCTCCCAATAGGGAGTTTCGACCGCGCCGAGTACGACCAGAGTAACGGTTATGCCTGTCCCGTGGAGTTCGCTTCGCAGCCCGTCGGCGAAGCCTTTCAGTGCGTGGCGCGCGGCGATGTAGGCGCAGGCATTGGGCCAGGTGAGGTATGAGGCCGGCGAGGTGACGCAGGCGATCCCGCCGCTCCGGCGCACCAGCATTTGAGGCAGGAAGGCGCGTGTGAGGTTGAAGGCCGCCAGATACGGCACCTCGATCATGGCCAGCGCTTCTTCCGGCGTGGTCTCGATGAGCGGCAGCCAGCGGCCGGCGCCGGCGTTGTTGATGAGGATATCCGGCGTGCCCGCCTCGCGCGCGATCCTGGCGCTCACCTCTTCGATGGCCTTTGCATCGGAGAGATCGACCGGGTAAGCGGTGGCCGTGCCGCCCTCGCACCGGATGGCGTTGGCCACGGCGCCGAGGCGCTCGGCGTTGCGGGCGAGCAGCAGCACGTGGGCGCCGCTTGCGCCGTAGCGCTTGGCCGTGGCCTCGCCGATGCCGCTCGAGGCGCCGGTCACAAGGACGAGTTTAGATCCCATGGGATGCCCGATGCGTGCTGCGCTTCTGCCAAGTCAGCGGAACCGGCACTGCTTTTCCATTGACATCATTGGCGGACTTTCGCGTTCAAGCGATGCAGCCGACTGTGGCACAAAGGCTACAGGCGCGGGCCGAACCGGTGAACTGACCGCGGAAGGATACTGCCAAGAGCCGCACGCCGCTATATCTTACCGGCTCTCAATTCGGTCGAAGGGGGTCCTCACATGAAGTCGGTCTTGTGCGTCTTTGCTTTTGCGTTGGTGGCGGCAGGTCTTGGCTTGGCCGCGGCGGCGCCGGCTAACGCGGGTGGCTGTAGCAAGTTCAGTGGAACCGCGGATGGCTGGGACAAGCCGGACGCACTGAGCGGAGCCCAGGCCGCGCTTGCCGGAGCGATCAGCGACTTCAAGGCGAAGAACAAGGTCGCGGTCAGTGTAAGCCCGATAAAGGCCAAGCCGCAGCCCTATTGGCGCGATTCCGTGTCGGCGGAACTCTACGTGAAGCCCGACGTGGTGACGGCAAAGTCCTACACGGTTTGCTGGCACGGCGTCGTGTCGCCGGTGGTCTGCACCTCGGGCGCCAAGGTCTGCTGGTAGCTGGCTTAACGCTGCATCCTGAATGGTGCCGGGGCTCGCCCCGGAGACCTCGACGTGCTCGCTCTAGGCGTGCGCCGGAATAAAGACGCCTTCCCGCGCCGGACGCTTCATCATGAGAACCAGCGGCAGGATGGCGAAGGTGACCAGGCCGATAAACCAGAACAGGTCGACGAAGGCGAGCATCTGGGCCTGGCGGCTGATCTCCCGCGCCACCGCGATCATGGAGCTCGGCACCTGGACGTTCAGGCCATGGGCTGAGAGATAAGGCGGCACCGCCGGATTGAAGGGATTGATGTGGACGATCAAATTGTCCCAATGCACCTGACCTTGGCGGACGAATAACCAGCTGACCACGGCGATGCCGATCGACGAGCCGATGCCTCGCATCAGGGCGAAAAGGCCAGAAGCCTCGTCCAGCTTGTCATGGTGCATGCTGCCGAAGGCAACGGCCGTCAAAGGCACGAAAAACAAGCCCATGCCGATGCCGGCCAAGACCCCCGGCGAGGCGATGGCCCAGGCGTCGGCTTGCAGCGTGAGACCCGCCATCATGATCGTTCCCACCGCCGAGAGGATGATGCCGGCGGCGACGAGAATGCGCGCATCGATCCAGCGCATGAGGTAGTTCCCAGTGATGGCGAGGGCGATTGCGCTGGCAATCGCCCGCGGGATGAACAGCATGCCGGCGCTCATGGCCGGATAACCCATTAGACGTTGCGTGAGGAGCGGCAAGAGCGCGATGGTGCCGAACAGCGTGATGCCATAGGCGGTGATCGCGAGCAGGCCTGCGGCGAAATTTCTATCCCGCAGCAGGGATAGATCGACGATGTTGTCGGGTTTGTTCCAGCCGCGCATCAGGAAGGCGGTGCCCGAAAACAGGGTAATGGCGCTGAACACCTGGATGAAGCGCGAGTTGAACCAATCGCGCGTCTGCCCCTGGTCGAGCACGAGCTGCAGCGAGCCCACCGCCAGGACCAACAGAACGAGGCCGGTCCAGTCGGTCTTGAGATATTTCACCGCCGTCCGCGGCAGGTGTCCCATGGCGAGCAACAGGGCGAACAGGCCGATCGGTACGTTGATGTAGAACACGGCCCGCCAGACGAAAGTATCGGTGAGCCAGCCGCCGAAGGTCGGGCCGAGCACCGGGGCGACCATGATGCCGAGGCCGAAAATGGCGAGCGCCTGCCCATGCTTCTCACGCGGGAACGCATCGAGCAGGATCGCCTGGCTGAGCGGCACGAGCGGCGCGCCGCAGATGCCCTGCGCCAGCCGGAAGACCACCATGCTCTCGAGATTCCAGGATAGGCCGCAAAGCGCCGAGGAGACCACAAAGCCGACGATCGAGAAAATGAGCAAGCGCCTGCGGCCGAGGCGGGCGGATAGATAGCCCGTGAGCGGCATCACCACCGCGGCGGAGACGAGATAAGAGGTGAGCACCCAGGTGATCTGGTCGGACGTGGCGCCGAAGGTGCCGAGCATGTGCGGGATCGCCACGCTCACGATGGTGATGTCGAGCACTTCGAGGACGGCAGTGAGCACGACGGCGACGACTAGTGCCACCGAGGGCTTGGGCTGTACGCGGGGAGGCTCGGGAGGTCGTTCGGGCTGGCTCGGCAAGCGCGGCTTTTTCGCCGCGGGTTTGCCCCGGGTCATTTGCCGTCCTGGGTGGTGTCAATCGTCACCGAGGCGCTGGCGCCGACGCGGAGCGGCTTGTCGGACTCTGCCGGAGGATTGGTGATGCTGATGCGCACCGGAAAGCGCTGCGTCACCTTCACCCAATTCCCGGTCGCGTTTTCAGGCGGCAGCACGGAAAAGGTGGCGCCGGAGCCCGCGCTGATGCTCTCGACCTCCCCGTCGAAGGCGACGTCGGGATACATGTCGAGGCGGATCTTGGCCTTCTGCCCGACCTTGATGCGGGCGAGGTCGGTTTCCTTGAAGTTCGCGTCCACCCACCAGGGTTTGGCTTCGATAATAGCAAACAGCGGAGCGCCGGCCTGGACGGTGGCGCCGGGCCGCAAGGTCACGTTGGAGACCAGGCCGTCGGCGGAGGCCGTCACATAGGTCTTGACCCGGTCATGGGTGGCCTTGTGCAGCTGTGCCGCCGCAGCGCGAAGCTGCACGGTGGGTGTCGTCACCGTGAGCTGCTTGTCTTGTGCCTTGGCGAAATCGTCCTCTGCGTCCTTGTAAGCTTGCAACGCGTCCTGCCATGCCTTTTCGGCAGTGGTGAACTGATCCGATGGCGGCTGGTCCTCAGCCTGCGCATCCTTGGCCTCGCGATAGGTCTTGAGCGCGACCTCGAGCGCGGTGCGCCTCTCCTCGAGCTTGGTGGCGGCTGCCTTCAGGTCGTCGGCCGCGGTGCCGGCGGCGGCGGCCGCGGCATCGAATTGCGCGCGGGCGTTGCGCAAGCCAGCATCATAGAGCGTGGGATCGATGTCGAACAACGGATCGCCGGACTTCACCTTCGCGTCGGTCTGGACGTAGACGCGGACGACCGGACCGCTGACCTCTGATGCCATGCGGACGATATTCGAGCCCGTATAGGCGTTCTCGGTGGTGGGATAGAGCTCGCTATAGCGCCAATAGGCGAAGGCGCCGCCCACGGTCGCGGCGATGACGGCAAAGAGCGCGACCCAGCGGAGGGTGGCGAAGGCAGTCGTGCCTGAGCGGGCTTCGGTCGAAACGTCTTGATTCACGTTTGTACTACCTCGGTAGCGGCGGGGGGTGGAGTGGCCAGGAATAGCCTCCAAGCCCGCAATGCAAGGTGAAGAGCGGCAGAATGATGACGGAGGCTTAAACTGGATGGGCGCGGCCCGCAAGATTTCCGTTGCGGAAGGTGAAGGCCAGGTCGCTATGAAATATTAAGACTTAGACTGCGCGATATCTACAAATGCTTGTCGGACGGCATCTATCGGACGCGCCCGTTTCCAGATCGGCTCGCTAGATATCTTGGCGTTAGGCTCAACGGTTCTGCCGAGCTGGGAAGCTTCGCGCCGAAATAGCCGCGGGTCCCTTTCGCGTCGCTCGCCGCGTCTTGGCCCTCGGGTGCCGGCTTGCCTTATCACCGGATCGGCCTCACATTAGGCACGCAAGGGTGCTGGAGAAGCCTGGCCGTCGTTTGGATTGGCGCCTTCCAAGTTTTAGTCAAAAGTCGATCTAGGTGATGCGGCGGTGGAGACGGGCTCGCTCGGCTCCTGGTCTTGCATCCTTGCTGCCAGCCGGAAGCCAGGGGGGGCCGGCGGGGGTGCGCGCTTCCGACGTGCCTTGGGCGCTTTCGGGCAAGTCGGAGCCTTGGCTGCAACGGGAGGAAGGACGCATGACGCCATCGACATTCATCGCGCGCATCGTGGGGCCTGTGCTTGTGGTCATCGGCATAGGCCTCTTGTTGGAGGGCGAGACCTTTCGCGTCATGGCCGGGGAGTTCCTGCGCAACTCGGCGCTCATCTATTTCTCCGGGGTTGCCACTCTCGCCACCGGCCTCGCCATTCTTAACCTCCACCAACTGTGGGTGCGCGATTGGCGCGTCCTCGTCACCATCTTCGGCTGGCTGTTTCTCATCGGCGGCATCTTCAGGCTGCTCGCGACCTCCTGGGTGCAACAGGTGGGGGAGTCCCTCATCGCGCATCAGCGCTGGCCGATCGCGAGCGCCGTCGTCATCCTTGTGATCGGCGCGTTTCTGAGCGTGAAGGGGTATGAGCACGTATGGAACGAAACCGGGCGGGGGTCGAGCCGCCGCTCTAGCGCGGCGAGGACCTCAGGATCGACCTCGCGGAGCGCGAAGCCACTGCGGCGCAAGTCGAGCGAGCCCCGGTCTGGCTCTGGGCATTCAAGTTGATCGGGCGCGCGCCCGCGCCTACATTGACCTAGTCCGAGGGGAGCCCAGGCAAGGGGCTGAGAGTCCGCTGCCTTGAGATCAAGGCCCGCGGAGACCCTTTGAACCTGATCCGGGTCATGCCGGCGAAGGGACAGGGAAGGCGTACTGCCCCAACGCCAGCGCCCCCGAGCCACGGGAGCCTGACGATGAACAAGCCAATCTCCGCCAAAGACGTTGCGCCGCCGAAGGTCACGACAGGCCCGTTCGCGGGAAGCCGCAAGGTCTACTACACACCAATGGGTCTAGACTCTAAGGGCCGCGGCGATCTTTCCGTGCCGTTCCGCGAGATCGCGCTCGCCGACGGTGCAGCCTTCCGCGTCTACGACACCTCCGGCCCTTACAGCGACGCGGACGCCCAAATCGACGTCAATCGCGGGCTGCTGCCCTTGCGGGAGGGCTGGATTGCCGCGCGCGGCGGCGTCGAGCCCTATAGCGGCCGCGAGATCAAGCCCGAGGACAATGGCAATGTCGGCGCCACCCACCTTGAGCGTGACTTCATTGTGACGCGGCAGCCGCTGCGCGGCTTGGCCGAACGCCCCGTCACGCAGCTCGAATTGGCGCGGGCCGACATCGTCACCAAGGAGATGATCTATGTCGCCCATCGCGAGAATATCGGGCGCGAGCGCCAAGCCGACGAGGCGGAGGCACGGCATGCGGACGGGGAGAGCTTTGGCGCCTCGCTGCCCTCTTTCGTGACGCCGGAGTTTGTGCGGGCCGAGGTCGCTCGCGGCCGCGCCATCATCCCCGCCAACATCAATCACCCCGAATCCGAGCCGATGATCATCGGCAGGAACTTCCTCACCAAGATCAACGCCAATATCGGCAACTCCGCCGTGACCTCTTCCGTGGAGGAGGAGGTGGAGAAGATGGTGTGGGCGATCCGCTGGGGCGCCGACACTGTCATGGACCTCTCCACCGGGCGCAACATCCACACCACGCGGGAGTGGATCATCCGCAACGCGCCCGTGCCGATCGGGACCGTGCCGATCTATCAGGCGCTGGAGAAGGTGGACGGCGATCCGGTCAAGCTCGACTTCGAGGTCTATCGCGACACGCTGATCGAGCAATGCGAGCAGGGCGTCGATTATTTCACGATCCATGCCGGCGTCAGGCTCGGCTACATCCATCTCACCGCCGACCGCGTCACGGGGATCGTGTCGCGCGGCGGCTCGATCATGGCCAAATGGTGCCTCGCCCATCACCGAGAGAGCTTCCTCTATGAGCGCTTCGAGGAGATCTGCGACATCATGCGGAAGTATGACGTGTCGTTCTCGCTGGGCGATGGCCTTCGCCCGGGATCGATTGCCGACGCGAACGACCGCGCGCAATTCGCGGAGCTCGAGACTCTCGGCGAGCTGACCAAGATCGCGTGGGACAAGGGCTGCCAGGTGATGATCGAAGGGCCGGGCCATGTGCCCATGCATAAGATTAAGGTCAATGTGGAGAAGCAGCTCGCTGAATGTGGCGAGGCGCCGTTCTATACGCTCGGGCCGCTCGTCACCGACATCGCGCCGGCCTACGACCACATCACGAGCGCCATTGGTGCTGCGATGATCGGCTGGTTCGGCACCGCCATGCTCTGCTACGTGACGCCGAAGGAGCATCTCGGGCTGCCGAACCGCGAGGACGTGAAGGCGGGCGTCATCGCCTACAAGATCGCGGCGCACGCGGCGGACCTCGCCAAGGGGCACCCGGCGGCGCAAGCCCGCGACGATGCGCTGTCGAAGGCGCGGTTCGAGTTCCGCTGGGAGGACCAGTTCAACCTCTCGCTCGATCCCGACACCGCGCGCTCCTATCACGACGAGACGCTGCCCAAGGAAGCGCACAAGCTCGCGCATTTCTGCTCCATGTGCGGCCCGAAATTCTGCTCCATGGAGATCACGCAGCAGGTGCGGGATTACGCGGCCGCGCTCAAGGAGAAGGAACAAGGCATGGCGGAGATGAGCGCCAAGTTCCGCGCGCTCGGCGGCGAGGTCTATGTGGAGGACAGGGAGAAGGGCGCGGAGACGGCTTGAGTTTGGGTCTGGACTTCAGCCTTGCGCCCGCGCGCTCCGCACAGGGTGAAACTTTCTCACCGTCATGAAGCCGAGCAAAACGAAGATCAGCAGCACGATCGTCTGGGCAACGATGAAGAGGGGCTCCGACCCATTCGGCGCGAGCGCGTGCAAGAAGGACAGCTTCTGGAAAGTCTGCACGACCCCGACAAGGACATTCAGATAGAGGGCCAGCATGGCGGCGACCACCTAGATCCAGCGCCAGGCGCCCTTGAGATGCAAGACGTAGAGCGCGAGCAGCGCCGCCGCGAGCGCTACAAGCGAGATGGCGCCAACCACTTCCGCCGGCGTGACGGCAATGCGGGGGAACAGGAACCCGGTCACGCTGGTCAAGACCGTCGTGGCGAGAAAGAGCGCGATCCAGCCGGGCATCTTCTTTTGCGCGCCGAACATGCCATAGAGGACGATCAGCCCGGTGACGATGCCGATCAGGCTGAGGATGGTATGCAGTTGCGCGAATGCGTGTAGCGACAGACCCAGGATCATGACAGCCCTTCACGGGCCGCCAAATGGCCCACGGGGTCAATGCCTCGCAGGGTCGCGGGCTGACGTAGGGTGGGCAACGGCCTTTGCCGTTGGCCACGTAGAGCAGTGATGGTGGGCACGCTTCGCTTTGCCCACCCTACAAGCTGTCATGCTCGCGCAGGCGGGCATCCAGTAATCCCGGCGTGGCGAACAAACAGGGGTCAGTGGCTACTGGATCGTCGCGTGAAGCCCGGCGTTGATTTCACCGCCGGTCGGGGGAAGTGGGAGGCGAAGTCTGCCGTCGTGTTGACCTTCGGAAAGGGCGTGGCGGGAACCGGCACGCCCAAGAAGGCGCAAAGCGGCTCCCAGCCTTGGCCCATTTCATGGACGAGAAGCCGCTGCGGCGGGACCAAGCGGCGCACCTCGTCATTGTGCGCATTGAAGACGCGAAGCGCGTGCACCTTGTCGAGGCAGCCGCCGAAGGTCTTCTCGACGACGATGGTGTTCACCATCCGCATATGGAGCTTGGGGGCCGGATCGACGGCCTCCGCATCCTGGCCTGCGAGAATCGTCTCGGCGAGAATTGTCTCGGCCAGAATGGTCTCGAACTCATTCATCCTGGCGAAGATCGTGGCGGAAGCGCTCGCGTACCAGGCGTTGGGATCGCGTAGCGTCAGAATGACCTTCGCTTGGGGGTTCGCTGCCACCAGCTCCTTCCAGATATAGGTCGTCGGCCAGTCGACGGTAGTCGCGTAGCCTTCGAGCATCGAGCGCCAGTCGCTCGTCTCGCCCTTGGCCAGCGCAAGCCACTGCGCATCGTGCTTGGGATGAGCGTTGACCTCGATCATGTGGTAGCAGGGGCCAAGCCCGAGCTCTTCCAGCGCAAGCTTGAGCGAGAGGGTGCCGGTGCGCCCAAAGCCTGCCCCGATCACTTGCATGGTCATGGATATCCCTGATTGCGCGTGGGTCCGTCCTTGGACGCCATCTTAGCAAGTGCTATGGGGACGAGGGGGGCGCTTATCGGTGAAGCAGCGGGGCATGGCGGAGATGAGTGCCAAGTTCCGCCAAATGCGGAGGGAAGGGGAAAGCGCCGATTGGGCGTTGAAAGGAAGCCACGTCACGGCTTGCCATGGCTGCCCAATCAACGATCGTCTTCATGATCAATTCCCACCTCTCCGAAATCCCCGTGTGGAAGAAGACATTGGCGTCGAGGGTAATCGCGTCGTACTGCATGGCAGATAAGCCTAGCGTGCACTATAGTGTTTGATAGCCAGCAATTCGCTCTATGCTCCCTGCGGGCTACGCTCACATAAACCCCCACCTACTGACCACAACAACGCTCATGTTTTGGACGATCCTCGAGTAGGGCATTCGCCGCTGGGGCACTGTGCTCAAGCTTTGGCGGTTCTGCGGCAACGCGGCCTGCCGGCGCGCCCGCGTCTGCCGCGGCAATGTGCATCACTGCTTCGCGGCGAATTTTCTGCTGCGGCCGGTGGGCGTGCACGACTTTATCGACGGTCTTGCCAAGGCGCGAGCGCGGGAGCTCTCTTTCGAGGAGGCGATGGAGTGGCTCGATGGGACGGTAGCGGGAGACGCCTTCCGCGACTGGAACGCGGCGGTCGCGGCCTCCGTTATGGGCTATAGTCCTCTCTCCTCCAAAAGGCGGTGAAGCGCATGACCAAGGTTGTCTACGAGATTGTCGAGCATGACGGCGGCTGGGCCTACAAGGTCGGCGACGTGTTCTCCGAACCGTACCCCAGCCATGAGGCCGCGCTCGCCGCGGCGAAGCGGGCCGCGGGCGAGCAGAAGGTACCCGGCGCCACCGAGGCCATCGAATATGAAGACGAGAAGGGCAAGTGGCATCAGGAGCTGGACCCCGGCGACGACCGGCCCGCGACGGAAGTCGTGGACGAGGAGGAGTAGGGCTCGAGCTGGGCCTTGGCGCGCTGCCGCCTGGCGCTGTCCGGCCCGGTTCGCGGAGCAATCTGAAACGCGACGGTGCCGCCGCCCATGATAAGGATCGTATCGACAGCCCTGCTCTCGGCGCTCTTGCTTGCCGCGGCTCCAGCTCGCAGCGACGACGTGGCCGATGGTGTTCGGGCCGCGGCAGAGGTCGCCGCCGGGCCGAAGCCCTTCGTCGATACGGTCTGCCCGCTGATGCAGCAACAGGCGGACGCGATGGGCCTGCCGCCCATGTTCTTCGTGCGTCTGATCTGGAAGGAGAGCCGCTTCGATCCGGAAGCCGTCAGCCCGAAGGGTGCGAAAGGCATCGCGCAGTTCATGCCGGGGACGGCAGCAGATCGCGGCCTCGACGATCCCTTCGAGCCGAAAGCGGCCATCGTCCATTCCGCGAGCCTGCTTGCGGATCTGCGCGATGAGTTCGGCAATATCGGGTTGGCGGCGGCGGCCTATAATTCGGGCGCCGAGCGGGTGCGGGCCTGGCTGACGGGCAAGAGCGGTTTGCCTGCGGAGACCGAAGGCTATGTCCTCTTCGTCACCGGCCGCAGCGTCGACGAATGGAAGTTGCCGGAGACCGAGCTGCCGGACTCGCTGAAGAGCCCGGCTGAGACGGTGGTGGAGTCGTGCCGCAAGCTTGCGCCTCTAGTGGTGCGGGCGGTCTACGAGACGGAGCCGTTGACCGCGAGCGGCGCCTGGCGGCCTTGGGGCATCCAGGTCTCGACGTCCTTCTCCAAGGACAAGGCGCTCTCCCATTTCGCTCGGCTGAAGGCGCGTTATGCATCGGTGCTGTCGGACAGAGAGCCCTTCGTGCTGCCGGAGCGCAATCTCAGCCGCGGCCGGCGCTACCTCTATATGGTCCAGATCGGTGCCGACAGCCGCGATGACGCCTACATGCTCTGCGCGCGCTTTCGCACCAGCGGGGGCGCCTGCATCGTGCAGAAGAATTGAGGCGCAGCTAATATTTGACCTTCAAGGTCGCGAGGTACTGATTGAGGTGTTAGAGCGTGTCTCGGCCTTCTCGCGCTGAACAGATGGACGTTCTGGTTTGATTTCGAGTCACCATAGTACTGATAGGTGGTGATCCAAGTCAGGCGATCGTTGAGAATATCGGGCAGCAGAAAGACGTGGAGTCGAGCGGCGCCCCCAACCACTATAATCGGTGTCGGCCTTAAGATCCGTCAGGCGCTCCCCCCACCTCGCTGATCCGTCGCTCGGGCCAAGAGAGATTGGTCGACGCTCGAGCCGCACAAAAGTCCGCGCAGAATCACCGAGCAGACCGTGTGGATCAATCCCAAACCGCCAGAGGAGGCAAAGGTCGAGCGAGCGCAGCGACGGCGATGACCAAGGGAAACTGCACAGCGAAGAAAAAGATGGCGACAAACGTCGCCGCAGCGATCATCCAATCATATGGCCGGCGCAGCGGTCTCCGGACCACTCGGAGCAGGGCCTCGATGACGATCACGAGCACCGCGGCCTTGATGGCGACGAATGCCGCCTCGACGAGCGGCACATGGCCGAAGAGCGCATAGGCGATGCTTAAGGCGAGCACGACCGAGGCTCCGGGCAACACAAAGAGGAGGCCCGCGGCAACCGTCAGCCGATATAAGTCGCAAGCTGCATGGTCTCGGGGCCGGGCAGCAGCATGCTTGAGCGCGTGCAGGAAGCGGTCCTCGGCGATCCAGCGCCGCTCATCGACGAGATTGCGGGCATGAGCGCGATCTGGCCGGCCGGGCCGCCGAAGGACAGCACGCCGATTTTTCGCCCAGACGGCGAGGGCATCTCTGAAGGAAGGGTTTTCGATGAAAGGCGTGGTCGCGGGGGAAATGTGGGATCCCATGGCAGCACACTCCGCAAATTAGGCGCAAAGCCTTACGGAGCGGGGCTTGGGCATTGTTGCGCAATTGAGGTCTGCTGGCGAGTCGCATGCTCGCCATGATAACGAGAAGCTCGGGAGCCCCGAGACAAGCGATGGTATCGACACAATTGATCCAAGTGGCGGTGTTCCTCGCCGCCGCTGCCATTGCCGCTCCGCTCGGCCGCTTCCTGCGCATGGGCGCGGTGCTCGGCTATCTCGCTGCGGGCGTGCTGATCGGTCCCTACGCTCTCGGGCCTCTCTACCAACTGAACGACGTCGAGAGCATCCTACAGTTCGGCGAATTCGGCGTGGTGATGCTCTTGTTCGTTATCGGGCTCGAGCTTCGCCCGGTCAGGCTCTGGGCCATGCGCTCGGCCATCGTCGGGCTCGGCTCCGTCCAGCTCATCGCCACCGCGATCGTGCTCGCAGCGATTGGCTTGGCGGTGGGTCTCGCCACGCGTCAAGCGCTGTTCGTTGGGCTCGCTTTGTCGCTCTCGTCGACGGCTTTCGCGCTGCAATTGCTGGAAGAGAAGGGCGAGATCAATACGCGCCACGGCAGGCTCGCCTTCTCCGTGCTGCTGTTCCAGGACCTGGCTGCTATCCCGCTGATCGCGCTCGTGCCGCTCTTTGCCTCGGGCGGCGCCGAGCGTCCTGGCATGAACCTTAGCACTGCTGCCTTTGCCATCGGCACCATTCTCGGTGTGATCGTGGTGGGGCGCTTTCTGCTCAACCGGCTCTATTACCTCGTCGCGGCCACGGGCGTGCGCGAGGCCATGACGGCAAGCGCGCTGCTCACGGTGGTGGGCGTGGCCCTGGTCATGGAGGCGGCAGGCCTATCGGCCGCTCTCGGCGCCTTCATCGCCGGCGCGCTACTCGCCGACTCGGAGTACCGCCACCAGATCGAGGCGGACATCGCCCCCTTCGAGGGATTGCTGCTCGGGCTCTTTTTTATCGCCGTGGGCATGTCGATGGATCTCACCGTGCTCGTCGGCAGCCCCTTGCTGCTGCTTGCCATTGTCATCGGCCTCGTCGCCATCAAGGCGGCCGTGCTCACCCTGCTCGGTCGATGGTGGGGCTTGAAACAGCAGGCGGCGGCTCGGCTAGGGCTCGTGATCAGCCAAGGCGGCGAGTTCGCCTTCGTCCTTTTTTCGGCCGGAGCCCTTGCCGGGGTGATCGGCCAGCCTCTGGCGAGCCTACTCACACTCGCCGTGACCTTGTCGATGGCCGCCACACCGGTTCTCCTGCTTGCCGACGACATGATCCGGAGCAGCGCCGCGCCGGAAGTCTCTGACTATGAAATGCCGCCGGGGGGCGACAGCCACGTCATCGTCGCCGGCTTTGGGCGCTTCGGTCAGATCGTGGCGCGCGTGCTGCGCGCCCGTCGCATTCCCTTCACCGCGCTCGACACCAACATCGAGCAGGTGGACTTCGTGAAGCGGTTCGGAGCCCAGATCTATTACGGTGACGCCGGTCGCCTCGACATTTTACGCGCGGCTCAGGCCGACAAGGCAAGCGCTTTCGTGCTTGCCATCAATGACGTCGAGGGATCGCTGAGGGTCGCGGAGATTGTCCGTACGCATTTTCCGCAGCTGCCCATCTATGCGCGGGCCCGCGACCGCACGCATGTGCACCGCTTTATGGATCTCGGCGTGACCATCGTCGAGCGCGAAACGTTCCTCTCGGCGCTGGAATTGACGCGGAGGCTCCTGAGGGGCCTCGGGCTCAGCGAGGCCGAGGTGAGGCGCTTGACGCAAACGTTCAAGCGTCAGGACGAGAAGCGACTTTACCAAGACTACCAATATTACACGGATCTGGAGAAGGTCCGCGCCAATGCGCTGTCTCAGGCCAAGGAGCTCGAGGAGCTGTTCGACCGCGATATCGAGGAGCTGCCGGCCGAGGATGGTGCGCTCAGCGCCGAGCGGCGAGAGGGTCGAGGATCAGCCCGTTCAACTCGGAAGGATGGGTGAACGGGGCTCATATGGCCTGCGTCCCTCAGCACCTTCACCGTCGTATCCGGCAGCGTCGTGCCCAGCATGTCGACGATGGCGCGGGCAGGTGCGCGCGTCTGGCTGCCCGCGACCAGGACAGTGGGTGCCTCAACGCTCGCGTAGTCACGCAATGGTTGGCGCGTCGATGGCGATCGTAAATTCGAGCGCGACCTTCGGCATGGTCGCCGTGATCACGGCTTTTAAACTCGCCGGCGACAACCACCAGCGGAAGCGGCCAAGCCAATAGCGCATGAACGCCGCCGCAGCCGCACGATCGTCGCCGTTCGCGACGGCGGTCAGCACCGCAGCGCCAAGCCGCTCGACCTCCGACCATTCGGGACATTGCTCCACGCGCAGCAAATTGAAGGCGACGGGCTCCACGAGGCCGAGACTTTGCACCTTGGGCCCGAGCTCGCGCGCGGCGGCGAGCGCCATGGCTGCGCCGTAAGAGTGGCCGAGACGAGATGGACGGGGCGCTTCGTTGACGAGATGGACGGGGCGCTTCGTTTTCTTGGCGAGCTCGAGCGACACGCTGAGATCGGCGTTGCCGGAAAAGATCCGGTCGCCTGGCCAAGTCTCTGACTGTCCGTAGCCGGTGAAATCCGGCGCGAGCGCACGCCAATTGAGCTGAAGCTCCTCGATCGGCGGCAACCACTCCTTATGGAAGGTGCAACTGCAATGACCGAGGATGACGGTGGGACCTTTGCCCTTGTCGAGATAGGCGATTTCGACTCCGGCTGACTTGGGGCGCTTCACGGCTGCGCGGGTCCCGCCTTGCGGTTGCGGACAACGCGAACGTCCGTGCCCACGCCTCGCGCGGGCGGCGTCAGCCGGCGGCCGCAGCTTCGGGTGTCGCCGCGGCGGCGGCGGCCTTCTGTACCGCCTTCTGCACCTTCTCGAAGGCGCGCACCTCGATCTGGCGAATGCGCTCGCGGCTTACGCCGAACTCGCTCGACAGCTCCTCGAGCGTCAAGGGCTCTTCGGCGAGCCGCCGCGCCTGGAACACCCGGCGCTCGCGCTCGTTCAAGCCTTTGAGCGCTTCGTTGAGCATGCCACGCCGATCCTCCTTCTCCTCCGATTCCGCGAGTGCCGTCTCCTGGTCCATCGTGTCGTCGACCAGCCAGTCCTGCCACTCGCCGCTTTCGGAATCGTTGCGCACCGGGGCATTGAGCGAGCTGTCGCCGGCAAGCCTCCGGTTCATGGAGACGACGTCCTCCTCGGTGACGCCGAGCTGCGTGGCGATGCGCTTCACCTGATCCGGCCGCAAGTCGCCCTCTTCGAGCGCCTTCAGCTGACCTTTGATCTTGCGCAGATTGAAGAACAGCTTCTTTTGCGCCGCGGTGGTGCCCATCTTCACAAGGCTCCAGGAGCGCAGGATGTATTCTTGGATCGCGGCCCTGATCCACCACATGGCATAAGTAGCGAGCCGGAAACCCTTGTCGGGATCGAAACGCTTCACCGCCTGCATCAAGCCGACATTGCCTTCGGAAATGACTTCACCGATCGGCAAGCCGTAGCCGCGATACCCCATGCCGATGCGCGCGACGAGGCGAAGGTGGGAGGTGACGAGCCTATGAGCCGCGTCGCGGTCGCCATGCTCGCGCCAGCTCTTGGCGAGCATGTATTCTTCTTGCGGCTCCAGCATCGGAAACTGCCGGATCTCTTCGAGGTAGCGCGTCAGTCCGCCTTGCGCGCCGACACTCGGTAAGCTGTGCGAGGCCATGAGAGCAAGTCTCCCGCGGCCTTGATCGACCGCATCTTTCCACCAAATGCCCCCCGGCGTCTTTCTATAGAGCGTTTGTCTTAAGGATAAAAGACCGGCGGGTGTTCACAGTTCCTTGAAAGCCTCGACGACATTGGCAAAATCCTCAGGCAGGGGGCTATTAAATTTCAGTAAGGTGCCGGTGATCTGATGCACGAAGGCGAGCTCTGCCGCGTGTAACGCTTGGCGCTTGAAACTCGCAAGCTTGCTGCGCAGGGGCTCCGGGAGGTTGAGCATCTTGGTCTTAAAGCCCTGGCCGTAAATCGGATCGCCGATCAGGGGCGTGCCGATCGAGCTTAAGTGCACCCGCACCTGATGGGTGCGGCCGGTCTCGAGACGGCATTCGAGCAGCGATGCGACGGGCTCTGACCCGCGTGTCCCGTGTCTGCGGCCAAAGGTCGCGATGACCTGAAAGTGGGTCACTGCCTCGCGTCCGCCCTTTGCAACGATCGCCATCTTGGTGCGACTCGTCGGGTGGCGGCCGATCGGGGCGCTGATCGTGCCATGCGGCCGCGGCGGCGATCCCCAGACGAGTGCAAGATAGCTGCGCTCGAGCGAGCCAGAGCGGCCATGGTCGGCGAATTGCGCGGAAAGCGCGCGATGGGCGGCATCGGTCTTGGCCACCACCAGCAATCCGCTCGTGTTTTTGTCGAGGCGATGCACGATGCCCGGACGGGCCACGCCACCGATACCCGACAAACTCGGCCCGCAATGGGCGATGAGTGCATTGACGAGGGTGCGGTCGATGTTGCCCGCGCCGGGATGTACCACCAGGCCCGCCGGCTTGTCGATGACGATGAGGGCATCGTTCTCATAGACCACGTTGAGCGGGATGGCTTGCGCATCCGGCTTGGCGCTTACGGGGGGCGGCACGGTGAGTTCGAAGCGGTCGCCCGGTTTGACCGGGTATTTGACGTCCTCTATGGTCGCGCGGCCCAGGATCACGCGACCCTGCTTGATCAGAGCCTGCAAGCGGGTGCGGCTCAACGCCGGGAAGCGGTCGCTCAAGAAGCGGTCGAGCCTGAGGCCGGAGTGGCTCTCGTCGGCTTCTGCCGTCAGGCGCTCAGTCGGATCCGGCATGAGGTACCAGGGGAATGTCCGCGGCCAGCGAGACCAGTAACAGCTCCTTGCCGGGGACGGTGTTCTCTCCGCGTCAGGTCCGCATCCTCAAACTCGCCGTCATCGTGATGGGGATCCTGCTCGTCGGAGGCTTCGCCTTCGTTCTCGCCGCCATTGTCTATCAAGCCTCGCGGCCGGCACAAGTCGGTGTCGCGGCCGGCGCGCCGCTCATCCTGGGGCAGGGCGGGCAGAGCATCGACCTGCCCGTGCCGCGCGATGCGACCGTGGCCGGGCTGTCGCTCGACGGCAACTGGCTCGCGGTGCAGCTGAATGCGAGCGCAGGGCCGGAAATCGCCGTCGTCGATC
This sequence comes from Methyloceanibacter sp., assembly GCA_049801475.1. Classification (GTDB taxonomy): domain Bacteria; phylum Pseudomonadota; class Alphaproteobacteria; order Rhizobiales; family Methyloligellaceae; genus Methyloceanibacter. The sequence goes on from JBARKP010000005.1 coordinate 40,807, forward strand.
TGGCGAGCGGCAAGATCGTCGCCCATGTGAGGCTCAAGCCGCAATAAGCCTTGATCGGCTTCGCTGCGCCAAGCTATAGCTTCTAACCTGTCTTGGCTCGGCATTAGCCCCGTTCGTCTAGTGGCCTAGGACGCTGGCCTCTCACGCCGGAAACAGGGGTTCGAAACCCCTACGGGGCGCCAACCCAAAAATCAGCCGTTGTTATTGCTGATCTTTTTAGCCTTTTGTGTCCCAGTTTCTGCGCTTGGGACAGTTTCTGTTCCCGCTTCGGTCGTCGAGAGCAGTGTCGCTGCGGACGCAGCGAGTACCTTCTGACGGGCCGCCCGGGTATACCCTCGCAGTGACCGACGCAGAAGGTGAAGGCGTCGTGCCGCCCGGCCGAGGCGTCGGCGAAGGCGAAGTACTTGCGACCGCCGCGCGGCGGCAGCTCGAGCGGGCGCGCGTGGTCGACCGCGCCTTCGATAACGGCGTCGTCAAAGAGTGCCGAGATGTCGGAGCGAAATTCAGCACCCCACTCCGAGCGAGCACTCTCGGGGTCGGCGGCCATCTCCTTGGCGATGGTGGCCGGAGCGATGGTCGGGTTGAACGCGGCTGTGGCGCCGCGGACGACGAGGACGTCGGCGTCGTCGGTGCCGAAGTGGCCCTTGAACTTCGCATGCAGGAGCCCGGCGCGGCGATAGGGCGAGCTGATGCCGATCAGCATGCCACCCGTGCGCACCAAGGATGGCCGCACCGCGCGGTAAGTCGATGTCGGGGTTGGCGCACCGGAACCGGCAATTTGATGATCTTCGCCACTAGAGCCAATACGGGGAGTGTCCGCCTTACCCCAAAAGCCTATGTGCGGCGAGCTCGCGCAAAGAGTCAGCTAAGTGCCATAAGCGGACATTGGGCTGGCTCAGCTGATGCCTTTATGAGTACACGGCCTTAGCTGTGCATCGACTTCGAGGTAAACACACATGAAAACTTGTCCAGACTGCAATGGCGATGGTGTCGTTGACAAAGATACGGGCGATGAACGTCAATGCCCGACGTGCGGTGGCCTTGGTTTTGTACCTGATAACGACGACGACCATGAAGAAATAATAAAAACATCGCGCGATCTGCCGCTGAAACAAACAAGTCTGCCAACGTGCTGAAGCACGTGGTCGTCGACGGCTTTCGGCGGTCCCGAGGTGTTGAGGGTGGTGGACTCAACATTGAGCCGTGTCGGACTTTTTCAACAAAATCGGCGCTAACCAGTTTGCGCCGAATTAGCGGCGGATAACCAGCGAGCCGCGGCGTCCGCACTATCCTCTGGTACCGTGTTGAACGCGATTGAGGTGTTAGGCGCGGTCTTGTGCACGGCATTCACGATGGTCTCGAACAAAAAAAGGTTCTTGGGCGGGAGACGAACCCCGGCCCCGATGACGACGCAATCGTATGTCGTGGAGCCCAGCCGCCGCTCCACAGCTGGACCTGCCGTTGCATCGGCTTGAATCAGGCACGTGTCGGCCTGCCATCCACGGTCAGTTATCTTCTTCAAGCCCTGCTCAATTCCAGCCTGAATCGTCTTTGCATCCATACCTGGTGGCAGAGCGGGATCGGAATAGTCCACCGCTTCGGGCTGTAGGCCCACCAGCAATACTCGCGTCATGCTATTTCTCCTCAGATCATCCTGTTTAAGACTCATTGGCTATCTGATTCTCGTAGCCGGTAACGTGTTTAAAGGCGTGTGTATTTGAGACGTCCGCTATTGGCACTTAGCAGACATCGATGCAGGCGCTGAGCATGTCCGCTCTGGGGGGGTAAAGCGGACATCCAGCATCCGCGATCTAAGGTCTGCTAACGACCCTAAGCGGACATTCAACCTTCACTCATCTGCCGCCGGGTGAAGGAACCTAACCCGGATACCTGTCGTCGAAGCGCCGCAGCGTGCCGAGGACATCTTCGAGTTCATGGGCCTCTTCCCGCGTGGCGCGCAACATCTTCACCATCCGTTGCATTAGCTTCCAGCCGACCACACCGTTCTTTTCCACTAAAGCGCGGAAGTCGCGGCAGGTAAGCCCATAACAGACCACTTCGCTGGAGGCGCAGATCGTCGCCATGCGCGTGCCTTCGTCGATCAGGGCGACCTCACCGAAGTAATCAGGAGACTTCATGGTAGTGCGCCCCCTGCCTCCAATAAAAACTCCCGCCTCACCGGATTCGATCAGGAAGAGGGTATTCCCGGCCGAGCCCTCCTGCACGATTGTTTCCCCCTTCGAGAAACGATGCTCCTTGAACAGGTCCGCGATCTCCTGAACCTCGTGTTTGTTCAAATCTGCAAAGAGTGGCACACGCTGGATGGCTTCAATGGGGACGCCTTTCGTAGCCCGTGAAGTGGTCATCATCCATGTCCTCGATTTTCGCGCTGGTTGTTGGCCGAGGAGCGTAATTCATGATCAATGTAGCGGCAAATAATGTCTGCTGATGGCACATAGCGGACGTGCCACTCGCGCTGACGAATGTCCGCTATCGGGGGTAAAGCGGACATGACGCGAGCAGGCCGTTATGTCGGCTAATGACCCATAGCGGACATCCCTTTGGGCGCAAAGCAAAGAGGTCGGCGCAGGGCGGGCTTCAACAGGCCAAGGGACTCCTATCGTGTGACCCCCGTGGCTGCCCCGCGGCTCGTTACCCTGTATGTCAGTCTACTTGCGCCATCATGCGGCCAACACGAGATGCGATAGCGATGCATGCCTTGATGCTTTTTTAACTCCGTGGGCGATTACATTGCTGGCTCCGCGGTTCATGCGATGCAAAGACGTCGACAGGAAGAATTGATCCCATGCGACTGAGATTGCTTCTTCTGAATATCGTCGGCCTTGTCATTGTCGTCGCCTTGTCGGGCTGGCCCCGATCGTTTGCGGCGGAGCTGCCGTGGTTGGTTCCAGATTGGCTGCAGAACCATGTCGGCGAAGGCGAAGATCAGATCGCCCCAGTGGTCTTGCAAAGGGCGCGCGCGCTTTATCTGAAGAAGGTGAGCGAAGGCGCAGTCAACAATCCCTGCTACTTCGCCATGGACGCCACGCGTCCCGGTGGATTGGGGCGCCGGTTTTACGTCATCTGCGAAGCCAATCGGACGTTTCGCGCGCTTCCCTCGGGGCACGGCAACGGCCTCAACCTGACAAGCATCCCGGATTTCTCGAACGGCATCCGTTGCGCGAAGAACTTCAGCAATGCGAGGGATTCCCAGCTGACGACCGGCGGGCCTTATGTGACGGCAGAGATCAGAACGTCGTTCAAAGGCTATTATCGTGCCTCGGGGGGAGAGCTCGTGCCCCTGACGCGCTCTTTCGTGCAGTTCGACGGCGAGGGCGACACGGCGAACGCCAGACCGCGCGCCATCGGTGGCCATCCGGGTGTGATCGTGTCGGCCGTTTGTCGGATGAAAGCTCCGGGCAATCCTTACGCGGACGACGAGGGTTATGTGCCGTTCGGCAAGCTGATCGATTACGGCGCCGGCCGCAGCAATGGCTGCACCAGCTGGCCTCCAGCGGATTCCGAGTGGATTTTGGCGTTGGTGGAGGACAAGCCGACGACGCTCTACATCTACCCCGAATCGACCGACATCGTCGCCGTCGCACGCGCCGTGAAGGCGGGCCAGTCGCCGGCGCGCGCGGGTTTGTATTGGAACGCGTCCTGCCTGAAGGAAATCGGCTTTCCAAACTTCTGGCCGAGGGAAACGCTGGAGCCAGCCCTCATGAAATACAGAGAGGATCATCCGCCGCCGCCGCCGCAGCCATTGCCGCTTTGCAGCGAACAGTACGTACGGCTAGGCGATTGAGTTTATCCGCAGGATTGAGTCCCCTATCTGGCAGCCCCCCGTGGGGTACCTCGCAGCTCATTACCAGTACCAAACTGCCTTTGCCCGAAGCCCGTCCGCTAAGCGGCATAAACCAGACATGCTCAAAAGACGGGTCTGAGGTCCGCTAATGGCACAAAACGGAC
>JBARKP010000006.1:0-2000 GCA_049801475.1 Methyloceanibacter sp.
GTGCGGCTTTACACGGTGGAGCGCGGCGAAGGGCCGCCAGTGCTCCTGATCCACGGTTTCGGCACCAACAGCTTCACCTGGCGGCATATCGCGCCGGACCTTGCGCGCGACCACAAGGTCATCGCCGTCGACCTCAAGGGCTTTGGCCGTTCCGACAAGCCGTTCGATGAGCGCTATGCGGCGAGCGATCAGGCGGAGCTTCTGACCCAGCTCATCCTGGAGCGCGACCTCCGCGACCTCACCATCGTCGGGCACTCCTATGGCGGCGGCATAGCACTCTTGCTGGCGCTCGAGGCGGACTCGCGACTGCAAGGGCGAATCGCCAAGCTCGTCCTGCTCGACACGATCGCCTATCCGCAAGCCATCCCGGTGTTCTTCAAGCTGCTCGACACACCCGTGGTCTCGCAGCTCGGCGTGCGCATGGCGCCCCTTACCATGCAAATCAAGCTCGCGCTCAGGATCGCCTATTTCGACAACAGCAAGATCGGCCCCGACGAGGTCAAAGCCTATGCCGAGCCGATGGAAACCGCCGCCGGCAAGCACGCCTTGATCTATAGCGCGCGGCAAATCGTGCCGGACGACGTGGAGCAAATCTCGGCACGCTATTCATCGATCGAGCTGCCGACCCTCATTCTGTGGTGCGACCACGATCGCATTGTGCCGATCGATATCGGGCTCAAGCTCAAGCGCGCGATGCCGAACGCCACCTTCCGCATCATCGACCAATGCGGGCACATGCCGCAGGAAGAGCAGCCAGAGGAGACCATGCTGCAAATCCGCCAATTTCTCGGCACCCCGGCGGTGGAATAAGCTCAGCTTATCAAGGCCATAGGCAAATCCGATTTGCCTTGATTGTGCAGCGCACTCAAGCTCCCCCTCATCAACGCCGAGCGTTTTGTTCGGCCTTCAGTGGATGAGGATGAGAATGCCTAAGAAACCAACCCTAACGACGACGGCTGGAGCGCCGATCGCCGACAATCAGAACTCCATCACGGCGGGCCCGCGTGGGCCCGTCTTGCTGCAAGATTACCAACTCATCGAGAAACTTGCCCATCAGAACCGGGAGCGCATCCCGGAGCGCACGGTGCACGCCAAGGGCTGGGGCGCCCATGGCACGCTGATCATTACAGGCGACATTTCCAAATACACCAAGGCGAAGGCACTGCAGCCCGGCGCCAAGACGCCGATGCTCGCGCGCTTCTCGACGGTCGCTGGCGAGCTCGGCGCGGCGGACGCGGAGCGCGACGTGCGCGGCTTTGCGCTCAAATTCTACACCGAGGAAGGCAATTGGGACCTCGTCGGCAACAACACGCCGGTGTTCTTCGTGCGCGATCCCTACAAGTTCCCGGACTTCATCCATACGCAGAAGCGGCACCCGAAGACCAACATGCGCTCGCCGACGGCGATGTGGGATTTCTGGTCGCTGTCACCGGAGAGCCTGCACCAGGTGACCATCCTGATGTCGGACCGCGGTCTACCTGTCTCGGTGCGCCATATGAACGGCTATGGCTCGCACACCTTCTCGCTGATCAACACAGAAGGCGCGCGGCACTGGGTGAAGTTTCACTTCAAGACGCAGCAAGGCCACAAGCACTGGACCAACAAGGAAGCCGCCGAGATCGTCGGCCGCACGCGTGAGTCCACCCAAGAAGACCTGTTCAACGCCATCGAGCTTGGCGATTACCCACGCTGGAAGATGCAGGTGCAGGTGATGCCCGAGTCGGACGTGGGCGAACATTGGTATAATCCCTTCGACCTGACCAAGGTCTGGCCGCATGGGGACTATCCGCCGATCGACGTGGGTTACTTCGAGCTCAACCGTAATCCGGAGAATTATTTCCAGGAGATCGAGCTTGCGGCCTTCTCCCCGTCAAACGTCGTGCCCGGCATCTCCTGGTCGCCGGACAAGATGCTGCAAGCCCGCATCTTCTCCTATGCGGACGCGCATCGCTACCGGCTTGGCACTCATTACGAGGCGCTGTCGGTCAACGCATCGAAAT
>JBARKP010000007.1:0-4323 GCA_049801475.1 Methyloceanibacter sp.
ATCTCGGCCGACCTCGCCAAATGGCTCGACGGCCAGGACATGGATCACGTTCGCGGCGCGCCCTATCACCCCATGACCCAAGGCAAGATTGAACGCTGGCATCAGACCCTCAAGAACCGAATCCTGCGCAGACGCCGATCGGAGCCGCAATCGACGCAACCCGCGCCAAGAGGGAAGCAATTGTCTGGCGCTTGCCGTGCTGGCTTTGGGGGCGAGGCGAGCACCAGGCAGATCGCGTCGTCCACTAGGAAGGCGGACAGTCGCAGCCGCCATCATCTTTGTCGGCAGTTATTTGGCGCCCGCCATCGGCATTCGCTTCTTACCCCCGAAATCATCGCCGGCGTGGGTCGGCTTCGCCTTGATCAATGTCCGGTTTTGGTCATGAGCGGACATCCCACACGCTGATTAGGCATGTCCGCTTTTCAGCCGGAACCAGACCTGGCGACGCGATCGGATGAACGTCCGCTTGGTGCCACAAGCGGACACTGGCAGGACGCAAAGCGCCTATCCCGGCGATCAAAGCTTCCTCGGTCGTGGCGCGACATCCAGCAACAACTGCGCGAACTGAACGAAGTCAGTCTTACGCGGCGAAGTCTTGCGCCAGGCAAGGCCGATCTCGCGCTTAGGCTCAGGCGGGTTGAAGCGCAACAGGCGAATATCGCCTGGATGGTGGATCTCCCTTGCGATCGCCATCTCCGGCAGCAGCGTGATGCCATAGCCATTGGCGACCATCTGCACGATGGTGGCGAGGCTACTTGCGCCGAAGCTGTCGCGCGCCTCAGGCGTCAGCATACGGCAATAGGAGAGCGCCTGATCGCGCAGGCAATGACCCTCCTCAAGCAGGAGAAGGCGCTCATGCGCGAGCATGCTAGCGGTCGCGTGCCTGATGCGCCTGTTGTCCTTGTTGGCTCGGAGCGCAAGGATGAACTTGTCGTCGAACAGATGGAGAGTTTCGACCTCCGGATCGTCGATGGGAAGCGCGATCAGTATCAGGTCGAGGTCGCCGCCCACAAGCTCATGCCGCAGAGTATCAGTCATCGTCTCACGGAGCTGCAGATTGAGCTTGGGGAAGCGCCGCTGCAGTTCGGGCAAGGCCACCGGCAGGAGGTAAGGCGCGATGGACGGAATGGCCCCGAGCTTCAGCGAGCCCGACAGCACCCGATCGCCATGTTGAGCGTGGTCGAGCAGATCGCGCACGGAGGCGAGGATGGTCCGCGCCCGTCGGGCGATCTCCGCCCCGTGCTCGGTTAGCGCAACGCTGGATTTCCGCCTCTCGACAAGGCTCACCTGAAGCTCAGCCTCGAGCTCCTTGATCTGCATGCTGAGCGCGGGCTGACTGACCGCACACACCTCCGCCGCATTGCCGAAATGCAGCGTCTCGGCGAGCGCCTCGAGGTAACGGAGTTGCCGGAGCGTAACCATTAGCGATTACCGATAAGGCCCGCTTATCCAGACAATCAGGAAATAAGATTGGAAGTTATCACGGCTGGTCATCATAAGGAAGTGCGGAGCCGACCGATCAAGATCGCGTAACGAGGTATTGGTCGCGCCGGCGGAAGCTTTAGCCTTGCAACCAAAAATTTGAGGAGAAGCCAAAATGCGTGAGTGGCAAAAGCCCACAATTGACGAGACGGAGTCCGGCATGGAGGTCACGAGCTACCTGCCGGCCGAGCTGGATCGCGCTTAATCGGTCCACTCATCTCGCAAGATTCGGACGGCGGTCCGGCATCTCGCCGGGTCGCCGTTTCGGTTTGAGGTCGCATCTTGATGATTGAGTTTTAATCCGAAACGCAACACTAGCCGATTGATGGAGAGTGTCATGACGAACAACAGAGATTGGGAGCATGGCGGGCCAAAGATGGACCGTAGAGGCGCGCTTGAATGCATGGTATGGGCTGGCACAGGAATTTTGTGGACGCTTTCAGGTGGCGTGCCGAAGTCCTTGGGCCTAATCGGCGATGCGCTCGCCGCAGAGGCTTCAGCCTTCACCTTCCTGCAGATCAGTGACAGCCATATCGGCTTCAATAAACCGGCCAATCCAGATGCGCTCGGCACGCTTCGCGAGGCCATCGGCAAGGTCAAGGAACTGATAGTGAAGACGCGCCCGGCCTTCATGATCCATACGGGCGATATCACCCATCTCTCCAAGCCCGACGAATTCGACAATGCCAACCAGCTGATCAGCGAGGCCAAGCTCGACGTTCACTACGTTCCCGGCGAGCATGACGTCATCGACGAGGGCCTGGGTAAGGCTTATCTCGAGCGCTACGGCAAGGGCACCAAGGGCGCGGGCTGGTACAGCTTCGACGACCACGGCGTGCATTTCATCGGCCTCGTCAACGTGGTCGATCTCAAGGCTGGTGGTCTCGGGAAACTGGGGAGCGACCAGCTCGCCTGGCTCGCCGACGATCTTAAGGACAAGTCGGATTCCACGCCCATCGTCGTCTTCGCCCATATCCCCCTTTGGACGGTCTACGCCGATTGGGGTTGGGGCACGGATGACGGCTTGCAGGCGCTCACCCTATTGAAGCGCTTTGGTTCGGTGACGGTGCTGAACGGCCACATTCACCAGATCGTGCAGAAGGTCGAAGGCAACATGACCTTCCATACCGCGCGCTCGACAGCTTTCCCGCAGCCTGTGCCCGGCACTGCGCCATCGCCTGGGCCGATGACGGTGCCCGCCGAGCAGCTCCGCTCGATGCTCGGCATCGCAAGCGTCGACGTGCGCACCGGCGACAAGCCGCTCGCCATCACCGACATGCCGCTTGCCGGCTGATCTCGTCTCAGTCAGGAACGGAAGCAGACGACATGACCAGATCGCATTCAGACTTTCTTGCCGCGCGCTCGATCCGAGCGGGCGGGGTTCGCGCTCTGCTGCTGACCTTCGCCAGTCTTGTAGCAATTCTCAGCTTGAGCTTGGTTGCAAGCGGCCACCAGGCCTTGGCCGATGACCCGACCATCAAGATCGCCAACTTCACCTTCGACCCGCCGACCTTGACCATTAAGGCCGGCACCACGGTGACCTGGGTCAATGCTGACGACATCCCGCATTTGGTGTCGGAAAAGGAGGGCAAGTTCCGCTCAAGCGCCCTCGACACCAATGACAAGTTTTCACAGACGTTCTCGACGGCAGGCACGGTCGAATATTTCTGCATAATCCATCCGCACATGACGGGAAAGATCGTCGTCACGCCTTGAAAAGCGCTGAACTAGAGGTAGGAGTGCCCCACGTGCATGAGGACCAAACAATGTCGAAAAAGCCGACGCTGACGACGACGGCGGGAGCGCCGATTGCCGATAACCAGAACTCGGTTACGGCGGGCCCGCGCGGACCGCTGTTGATCCAGGACTACCAGCTGATCGAGAAGCTTGCCCATCAGAACCGGGAGCGCATTCCGGAGCGCACCGTCCACGCCAAGGGATGGGGCGCTCATGGCACGCTCACCGTCACCGGCGATATTTCCAAATACACCAAGGCGAAGGCGCTGCAGCCCGGCGCCAAGACGCCGATGCTCGCGCGCTTCTCCACCGTCGCGGGCGAGCTCGGCGCGGCAGACGCGGAGCGCGACGTGCGCGGCTTTGCGCTCAAATTCTACACCGAGGAAGGGAATTGGGACCTCGTGGGCAACAACACGCCGGTGTTCTTCGTGCGCGATCCCTACAAGTTCCCGGACTTCATTCATACGCAGAAGCGGCATCCCAAGACCAATATGCGCTCGCCGACGGCGATGTGGGATTTCTGGTCGCTGTCGTCGGAGAGCCTGCACCAAGTGACCATCCTGATGTCTGATCGGGGCTTGCCCACATCGGTGCGCCACATGAACGGCTATGGCTCGCATACCTACTCGCTAATCAACGCCAAGGGCGAGCGGCACTGGGTCAAGTTCCATTTCAAGACGCAGCAGGGCCACAAGCACTGGACCAACAAGGAAGCCGCCGAGATCGTCGGCCGCACCCGGGAGTCAACACAAGAAGATCTGTTCAACGCCATCGAGCACGGCGATTACCCGCGCTGGAAGATGCAGGTGCAGATGATGCCCGAGTCGGACGTGGGCAAACCTTGGTATAATCCCTTCGACCTGACCAAGGTCTGGCCGCATGGGGACTATCCGCCGATCGACGTGGGTTACTTCGAGCTCAACCGCAATCCGGAGAATTATTTCCAGGAGATCGAGCTTGCGGCCTTCTCCCCGTCGAACGTCGTGCCCGGCATCTCCTGGTCGCCGGACAAGATGCTGCAAGCCCGCATCTTCTCCTATGCGGACGCGCATCGCTACCGGCTTGGCACTCATTACGAGGCGCTGTCGGTCAACGCATCGAAAT
>JBARKP010000008.1:0-16294 GCA_049801475.1 Methyloceanibacter sp.
CTGGTGTAGTGGCTGCTGGGCCTCAGCCGCTTCTCCTGGCGCGCTAGGAAACGCTCGGCGACCTCCTTAAACGTCTCCGTGGCCATTTCGGCCATCGCCTCTGCGACTGCCTTGGCTTTATTCATCGAGAAGGCCCGCGAGAGGCTGCGATGAAGACGAGGCTGCTTTTGAGGAGCGTCTGAAGAAGATCGCGACGGCTCAGGCGCCCAAAGACGCAAAGCCCAAAGTGACTAAGCCAAAGCGCGCTAAGTGAGCCAGCTATCCAGGTTTGACAGGATGCGATCGATGCTCTGCTTGGCCTCGGCCACCGCATCGTCCTCTCGCGGTGTCAAAGTGTACCAAGTTGGTTGTGGCAAGATCGGTACGTTGGAGCGTGTGCGCCAGACACTGACGCACCAATTCGACCACTCGCGCCGAGTTTCAATCTGATAATTACGATATTGGCAGCTTTCCATCGGTTCGGGCTCCTTTGGGTCCCGTCATTGAAACCAACTCCCGCCGGGAAGGCATCGTTCGCGCCTCGGCAAAAAAGAAGCCCCGTACGGGGGGGTGACGGGGCTTCTTCGGTTCCTTTGGGGGGAACGGTGGGGAGGTACTCCCATCACAGTGGGCGGCCGACCACCTTCGACTGACTTTTACTGGAATTTTTGTCTCAGCGTTAAGATGGCCGCCGCCGACTCTTAAGGGTAAACACAGTCCCAGAGGTTTAGTTCCAGGCTAAGTCAAAAGAAACCCCGGACGGAAGTGACCGGGGCTGAGTGATTCGGGGAGAATTACGACGCTGGCTCGATCGTCCGAGCCAGGCACCATCATACCACAACCTAAGTGAGCCGGGGTTTTTCGTTAGAAGCCGAGCTGGATCAGCAGCCAGACATAGACGACCTGCTCACAGCCGGAATGCCGCTCTGGGCAGCCTTCCAGCTTTGGAGCGAGATGATGTCACAGCGTCAGGTCGCGGCGGCGGTTTGGTGGAAGAGAGTCAGGTCTTGGAGGCGATCTCTCCAATGTCATCCTGAATCTCACCGAGATTTATGCGGATCGCTAATCGGCATCGCAGTCATGCGCGGCGGACTAGGCGACACGCGGTAGCCCGCGACATCGGCCTCGGCGTGCAAATCCTCCGCCGTAATGTGGCGATGCCCTTTGGCGAAGAGGATGCAGCCCAGCTCGACCCGCTGACGGGTCGGCCGCAGCCCGGTATGGCGGAGCCGTGCGGTCATGCGATCGCGAAGGGCAGAGTTTCCGCCGGGCAGAGCGTGCTGCATCGTTTCTGAAACCCCTCCCTTTTCCGCGTAACCGTTATAAGCAAAATGCCGCCGCAGAGACAACCCGAACTGATGCTGTGGCGTCTCCCGAGCCGCCTCGGTGCGCAGTCAGCGGCAAGGAACGAGAAGACCTCGGCCTCCAGGAACTCTTAATACCTCAGGGTTCGCAAAGGCGGCATCGGCGCGAAAAGGCGGCCGAATGCGGACGCGGAACAAGCCCCTCATCGCGTGCTCACCGTTCTTGCGCCTCCCGCGAACTCGACGAGTGCCTCGCCCAACATGCGGTCAACCTGCGGGCACCATCGAGTTCGTGGTAGGCATGTAGTCGGGCGTCGGACGTGACCTTGTAACCATGGGAATCCACTTAAGCCGATGGATGATTTTCGATAGGCACAGCGGCTGACCGGGGAGGAGAGACAACGAAATCTTTACGCGACGAAGGCCGACGTGTAGTCTCGAACTTGTCGTGAATAGAACGCGTTAGTGCGAGGTTCCGAGGACGTCAAAGGAACCGTAGGCGTTACCGTGAATGGCCCCAGCGGTTGTGAAGCCTCTCATCTAGAAAGCTGCCGCTGGTGTGTCCCAGTGCGCCGCTTGCCGCAGTCAGTGCATCTTTGGAATGGCGCACACGTCTGGCATGGCTTGGGAGACCGGGGACAATGGGCTTGACGCGCCGCGATGTGTTGATGGCCGGCTATGTCGGGAGTGCCGCACTCGCCAGCACCTTCCTTTCGCCTCCGAGCGCGCGCGCGCAAGACGAAACGATGGAGCTCGTCAAGCGGCTCACCGGACAGACAGCAACGGTGTCGGACCGCCTTCACCTGGTTATGCCGGCGGTGTTCCCAACCGGCTATACAGTGCCCATGGACCTCGATATGGACAGCCCCATGACCGAGGACGACCATGTGAGGTGCATCCGCGTGTTCGCACCGCAGAACCCGAAGATCATCGAAGTCGCCAGTTTCAATTTTGTCCCGCAGCGCAGCATCGTCCGCGTGTCGACGCGTATCCGCCTCGCCAAGCCACAATATGTCGTGGCGGTCGCCGAGATGAGTGACGGCATGTTGCTGATGACCAAGACCTGGGTCGACGTGGCCACCAATGGCTGCGCTTGACGGCCGCAAGGGAGGCTGACAGTGACCACCCCGATACCACGCGTGGTCGTACCAAGCGCCGCGGCGAAGGGCGAAGTCTTTCAAGTCAAGACCATCATCAGCCATCAGATGGAGACGGGGCTGCGTCGCGATGATCAAGGCCAGGTGATCCCGCGCAAGATCATCAACAGGTTTGTTTGCCGCTATGGCGGTGTAGTGGTGTTCAGTGTCGATCTCCATGAGGCAATTTCGGCCAACCCCTTTATCGAATTCTCTCTGCGCGCAACGGAGAGCGGGCGGCTCGAGTTCATCTGGGAGGAGGACGGCGGCGGCGTCTATCAATTGGAACACCAACTCGCGGTCGCTTGACGATGGCGTGGCAATTGACGCCTGCGGGAACGTTCAAACTCCGGCGCGGGAGGGCGTCGTGCGACCGAGCAAAGCTGACTGAACGGACGACCGCGAACGGTGCACGCCGGATCATTGCGCTGTTGCTGGCAACAACCCCATTCGTGTTCGTCGAGCATCAGAGCGCCGCGGTAGAGAACAATCGAGGCGCTCAACTCGCCGCGATGTGCGCGTCTTGCCACCGCCTCGATGGCCGCGACCATGGCATTCCCTCGATCATTGGGCTCGACGCGAAGAAGCTGGCCGACACGATGGAGGCTTTCAGGTCAGGCAAGCGTTCGAGCCAGATCATGCACGTGGTCGCGCGCTCCCTCAGCACCGAGGAGATCGCCGCCCTAGCAGACTATCTCGCCATGCCACAAAGGGGACCGGAGCAGCCATGAGTTGCTGGACGCGGCGCGAATTCGGCTGGCTTGTGGGAGCGGCGTGCGTCACGGCGGTCACTCCGCGCGTGGCGAGAAGCCAAGCCAAGGCGCGAACCGTTGTCATCGGTGGCGGCGTCGGCGGCGCGACGGTTGCCAAGTATTTGGCGGTGAGCGCTGGAACCATCGAGGTGACGCTGGTCGAGCCAAAGCCGCGTTATACGACCTGCTTTTTCAGCAACCTCTATCTCGCCGGAATACGGTCGCTCGAATCGCTTACGCATGGTTATGATGCGCTTGCGCAACGATATGGGATCAATGTCCTCCACGACTCCGCGACGACGATCGATCCGGTCGCGAAGGCGGTTGGTCTCGAGAGCGGCGCCAAGCTGTCCTACGACCGGCTTGTGCTTGCCCCGGGCATCGCCTTCAAATTCGGCGCCATCGAGGGCTACGACGAGGCCGCGACGCAGATCATGCCACACGCCTGGAATGCCGGTCCACAGACTGAGCTGCTGCGACGGCAACTCGAAAGCATGGACGATGGCAGCGTTTTCCTGATCGTCGCCCCCCCAAATCCGTTCCGCTGCCCGCCCGGTCCTTATGAGCGCGCTTCCCTGGTCGCCTACTATTTCAAGCAGTTCAAGCCGCGGGCGAAGATCTTGATCCTCGATGCGAAAGACAGCTTCTTCGAGCAGGATCTGTTCCAGGACGCTTGGGCCCGCCACTATCCGGGAATGATCGATTGGCTGCCAGGCCAATTCACCGGCGGGATCAAGGCGGTCGACGTTAAGACCCTGTCGGTTAAGTCTGCCAGCGACACCTTCAAGGGCGCGGTCGTCAATTTCATCCCGCCACAAATGGCTGGCGAGCTTGCGCAGCGGGCGGGTCTCGCGGATCAGTCGGGCTGGTGTCCGATCGAGCCAACGACCTTCGAGTCGAAGCTACAGCCCGGAATCCACGTCGTAGGCGATGCAACCAGCGGCGGCGACATGCCGAAGTCCGCCTTTTTGGCCAACAGCCAGGCCAAGGCTTGTGCCTTCGCCATCGCGGCCGCACTCACCGGTTCCGAGCGTTTTGCTCCTCACCTGTTCAACACATGCTTCACTTTTCTTGCCGCCGACGATGCGGTGAGTGACGCCATCGCCTTAGAGCCCACGGCTGGGACGATCAAGATCAGCGATATCTTGATCAGTCAGGTGGGTGAAGACGCCGAGACCCGTCGCCAGGGCGTGCAAGCGGCAAACGGCTGGTACGGCGCATTCACCCACGATGTGTTCGGCTGATTTGACTCGTTCAGCCCGGCCCGATCGCGGGACCGGCCATCAGCGAAACGCCGAGACCGCGGCGGACGTTGTCCGGCTCCGCGCTCGGCGGCCGCCCGGGGATCGCCGACGGAGCGGGATCGGGCAACCGGGACAGCCGTAGGGAATTGACAACCAGGAGAAGGCTCGAACTCGCCATGATCGCAGCCGCCAGCACCGGCTGTAGGAGCCCGAGGGCGGCAAGCGTCAGGGCGACAAGGTTGTATCCAAACGCCCATATGAGGTTGGTGAGGATGGTTCTCCGGACCATGCGGGCCACGACGATGACCCATGGCAGCATCCATAGCCCGCCCGTGGGCAGCACGAGAGAAGCTGTCTCGCGCGCGAGGTCGGTGGCGGAGCCGACGGCGATACCGACATCGGCGTCGGCGAGGACCGGTCCATCGTTAAGGCCGTCGCCGACCATCGCCACCACCTCGTAACTTTGCCGGTACTGGTCGAGCGCAGCCCGCTTTGCCTCCGGCGATAGGCCCGCTTGCATGTCCTCGATCGCGACCACGGTGGCAACCCGCCGCGCCGCGGGCGCGAGATCGCCGGTCAAGAGCGTGACATGCAGTCCGAGGCTGCGCAGTTGCTCGATCGTCGAACGCGCCTCGGGAAGTGGCGTGTCGTCGAGGGACAGCACGGCATGGACCCGCCCGGCCCAACCGACATAGATCACCGAATGACCGCTCGCCTCCAGCAACCGCGCCCGCCTGCCCAGAGCCAGCGCAAGCGACCAGCCGAGGTCGCTCATCAAGGCGCTGTTCCCGGCGGCCATCAGTTGGCCGTCGGCATTGCCCCGGATGCCACGACCGGGCACGGCGCGAACATCGCAGGTCACAACCGGCTCAAGGCCCCGCGCTGCGGCCGCCATGGTGATGGCGTGAGCCAGCCCATGTTCGGAATGGCGCTCAAGCCCCGCGGCCCGGGCAAGCACCTCGTCGGTCCCTGCCCCTTCGCTCTCGATGCCGACGATGCGCGATCTGCCCGAAGTCAGCGTGCCGGTCTTGTCGAAGGCGAGCAACCGCGTGCGGGCGAGAGCCTCGAGAGTGCCGGGATCGCGGACGAGGCAGCCGCAGCGTGCTAGCCGCCCGATGCCGAGCGAGGTCGCCAGCGGTGCGGCGAGGCCCACTGCGCACGGACAGGCAACCACCAGCACCGCGAGCCCAACTAGCAGCGCCCGATCGAACGGCATCGAGTGCGCCCAATAAACGACCGTCAGCCCGCCGAGGATAAGAACGAAAGGCACAGAGACGCCAACCACGCGGTCGGCAATGCGCTGGATCGGACTGCGGCGGGACAGCGCGTCGCGGACGGACCGGCAAATCTGCGCCCAACGGGTCGCGGACCCCGCGCCGCCGCTTTGGATCAGCAGCGGTCCGTCGAGATTGATACTGCCGGCGATCACCGCAGAGCCGGCGCGTTTGGCAACCTGGCGGCTCTCCCCGGTGATCACGGCTTCATCGGTGTGGGACTCGCCCTCGAGCACCACACCGTCGACCGGAACGCGCTCGCCCGGCCGGACCCGCACCAGCATGCCGGCCCCGATGTCCCGCACCGGGCGGCGGGTCTCTGTCCCCGCATCGACAACGGTTGCGCACTCGCTTTCGGCCGCCAAGAGAGGTTCGAGGTCGCGCGCCGCCTTGGCGCGGCCAGCCGCCTCGATATAGCTGCCGATGGTAAACAGCATCAGCACCATGGTGGCGGTGTCGAAATAGACCTGCTCGCTACGCTCGATCGTAGCGAAAATGGAATAGGCGTAGGCGGCACCGACGCCGAGGACAACGAGCGCCGAGGAGGTCACGCGCCCCTGTGCGGCATGAGCCCAGGTCTCGCGCAGATACGGCTCGCCGAGAATCACGAGCGCCGGCGTCGCGAAGATCCACAGCAGCAGGTGAATCCAAGGGAGCAGCCACGCATCGGCGCCGCTGAAGGTCCCCGCATAGAGCAGGAGACTGATCAGCATGATGTTCATCGAGAGAAAGGCGCCCACGCCGAGCCGGATCAGCAACCAGGCGGCCTCCCACTCCTCGCTCTTGCCGTGCTTCACCTGAAAGGCGATGCAGCAGCCATAGCAGCAGAACGCGCACTCCTCGCCGTTCACCGTACGCTGCATCGCGCGCAAGCCAATGGGTAGCAAGCAATGGCTGCACAAATTATCGCCCCGTTCGGTCATCCGGGAGGTCCGCCTGCCCAAGCATGTCCGACGTGGGCGGCGAAGGGTAGAATGCCGCGGCCGAGCGTGATCAGGCCGAGCAGCAGGATGAAGCTGCCGGCCAGCCACACGCCACGTTGCCGCCATTCCGGCGCGAGCACCCGGCCGACGCCGCCCATCATCAGCATCGCAGGAAAGGTCCCCAATCCGAATGACAACATGACGAGAACGCCGGGCAGCGCTCCGACGGTGCTCGCCGCCTGGGCGGCGAAAGCATAGACCAGCGGACACGGGAGGAAGCCGTTGAACACGCCAAAGGCGACCGGGGCGGCACGGCTCTGTGCCTTCAGCAGATTGCGCAAGGACGCGGCGAGGGTACTGCCGCCAAAGCCGATCGCCGCACGATGAAAGCCCTGGAGCAGGCCGAAAAACTGCAGCGCCATGGCGATCATGAGGAGCCCGGCGGCAATCGCCAGAAGTCGCTGGGCGGCGTCGAGCGGACCGTTCAGCACTGGGACCTTTATGCCCTGCGAGGTGCACCACACCTCGCCCAACGCGCCGGCGATCCCGCCCAGGAAGCAGTAGGTCGTTAGTCGGCCCACATTGTAGAGCAGGTGACGCTCGACGGTCGCAGTCCGCCCGCGTGGATCGTGGCCCAGCGCACAGGCAAAGCCGCCGCACATCCCGATGCAATGAAAGCTGCCTGCGAACCCGGCGGCGAATATCACCATATAGTAGGTCACTGACAGAGGGCCCTGCCCAGTTGCCGCCCGTTCACCGGGACGTGTTGCTCGGCGCCGCTACCAGCGCACGAGGTAAACGACCCAAACGAAGAAGCCGATACACGCTATCACGCTGCCGATAAAGGCGATCACTTCGTATGGACCCGCAGTTGCGAACGAGAAAGCTGTATCCGCAAGCATGCGCCCCTCCTGCTCAGCCGAAATAAACGCGGGCAACGTTCATGGCAAGCGCGGACAACAGTAGGATCAGATTCAAAGCCGCGACTCCCATAAGGATCTTTGCTACCAGCATCTCCTGTTCCCCTTTTTGACTCTATCGGTTCTCAGCAGGTGGCGGCGATCGCTAGATCCGTCCCGGCCCGAGCCCGCCCCAATAGTGGTAAACGTAGTAGAGCCCCCAGAGGAAAAGCACCGCGTAGACGACCAGCAGCCATACCGGGAGATACCCGTGTCGCGCCTGGATGGCGCCGCCACCATATTCCTCCAATTCGTCCTCGTGGGTCGCGCCGTCAGTCGTCGGCTTGCTGGGCGTGGTCTCTGTTTGCGTCACTCTCCATCTCCATCTCGTAGAATCTGACGGACGCCTCGTCGGCACCGTGGAAGGCGCCCGAGAGCACGCCCCAAACGAAGACGCAGAGCGCACCAATGCTTATCAGCATGGCGCTTGCGTAGGGTCCAGTGACCTCGAAACCCTCCATGACTCATTCTCCCTTGGTGGCGGTTTGTTCGGCGGTGCCGAGTGCCGCAGCCTTTTGCTGCGAGCCCTGGCTCGGAACATAGGCACTCTCCGGCGTATCCGCCTTGAGCGTAAGATTGTCTAGCGCGGCGCGATCCGTGTCCGCGATCTTCAGCGGCTGTCCCGTGAGCGGGTCCTTATAGGCGGAAAGCGCGAGAATGTAGTAGGCAAGTGCCCACCGGTCTTCCTCGGGAATTGCGTCCCGATAGGAGGGCATGGGCGTGC
Organism: Methyloceanibacter sp.; assembly: GCA_049801475.1. GTDB lineage: Bacteria > Pseudomonadota > Alphaproteobacteria > Rhizobiales > Methyloligellaceae > Methyloceanibacter. Next base: position 8,296 of record JBARKP010000008.1, read on the forward strand.
CGCTCAATCCGGTCGTCACGGTTCGGAAGATGTCTTCGACCGCCGGGCCGGACTTGAACTGGCCGCTGGTGAGGTCGGCCGGCACGATGGTGAAGCCTAGATCATCCTTCAGCCCGGCAGCTTTCTCGCCATCGCCCTTTCCTTTTTGACCATGGCACTCCCAGCATTTCGCTTGCTCCCAAACTTCCTTGCCGCGATCGAGGAGCTGCTGGGACGGAGCGGGCGGCTTTCCGATGTACAATGGAGGACCGGGCGGCTCCTCGACGAAGAATGCATAGGGCTTGGCAGGATCGGAGCGGTCCACCGCCAGCACATATTTGATGTACTGGATGACGGCGAGGCGATCGTTGAGGGGCAGGTCATACCAGGGCGGCATCGCCGTGCCGCGGACCCCGCGACTAATCGTCCGCAAGAGGTCGCCGTCGGTCGGCACCGGTTCCTTGGTCAGCCTGAACTTGAATACAGCGGCCGCGAAATTCCGCGGGCGCTGGTTGTAGAGGAAGGTCGCCGCCGGCCCATTGCCGTCGCCATTCGCCCCATGGCAGCCGAGGCACCGCCGCTCATAGACCTCCTTGCCATGGGCGATCCATTCCTCCGAGCGCGGCAGCGTGGCATCCATAACCTCGAGACTCTGCGGCTCGAACAGGTCGCGCCACTTGCCGCGGTTCATGCCGAGCTTCTGGACATAAGCGATGAGAGCTTGCAGGTCTGGTGTCTCGGCGGCGATCTGGACCGTGCTGCCTTTGTATTGCTCCTGCGGCGTCAGAATGATCGGAGCCTTGCCGCGTGCCTGCATCGGCACGAATAGGAGACCGTCGGCATTTGGCGTGAGCTTGATCTGCTCCTTGCTCGCAAAGTCGAATAGTCGTTCGGTGAGCGGCGTTTTCTCCAGCGTCCGATTGCCGGCTCCGTCATCGACGATCGCGACGGCCTGCGCTGGCGTCTCGAAGAGTCCCCGGTAAGGCGCCATGACCGTGTCCGGGGAGAGCATGCGCGGATTCCAGAAATGGGCAAAATGCCATTCGTTGCTGTATTTGAGCCCGACACGCATCAGATCGGGTCCGATGCGCCGCGTGCCGAAAAGGTGCGGCACGTCGTAGACGTATTCGCCCGACTCTGTCACCGGGCCCCAGCGACGCGTCTCGCCGGTCACCGGGCGCACGTATTGGGAATGGCAATACCAGCAACCCTCGCGCAGATACACGTCGCGACCGCGCTGTTCCAGCGGCGTGTACGCGGTGGCCTGGGTCTGCATCCACTTGAGCTGACCAAGATCGGTGCGGACCACTGCGGTCACCCGAGCGGTGCGCGCGGAGGGTTCGAAAAATGGCAGGAAGCCTTGGGTAATGAGGGCCAGGAAGAAAAAGAAGATACCCGCCACCAGGGTAACGAATCGCGCGCTCATCAGGCGGCTCCACCCGCCGGAACCGGGGCCGCGCCGAATGCTGGTCTTTCCGTCACTCCGGCCGGCCGGGCCAGCGCCGTCATCATCAGATCGATAACGAGAAGCGTCATCCCGATGTCCATGCTGACACCGGCAACAGTGCGCACGAGCCAATAGGGTCTCATCGAGCGCACCGTATCGAGCCACTCGGTGCCGGCCATCCATTGGAAGCCTTGCTGCAGTCCGCCGGCGGTCAGCACCAGACCCATGGTGGAGATGCCGACGGTGATCAGCCAAAATGCCCAATTGCCCAACTTGAACGACCAGAGCTCACGGCCGCAGGCCCGCGGCCAGACATAGACCAAGCCACCCATTGCCCAGACCACGAACGTCCCGAACACGGTGAGGTGCGAGTGCGAGATGACGAAATCCGTGAAATGAGTGGGCTGCTGGACGGAGCGCAAGGCCTCGGTCGAGCCTTGGAAACACCCTGCCAGATACATGATCGCGCCCGTGATCAGAAACTTCGCCGGGAGGTTCCTCCCGAAGGTGTCCCAGCGACCCATCATGGTGCCGAAAAAGTTCACCAGTACCGTCCACACCGGGATGATCAGCAGCATGGAGGTGACGATCGCGATCGTCTCGGCCCAGTCGGCGATCGGGCTATAGAGATAATGATGGATGCCGACGAAGGGGTAGAACAGGGCGAGGGACCAGAAGCCGACGAGGGAGAGCTTGTGGCCATAGATTGGATTGCGCACGCTGATCGGCAAGAAATAGTAGATCAGCACGTAGCCCGCCGGCGTGATCCACAGTCCGACGATGTAGTGAAGGTAGAGGCCGTGAAAGGCCGCGCTGTTGATGCCTGAGATCGTGTAGGGCAGGATCATGCCCAGCACGAGATTCATTGTCGTCCACACGAAAGCCCCGATCAGATACCAGAGCGCGACATAGAGCGGTGGCTCGAGGCGCCGGCTGATGGTGATCAGGAATTGTACGGTTGCCACCGCCACGACGAGGAAGAGCGGGATCTTGGCGAACAGCGGAAACTCGCCTGCTTCAAGGCCGTTGTTTTCGCCGAACGGCAACGAGATGAGTGCGGCCGCCGTGACGACGTTCCACACCCAAGCCAGCCGCACGCTCCATTCCGACCATGGCACCCGCACGCCGCAGAGGCGCGGCACGAGGTAATAGCATTCGCCGATGAAGAGGGAGGAAAAGGCACCAAAGATGACGCCGTTGACGTGGACCGGTCGCAGCCTGCCGAAAGTCAACCCGAGGGAGCTGCCGAGATAATCGGGATAGTTGAAGAGGCCCGACAGCAACACACCGACCGACGGTGCGACCAGGAGCCAGAGCATGCCCCAATAGAGCCAGGTCCGCACCGCCCGCCAATCGACCAGCTCATCCAGGTCGATACCAGCGAATCTGCCACGTAGCACTGTCCCCGTCTCAGACAAGGCGCCCCCCATAAAGCCGGTCCCTAACCGCGCAACTCTCCTTGATCCAACCTCCTCCTCAGATCGGGGCTCTTCCGACCGGGAATTAGTATTTGCCCGGCACCAGCACCGAGCCGGTATTCGACCAATAGATGTAAGCTTCCAAGGCTTTCATCGCGTCCGAATCGGATTCGATCTTCTCGCCCTGGTTGGGTTTGTCGATGCACCAGTTGATCATGTCGCGCAGCGTCGCAAACTTGGCCATCGACGCCTGGAACTTCGGGAACGATTGCGGGTGGGTGTCAGAGCCCATGGGATGACACATTGCGCAGGCCATTCCCGTTTTGGATAGGGTGACGCCCATCTTTGTGGCCATCGCCCCATCGCCATGGAACAAGAGATCGCCCTTCCTGACTTCCTCCATAAACGCGTCTTGGTACTCTTTCAGTTGCTCCGGCGTCACCGGGTCCTTATTGGCACCGGCGGGGCCAACCAAGAAGGCGGTCCCCACAATGGCTCCGACCACGCACGACCGCCGCAGGATCGAGAGGAATGTCGATGTGATTGTCATAGCCAATTCCTCCCCTCAGTACGGATACATGTTGTCGGCGATACGCGCCCTTAGGATCTCCGGAATACTGTTGTCGTAGTCGGCCGCAGATTGGATGAAGACCTCCTTGCGGCCCCACATGATGTACTCGACGTCGACCTTATCGTCGGCGTTCACGGCGATGGTTTCCCAGCCGACCCCATCGTAGTAATCGCCGGGGTCGGTACGGATCATCGGTTTGGTCAGCTTCGGCACGCCCTCCGGGGCATAGGGCCACGGCCAGGAGGTCGCCAGCATGCCGATCGAGCGCATGGTACCGATCTCGTTATAGAGCACCTGGTGGACGTGCCCGTGAATGTTGGTGACCTTGGTATAAGGCTTCAGCACCTCGTTCACGTCGCGCCAGTCGCGCACCCAGAAGTTCCAAGGCGGATAGTACTCGTAGAGCGGATTATGGCTGAAAATGACGATGGGCTTGGACTTGTCCCAGTCGGCGAGCGTCTTCTGCAGCCAGTCGAGCTGGTCGCGGCCCACGCCGGCCCACGGGCCGGCAACGGTGCCATCGAGGGTCGCCATGTGGCCCATGCGCTCCTCCGGGGTCATCTTCTTCGCCGTCCAGTAGTCCGGTCCCCGGCTAACCGTGTCGAGGCCGATGAAGCGCACGCCCTTATGGTCGAAAGTCCAAGTGGGCTTCCCGAACAGCTCGCCCCACTTCTTGCCCATGTCCAGATACCAGTCGTGTTCGCCCGGGATGAAGTGCTTCGGGAGCTTGACTTCCTTAAGAATCTCAACCCCAAGTTCGAGTTCCTCGACCTTTCCAAGCTGGGCCAGGTCGCCGCCGAAGATCAGAAAGTCGGCCGGCGGATCCATGGCCTGGACCTCTTTGGCCGCGCGCACCACCTTGTCGACGAAACGCGTATTGAGCGACTTTTGATAGAGATGGGTGTCCGAAATCCAGGCGAACTTGAACGGTGCTTCGGCGGCGTGAGCGATATCGATGGTGTTGATCAGCGGCCACCACGCGAAGGTCTGGCCGACGGTGGCGGCCCCGAACAGCAGCGATCCGTGCACGAAGGTGCGACGGGTGATCCGGACCGAGTCGTCGGGGCGCACTCCAGGCTGCTGCAGCACCGCATGCATTTCGCGCCGAACGCGGTCAAGCTCATCAGACATCTGGTTTCCTCCTACCCTATGGACCGTTTATAAAGCGTCGGTCCTCATGAGGCGGACGCGGCGGGTCGACCGCGTTGTTATTTTTTTATTTCTTTAGTTCGATTTCCAACTTGGTGGACTGACCTCCCGTTACGGTTACGGGCAACTCTACGGGCCCGGTGAAGGATTGGACCGCCACGAGCTTATAGTTGCCTGGCGGAACGTCGGTCATGGTGAATTTACCGTCGGCGCCGGTGACCGCGTAGTAGGGATTGTCCACCACGTAGATCCAGCCCTCCATCCAACCATGCGCGTCGCAGTCAATGCGGACCGTTCCGGGGCGCTTCAGCTCGGTGGGGATTCGCTGTCCCTGATTCGGCAAGGCCATGTTGAAGGCGGTACGAGTGCCGTAATGGCCGTGCGTGTTGTGGAGCACCGGGTCTTTGTTGACGACGTCCAGCGGACCGGCAGGGATGACCTGAACCTCGGGTTCGAAGCGGCATTTGACATTGTTGAGTTCAGGCGTCTTGCCCTGCTCAGGCCAGGTCTTTCCCTTGGCCACGTCGACGAGGTACACGACCGCACTCTCGACGGCCTGGTCGGCGCCAACCCGGATCAGCGGCTCCTCGCGGACGCCTCCGCACGTCGCCACATCCTTGGTGGGGATGATCTTTTTCGTCGGCACGTCGCCGCGATAGACGACGATCCCTTCAATGGTTCCGCCACCTGTAACAGCACCGGCTTCGTATGATTGGGCGGGGGCATTTGTGATCGCTGTCGCAATGATCGCTGTCGCAACGACCGCAAGCAGACCGGACAGAACCTTAGGTTTTATGGTCACGGCCACTCCCCTCCAATCACCGTCGGGGAACACTGCCATCTCAAATTAGCATTGAGCCAATTCGAAGTGAAGTCCAATCAGCGATACTTATCGGGGCGATTAGAATAAAAGATCACGCGGCGCTCGCAAGAGCGCTAAGGTTTAGTCGGCCTTGGGACCTCAAACCGTTTTCTCAAGATGCCGGAGTTATGGCTGCTGATCCTCTCCAGCATCGTCTTCGCGCGGCGCTGATCGTGGGCGAACCGCATGCGCGCGCTGACACCGCGCAGGTAACGGTCGGTGGCCCATTCACGCTCCAGCGCCAGACGGAACGATGGTGACCGATGCGACTTATCGCGGCAAATGGCTGCTGGTTTTCTTTGGCTATACTTTTTGTCCCGACATCTGTCCGACGACGCTGATGGAAATTGCCGGCGCACTCGAGAAGTTCGGCCCCGACGCCACAAGACTGCAACCGATCTTCATCACCGTTCGGTTCCTCGAAAAGTGAGTCTTGGAGGAGGAAATAAATGGCTGCCAAGGAGCTCAAATTCTCGTTCGAGGCTCGCCACAGATTGTTGCGTGGCATAGATACGCTGGCGAATGCGGTGAGGGTCACACTTGGCCCCAGGGGGCGCAACGTCGCGATCGAGAGGTCGTTCGGCGCGCCGCGGATCACCAAGGACGGCGTGACCGTCGCCAAAGAAATCGAACTCGACAACAAATTCGAGAATATGGGCGCCCAGATGGTGCGGGAGGTCGCCACTAAGACCTCTTATCAGGCTGGCGACGGCACGACCACCGCGGTCGTGCTTGCTCATGCGATCGTCAGGGAGGGCGCCAAGGCGGTGGGCGCCGGCATGAATCCCATGGACTTGAAGCGCGGCATCGATCTCGCGGTCGATACCGTTGTCGCGGAGCTCAAGAAGAACGCCAGGCAAGTCACCTCGAACCTCGAGATTGCACAGGTCGGCACCATCTCGGCCAATGGCGACACGGAGATCGGCCGCTACCTTGCCGACGCCATGAAGAAGGTCGGTACCAACGGCATGATCACCGTCGAGGAGGGGACGTCGCTGGAGACCGAACTCGAAGTCGTCGAGGGCATGCAGTTCGACCGCGGTTACATCTCGCCGTATTTCATCACCAACCGCGACAAGATGCGGGTCGAGATGCAGGATGCCTACATCCTCATCAGCGAGAAGAAGCTGTCCGGCCTGAACGAATTGCTGCCGCTGCTCGAGAAGGTAGTCCAGGCCGCTAAGCCACTGCTCATCATCGCGGAGGATGTCGAGCGCGAGGTGATGGCAGCGCTGGTGGTCAACAAGCTGCGCGGCAGTCTCAAGGTTGCCGCCGTGAAGGCACCGGCCTATGGGGACCTCCGCAAGGCGATGCTGCAGGATATCGCGCTCATCACAGGCGGAACGGCGATCTCGGAGGATCTCGGCCTCAAGCTCGAGAATATTTCTCTCGATACGCTCGGGCGCACCAAGAAGGTGATGATCGACAAGGTAAGCACCACAATCGTCGGCGGTGCCAGCAAGAGGGCAGACATCGAGGCCCGCATAGCCGAGATCAAGCTCCAGCTTGAGAAGACCCCCTCCGATTACGACCGCGAGAAGCTTCAGGAGCGGCTGGCCAGGCTTGCCGGCGGCGTCGCCGTAATCCGGGTCGGCGGTGCCACGGAAATGGATGTCAGGGAGAAGAAGGATCGCGTCGATGACGCGATGAACGCGACCAGAGCTGCGGTCGAGGAGGGCATTCTCCCGGGCGGTGGTGTCGCCTTGTTGCGTGCCAGCAGGGCCCTCGCCAAACTCGAGAACGACAACGATGACCAGAAGGCTGGCATCGAGATCGTCAGGAGGGCGATCACTTGGCCGGCCCGGCAGATCGCGATCAATGCTGGGGTAGACGGCTCGGTCGTCATCGCCAAGATCCTCGAAAAGGAAAACAACGCCTATGGCTACGATGCCCAAACGGGCGAGTACGGGGATCTGATGTCGAAGGGCATCATCGACCCCGCCAAGGTGGTGCGTGCGGCACTCCAGGGCGCGGCCTCGGTGGCGGGCCTCCTCATCACAACCGAAGCCATGGTGGCCGAACTGCCGGGCCCACCGCCGCCCAAGCTTCCCGGTCACGATCACGATGAACATCATCCCGACATGGAATTCTGAGTGCGTGAAGATCGGCGCGAGGGTTGTGAGCCATGGCCGCTACGTCATCTTCCAGATGGCCGAGGTCGCGGTGCCGAGAGAATTGTTCCGGGAAATCCTGCGACTGATCGACGTACTGCGACCATGGCCAGCCCCAGCGTGGCGATTGGACCGGTCAGATGCGTCATCACCACGGGAAGAGTGTATCTGGATGACGAGGAAAAGGGCCAAATCGGTGGATCAAACGTCGTTGGGGACGACGGAAACGGCGGGAGCACTGCGCAGTCCGCCTCGGGCTTACGGGGAATCCCGCCGTCTGCTATCGTCCACGCCGCTCCCGAGTTCATCTGGGGAATGTCGGATTAGGGGCCGCCCATGATCGCAGAGACCGGCCACTACGCTCTGATTCTTGCCCTCGGCGTCGCCATCATACAAACCGTGTTGCCGCTCTGGGGGACGAGGCGCCATGATCCCGACCTCATGGCCGTCGCAATGCCGGCG
>JBARKP010000009.1:0-2220 GCA_049801475.1 Methyloceanibacter sp.
CCGTGATGGTCGGCCGAGCCGGCCAGGTGAATGTGGACTGCGCCGTCATGAACGAGGCCTTAGGAGAGTAGGCGGTGGGCTTACAGCCCTACGCGCAATGTGCCATCCGCCGCGCGTAGGGCTGCGATGAAAGGCGGCTACGGCGCACGGCGAAAGGGAAGTGACCATGGGCAACACAAACGACAATTCCGCGCCATCGCGGCAGGCGAATGCCGAGCACATGGCGCTCGGTCAAGACAAGGTGACGGCCGACGCGGCAAAGGCCAAACGCGATGGCGTCACCGATGAGATGGCCTTGCGCGAAGTGGCTATCGGCTATCTGCGCGCCGCGGCGCAGAAGGCACTCTCTCGCATTGACCGCAGCCACCTCACGATGGCGGAGCCGTGCGACATCAACAGCATCGCTCTCAGCCTGAGCTACTCGGCGAGCAACGTTCTGCAGATCTTGGACACGATGCCACCACTCACAAGGGCACAGTCCGACGCCGCTTGGGAGAGGCTAAGGCTGAACGAGCAGGCAATCGAGGAGCTCGAGACAAAGCTAGTCAACCAGGAGATGTGACCCATGGGCGTCGACGTCTATTTGCGCTGGAAGGGTCAGACCAGGGACGAAAGCGCGGGTTATTTGCGCGAGAGCTACCACGGCGGGCCATATGTCACGCCGTACTTCGTGGCCGAGGCCTTCGAGGCGGATGAGCGGGAGGGCGTAAGGATAGCATCAATACCCGCCAGCGTTCTACGCGAGAGGTTGTCGGCTGCAGTGCTCCTTGCCGAATACCGGCACTATGTCGTTTACGGCGAGGGGCAGAATCCCGGTCATCTGGAGCTGCCCGCCGGCGTCACCCTTGAAGAAGGTTTGGCTGCCGTAGCCGGCAAGATGTGCGCCCACCTAGCAGCGTCGAGGAACGGAGAGGCTGGGCAAATTGCCGCCCGCTGCACATCCGAACAGCTCGCGCAAGCAAAGCAAAGGATCGAGGCGAGAGATCTTCACGAATGGGCTCTTCGCTTCGTCGATTTCGTCGAGCTCGCCGAGTTGAAAGAAGCTGAGACGGGCGAACTGTGTTGGGTTGTTCTTGATGCATGAGGGCGAAGCCATGGCGTGAGAAGAGGATCTGGTATTGCGAGCACTGGGGCCACCAGCAGCAACAGCATAGCGCGGCCAGTATCGAGTGCGAAAACCTTATAAAACCTGAGATTGAGGCCGCCATTTCCGAGTTGATGCGGGCTAGGTCGGAGCGGACGAGGGTCACTGCGACCGCGTGGTCGAGGAGCTTGCGGCGCTGGGCTTCGCCAAGATCATCGATTTCATGCGGATCGGGGACGATGGCGACCCTTATATCGACATGAGCACCCTGACCAGGGGCCAGGCCGTGGCCCTTCAGGAGTTCGTGGTCGAGGATTTCAAGGATGGCAGGGGCGCGGATGCCAGGGACGTGCGTTCGGCGGAGGGGTGTGCGGCTTCAATTAGTTGTTGGTGCCCCGGAAATGAGCTCGCCACTCGTCCCACCGCCTGCGCTGCGCCGCTGCGATCCGCGCCTTGCCCTCGGCGGTCCTGGGGCCGGTTGAGAGCCCACCGTGGAAGCGGCAGCGCCGTTTGCCAGGCTCGACCCTGACCAGACAGGGAACGCCTTTCCGGGTCCGGGCGCCGCAGCGAGGCCGGTCTTTGCGTCGTAGCGGTGAGCCGTCGCCGGCAAGCTTCGCCGAGAGGCGCGATGACTGACCTTCCCGAGAAGCTCGAGCCTGACGGGATCGTCGAGGCATTGCTAGAAGTACAGTTCACATCCAAGGTATTGCCAGAGCTGCTGATTGGTCTGCTCGCCTCCGGGCCGACGTGGCTCGGGGTCTCCGCCATAACGCCCGGTCTCGACGTGGGCTTGCCAAACGCCGATCAGGCGTTGCATTGTATTGTTCATGCGGAAATTTTAATTGCCTGCCGCCAAACAGGAAGGGCCCGGCTCTGGACCAGGCCCTTCCACTAACCTTGCACTTAAAACGAACTAGCCCTTGCATTCCTTCATGCGGTGCATGGCCCTCTCGGCCCTTGCCTGGGAGCTATACTTTCCCATCCTTTTCATGCCTGGCGACATGCTGGCCACCACCGAACATTTGTGGGTAGCGGTATCCAGGCCCACATAGTATGGCCCGGCCCCCGGCATCGCGGCGAAAGCGGGCGCGATAAACGCGCCGATCAGAACGGCTGCGACGATATATTTCCTCATT
>JBARKP010000010.1:0-2266 GCA_049801475.1 Methyloceanibacter sp.
ACGCTTCGTCGCTCAGTTTCTTGAATGGGTTCGCACCGCCGATGACGACAAATTGGTGGAGGCGCTTCAGCGATTAAGTGGAGAGGGAGGGCGGGGTGTACCCGGCCGGAGCCGCGGCGGTGGCAAACGCTCACCATCCAAGCCGGAGCCGGTAATCATGGGTGTGGCGCGTGGGGCAGGTTCCCCCGGCCTCCGGGACGGTGCTCCCATCAAAGCTGCTCAGCACGAATTAGTGATGAGTTTGGCCCAACACTGGCTACGCACCACGGGCAAAGCGCCGAAGCCGCGCCGCAGCGACAGCACCGGCTTTGGCGATCTGGTGCATTCGGTCTTCCAATGGCTTGATGCCTCGGAAGATCTTGGCCAATCGGCTGCCCACGCCCTACGCCGATATTGGGATACCGTGAAAAAGCGAAAGGAGCAGGCCGCACCCTTTGACGTGCCCCTAGTTTGCGCGGACTGTCGGTGGGTTCGGACTGGCGCGAGCCGCGAGGAGTTCTTCTGCGAGAAGCTCAGCCTCGTATGCGAGATGGTACGTGCTGAGGGGCAGGAGTGTGGTCCCGAAGGACTATTATTCGAGCTAGACCGAACCTGAAATTCGTACCGCCGATCATCGCAGGAGCAAGGCAAAGGGTCTGCTTCTCCCCGTGAGCCGACTTTCGCCAAGGGCAAGGATCGACCCTAAGGCGACCTTCGACGATGCGGCACTGGCCGGCTCATCATGCCCGATTCCGTTGAACAAGTCGGTTTTTTGAATAATCAGGACAGCGGGGTTTGGTTCCGCGGGTGTCGGTGATAGCGGCTCACTGTCTCACGTTGTCAAGACCGGCGGCGGTGGGGCTCAGCTTGGCGAGTTTGCGGAGATTCTGGGCGGTGGCGGCGAGGTGGAATTCGTCGCGGGCACCATTTGGCCCGCGTAATCGGAGTCGATCGAGCTTGAGGATGCGTTTGAGGTGAGCGAACAGCATCTCGACCTTTTTGCGCTGGCAGCGTGAGGTCTGGTAAGCCTCGGTCTTGGCGATGTCGCGGGCGAGATCGCGTGCCCCTTCGTAGATCGAGCGCGGGATTGTGCGCACCGGTACCCCGGGGCAGCAACGAGGCTTCAACGGGCATAGCTCGCAGTCGCGCTTGCTGGCGCGGTAGCGCATCGAGTTGTTCTTCATCACGCCGGTCCGCGGCGTCGTGAACCGCCGGCGGTAGTGCTGGAGGGTCTTCCCGGCTGGGCAGCGGTAGGTGTCACTGGCGTGGTCGTAAGTGAAGTCTTCACGCGAGAAGGTGCCGTCGGTGCGCTTGGATTTGTCGTATACCGGAATATGCGGCTCTATCCCGTGATCCTCGACCAACCAGCCGAGCATCTCAGCGGCCCCATAAGCGGTGTCGCCGATCAAGCGCTCGGGGTAGAGATCAAAGCGCTCCATCGAGCGCTCGATCATGCGCTTCGCCGCGAGGATTTCGGCCTGACGGATCGCCGTCGTCGCTTCGACATCGACGATGATCGCGTTGTCGGCATCGATCAGGTAATTGGCCGAGTAGGCGAAGAAGGCCGGTCCGCGGTGAGCGGCCGTCCAGCGCGTTGCCGGATCGGATGGCGCGATGAACTTGGGCGTCACGTCGGTTGCGGCGCCGAACGCCGCATCGTCGAGCACCGCGAGATATTCTTCGACCGCACGGCCAGCCGCATCCGGCGGCAGACCTGCGGCACCCTCGACGCGGTTGCGGTCGCTGGCGTCGGCCTGGATCAAGCTGGCATCGACGGCAAAGCCTTCGCCGCCGACCAGCCCTTCATCAAGGCAGCGTTGCAATACGGTCTCGAACAGCCGGCGTAGCAGATCGCTCTCGCGAAAGCGGCCGTGGCGGTTCTTCGAGAAGGTCGAGTGGTCCGGCACCGCGCCGCCGAGCCCAAGCCGACAGAACCACCGATAGGCAAGGTTCAGGTGCACCTCGTCGCACAGCCGCCGCTCCGAGCGGATGCCGAAGCAGTAACCGACAATCAGCATCCGGATCATCAGCTCGGGATCGATCGAAGGCCGACCTACCTCGCTGTAGAACGGTGCGAGCTCGCGCCTCAGACCGTCGAGTTCGACAAACCGGTCGATCGAACGTAGCAGATGCGTCCCCGGCACGTGCCGTTCGAGCGAAAACTCGTAAAACAGGGCTTCCTGCCCAACCCGACGTTCCCCCATCATCGGCCGCACCCCAGTTCCCCAGGGCCGATTGAATCAGCACAGCCGCCGCCCGACAACTCCGGAGTTTTTCAACAACATCG
>JBARKP010000011.1:0-7078 GCA_049801475.1 Methyloceanibacter sp.
CCTCCGCAGGCTAAGGCCGGATCCTCTCAACACGATGACGGACGCCAACAGAATAGGTTGGTCCTGGCCTTGAGGGAAATCAACCTGATGCAAATGGCGAAAATTACCTTTAGCAGGGCATGAGGGCAGTCGCGAGCTTGGGACGTTCGCCGTTCCTCTCGCGGAAGAGTACGCTTGAAGCTTGTATCGCATGGCATGAGTGAACCGTTGCCAACACCTGCATTCAGCTCAAGACCAAGCTTGGCGTGCGCACGCTGCCCGAGCTGAAGCGGATTGCCATCCAGCATTATCCCCTCGACAACGGCAAGACCTCCGAGGTAGCCCTGCCTGCACCCCAAGGGGGCCCGAGGCACGCACGCTCAGTCGGTCCTCGCTAGCGCGCCCCGCGCTAACGAATCTTTGCGTCGAACGGGCGCGGCGCATACGAAACATTGTTTTGAGCCGCTGTTCCCGCCAAGTGCAGTGCACAATTCTGATCATTCCTTGTGCAGGATTGCAATGTAGAGAGCTGATGCGCCGCAGCGACTTGGCAGATTTCGTTGCCACAAAAAGTTTTCACTTGCAAAGCGGAAACATTTGGCAATTATGAGCGGGCAGCTTGGCAAGGAGCGGGTCGTCACTTTGCAACGGGTTTTTGATAGCCCCTGCGGTACGCTTTGAGGTAGGCTGCGCTTCCTCGTGAGGTGTCACTAGCGTGATGTGGTTATCTGAGAACCCGCCAACAGGTGCGGGCGCGAGGCGCGTTCAATTGCTTCGGCGCTTTAAGGCAGCCTCCATATCAACTGGTGACATTCGCCAAACTCGCAAGGGTTTCGATGCCCCTTTGGCAATTCGCTGGCTGAGGGCAAACCACCATACCACCAAAACAACTCAGCTTTGATTCGGTGAACTGAGTAAGCTAGGGAGAGGAGAAGGAAATGAACTACCTAAAATGTAGTCTTGTAACCGGAGGGCTCATCGCTTTGATGATGGGGCTGTCCGGTCAAGCTATTGCTGGCTCCGATGAGGAGCAGCTGGCAAGAATGAAAGATGCGGACCAGTGGCCCGCCCCGGGCCGTGATTTTCAGCTCTCGCGCCATAGCTCGCTGGCTGAAATCAACACCAAGAACGTCAGCAAACTGCAGCTGGTCTGGCTGCAATCGCAAAACAACCTCCGCGGTCAAGAAGGTCAGCCCCTCGTGATCAAGGATGTCGGCGGCAAGACCGTACTGTTCATGGTCAGCGGCTGCGCGGCGATGGTCACCTGCAACGAGGTGCAAGCCCTGGATCTTACCGATCCTGACAATCCGAAGGTAATTTGGAACTACACCAAGCTGACCGATCGTGACGAGACGGCCATTCCGCGCGCTTGCTGCGACACGGTCAACCGTGGCGGTTCCTATGCCGACGGCAAGTTCGTGTATGGCACCCTCGACGGCTTCTTGATTGCCCTCGACGGCCAGACCGGCAAGGAAGTCTGGGTGGTCAAGCATGCTTACCCTGAGAAAGGTGAGACCATCACCCCGGCTCCGCTGATCGCCGACGACAAGGTGATCGAAGGCTTCGGCGGTGACGAGTTCGCCGCTCGCGGTCGCCTCGTGGCTTACAACCTCAAGGACGGCTCGGTGGCTTGGACTTGCCAGAGCACCGGTTCCGACGCGGATGTGTGCCTGACCCCCGACACCAACAAGGCCCATCCTGAGTATGGCCAGGCTGGCAAGGATCTCGGCATCAGCACCTTCCCAGGTGAGGATTACAAGATCGGTGGCGGCGCTCTTTGGGGTTGGTACAGCTATGACCCCGAGACGAAGATCGTCTACGCCTCGACCGGTAACCCCGGCCTGTGGAGCCCAGCCTATCGTTGCCCGGACAAGACCCATGAGGAGTGCAACGCCGGCGGTTTCGACAACAAGTGGTCGATGACCATCTTCGCCCGCAACGTCAAAGACGGCACTGCGGTTTGGGCCTATCAGATGACCCCCTTCGATCAGTGGGACTATGATGGCATCAACGAAAACATCCTCACGGACATGGATGTTGACGGCAAGAAGCACAAGGCGCTGACCCACTTCGATCGTAATGGCTTTGCCTATGTGCTCGACCGCACCGACGGCACGCTGCTCCGCGCCACCAAATATGTGACGGTGGACTGGGCCGAGAAGATCGACATGAAGACTGGCCGTCCGGTTAAGGTGCGCGAGCACTCTCCGCTTGAGCGTGGCCGCAACGTCGAGGCTTGCCCGTCTGCTATGGGCGGCAAGGACCAGCAACCCGCCTCGGTCGATCCCAAAGAGCCGAACATCTTCTATGTTCCCACCAACAACTGGTGCATGGAGCTTGAGCCGCAGGAGCGCACGCACACGAACCAGGGCACGGTTTACGTGTTCGCGAACGTGTACATGTATCCTGAGAAGCCAGGCACGACCGGCAAGGTCAAGAAGTACGACGTCGTTGCCGGCAAGGCCGACTGGGAAGTCCCGGATCCGTACCCGAACTGGGGTGGCACCATGAACACGGACGGTGGTCTGGTGTTCTACGGCAGCTTGGGCGGTGACTTCCGCGCTCTCGACCGTAGCACCGGCAAGGTCCTGTGGAGCCGTCACCTTGCTTCCGGCATTATCGCCAACCCGGCCACTTGGAAAGTCGGCGGTCATCAGTATATCGGTGTCTATTCCGGCATCGGTGGCTGGATCGGTGTCCCGGTCGCGGCTCATCTTGACCTGACCGACAAGTTCGGTGCCATCGGCGCTACGGCCATGACCAAGGCTGCTGGCCTGGCCACGGTCCCCGCGGGCGGTGAACTGAACGTCTTCCGCGTCTTTGAATAGGCGGAAACTTCTAGGCTAACAGGCGCCCGATGCCCTTGCGGCATCGGGCGCCATTTCCTTATATAAGGGCTGTTCGCACCGGTCTCGAAGCGGACGAGCGCCAGGGTGCGAAGCCTCCGCGCTTCCCCCAAACCCAAGCGAATGCCACGCAAAACAAAAGTTCCTATCCCATGTTCGTGCGCATCCTGACTTTCGCGCTTTGTCTTGCGGTTTCTGGGTGGGCTTTGGGACCGGCTCTCGCCGCCAAGGAGCCGCGGCGGGATCTTAGCAAGGAGTTCGAGGATCTCACTCCGAGCGAGAAGATTGCCGTCCGGGCCGCGGCCAAGGTTGCCTACAAGGCCAAAAAGCTGCAAACGCTCAAGGTTTGCGCCGACCCCGGCAACATGCCTTTCTCCAATGACAAGTTTGAGGGCTTCGAGAACAAAATCGCGAAGGTGCTTGGCGAGGCCACCGGTGCGCGTGTCAGCTTTTACTGGCGTCCCTTTCTCGAACGGGCGATGACACGGCAGACCTTCGATGCGGGCATGTGCGACGTGATGATCGATATCCCTGCCAATTACGGATCCCTTCTCACCACCAACCCGATCTATCGCACGACCTATGTCCTTGCCTATCGCAATGACAAAGGCATCGACATCAAGGGTTTCGACGATCCGAAGCTTAAAGAGCTGAAGATCGGCGTCTTTCAGACCTCAGGCATCCGCGACGTGCTGGCGAAGCACGACATCGTCAAAAACGTATCGCTGCATGTCCTCAGCCACGACGCTGACCTGAAAATTGAGCATCAGCCCTGGTATCAGGTCCAGCAGGTGGTGAATGGCGATCTCGATATCGCCGCCGTCTGGGGACCATTTGGCGGTTGGGTCAAGGCGAAGGGTGAGCCAATCACCATTCAGCCTGTAAATCTCTGGGAAGACACGGTGCCGCTCGAGTTTGACCTCGCCATCGGCGTGCGCAAGACCGATGCCTTCCTGAAATACATGCTCGAATTCGCTCTCGAGGATAAGAAGGACGAGATCGAGAAGATCCTGAAAGACTACGGTGTGCCGCTCGTGCAGTGCAGCCGGTGCCTGGTGCCGGGCGACCTTCCATCCCACGGCGCCTATCTCGAGGTGACGCAGCAGGACTTCAAGCCGCGCCCGGATCTAGCCTCGCCGGATCAGCTAGTCACGCAAGAGAAGCTCGAGAACTGGCTCGCTGAGGGCGCCGACCTGACCGAGGAGCTCAGCAACGCGGTGAATGCCAACGACGCGGCCCGGGTCAAATTCCTGATCGGCAAGGGTGCCGACGTTAACAAGCTCAACACGCAAGGCTACGCGCCGATTCACACGGCAGCCCGGCAGAAGCACCCCGAGATGGTCGAGCTGCTCATCTCCTTCAAGGCCGACCCCAATGCGGCTGATGGCAACGGCATGACGCCACTGCTCCACGCCGCCCTGCGCGACGACGTGGCTGCCATCAAGCTACTGCTCGCCGACGGCGCTGCCATCGAGCGGCCGAGCGCAGAAGGCTACCGGCCGCTTGCGTTAGCGATCGTCGAGGACAAATACGAGGCGGCCAAAGCGCTCCTGGAGGCCGGTGCGGAGGTGAATGTCCCGGCGGGTCCCGAGGAAGTCACGCCGTTGATGATCGCGGCGGGCCAGACCTCGCCGGCCGAAGGCGCCATGTTCCTTCCTGGCAGCACGCGCCCCATCGACATCGCCCGAAGCCTGCTTGAGCACGGTGCCGACGTCAACGCGAAATCGAAGCGCGGATACACGGCGCTGATGGTTGCCGCTACGCACAACAATCCACCAATGATCGGGCTCTTGCTTCAATCGGGCGCCGACGCAGCGGCGAAAAATGCGCAAGGCCAGACGGCACTCGACGTCGCCGAGCTCAACGGCAATCACGAGGCGGCGCAAGCGATTTCGGTTCTGAGCGCCTTGTCGGCCAGCGCCAAACCGGAGCAACCGCAAAATGGCCAAGGGACCACGAGCCAATGATCGAAGGGCGCGCCGACCGAAGGCTGGTTTTGATCGCGGGGGCCACGGTGATTGCCGTGGCTCTTTGCTGTGGTGCGGCACTTGCGGAGGACGCGGCGGCGCCAGCCACACCCGCTGCGGCGGCAACGCCCGCATCGGCCAAGGGCGAGTTCGATAACTCTTGCACCATGGGTTTGGCTGAAGGCCAGACGGTGAAGACCGACTGCTCGGTCAATTGGGCCGCGCCAGACGGCAAGGTGTATTGCTTCAGCAGGGAAGCCTCGAAGGAGACCTTCCTCAAGAACGCGGACGAGAACATCCAGAAGGCGAAAGAGTTCTACCTGGCCAAGGATCTTGCCAAGGACAATGCCGCCGCGGCCGCCCCTGCCGCAGCCGCCCCTGCCGCGGCGAGTGCCGGGCCGACCAAGGCTTTCACCGAGGATGACGTGAATGCGGCGGTGAAGGAGGTGGTCGATGCGCGGACTAAGGACGGCGCCTTCGTGTTCCACGATCCGAAGCTCGACGCCGATCTCAATCTCCTCTTCGACCAGATCAAGATCGTGCGCGGCATGTCGGGCTATGGCTGGTTCGCCAACGTCATCTTCCACGACAAGGACGAGGCCAAGAAGCAGTACGCCATCGACTTCTGGTTCAAACCGGAAGGGCAAGAGCTGAAGCTCATGGACATCCGCGTGCAGAAGGGGCCGAAGCAGGAAGGCGAGGGCTACGTCATGATCACGCGCCTGCCGGTGGCCTGGTGGTGGCTCCCCATCCAGGAGCACCCGGGCGACATGGAGGTGACGCGCGCCTGGCAGGTGATGGGTGCGATCCACAGCTACATCGCCACCCATAAGAACAAGGACGGCCATCTCGACATCAAGGACGATAAGACCGGCGAGACGCTGCCGCTCGACTTCGTCGAGATCCATCAGCCGGTCCGGCACCTGAAGAAGGAGGGGGAATATTTCGTGTGCACCGACTTCCGCAAGCCCGGCAGCAAGGATGAGTACTACATCGATTTTTGGGTGAACCAGAAGACCGGCAAGCTCGAAGTCGACGACGTCAAGGTCCACAAGGTCCCGGTGCAGGAGGACGGCATCTGGACGCAAGTTCCCCGCTACACCTTCGAGGGTATGGATTTCGACGAAACCAACTGAGTCCGAGCAAAGGCCAGGCTCGCGACTTTGAAGAAGTAAGGAAGACTAGTCATGGCATATGGCGCCCAGGCAGAAGCCGCGCACGACGATCGTCCGCATGGCTGGCGGAGATGGGTCTACTCGACCAATCACAAGGACATCGGAACGATGTACCTCACCTTCGCCATCGTGGGCGGCGTGATCGGCGGGGTGCTTTCGATGGGGATCCGGGCAGAACTTATGTATCCGGGCCTGCAGATCTTCGGCAATTCCGAGGTCTATAACGCGTTCGTCAGCGCTCACGGCCTCATCATGATATTCTTCACGCTCATGCCGGCGATGATTGGCGGGTTCGGCAACTGGATGGTGCCGTTGATGATCGGCGCTCCGGACATGGCCTTCCCGCGCCTGAACAACATCTCCTTCTGGCTGCTACCGGCGTCTTTGGCCCTGCTGCTCACCTCGCTGTTCATGGCCGGACCTCCTGGGTCCAACGGCATCGGCACTGGCTGGACCCTCTACGCCCCGCTCTCCACCAAGGGGACGCCTGGACCGGCCATGGACTTCGCCATCCTATCGCTGCACTTGGCCGGTGCGTCGTCGATCCTCGGCGCTATCAACTTCATCACCACCATTTTCAACATGCGCGCGCCGGGAATGACGCTCCATAAGATGCCGCTATTCGTCTGGTCGATCCTGGTGACGGCGTTTTTGCTGTTGCTTGCACTCCCCGTGCTTGCGGGGGCCCTCACCATGCTTCTGACCGACCGAAATTTCGACACGACCTTCTTCGACTCCGCTCATGGCGGCGACCCCGTGCTCTGGCAGCACCTGTTCTGGTTCTTCGGACACCCGGAAGTGTACATCATGATCGTGCCGGGCTTCGGCATGGTAAGCCAGATTGTCTCGACCTTCTCAAAGAAGCCAGTGTTCGGCTATCTCGGCATGGTCTATGCCATGATCGCCATCGGCGTGATCGGTTTCGTGGTCTGGGCCCATCATATGTTTGTGGCGGGCATCAGCGTGAACACTCAAGCCTATTTCACGTTCGCGACCATGGTCATCGCGGTGCCGACCGGCATCAAGATCTTCTCCTGGATCGCCACCATGTGGGGCGGCTCGCTCTCCCTCCGCACGCCCATGCTGTGGGCGCTCGGGTTTATCTTTCTGT
>JBARKP010000012.1:0-1994 GCA_049801475.1 Methyloceanibacter sp.
TCCGCCCCGCCGCCTGCATCACTTGCAGCGCTGCCGCGCTGTCGATCTCGGAGAGATCGGCTTCGCGGGGCGGGGTCCGTATCAGGGATTCTTGTGCCTTGGTGTATTGCCAGAGGTAGCCGAAGCCTTTGATCGCATCCCTGGGCGACTCATAAGTGGGGATGCCCGCCTTTTGGAACTTGGCCCGTGCCTCGGCCGCCGCCGCTTGCCCGAGCCAGTTGGTAAGCATGGTCGGCACGCGGCCTTGGTCCTTATGCTTCGCGAGGGTGTCGATCACCGCCTGCGCCGCGTTGCTCGAAGAGGCGAGCGCCGTCGGGCAGTTCATCACGAGAATGGCGCTGGCGTGCGCGCTCCCGAGCACGGCGTCCATGGCCGAGACGTAGCGGTCAGGTGTCGCGTCGCCGATGATGTCGATCGGGTTGGCGCGCGACCAGGTCGCAGGCAGGATCGCGTCGAGCTGCGCGAAAAGGTCGTCGCCGAGCTTAGCGAGCGACCCTCCCGATTGGATCAGGTCGTCGACGGCAAGGACGCCCGCGCCCCCTCCATTGGTCACGATCAAGAGCTCATTGCCTGCGACCGGCTTCAGGCAGGTCAGGGTCTCGGCCGCAATGAACAACTCCTCAAGGTCGTCGACGCGCACGAGCCCTGCGCGCCGGAAGGCGGAGGCGACCGCGGCGTCGCTCCCCGCCAACGCGCCCGTATGGGTCGCCGCGGCGCGCGCCGAATCCTTGGTGCGCCCGGACTTGATCACGATGACGGGCTTGGCACGTGCGGCCGACCGGCTTGCCGACATGAACTTACGCGCGGCGGGGATCGTTTCGAGATAAAGGAGGATAGCTTCTGTGGAGATATCGGCAGCGAGGTAATCGAGAAGGTCGCCGACATCGACATCGGCCATGTCCCCCATCGACACCACAGTGGAGAAGCCGATCCCGCGCGACGCGGCCCAGTCCAGCACCCCGCCCACGAGCGCGCCTGATTGGGAAAGGAAGGCGAGCTTGCCAGGGGCCGGCCGCGCCATCCCGAAATTGGCGTTGAGGCCAAGCTCGGGCCCCCACAGCCCCAAGCAGTTCGGGCCGATGATGCGGAGGCAGGTGGGACGTGCCGCATTCAGCATAGCTTGCCGGAGCTCGGGCCCGAGACCGGCCGTGATGACGAGGGCGGCGCGGGTGCCCTTCTCCCCCAAGGCTCCGATCAGGGCGGGGATGGTTGCGGGCGGCGTGGCGATCACCGCAAGCTCGGGCGTCTCCGGCAAGTGGTCGATGCTGGAGAAGCAGTCCCGCCCGCCGATCAGCCTATGCTTGGGATTGACGAGATAGACAGGTCCGGCGAAGCCGCCGGCGAGGAGATTCTCCGTGAGCTTTTGGCCGACCGAGCCCGCTTCGTCGCTCGCCCCGATCAACGCGACCGAACGCGGGCGCAGCGCGTGCTCAAGATTCCGGATGGTCATGCAAGCTCGCGCAAGTGGGCTTTTGTGATGGCGCCATCACGGCACTGGCTGGACCGCCACCACCCTGAACGTCCGTAGGACGTCATCATGCTCCTTGATCGAGACGTATTCTCCGGCGAGAAACTTATGATCGCCGAAACGATATCCGGTCTCTTCATCCTCAGGGTCGCCGAGCAAATCGTAATGAAAGGCCCAAGATCCGCCGGGTTTGCGGATGAGGTGTCCGATCTCGTCGGGATCGCCGTTCCAGAAGCGGCGCACGCGGCAGCGCTCGCGGCTAGACTTCCAGTCCTGCACCGCGATTCGGCCATCCGAGCCAAGCGGGGCGATGAACTCGTAGCCTCGCTCGCGGCTCCCTTCCGGAAAATCGTGATCGCGAGCAAGCTCCAACCGAACATGGCTTAAGTTCATAAACGTCCTCCGCAGGCTAAGGCCGGATCCTCTCAACACGATGACGGACGCCAACAGAATAGGTTGGTCCTGGCCTTGAGGGAAATCAACCTGATGCAAATGGCGAAAATTACCTTTAGCAGGGCATGAGGGC
>JBARKP010000013.1:0-91318 GCA_049801475.1 Methyloceanibacter sp.
CTTCGGATCGGCCTGGTGATAGTCGCAGCCTACATCTTATGTTTGCTGGAGTAATAGGCCTGCGCCTTCGCCATGTTGCCCTTGGGGTCCTTCATAAACTCGGTCTTGGCTGCCTCGCTGCCGAAGCAGTAGGTCTTACCATCGATGCTCGCGTTGACCGAGCAGTCCGTGTTGATGTCCTTGCCGAGAGCCAAGCCTTCCGTACACATGTTGTCGAACTCTCCGGTAGCTGCCAGCGCCGCCGTGCCTAGACCAAGTAAGAGCGCGCCTGCAAAGGCGGACGTGATGTAATTTCTAGCCATTGTTTCCTCCTGGGGGTTGAGGGCTTCGGGTTCCCTTTATAGCGCCCTGGGCACTCTACTTCCTGTAACCACAAGTCACTTAGGCGTGATGGGGCCCGGGTCCTTAACCCCTGCCAGCGATTTTTGCAGCGAGCGAAATTCCCTCGACGCCAATGCCGATGTCACTCGCGCTCAGCGAGTAAGGTTGGCAGCTTGGCGATGTTTGCAGCTATGCGCCGCGCTTCATCCTCAGTCAGCACCTTTGCAATGTATTCTCTCAACGGCCCATGGTGCCGCAAAGCGTCTCATTGGCAGAGATTACATGAAATGGGCGCGCCGACCGAAGCCGACGGGCAGTCGGCGGACTGTCTTTGCGCTTGTCACGTCTTGGGGCGAAAGCCGGGCCTAGCACCAAAGCCAGGCACACAGAGAACGTGGCTTATAAGCCTTTGTTCCAAACGGCGGCGCGCGCTCATCTACTCGCAAGTGACGGTACTTATGTCGCACAAGTGCGTCATCAGACATTGCTTTATTTGGCCGCAACAGGAGCTCGTACACGCAGCTTGAGTTTGGATCTGAGCAGCAGTGATTGCGGTCGTCGGTACACACGCATTGGAACAGGCCCGAAACGCGTTGTTGCAAATACGCTGAGCGGTATCGTCACAAAGACGGCCCGTGAGGGGCACCTGTTGGCAGGGTGTAATCGAACATCGGTTGATGCAAGCCTGCACCCGCGCCGATAGAGTGCCTGGTACTGGATTCAGCTGACCAGGCGCACCGCCTCGGCAGTGAGCTATGCAAGCGCTTTGAATGGCGGCGCAATCCTGCGCCAGGGTCGGCATGGCGGCGGAGAGCATCACGCAAGCCGTCGCCAGAAGAAATATGCGCATCTTTCCTCATGCAAACGGCGGAGGCGGCTAACCCATTATGGATCGTATCGTTATGAGTCGAGACGCGCAATTGAAGGCCACCGCGCTACCCCCCCCGGTCAAGAAATCAGGAGCGTGCGGTAGCCGTAGTTTCCATTCAGAGCCATGCGGCGGCAAACAGCGCCAGCGCCAGCAAGACGGCGAAGCCGGTAAGCACGTCCATGGCTACCTCTGATCCTGTATAACCACGTCCGGCTCTTTGCGTATGGTCGGACGGCGCAATTCGGGATCACCAGAGTTCAAGCAGCGGAAGATAACGGTCGAGCTACTGGCCCCCTCGGCGATCTGGTTCGCTTGGGCATTGGTGACGAGATCTGCTTGTGGAGGTTCGCGCAATACTGGCCAGCCTCTGCAAGCGCCGCTTCTTTGGATTGTGTGAAGCTCGTCGCGGCTTGGGAGACGCTGTAGGTGTCAGGCCCTACCGGCAGCACCGTGCCGCCGTGCGTGAGGCACCCGCAAAGCGCCAGCGCCAGCGCTTGAGCGCGAGCTAGAGCTGCTGATTGAGGTAGCTGACGGCTGCTAGGCTGGGAATAAAGGGGGGCGCATGAACAACTCGGCACCATACCGTTTGAGCATGTTGCGATAGCGGTCATCGCCCTCGCTGGCTTTGTGGCGACCGTGCTCGCGACCGACGAGCACGTGCTGGACCTGCGCGGTCGGACGCTGTTCTCGCTGATGACCCACGCCGGATGGTGCGATACCACAACGTTTACAATTTCGCGGGCTAGAGCGATTGCCAAAGCAGCGCGCTAATGACCCCCCCGTTCGCTACCTTGAGTAGAATAGCACCCAGCGGGTGAGCCGTGCCAATCCGAAATGCCCTCGGGCCTAGCGTCTCGCCCCGGCGACCTTCGCGACTGAGGCTATGGTGTTAGGCTTCGGCCCGGCGTCCCTTTCTGTGTAATCTGTGTAGATGACCGACCGCCGCTTGAGAATTGATCGTACAATCGACACGTTGACGCATCCGCCCAACGTGCCAACCGGGGGAGGGTAACGGCCGTGAAGAGGCTAATTTCAATCATCGCCTGCGCTGTTGTTGTGGCGTTAGCTGCGCCTGCATTTGCTCAACAAACCGAATCCCAACCTTTAACCAGGGCTGATTGCGATAAGGCCGGCATGAAGTGGGATGACGCGGCTAATGTGTGCGCCGGAAGAACGGGCGACCGCATGGAGAAAAAAGTCTCTGGCGAGAAAGGGGCCCCGCCGATAGGAAGCACGGCCAAAGCAAAAGCAAACATGGCTACGGGCAAAAAGGCCCATGCCCAGGCCATGCACCATAAGGTTAGGCGACTACGCCCTAGGACAATGCCTCATTGTTGCAAACTGTATGGTACATGGCATTGTCCCTGTCCTCCGCCACCGCATTAGGCGCGCTCTGTCGTCACGAGGCGCAAGTGTTTGGCCGCTCAACGGCAGGGCCGTTAGCTACGAGGGGGTAATAGGCAATGCGCTGGATTTTCGGCATCATTATAGCAATCGCGGTCTGTTGGCTGATCGGAACCTTCTTGGATAAGAATCCGTGGATGGAGAAATAGGGCCGTCCTTCGGGGCGGCATGGGTAACGACTGGGCCAAGTCGGCCATGGCGCGTGCTTCGATTTCCTAGTGCGGCGCGATGGCCTTCGGCTCAAGCCAAGGGCGAAGCCTCGCCGTTAAGCGGCCAGGGGTGAGGCTGCGAAATGGCTGTTAGCCTGCCTGTTAGCCAATACCGAGAAAACTGGGAATTTCCGGGCTATTTTGCCGTGCAGGCGTCCGATCGAAAGGCCTTGTGGAGCTGGCGGCAGCCCGATAGCCAGCGACTGGGCCGCCGTCGCTTGCTGGGCTCCCACGCATGAGCTAGAAGCCGCAGGCAGAGAGCCTTTGCGTCAGCCACTATTCCCATGAGTCAGAAAGACGAGACGGTCCGCCCCGAGGCCCGCCTGCCGAAGGGCCTGTTCGACGTTTCCGCGAGTGAAATCCGCGCAAGCGCGCGGATGCTCGCCACGATTCGCGACGTGTTCGAATCCTATGGCTTTGAGCCCCTCGACACCCCGGCCATCGAATATTCTGACGCGCTTGGCAAGTTCCTGCCCGACCAAGACCGGCCGAATGAGGGGGTGTTCTCCTTCAAGGACGATGACGGCGAGTGGTTGTCGCTCCGCTACGATCTCACCGCGCCGCTCGCCCGCTACGTGGCTGCGAACTACGCGATGCTGCCCAAGCCCTTCCGCCGCTATCAGTCAGGACCGGTGTGGCGGAACGAGAAGCCAGGCCCCGGCCGCTTCCGCCAATTCACCCAGTTCGATGCCGATACCGTGGGTGCTGCCTCGGTCGCCGCGGATGCCGAGCTCTGCATGCTCGCCGCCGATACGTTGGAGGCGCTGGGCGTTCGGCATGGGCAATATGTGGTGAAGGTCAATAATCGCAAGGTACTCGACGGAGTTATGGAGTCGATTGGATTAGAAGGGCAAGAGAACGCGGACAAGCGGCTGAGGGCTTTGCGAGCGCTGGATAAGTACGATCGACTCGGAAAGGACGAAGTGCAGAAGCTGCTTGGTTCTGGAAGAACCGACGTAAGCGGCGACGTGACAAAAGGGGCAAGGTTAAACAAGGACCAGATTAATCGCCTCATCTGGTTTCTCAACATACGTCACGAAGGGTGGAAAATCGTCGACTCCACACCATTCAATCCGACAGTGAGACTAAGTCCAGACGACAGTGGTGAGCCGTACGAAATCGACTTGCTCACGGCCATCGAAAATGCCTACGGAGCGACCGACTTGGTTCGCGTGGGAGTTGAGGAGATTCGAGAAATTGAGAGGCTTGTAGTTGGTTCTGATTACGGTGGACGCGTCATTTTCGATCCCTTCGTCGTGCGTGGGTTTGAGTATTACACCGGCCCCGTATTCGAAGCGGAGCTGACCGCGCCGATCACTGACGATCGCGGGCAGCCGATCCGCCTCGGCTCAGTGGTCAGCGGCGGGCGCTATAACGGCCTTGTCGAGCGCTTCACTGGCGAGAAGGTCCCGGCCACCGGAATCTCCATCGGCGTCTCGCGGCTTCTCTATGGATTGAAGACCCTCGGCAAGATGCCGGCCGAAACCGCGCAAGGCCCCGTCGTGGTGCTGGTGCTCGACCGCGACCGCATCGCCGACTATCAGCGCATGGCCATGGAGCTGCGCCAGGCAGGCATCCGCGCCGAGCTCTATCTCGGCGAGTCCGGCATGAAGGCGCAGATGAAATATGCCGACAAACGCGGCTCCCCTTGCGTCGTCATCCAAGGGGGCGACGAGCGCGCGAAAGGCGAAGTCACCATCAAAGATTTGATCGAAGGCGAGCGCCTCTCCAAGACCATCGCCGACAACGTCGCCTGGCGGGAAGAGCGTCCCGGTCAGTTCACGGTGCCCGCAGCCGACATGGTGCCGGCTGTCCGGGACGTGCTCTCCCGCCACAAGGCGTAAAGACCATGACCGCGGAATCGGCGCGAGAGTTCGAGGCGCTCGAAGCCCAGGCTCAGCCGTTGCTCAACGCCTTCAGGCGGGCCGGCTACGAGCAGGTTGCGCCCTCGATCATCCAGCCGGCGGACATCTTTCTCGACCAGATCGGCGAGGCGATCCGGGGGCGCACTTACGTCTTCACCGATCTTGCCGGCGAAGAGCTGTGCCTCAGGCCCGACCTCACGGTGCCGGTGTCGCGGCTCTATCTGGAGCGGCACCCGCTCGCCGATGTCGAAGCCCGCTATTGCTATAACGGCCCAGCCTTCCGCTTTCAGCCTGGAGGGGCGAGCCTTACGCACCCCCGCGAGTTCCGCCAGGCGGGCATCGAATGCTTTGGCGTGCAGGACCGTGACAGCGCCGATGTCGAGATCGTCCGGCTCGCGGTCCAGGCTGTGCGAAGCGCCGGGCTCAAAGCGTCTCGCTTACGCTTCGGCGATATCGCGCTGTTCTACGCCCTGATCGAGGCGCTCTCGCTCCCCGAGCGCTGGCGGCTGAAGCTTCGTCACTATTTTTGGCGTCCCCCCGCCTTCCATGCGCTGCTCACGCGTCTCGCCAAGGGCGAGCGGCCAGACGGGGATGGTCCGGTCGCGGCGCTCGCCGCGACGCTCAACACCGAGGATCCCGTACGGGCTGAGGAGCTGGTCGCGAATTACATGGAGACCAAGGGCTTTCCGCTGACCGGCAATCGCTCCTTGGGCGAGATCATCGAGAGGCTGCTCGATCATGCCGTCGATCTCCGCGCCGAGCCTTTGCCCAAAGAGGTCGCAACCATCATCGAATATTATTTGGCGGTGGAGGCCCCACCGCGAGAGGCGGTCGACCGCATCGCCATGATTGCCAAGGGCGCCGGTATCGATCTCGGGCCTGCGCTCTACATGCTTGCCCGGCGCTTCGAGTGCCTGGAGGAAAGCGGAATCGACCTGAGCCTCGCGCGTTTCGCTACCGAATTCGGCCGCGACCTCGAATATTACTCAGGCCTCGTCTTCCAGATCGAGGCGGGCCCAAGCGACAAGGCAAGTCCGATCGCCGGCGGCGGCCGCTACGATGGGCTGCTGCGCAGTCTCGGCGCCAAGTCGGAAGTGTCGGCGGTCGGCGCCGCGATCCACACCGAGCGCTTGCTCGCTTCCGTCGGGGGCCAGCCTGATGGGCGCTAAGCTCATCATTGCGGTGCCCGCAAAGGGGCGCCTAAAGGATGCCGCCGCCGGCCTCTTCGAGCAGGCAGGTCTCGCTTTGCGCAAAAGCGGCCACGAGCGCCGCTATCGCGGGCTGATCGAGGGGCTCGATGGCGTCGAGGTGGTGTTTCTCTCCGCCGCTGAGATCGTGCACCAGCTGAAAGCCGGGCGCATTCATCTCGGCGTCACCGGCGAGGACCTGATCCGAGAGACGCTTCCCGACGCGGAGGCCAGAGTGGAGTTCTTGCGGCCGCTTGGCTTCGGCCGCGCCGATGTGGTCGTTGCCGTTCCCGATTGCTGGATCGATGTCGCCTGCATGGCCGATCTGGAAGACGTTGCCGTGCAGTTTGCACGGGCCCATGGCCGGCGCTTACGGGTCGCCACCAAATATATGAGCCTCACGCGGCGCTTCTTCGCGAGGGCCGGCGTTGCGGGCTACCGTATCGTGGAGAGCGTGGGCGCAACGGAAGGCACGCCCGCCGTGGGCACGGCGGAGTTGATCGTCGACATCACCACCACGGGCACGACGCTGAGAGCCAATCATTTGAAGGTATTGGCGGACGGGCTGATCCTGAGGTCGCAGGCGTATCTTGTGGCGGCCCGTGCCGCGGAATGGAGCCGACCGGCCGCCAAGCTTCGCGCCGCCATCCTCGACCGCCTCCCCACCGCCTCTGCCTGAGGGGACCGGGTGGGGGTCCGAAACACCGACCCGCCGCGGCTGTGGCCGACCTCCAGGGAGACGCTATGAGCCGAACGATTGGGGCGCGCCCAACGGACTAAAGTCTGCAAGCGGCTGCGATACAAAGGGCGCCTCGGAGTGAGGAGCCGCCTCCTCACGCCAGGCTGAGATCCATCTCGTCCCTGGCGCCCGCGCCGTCGCCCCGCGACACTGACGCGAGGTGGTGGCGCCCGGCTCCGTCGGGCCTGAGCTCCAAGAAGCGGTCATGGAAAGCAACGAGGCTCGAGCGGTGGCCGATCGAGATGATGGCCGCGTGCGGCAGGCGCTCGAGCAGCAGGCGGTAGAGCGTATCCTCGGCGCGTTCGTCGAGCGCACTCGTCGCCTCGTCGAGGAATAGCCAATCGGGCTTTTGCAGCAGGGCGCGGGCGATCGACAGCCGCTGCTGCTCGCCGACGGAGAGCCGGTCGGCCCAATAGGCGGTCTCGTCGAGGCTGTCCTTCAAAGCCTCTAGGCCGGTCGCGCGAAGAACCTCGTCGATCTCGGCAGGGGGAAATGCATCTACCGGCCCGGGATAAGCCAGCGCCCCCCTAAGCGTTCCAAGGGGCAAATAAGACCGCTGCGGCAAAACCAAGAGATTAGCGCCGTGGGGGACGCGAACAATGCCGGAGCCGAACGGCCAAACGCCGCCGAGCGCCCGGAAGAGGCTCGTCTTGCCTGAGCCGGAGGGCCCCGTTACCAGCACCCGCTCGGCCGGCTCGATAACGAGACCGGAGACGCGCACGATCTCCTCGCCGTTCGGCAGGCCGACGATAAGCTCCTCGGCGAGCAGGGCGGTGCCGCCATCGCTCACATGCTCGACGCGGGGAGCAGCGCTATCGAGCGACTGCGCCCAATCGATTGAAGCGTCGAAGCCCGCGAGCCGGTTCAGCACTGCCTTCCAATCGGCGATCTCCGAGTAAGCCTTGACGAAGAAGGAGAGCGCGCCCTGCACCTGTCCGAAGGCCGAAGCGATTTGCATCAGGCCGCCAAGCATCATGGAGCCAGCGAAATAGAGAGGGCTCACCACGATGAAGGGGAAGATGATGGCGACTTGCGAATAGCCCGCGGTGAGAAAGGTCAGCCGCTTGGTCCGCTGCATGATCCCGTACCAATTGCCGACCACGCGCCCGAAACGATCGAGCAGGCGCTCCTCCTCGGCCCGTTCGCCCGCGAGCAGCGTCACTTCCTCCGCATTTTCGCGCAAGCGCACGAGCGAGAAGCGGAAGTCTGCCTCATAGCGCTGCTGGTCGAAATTGAGGCGGATCAGGGGGCGCCCCACGAGATGGGTCACCCAGGTGCCGATGGTGGCGTAGATCAGCGCGGCCCAGACGAGATAGCCGGGAATGTCGAAGGAGCGGGAGCCGATCATCAGCGGGCTCGTCGACGACAGGTTCCACAGGATCACCACGAAGGAGACGAGCGTGACGATGGAGCCGAGCAGCGCGATGCCGATGTCCAGCGTGCCGTTGATGAACTGCCTGATGTCGTCGGCGATGCGTTGGTCGGGGTTGTCGGCTGAATCGCCTTTGAGCCGCATGCGGTAATGGGTGCCCCCGCCGAGCCAGCGCCCGAGATAGCGGGTGGTGAGCCAGCGGCGCCACCTGATCTGCAGCCATTGCTGCAGATAGAGCTGATAGACGGCGCTGACGATGAAAAGGGCGGCCAGGAGGCTGAAGACGCCGAGCTGGGTGATGAAAATATCCCAGTCCTTGTTCTGCAGCGCGTCGTAGAAGGCCTTGTACCAGGTGTTGAAGCGGACGTTCAGCCAGACCTGAAATAGCTGCAGCGCGATCACGGTGGCGAGCAGGACGCGTCCCGCCCAGCGGTCCTCCGAGCGAAAATAGGGCAGTGCGATGCGCGCGAACTCTCGGGTTGAATTACGGAATCCGGCCAATCCAGGGATGCTCCAGGTCGCCTATGCATGGAGTTGAGCGCTATTCGCTTAGGACGATAGGGCGCAAGCACGCGCTTGGGAAATTACGTTTGCGTAAGCCTAGAAGGCCAGCCTCGTAGGAATAAGGCAGAAAGGGCGGTCAATGGCCGCCCCTTCATTAACCGAAAGCCCCGATTCTGGGCTGATTACATCATGTCCATGCCGCCCATGCCGCCGCCCGGCATGTGCGAATGCTCTTCCTTCTTCTTCGGCGCCTCGGCGACGCCGGCCTCGGTGGTGACGAGGAGACCGGCAACGGAGGCCGCATCCTGCAGCGCCGTGCGCACAACCTTGGCGGGGTCGATGATGCCCTTCTCGACGAGATCGACATATTCGTTGTTCTGAGCGTCATACCCAAAGGTCGGCGATTTCTGGTCGAGGACCTTGCCCACCACGATCGAGCCTTCGACGCCCGCATTCTCGGCGATCTGGCGGATCGGAGCCTGCAGGGCCCGGCGGACAATGTTGATGCCGGCCTCCTGGTCCTCGTTGTCGCCTTTGACCTTCAGCGATTTCGCCGCCCACAGGAGGGCGACGCCACCGCCGGGCACGATGCCCTCCTCGACGGCGGCTCGCGTCGCGTTCAACGCATCGTCGACGCGGTCCTTCTTCTCCTTGACCTCCACTTCCGTGGCGCCACCGACCTTAATCACGGCAACGCCGCCGCCAAGCTTGGCCAAACGCTCCTGTAGCTTCTCCTTGTCGTAATCGGAGCTGGTGTCCTCGATCTGCTGCTTGATTTGGCCTATGCGGGCTTCGATATCAGCCTTCTTGCCGGCGCCGTCGACGATGGTGGTGTCGTCCTTGGTGATGGTCACGCGCTTGGCGCGGCCGAGCATCTGGACGGTGACGTTTTCGAGCTTGATGCCGAGATCCTCGGAAATGAGCTCACCGCCAGTAAGCACGGCGATGTCCTGCAGCATGGCCTTGCGGCGGTCGCCGAAGCCCGGCGCCTTGACGGCGGCGACCTTCAACCCGCCGCGCAACTTGTTGACCACGAGGGTGGCGAGCGCCTCGCCCTCGACGTCCTCGGCGATGACGAGCAGCGGCCGGCCCGATTGCACCACCTGCTCGAGCAGCGGCAACAGGGCCTGCAGGCCGGAGAGTTTCTTCTCGTAGATGAGGATGTAGGGGCTCTCGAGTTCCGCCACCATCTTCTCGGCATTGGTGATGAAATAGGGCGAGATATAGCCGCGGTCGAACTGCATGCCTTCGACCACTTCGAGCTCGCTTTCGAGGCTCTTCGCCTCCTCAACGGTAATCACGCCTTCATTGCCGACCTTCTGCATGGCCTTGGCGATCATATCGCCGATGGCCTTCTCGCCATTGGCTGAGATGGTGCCGACCTGTGCGATCTCGGCCGATCCGCTCACCTTCTTGGCGCGCTTCTTGATGTCGGCGATGACCTCGACCACCGCCTTGTCGATGCCGCGCTTCAGATCCATCGGGTTCATGCCGGCGGCGACGGACTTCAGCCCCTCGCGCACGATAGCTTGAGCGAGCAGCGTGGCCGTCGTGGTGCCGTCGCCCGCGGTGTCGTTCGTCTTCGAGGCCACCTCACGCAGCATCTGCGC
Source organism: Methyloceanibacter sp. (assembly GCA_049801475.1). Lineage (GTDB taxonomy): Bacteria > Pseudomonadota > Alphaproteobacteria > Rhizobiales > Methyloligellaceae > Methyloceanibacter. Next base: position 10,083 of record JBARKP010000013.1, read on the forward strand.
GCCCATGTTCTCGAACTTGTCCTCAAGCTCGATCTCCTTGGCGACCGTGACTCCGTCCTTGGTCGAGCGCGGGGCGCCGAAGGATTTCTCCAGGATGACGTTACGGCCCTTGGGCCCGAGCGTGACCTTGACCGCATTGGCCAGGATGTCGACGCCCCGCATCATCCGCTCGCGGGCGTCTGCGGAAAATCTTACGTCTTTCGCTGCCATTTCACTTTTCTCCGTTGAATTCTTATCGCCTCAGGGTGGGGGAAGCTTCAGCCGAGGATGCCCATGATGTCGGACTCCTTCATGATCAGGAGCTCATCGCCGTCGATCTTGACCTCGGTGCCGGACCATTTGCCGAACAGCACCTTGTCGCCGGCCTTGACTCCCATGGGCTGCAGTTTGCCGTCTTCGCCGCGGGCGCCGGGGCCCGCCGCGATCACCTCGCCGGTCTGCGGCTTTTCCGCCGCCGTGTCCGGAATGATGATGCCGCCTTTGGTCTTAAGCTCCTCCTCGAGCCGCCGAACGACGACGCGATCATGGAGCGGACGAAATTTCATGGTTTTCCTCCTGAAGTGCCTGGGTCAGGGTGTAAGGGACTGGGTATGTTGGCACTCATGGAAGTCGAGTGCCAACGCCACGAAATAGCGGCAAGGCGCTTGGCCTGTCAAGGCTTACGCGGGCACGAGAGGTCCTCGCCGGCCTTGGTGGTTAGAGCCTGATCCCGAAAAGTTGAGAGACTTTTCGGACGAGATCATGCGTCAAGACTAAGACTTAGAGCGAAATCGTAAGTCCACTCAAATCGATTTTGCTCAAGTCAGCGTCGGAGCCAGCGCCGCGTTTTGCTATCGACGGCCCTCTCTGAGATCAGGCCTGGGACCGCCCTTTCTCACTGTCCATATGGGCGAGCTGTGCCGTGGGATAGCGCTCCCCGGCCGCCACCCCCGCCGGCAGCGCCCGCGCGAGCGTAGCTAGGTCACCCTGGGAAAGACTGACATCGAGAGCGCCCAAGGCCTCGGCGAGACGATCGCGCCGCCTCGCGCCGACCAAGGGGACGATATCGGAGCCTTGCGCCGCGACCCATGCGATTGCCACCTGCGTCACGGACGCTCCGAGCTCGCCCGCGATCGTCCGCAGCCTCTCGACCAAGGCAAGGTTGGCCTCCAAATTCGCGCCCTGGAACCGCGGGCTGCCGCCTCGGAAGTCACGCTCTCCGGCGCGTGCTTTCGACCAATGGCCGCTGATGAGCCCGCGGGAGAGCACGCCATAGGCGGTGATCCCGATCTTGAGCTCGCGACAGACCGGCAAGATCTCGGTCTCGATCCCACGTGAGATCAGCGAGTATTCGATCTGCAGGTCGCTGATTGGGTGAACGGCGTGGGCGCGGCGAATGGTCTCCGGGCCGACCTCCGAAAGCCCCACATAGCGAACATGTCCGGCCTTCACCATGTCGGCGATCGCCCCCATTGTGTCTTCGACGGGCACATTCGGATCGAGCCGCGAAGGGCGGTAGATGTCGATATAATCGACGCCGAGCCGGCGCAGCGAATAAGCGAGGAAGTTCTTTACGGCGGCGGGCCGGGAATCGTAGCCGGTCCAATTTCCGGCCGGATCGCGGAGGGCGCCGAATTTGACGCTGATGAACACGCCGCCGCGGTCGCGGCCGGAAAGCGCCTCGCGGATCAGCAATTCGTTGTGGCCCATGCCGTAGAAGTCGCCGGTGTCGAGGAGAGTGATGCCGGCATCCAGAGCGGCATGGATGGTGGCGATGCTCTCGCTCCGATCGGCCGGGCCATAGAGGTCCGACATGCCCATGCAGCCAAGGCCGATGGCCGAAACGTCCGGACCCGCGGCACCGAGCGTTCGACGGTTCATGGCTGCCTCTCCTCAACTAAGGACGAGGCGAAGGCCCCGGCGAGATCTTCATGCCGCCTCATCACCGACCATCCCTGAAACGTGATGACAAACCACGCTCCGCTGATGACGAGGCCGGCGGCGAGCAAGGCAAGAGCGGCCCATTTGTTAGCGAGGAGCGCCGTCGGACTGATGGCGAGAGCGCCAATGATGAGCGAATTGGCCACGAGCAGCGCATTGTGGCGGGCCAGATTGTCTTCCGCTCCGAAGTGATCAGGTCGATATAAGCCTGGAAGACCGCAATCTCGTCGGAGGGATTGGCCGAATCTGCATCGGACATGGTGACCTAGTGTGTCACGGCCAGGTGACTCGCGCCAGTTCGCATGCATTCCCGTCGATCTGGCCTTTCCGCGTTTTGGCGATTATCGTCTTGGCTGTGATCGGGAGAGCCCTTAGGCTGCTTGATCGCTATGCTTGCATGCTTGCCGCCGCATGGTGGCCGGGCAAAGGGACCAGCCGAAGCTGAGTGTGACAAGCCATGACCTCTAAGTCGACCGCTGCCTCTGGACGCCTCGCCCTGCTCGATGTGGTCGTCCTTATCGCCATGGCCATCACCGCCGCGGCCTTCTCGACCGGCCTCATTCTCAATTCAGGAATCGACGTCATGGCGGGCGCGATCGCCGGAGCCGCGCTCTTCATGGTCATGGCCTCCTCTCACTACGTGATCACGCGCCAAGCCCGCTCCGCCTCCGTGAGCGGACGCTTGAAGGAGCTCGAGGAAGCTCTCATCGGGCTTGATGGCGACCTGCAGCGCATCGATCAGGTCGAGGACGACGTGGCCCGGCTCGATCTGCTGACTGACAAGGTCGAGCGTCTCGATCAGGCCGTGGCAGACCATCGGGGCGGCAACGCCGATGCTGGCGCCGAGCAACTCGAGCGCCTGTCGGGCGATCTTGAGCACCTGCACGAGCGGCTCGGGGCACTGCGCTCCGATGTCGAGGTCGAGGCGCGGACGCAGCGCGAGCAGATGGGCGCCGAGCTTAAGTCTCTCGAAGGCCTGATCAAGGATCTCTCCCGCGAGCTGATGGCGGCCTCGCCCTCGCTCCCGTCCACGGGCTCTCAGGAATTGGAGCGGACGTCCGAGGTCCCGTTGCGGCTCGAGCAAGGCGAGAAGGATCCTGAGGAGTCGCTGTCGCGCGAGCTGCCGGCCGAAACCCTCACGCAAGTCGAAGACGAAGGCATAGACGAGGACGAAGGGGAAGGCATCGTTGCTCTCGTCATCGATGAGGTCGCTCTCGACCTAGTGGCTGACAAAGCCGCTCCCGACGACGAGATGCTTGGAGTCGTGCGGCAGGCAATCGATGCGAGCCGGATTGACCTCTACCTGCAGCCGATCGTTGCTCTCCCCGAGCGCAAGCTCCGGTATTACGACGCGCTGACCCGCATCCGCACCGAGGCTGACGATGCCGTCCTGCCGGGGAGTTATCTGCATGTTGCCGAGCGCGAAGGGCTCATGCCGCGCATCGACAACGTCATGCTGGTCAAGAGCGTGCAGCTATTGCGGCGGTTGGGGCCCGAGTCCAAGCTCAAGGGCGTGTTCTGCGCTCTCTCCGCCCAGTCGCTGGTTGACCGCGACTTCTTCCCGGAGCTCGTCGAGTTTTTGGAGGAGAACAGCGCCCTTGGCGACAGCCTCACCTTCCAGGTGAGCCAGCGAGCCGTCAGTGACCTGGGCGCGAGCGAGCTCACCAACCTGAAGACATTGGGCAAGCTCGGTTTCTGCTTCTCCCTCGATCACGTCACCGATCTCGACGCCGATTTCGGCGCGCTCCGTGACCATTTCTTCCGCTTCGTCAAGATCGATGCTGAGACGTTGCTGCGCGGTATGGAGGAGGCGCGCGCGCCCGTCCCTGCCGCCGACATGGCGAGTTATCTTGATCGCTTCGACCTCAAGCTGATCGTGGACAAGGTTGACGATGAGGCGGGTCTCGACCTGCTCATGGATCACGGTGTGGAGCTCGCCCAAGGCGATCTCTTCGCCGAGCCGAGGCCGGTGAGCCCCGAGATGTTCCGCGAGCTCGAGGACGCCGACGCGGCCTAAATCCTGACGGGTTCGCAGCCGGCCGCTATTCCGGCTTGCTCTCTGGTCAATCGCCGGGGGTGATACTCCTTCTGAATCTCCTTCACCTCGGCGTCGCCTACTTCGCGTGAGGCGCCATGTCGTCCGCGTCTTCAGCATGGGGCTGCGGCGCGGCCTCAGCAGGGCCGGTCTTTCCGCCGGGGCCATTATCTTGCGCGGGATCAAAGAGGTTCTCGACCTCCGAATTCTCCTCGTCGCCAGCCAGAACCGTCGAACTGGATGCGCTGTTGAGCATGAGCCGCGGCGTCTTGCAACCGACATCCTGTCGGGTCACGCGGTCGTTCTATCGGAGAGCTCCGCGGCAGCGGCTATCATCGCCAGCACCGCGATTCCCGCCGCCTTCGCGCCCGTGCCATTTGACGGCCGCTATCTCGCCGATGGCGCCATCACAAGTTGCACGCCTGTAAGAGTAGCCGTCGAGAAAGGCGCCAAACGTCTCATCGTGCTGCAGACGGGCTACGCCTGCGCCTGCCAATCCCCACCTCTGGCGCGATCGCCAGCGCGCTGCATGCGCTGACCTTGCCACAGCATCGACTATCATGTGGTTCCGTCGCCGTCGCCTTGCGACTTTTCCCATACGACTGAGCTGATCGAGCGGGCGAGCGCCAACACCGATGCGCGGCTCGCCGAGGGCGGGCTTGAACGGCGGACCATCGCGGGCCAGTTGCGACCGCACACCCACGCGAAGTAAGCGAGGGTCGCCTTGACCCGAATTCCCCGAGGCTCTACGGGGAGGCTCCATGACGATCGGCACTGAAACGGTCCCGGTGATCGGCTCCATCAGAGAGCTGGGCTCGAGCTATGCCGCCTGGCTCGTGGACATCTGGGGTGTGATGCATAACGGAGTGCGGGCCTATGCGCCTGCCGTCGAGGCGACGAGGCGCTACCGCGAGCAAGGTGGGCTCGTCGTGCTCCTCTCGAACTCGCCGCGGCCAAGCCCGGGCTTGCGGCACCAGCTCCGCAGTCTCGGCGTCCCCGACCAATGTTACGACGCGACCGTCTCCTCGGGCGACATCACTCGCCACGAGCTTGCCAAACATCCGGGCGCGCCCGTCTTCCATCTCGGGTCTGAACGCGACCTGCCGCTCTTCGCCGGGCTCGATGTCGCGCGCGTCGATGCAAGCGAAGCCGAGCTCGTGGTCTGCACGGGCCTCTTCGACGACGAGACCGAGACGCCGGAGGATTACCGCAAGCTGCTGACGGAGCTCGCGGAGAGACAGCTGCCAATGCTTTGCGCCAATCCCGACCGCATGGTGGAGCGCGGCCACCGTCTTGTCTATTGCGCCGGCGCGCTGGCGGAAATCTATGGGGAGCAGGGCGGCAGCGTCATCTATGCCGGCAAACCTTACGCCCCGATCTACGAGCTCGCCTTGGAGACCATCGATACCTTGGCCGGAAGGGCGCTTGCGCGTAGCGAGACCCTCGCCATCGGCGACGGGGTTCACACAGACATGGCGGGAGCGGCAAGCTTTGGGCTCGACGCGGTGTTCGTGGCGAGCGGGCTCCATGTGTCCAATGCCGCGCGTGGCAAGGACGCCGCCGGCAACGCCAATCTCGATGAGCTTGTCCTGGGGGAATTGTTCGAGGGCTTGGGGTCACCGCGCGCCGCTATGCCCGCACTGGCCTGGTGACGTCAGGCCTTGGCGAAAAGAGCGTCGATGCGCGCTTGATCCGCGCCTTGCTCGCCCGCAGGTCCGGCCGGTTGAGCATGAGTTCCGCCTTGCGCCGCTGCCCGCTCGGCCTCCGCCTTCCTGGTGGGGGGCACGACGTACCTAAGGGATTGGCCGTGAACGAAGGGTCAAGCCGCCTTGGCGGGGCTGGCGACTTCGCGCGCCGGCGATATTGCAGTGCGGCAGAGGCTTCGCTATTTCTGCGCTCGCCAAATCATGCGAGCAGGGGGATCGATGACCACGAACGGGAACGGGGATGCAAATCAGGGCTATTTTTTCGAGGATCTGGCCGTCGGAATGGAGGCGAGCTACGCCAAGACGATCACCAATAAGGACGTCTTGGCCTTCGCCGACCTGTCCGGCGATACCAATCCGCTGCATCTTGACGACGCTTATGCCGCTGGCACCATCTTCAAGCAGCGCATCGCCCATGGGTTTTTGACGGCGAGCCTACTGTCCACTGTGCTCGGCACCAAGCTGCCTGGCCCCGGCTGCATCTATCTCTCCCAGAGCCTGAAATTCCGCGCGCCGGTCTATATCGGCGACAAGGTGGTGGCCACGGCCAAGATCACGAGCCTCGACGCCGAGAAGGGCCGGGCGGTGCTCGCCTGTAGCTGTGCAGTCAACGGCAAGCCGGTGCTCGACGGCGAAGCCGTGATGATGGTCTCTCGCCGCGAGAAGCGGGCCTGAGGCGATATAAGGATGCAAGGATGGAAGTCGTCCGCGTCTGCCAGGACGTGCCGGCGCCGATGCGGGGTGCGGTGCTCGCCATCGGCAATTTCGACGGCGTCCATCGCGGCCATCAGGCGGTCCTAACCCGAGCTCGGGCTGTCGCTTCTGCCCAAGGCCGGCGCGCCGGCGCCGTGCTGTTCGAGCCGCATCCGCGCGAGTTCTTCGCGCCCGATCAGCCCTTCTTCCGCCTCACGCCTTTGCCCATGAAGCTTGAGCTGCTGGCGGCGCTTGGCCTCGACCAGGCCTTCGTCATCCCGTTCGAGCCCGCGCTTGCGGGGCTCAGCGCCGAGGCCTTTGCGCGCGAGGTGATCACAGGCGGCCTTGGCGCCGCACATCTCGTGGTGGGCTACGACTTTACCTATGGCAAGGGCCGCACCGGCTCGCCCTCCGAGCTTGCGGCGGCGGGCGAGAAGCTCGGTTTCGGAGTCGAGATCGTGGCCCCGGTGGCGGAGGGCGGCGTCACCTTCTCGTCGAGCAAGGTGCGCGAGCATCTCCGGCAGGGCGAGGTGAGGGAAGCGGCCGAGCAGCTCGGTTATTGGTGGCGAGTGAAGGGCAACGTCGAGCGAGGGGCCGGCCGCGGCAAGGGGCTCGGCTTTCCCACCATCAATCTTCCCCTCGCTGAAGGCCAGGACCTGGCCCACGGCATCTATGCCGTGCATGTGGAGCATGGCGACCGCCGGCATCAGGCCGCAGGCTATGTCGGCGCCCGCCCGACCTTCGGCGCTGGCGCGCCAGTATTCGAGGCCTATCTGCTCGACTTTGCCGGCGACCTTTACGGCGAGGAAGTCGAGATCGAGTTCATTGCGCAGCTCCGCCCCGACCAAACCTTCGCCAACGGAGAGGCGCTTGCCACACAGATGCGGCAGGATTGCGATCAAGCCCGAGCGGTGCTCGCGGCAATCGAGAAGGATGACCCCATGCGCCACTTTCCGTTAGGCCGCGCGCTTTCCCTGCCACTGGATTGTAAGCAGCGCGGTTGCTAGAACGCGCCACACGTAACACGCGGGTTGCTGCAAGAAGCGGAGACCAATGACCACCAAGACAAAAAAGAAGAAAACCATGGCAGCTTCATCCCGCGCCAAGCAAGCGCGCGCAAGCAAGCTAGTCGCGAAGCCAAAAGCGCGGGCCAAAGCTACTGTGAAGCCCAAAGCCGCGGCGAAGCCGAAGGCGAAAGCAAAGACCGCCAAAACCAAGACGGCAAAAGCCAACGCCAAGCGCGGGCCAAAGCCGAAGGTGAAACGCACCAAAGCAGCGGCGAAACCCGCATCGAAATCGAAGACTCAAGCGCGCAAGCCATCAACCAAGCCGAAGCAGCCGGCTCCGGCGAAGGCGGCACCGAGGGCACCGAAGCCTGCGGTCAAAGCCGAAGCCCTGCCCAAATCCGCGACTAAGCCGGCGCAGACCGCGCGCGACTGGAGCGCGACGCTGTTCCTGCCCAAGACCGACTTCCCCATGAAGGCCGGGCTGCCGGAGCGGGAGCCGGAGCTGCTCAAGCGCTGGGAGCGGCTTCGCCTTTACGGGCGCCTCCGCGAAGCGGCGAGGGGACGGGAGAAGTTCATCCTGCATGACGGGCCGCCTTATGCGAACGGCCATCTGCATATCGGCCACGCGCTGAACAAGATCCTCAAGGACGTCATCACCCGCTCGCAACAGATGATGGGCAAGGACCCCAATTACGTGCCGGGCTGGGACTGCCACGGGCTGCCCATCGAGTGGAAGGTCGAGGAGGACTATCGCGCCGAGGGCCAAAACAAGGACGAGGTGCCGATCAACGAGTTCCGCGAGGTGTGCCGCGCCTTCGCTGCCCACTGGATCGGCGTGCAGCGCGAGGAGTTTAAGCGGCTCGGCGTCGAGGGCGACTGGCAGCACCCTTACACCACCATGAGCTTCGACGCCGAGGCGACCATCGCGCGCGAGCTGATGCAGTTCGCCATGAACGGGCTGCTCTATCGCGGGTCGAAGCCCGTGATGTGGTCGGTGGTGGAGCAGACCGCGCTCGCCGAGGCCGAGGTGGAATATCAGGAGATCACCTCGCCCACAATCTTCGTGAGATTTCCGATCGCGGATTATGCGGGACCAGGAATTGATGTTGGGGATTTTGTGCTGGTTGCGGATATTGGGCACGGCAAATCAACGCTAATCCACGACATGCTCAGCAAAGCCAGCGTTGTGATCTGGACAACCACACCATGGACAATTCCAGGTAACAGGGCGATCGCGTTCTCCCAAGACATTGACTATGGCCTCTACGAAGTCACGAGTGCGCCGCCGGACAATTGGGCGCGTGTGGGCGACAAGCTCTTGCTGGCCGATGCGCTTGCCGAAAATGTCAGGAACGCTGCCCGCATCGAGGAATGGACGCGAGTTGGAGACGTTCCGTGGGTAGCTATTGAAGCTGTCACTGCGGCCCATCCCCTTCGCGGACAAGGCTACGACTTCGACGTGCCTCTCCTCGCCGGCGAGCATGTGACCGAGGATACCGGCACGGGTTTCGTGCATACTGCGCCGGGTCACGGCACCGAGGACTTCGAGATTTGGGAGCAGAATCGCGCCGCACTGGAAGCGCGCGGCATCGACACGACGATACCGTTCACGGTCGATGCCAATGGTTATTTCACGCGTGAAGCGTCGGGCTTCGAGGGCAAGCGCGTCATCGACGACAGCGGCAAGTTTGGCGATGCCAATGAGGCTGTGATCCAGGAACTAATCAAGGCGGGCGCCCTCATCGCCCGCGGCCGGCTTCGCCATGACTACCCCCATTCCTGGCGGTCGAAGAAGCCGGTGATCTTCCGCAATACACCACAATGGTTCATCGCCATGGACAGCGCGATCGGCGAGGGCGGTCCCACCGAAACTTTGCGCAATCGCGCGCTTGCCGCCATCAGCGAGACGCGTTTCGTGCCGCCGCAAGCGGAGAACCGCATCCGCGGCATGATCGAGACGCGGCCCGATTGGGTAGTATCGCGCCAGCGCGCCTGGGGCGTGCCTATCACCGTGTTCCGAAATACCAATCCGAGCTCGGACAGCTTTGACGATGTCGTGCCGAGTAAGAACTATCGCTGGTCGGAAGCGCTCATCGAGAGGATCGTCGCGGCTTTTGAGAAGGAAGGCGCCGACGCCTGGTTCAAGGAGGGAGCGAAAGAGCGCTTCCTCGGCGGGCTCGTCGATGACCCGCACGATTGGGAGAAGGTGGACGACATCCTCGATGTCTGGTTCGACTCAGGCTCGACCCACGCCTTCGTGCTGGAGAAGCGCCCGGACCTGCAATGGCCGGCCTCGCTTTATTTGGAGGGCTCCGACCAGCACCGCGGCTGGTTCCAGTCCTCGCTACTGGAGTCGTGCGGCACCCGCGGGCGCGCCCCATTCGATGCCGTGCTCACCCATGGCTTCGTCGTCGACGAGGAGGGGCGCAAGATGTCAAAGTCCTCGGGCAACGTCGTCGCGCCCCAGGACGTGATCGGGCAGTCCGGCGCCGAGATCCTCAGGCTCTGGGCGATGAGCTCCGACTATACCGAGGACCTGCGCATCGGCCCGGAGATCATCAAGGCCAATGTGGAGTCCTACCGCAAACTCAGGAACACGCTCCGCTTCCTGCTCGGTAACCTCGCCCATGACGAGCCGTCCTTGCACGTCCCCTATGACGACATGCCCGAGCTCGAGCGCTATATGCTCTCGCGCCTCGTCGGGCTCGACGCAATCGTGCGCGCGGGCTACGACGCCTTCGACTTCAAGCGCATCTTTCACGCTCTGTTCAATTTCTGCGTCAACGACCTCTCCGCCTTCTATTTCGACATCCGCAAGGACGCGCTTTATTGCGATCCCTATGACAGCCTGACGCGACGGGCATCGCTCACCGTGCTCGATACGCTGTTCGCAGCGCTCACCGCCTGGCTCGCGCCCATGCTCTGCTTCACCATGGAGGAGGCGTGGCTCAACCGCTTCCCCGAAGACAAGGGCTCGGTGCATCTTCGCCAATTCCCGACAATCCCGGCGGAATGGCGCGACGAGGCGCTCGCCGAGAAATGGCACAAAATCCGCCAAGTGCGCCCCGTGGTGACCGGGGCGCTCGAGATCGAGCGGAAAGAACGGCGCATCGGCTCGAGTCTGGAGGCCGCGCCCAAGGTCTTTGTCGAGGATCGCGAGCTCCGCGGGGCGCTCGATGGTGTCGATCTCGCCGAGATCGCCATCACCAGCGGGGCAACGCTTCTGGCGGGCGGAGGTCCCGAAGGCGCCTTCCGCCTTGACGAGGTGCCAGGCGTGGCCGTCGAGTTCGAGCGGGCCAAGGGCAAGAAATGCGCCCGCTCATGGAAGATCCTTGAGGATGTCGGCGCCGATCCCGAATTCCCCGACTTGACCCCGCGCGACGCCGAGGCCGTCCGCCAGTTCGATGCCCGGCCACCCCATGGCCGCGGAGTAGGGGCGTGACAAGTCTCAGGCGTTGGCTGTGGGGGCCGTTGTCGCCGCTCGGGCTCGGCGTCGCAACCCTTACGCTCCTCGCCGACCAGGCTCACAAGGCCTGGATGCTCTATATTTACGACATCGGCGATAAGGGCACTGTCACGCTTGCCCCCTTCCTCGACATCGTGCTCGTTTGGAACCAGGGCATCAGCTATGGGCTCCTACAGCAGCATAGTGACGTCGGGCGCATCGGCCTGATCCTGTTTGCCTTCGCCGCCGCCATTGGGCTCACCCTCTGGCTCGCAAGGCTCACCTCTCCCCTTGCCGCAGCCGCCATAGGGCTGATCGTCGGCGGCGCCGTCGGCAACGCCATCGACCGCATCGTTTATGGGGCCGTCGCCGATTTCTTCTCCTTCCACGCCCTTGGCCTTGAGTGGTACGTCTTCAACATCGCCGACACCGCAATCGTTGCGGGCGTCGTGGGACTTCTGTATGAGTCTCTTTGCGGGGGACACAAAAAGGTCTCAAACCCTTCTAAGATGTGAAGAAAGTCCGGCTTAACCGGAATTTCGAGAGAGTCTTGGGGCACTCCGGATCCATCAACTTTCGGCTGTTCGGCAAGGGCCTTGGGCTTCTCGCCGCCTGTGTCGCCGTGCTCGCGCTCGGTGGCTGCGGCGGTATTGAGTTCCAGGGCAAGCTTTTCGACTACGCCGGGCTCTCCGGCAGCGGTAGCAAGGAAGATGTGCGGATGACCGAGCAGGCGCCTCTGCTCATCCCGCCTGATACGCACCGCCTGCCTCCGCCTGGGCCCGCAGCCATTACCCCCGTCGATTGGCCGGCCGACACGGACCTTGGGCGCAAAAAGGTTGCCGCGGCAAAGGAAGCGGCGGATCGGAAGAAGGCAGCCGAGGCGGAACCCAACAATCCTTATGCCGGCAAGCCGAAACTGCTCGACAATCTGTTGGCCAAGTACAAAAAGAAGCCTGACGAGGATACCGTCAATGTTCCCGAGCCCGATCCGTCCGATAAGACGCCGCAGGACCGCGCGCGTGAACAGGCGGCCGCGACGCCCCAGAAACCGGTCGACCAGACTCTGAACGCACCTACGGCGACGGAAGATCCCTTCCACCCAGCGGCGCCCGACAGCTACAAGGGCATATCGAACCCCTCCGGCAACAACGCCAATTATTGACGGAAAGCATCCGGGCAGCCCCGACGTCACGACGATGTTTGGCTGCGAATTAGCTTGAAAAAGCGGGGGCCAAGCCTGAATTGTGGGGCAATCCGGCCCGCCTAACCGCTTCGCATCAAGGTTGGACGGGCATGAACCCTTGTTCTCACCTCCGGTCACATTCCATGGTGGTGTCGATGTTCGATCAGCTTGTGGGCGCGCCCGATCTTAAGGCCAGCCTGATCTTGGCCGGTTTCGGCCTTGCGTCCATGGCCGTTACCATCGCCTTGAACGGTGCTCGCGGCGCCCCGCGCGTCGCCGAGTTCAAACTCGCCAACGGCCTGCAGGTCCTGGTCATCCCGGACCACCGCGCGCCCGTGGTGAACCACATGGTCTGGTACAAAGTGGGCGGCGCCGACGAGCCGCGGGGCTCCTCGGGCATCGCGCATTTCCTCGAACATCTGATGTTCAAGGGCACCGACGCGATCCCCCCAGGCCAATTTTCCAAGATCGTGGCGAAGAATGGCGGAGAGGACAACGCCTTCACCAACCACGACGTCACCGCCTATTTTCAGCGTGTGGCCAAGGATCGGCTGCCCATGGTGATGGCGATGGAGGCCGATCGCATGGCCAATCTGCGCCTCTCCGAGGAGGACGTGGCGACGGAGCGAAAGGTGATCCTCGAGGAGCGCCGCTCCCGCGTCGACAACGATCCATCGAGCATCCTGCAAGAGCAGATGATGGCGGCGCTTTACGAGAACCATCCTTATGGCATTCCCATCATTGGCTGGGAGCATGAGGTGAGCGCTCTCGACCGCGAGGATGCGCTTGGCTTCTACAAGCGCTTCTACGCCCCCAACAATGCCCTTCTCATCGTGGCGGGCGACGTCGAGCCCAAAGAGGTCAAGCGGCTCGCCGAGGAAACCTACGGCAAGCTTTCGCCCAATCGGGAGCTGAACGGCCGGACGCGGCCGCAGGAGCCTGAGCACTACGCTCCTGTTAGAGTAAAGCTTGAGGACCCGCGCGCCGGGCGCATGACGGTGCAACGCTACTATCTCGCGCCGAGCTACGCCTCCGCCGCGCCGGGCGAAGCCGAGGCCATCGACCTCATGATGCGCGTGGGGGCCATCGGGTCGATCGGCAGACTTTATAAACGCCTCGTGATCGAGCAGAAGAAGGCCGCTAGTGCCGGCGGCTGGTATTCGGACTCCGGCCTCGACGCCGGCAGGCTTGCCTTCTACGCGATTGGCGCCGACAAGGTTTCGGCCCCTGAGCTAGAGCAGGCCATCGACGGCGTCATCGCCGAATTGCGTGAGAACGGCGTCACGCAGGAAGAGCTCGACCGTGCCCGCAGCTCCCATCTCGCCGAGTTCGTTTATACGGCTGACAGCCAGTCGCGCATGGCGCGGCACTTTGGCTGGCGGCTCGCCACCGGCATGACCGTCGAGGACGTCGAGGCATGGCCCGAGCGGCTGAAGCAGGTGACCGTCGGCGACATCCGCGATGTCGCGCGGAAATATCTTGTCGACAAGAATTCGGTCACGGGGGTGCTGTTGCCAGCGCCCGAGAGGTCCAGCCGCAGCGGTGAGCAGCCAGCCCATGCACCAAGCCCCAGCAGGTCTTAAGAGCGATGCCGCGAACGGTCTTTCCGCGGCGCTCGGGGCGGAACGGCTTTCGGCTGGGCGCGGCTGTTTCCCTCTTTGCGGCGCTCGCCGCAACGCCGGCTGACGCCATGAACATAAAGCGCGTCACGAGCCCGGGCGGCATCGAGGCCTGGCTCGTCGAGAGCCACGCCAACCCCTTGATCGCCATGCGCTTTGCCTTCCGCGGCGGCGCAGCCCAGGACCCCAAGGGCAAGGGCGGCCTCGCCTATTTCGTCTCCGGCATGGTGGACGAAGGCGCGGGCGAGCTTAATTCCATCGCCTTTCAGGAGCGCTTGCAGTCCCTTGCCATGCGCATCGACCTCGACGCGAGCCGCGACGTGATGCTCGGCAACGTGCAGATGCTCACGGCCGACCAGGATGAGGCTTTTAGCCTGTTACGCTCGGCGCTGACGGAGCCGCGCTTCGATCCGGACGCGGTCGAGCGCGTGCGAGCGCAGATCCTTGCCGGGTTGAAATTCGACGAGAACGATCCTGAGTCAGTGGCTTCGCTCGCCTGGGACCGCATCGCCTTCCAAGATCATCCTTACGGGCGCCCGATCAAGGGCACCATGGCGTCGATCGCCGCCATCGGACCCGAGGACCTCAAGGACTACGTCCGGCGGGTCTTCGCTCGCGACAAGCTCGTCATCACCGTGGTGGGCGACATCGACGCGAAGACCCTCGGCCGCACGCTCGACCGTGTGTTCGGCGCCCTGCCGCAGCATTCTTCGCTCGCGTCCATCGCCGACGCCAAGCCGCCGCTAGGGCCGACGCGCGAGATCATCGAAATGGATGTGCCGCAATCGGTGGCGCAGTTCGGCCATCGGGCCTTCTCGCGCAAGGACGAGGACTTCATGGAGACTTACGTCCTTAATTACATCATCGGCGGAGGCGGCTTCTCCTCGCGACTGATGGAGGAGGTCCGCGAGAAGCGCGGGCTTGCCTATTCGGTCCATTCCAACCTCTTTCCCTACCAGCATGGCGCCGTCTTCGTCGGCAATGTGGCGACGCAGAACGAGGCGCTTGGGCAGTCGCTGCAAGTGATCGAGAGCGAGTTGAAGCGTTTTGCCGAGCAGGGGCCGAGCGCCGAGGAGCTCGCCGATGCCAAGAGCTATCTCACCGGTGCCTACGCACTCCGCTTCGAGTCCTCGAGCAGCATCGCCAACCAGCTCTTGTGGATCCAGATCGAGGATCTCGGCATCGATTACGTCGATAAGCGGAACGAGTTGATCGAGAAAGTGAGCCTGGACGATATCAGGCGCGTGGCGAAGCGACTGATCGAGGCCGACCGCCTGATCACCACCATTGTCGGCAAGCCGGTGGACGCCAAGCCGAAGGCAGCGCCCGGTTAGAGCAAGGGCGTTGCCTGCGAAGAGCTAGGGAAGGTGTCGACGCGATGCCGCTGCTGCAGAAGGTCGAGGGCTGCCTTGAGGCAAGCATCGGCGGTTCGGGCTTACCCAATGCCGCACTCGATCGTTATCTTGAGCGGCTTCAGCCGCGCCTAGACTCGCTGCGCAAGGCTTATGCGGCGGGCACGCTTCCCTTGTTGCGCGTGCCGGAATGGAGGGACGACATCGCGGCGGCCCGCGACGTGCTTGCCGCGCTCACCACAAATGCTAGGACCCTCGTCTTTTTTGGCACCGGCGGATCGAGCCTCGGCGGCCAGACACTGGCCCAACTCGGCGGCTGGGGCATTCCCGGCGACGATGGCAATGGCGGGCGGGAGCGCCCACGCACCCGCTTCTACGACAATCTCGATGCCCGGACGCTTGAACGCGCCCTGGCCGGGCTCGACCTTGCAACGACGCGTTTTGTCGTCATCTCCAAATCCGGCAACACGCCGGAAACCTTGGTGCAGGCCATCGCCGCCATCGAGGCCGTGCGCAGAGCGGGGCTAGGCAGCCGCATCCCGGAGCACTTTCTTGCTCTGACCGAGCCCGGGGCGAAGGACAAGACCAATGGCTTGCGCGACCTTTGCGAAACCCTGTCCATTCCCACGCTTCCCCACGATCCTGATGTAGGCGGCCGCTTCTCGGCGCTGACCAATGTTGGGCTCCTCCCGGCGCTCGCCCGCGGGCTCGACGTGGAGGGCTTGCGGGAGGGCGCCCGCGCCGTGGTCCGAGCGTTGCTCGAAGCCGCTACGCCGAAGGATCTGGCGCCTGCTGTCGGTGCTGCCGTGGCTGTCGGCCTCGCCAAGGAACGGGGCATCCGGGCAAGCGTGATGTTCCCCTATAGCGATCGCTTGTCGCGCTTCGCCGCCTGGTATGTGCAGCTTTGGGGCGAGAGCCTGGGCAAGGCCGGGGAGGGGACCACGCCCGTCGCCGCGCTAGGGCCTGTCGACCAGCACAGCCAGCTGCAGCTCTATCTCGACGGCACCCCTCAGCACCTCATCACCGTGGTCCGCGTGGGATGCGCCGGCGCTGGCCCCCACGTGGTGCCGGAGCTCGCGCAGCTCGCCCATGCCGACTATCTGTCCGGGCACTCGGCCGGCGATCTCGTCGCAGCGCAGCAGCGAGCCATCCCCGAGGCCCTGATCGCCGCCCGCCGGCCTGTCCGCACCATCGATCTTGAAAGGCTTGACGAGCGCGCCCTTGGTGCTCTGATGATGCACTTCATGCTTGAGACGATTCTCGCAGGGACTCTTTTGGGCGTCGACCCCTTCGACCAACCTGCGGTAGAATCGAGTAAGCTCATAACGCGCCGATATTTGCACCGTGAAACGGCCGGGGGACGCGATGGCCATACGCCAGCTACCGCCGAACCTCATCAATCGCATCGCCGCGGGTGAGGTCGTCGAGCGTCCCGCGAGTGTCGTCAAGGAGCTGATCGAGAACGCCATCGATGCCGGCGCGGCCCGCATCGATGTGGTCGCCAGCGGCGGGGGTCTTGGCCTGATCCGCGTCACCGACGACGGCTGCGGGATGGAGCCCGGCGACCTCGCGCTCGCCGTGGAGCGCCACGCCACCTCGAAGCTCCCCGACGACAATCTCTCCCAGATTCTCACCCTTGGCTTCCGCGGCGAGGCGCTCCCTTCCATCGGCGCTGTCGCGAGGCTCTCGATGCAAAGTCGCGCCCGCGGTGCGCCCTCCGCATACGAAATCGCGGTCGATGGCGGGCACAAGACTGACCTCAAGCCCGCGGCCCTTGGCGCGGGCACCCGCGTCGAGGTGCGCGATCTTTTCTATGCCACGCCGGCAAGGCTCAAGTTCATGAAATCTGAGCGCGCCGAGACCGGGGCGATCGCCGATGTGGTGAGGCGGCTCGCCCTCGCCCAGCCGGAGATCGCCTTCAGTCTTGCCATCAGCGACCGGACCACCTTGCGGCTTGAGCCTTGCGCGCCAGGGCTCCTCCATGGGCTGTCGCGCCTAGGGCGCATCCTGGGCGAAGAGTTCGTGACCGACGCGCTGCCCGTGCGCGCCGCGCGTGGGGGCATCGCCGTGGAGGGCTTTGCCGGCCTTCCCACGCTGCATCGGCCGAACAGCTCGCAGCAATATCTCATCGTCAATGGGCGCCCCGTGCGCGACAAGCTGCTCGGTGGGGCAGTGCGCGCGGCCTACGGCGACCTCGTGCCGAATGGGCGCCACCCCTTGCTCGCGCTGTTCTTGAAGGTGCCCCCCGACGAAGTCGATGTGAACGTGCACCCGGCCAAGACCGAGCTCAGATTCCGCGATGCACAAGCCGTGCGCTCCCTCGTCATCGCAGGCTTGAGAGAGGCACTCGGCGCGGCCGGACACCGTGCCACGGCGTCCCTGTCTGAGGAGGCGTTCGCCCGCATCGCGCGTCCGGGCAGTGGCGCCATGCCGCCGCAAGTCCTGGGACCGAGACCCCACCGATGGAGTGGGCCGTCCCCTCGGCATCTTGGCTTTGGCGAAAGCGCCCAAGCGCCGTTGGCGCCACTGACAGTCCCGAGCGCTGACAGCTATGCGAGCGCGGACGACGATGGCGCGAGCGTCGGCTATCCCTTGGGCGCGGCGCGGGCGCAGCTGCACGACACCTTCATTATCGCCGAGACCGCGGACGCGCTCGTCATTGTCGATCAGCACGCAGCCCATGAGCGGCTCGTCTATGAGCGCCTGAAAAAGGCCTTCGCCAATGGCGGCCTGTCGCGGCAGCTGCTGCTGATCCCCGAAGTCGTCGAGCTCGACGCCGAGAGCGCGGAGCAGCTCAGTGCCGCGGCCCTCGAGCTTGAGCGGTTGGGCCTCGTGGTGGAGCCGTTTGGCGCCGCCGCAGTCCTCGTCCGCGAGGTTCCGGCATTGCTCGGTCAAGGCAACATCAAAGGGCTCTTGCGTGACCTCGCCGATGAGCTTGGCGAAGGGGAGGGGAGCCTCGTCGTCTCGGAGCGCCTCGATCACGTGCTTTCGGCCATGGCCTGCCATGGCAGCGTGCGTGCAGGGCGGCGCCTCAACGCGGCCGAGATGAACGCTCTTCTGCGCGACATGGAAGAGACGCCGTTCTCCGGCCAGTGCAACCACGGCCGGCCGACCTACGTCGAGCTCAAGCTTGCCGATATCGAGAAGCTGTTCCAGCGCCGCTAGAGCTTGCGAACGCACTTATTTGAAGCTCGGCAGCACCGTCCCTTGCAGGAAGGCGCTGTCGGCATTGGCCACGTCGCCCGAGGCGTCGCCGAGCTTCAGATGCGCAATCTGGATCAGGTGCCCGCTCTCCGTCTTCACCAGGGTGTAGTGGATCTCGATCGATTTTCCGTCCGTGCGGCAGGCGGTGAACAGGCGCCTCACACTCAGCGTGTCCGCCGGCTCGCTTTGCTTCTTGCCGGAGGCGAAGTCTCCATTGCAATTCTTGGAGTCGTCCGCCATCACCACGGTTACGGCCTCGTCGAGATCGACGTCGCCCATGTCCTTGTAACCGGCGATGGCTCCGATGATCCCGTTCGCATAGGTCCAAACCACGTCGAAATTCGGCATCGGGTTCTTTGCCGGATCGATCAGCTGATAATTGGTGATGCCGGCGGATGCGAGCAGGTTAGAGGCGAACACCACGGCTTCGCTGGCGGTAAAGAGCCTGTTCGGGTTGTCCTTGTTGTCTTTGGCCGGCTTGGCCTCGAGCGCGGCGAAGGCTGCCGTGCCTCTGGCGGCTTTCTCGTCCTCCAAATTGTTGCTGACGCAGGCCGCGAGCGCGGCGATGGCGTCGCTCGTGCCCCTAAGCCTGAAGCTGACCTTGCCCGATGGGGTGACCACGTTGAGTCGCTGGCCATGGCGCATGGCGTTCACCACGGGCCCCTCATTTTCGAGCGGCACCAGGATGCCATGGACATCCACCACCTTGGCGGTGGAAGGAATGAGGTTCCGGGAATCGACCGCAAGCGTCACAGGCTGTGCGCTTCCGACGTCCAAATTCCACTTGTCGTTGACGAGGGCGAGCCCCCACGCGCGGTCGCGGCTGATGATGAAAACGAGCGTGATCCCGTTTTCGAAATCTGCCGTCATGGTGCAGTCGCGGAACTTGCCGGCTTCGTCGTTGTTGGCCTGCCCTTCCCAACCTCCCGATTTGAAGGCGCCCGCGGGCGACCCGAACAACGCGACCGCCGCGACCAGCAGCGACGTAAGGCTCACAGCCCTGACCAGCGACATGACACCTTCACCCGAGAGCCTTTGCGCCATTCAACCACATCTCCGGCAGGGGAGCTACAAGGGAGCGGGCGAGACCTTCTCCAGGATCGCCCGTGCAATCACGAGTTTGGTGTCGCCATAGAGTCGGGTGTCGATTTCGCGGAAGGGTGCGGGCCAAGCGATCGCAGTATCGGCCCGCTCCTCCAGCACCAGGATGCTGTCATCCCCGAACCAGCCTCCTGCAACCAGGGCGGCAAGCGCTTGCTCACCGAGCCCGCGCCCGTATGGCGGATCCAGGAAAATGAGGTCGAAGGGGGCAAGCGTCCCCGCCTCTCCGAGCTTGGTCGCGTCGCGGCGCCAGATCTTGGTGACCCCGGTCAGCTCCAGCGCCTCGACATTGCGCCGGATGGCGGCTCGGGCCGCGGCGCTTTCCTCGATGAACACGGCAAAGCGCGCGCCCCGCGACAGGGCTTCGAGTCCGAGTGCGCCGGAGCCCGCGAACAGGTCGAGCACGCGGGCACCATCGAGATCGAAGCGCGGGGACCCATGCTCGAGCACGTTGAACAGCGCCTGGCGCACGCGGTCGCTGGTGGGCCGTGTGGCAAGCCCTTTCGGCGCCTCGATCCGCGCGCCTCTGAACTTCCCCGCTACGATGCGCATGGCCGGCCGAGAGTCATCGAGCGCGCGCTGCCCGTCGCTTCTGATTCTCGCTGCGCAGCCCCAACTCGGTCGCGAGTTTCGTGCTCAATTGATCGGCGAGGACGCGGGTTTTGACTTCGCTCACCGTGCCGGGCGCCAAATCCCCAAGCGCGAAAGGTCCGAACGAGATTCGGATCAGACGGTTGACGGTGAGCCCAAGCGATTCGGCGAGCCGCTTCACCTCGCGGTTCTTGCCTTCGCGCAAGCCGAGGCTCAGCCACATATTGGTCCCCTGATCGCGATCGATGCGGGCCTCGACCGGCCCATAGTGCACGCCGTCGATAGTGATACCCTTGGCGAGCCGATCAAGGTCTGCTTGCGTAACCCTGCCATGCGCGCGCACGCGATAGCGTCGGAGCCAGCCGGTGCTTGGCAGCTCGAGATGCCGGGCCAGCGCCCCGTCGGTGGTGAGCAGCAAAAGGCCCTCGGTGTTGAGATCGAGCCGCCCCACCGAGACCACCCGCGGTAGCTCGGGAGGCAGAATTTCGAACACGGTCTTTCGCCCTTGCGGATCCTTGTGGCTGGTGACGAGGCCTTTCGGCTTGTTGTAGCGCCAGAGCCGAGGGCTTTCCGTTTCGGGAAGGGGCTTGCCGTCCACCGTAACTTTGTCCCCGGGCACGACGACACAAGCCGGGGTGGCGAGCACCTTGCCGTTGACGGCGACGCGGCCTTGGCTGATCCAAGTCTCGGCGTCGCGGCGGGAGCAAAGCCCCCCATGGGCAATCGCCTTGGCGATCCGCATCGGCTCCGCGGGCGGCGCGGGGGTCGCGGCGGCGCTGCCCCCTTGACCCTGTCTTTTCTTTGCGCCCACTTTGTCAGCCATGATGAGGCAGAAGCTTGCAGATGTGATGAGCCCAAGCAAGCGACCCATGGACTTGGCCCTTGCCGAAGCTGAGGCCGCGGGCCTGGCTGGCGAGGTCCCGGTCGGGGCCGTGTTGGTGAGCGCAGGAGGCCAGGTGCTGGCGCGCGCCGGCAACCGCACGCTCGAGCTTCGCGATCCAACGGCACATGCCGAGCTGGTCGCGATTCGGGCGGCTTGCGCCAAGCTCGACAACGACCGTCTTGTTGACTGCGACCTCTATGTGACGCTTGAGCCTTGCGCCATGTGCGCCGCGGCAATCTCCTTCACCCGCATCCGCAGGCTCTATTTCGGCGCGGCGGATCCCAAAGGCGGCGCCGTCGAGCATGGGCCGCGGTTTTTCACGCAACCGACCTGCCATCACGCGCCGGAGGTCTATGGCGGCATCGGCGAGGCCCGCGCCGCGGCGCTGCTCAAGCAATTTTTCGTGGCGCGCCGGTAGATAAGCAGACATGCGACTCCGTTGCCGCGACGCGCGAGGCGTCCGGGCTTTGCTCTTCTCCCCTCGCCGAACCTCCCTAAAGCGGACGAGGTGGGAGCAGGATAGATGCGGATTTACGCGCGGGGCAGCTTTAGGGCCCCGGCGCTTGGCCCTGGCTCGACTGCTGCCACTGAGAGGCGCGGGATGAGGATCGCGGCGGCGCTAAAATCCTGAGCGAGGGGTCCAGTAGCGCATGCTCGGAGGCCAGTTCGTCTGTGGATAGAACCTCTGGAGCGCCTGAACTTCGTAGTCGCCCCTCGCATAGGGCACGAAGCCGAAATAGAAGCTCCAGCCGCCCGGGCGACCTGGATTGTAGACATAGGGATAAACGGGAGGACGTCCGCGCCGATAGTAACGAACGGACTCCACCGATGAGGCGGGGCCGCCCAAACCCGATAGAACTGCAGGCGCAGCGCTGGCCGGCTCGACGCATTTGAACTGCCAAAGACCGAGGGCGATCACGGCCGCCCCGACAATGACGGATGCCGTTTTCTTGGAACAAGACAATAGGTGCGCCATAAGGGTCTCCAATCTGCCCTCCAGGGCCGGAAGGAGCTTAGGTGTGGCCGGCTGCCGTCGCAATGACTTGCCATAAACAGGATGGTGAAAAGGTCAATGGCCTCTTCTCCCCGGCTTGTCGCCCCGATCCAGGAGCCACCCGGCCCGGGTCCTTAGCTCGTCTCCGTTTCTTTGCGCGCAACAGCGCGCCAGCCGATGTCGCGGCGGCAGAAGCCTTCCGGCCAGTCGATCTTGTCAATGGCGGCGTAAGCACGCGTCCGCGCTTTGGCGATGTCTTGCCCGCGCGCGGTGACGCCAAGCACGCGGCCGCCATCGGCGAGGATGCGGTGCCCATCCCGCTTAGTGCCGGCATGAAAGATTTGTACGTCGGGATCGCTTGCCGCGGCGTCCAATCGTCTGATCTCGGACCCTTTGGCGTAAGCGCCGGGATAGCCCTTTGCCGCCATGACCACGCAGAGCGCAACATCGTCGCGCCATTCGAGCTCGATGCCGCGCAAGCGACCCTCCGCCGTGGCTAGCAGCACGGGCAGGAGGTCGGATTGAAGCCGCAGCATCAGCGCTTGGCACTCGGGGTCTCCGAAGCGGACATTGTATTCGATCAGCTTCGGCGCCCCGTCCTCGATCATCAGCCCCGCATAGAGCACGCCCTTGAACGGCGTGCCTGCTTCCTTCATGGTTCGCACTGTCGGCTCGATGATTTCGCTCATAACGCGCGCACAAAGCGCGTCCGTCATGATCGGCGCCGGCAAATAGGCGCCCATGCCGCCTGTGTTCGGGCCCTGATCGCCGTCGAAGGCGCGCTTGTGGTCCTGCGCGGTGGCAAGCGGCAGCGCCGCCGTCCCATCGACCAGGGCGAAGAAGCTCGCCTCCTCGCCGTGCAAGAACTCTTCGATCACCACCTGCCTCCCCGCCTCGCCGAAGGCGCCGGAGAAGTAGGCATCGATCGCGGCGTGCGCTTCGGCCTCCGCCTCGGCGATGGTCACGCCCTTGCCGGCGGCAAGGCCATCCGCCTTGATCACCACGGGAAGTGGCCTTCCCGTCACATAGACCTTCGCGGTGGCGGCATCGGCGAAGCGGGCGTAAGCGGCGGTCGGAATCCGATAGCGCGCGCAAAGATCCTTGGTGAAGCCCTTGGAGCCTTCGAGCCGTGCCGCTTCTCGCGACGGCCCGAAGACCTTGATCCCTTGCGCCTCGAGATCGTCCGTGAGGCCTGCGACGAGCGGCGCTTCCGGACCGATGACTACGAGGCCGATGCGCTTCTCCTTGCAGAATCGCGCGACCGCAGCGTGATCCCCCAAATCGAGCGCGATGCAGTCGGCGATGCTCTCGATCCCCGCGTTCCCCGGCGCGCAATAAAGCTGATCGAGCAGCGGGCTTTGCTTGAGCTTCCAGGCAAGCGCGTGCTCGCGTCCGCCGGAGCCTATCAACAACACGTTCAATGGGTTAAAGCTCCGCTTGCATAACGACGTTCGAGCTTGTTATCGCTCGGGCCTCGACTCGCGGCTGCTTAGCACGCGGGCCGCCGCAGCAAAATGGAACGACGTCTGGAATGGCTGATCCCAGCGCAAATTTATCGGTAGCGACGAACCTCGTCGAATATAGCGTCTCGGAGCTCGCCTTCGCGCTGAAGCGCACGGTGGAGGAGGCGTATGGGCTGGTGCGGCTCCGCGGCGAGATCTCGGGCTTCAAGGGCCAGCACGCCTCGGGCCACGCTTATTTCGTGCTGAAGGACGAGAAGGCCAACATCGAGGCCGTGATTTGGCGGTCGAGCTTCGCCAAGCTGCGCTTCAAGCCCGAGCAGGGGTTGGAGGTGATCGCGACGGGCCGCATCACCACCTATCCCGACAGGTCGAAATACCAAATCGTCATCGATCAGCTCGAGCCCGCTGGCATCGGCGCGCTGATGACGCTGCTCGAGCAGCGGAAACGCATGCTCGCGGCCGAAGGGCTGTTCGACGACGCGCGCAAGCGGCCGCTGCCCTATCTGCCGCGCATTGTCGGCATCGTCACCTCCCCCACGGGCGCCGTGATCCGCGATATCCTCCACCGCTTGACGGATCGCTTCCCCTGCCACGTGCTCGTTTGGCCGGTCAGGGTGCAGGGAGAGACCTGTTCCATGGAGGTGGCGGCCGCCATCGGCGGCTTTAACGCGCTCGTCGTCGGCGGCGCGGTTCCGCGTCCTGATCTCATCATCGTGGCGCGTGGCGGCGGCAGCCTCGAAGATATGTGGGGCTTCAACGAGGAGATCGTCGCGCGTGCCGTCGCCGCGAGCACCATTCCCCTCATCTCCGCCGTGGGCCACGAGACGGACTGGACCATCATCGATCTCGTCGCCGACTTCCGCGCCCCGACGCCCACCGCCGCCGCCGAGCGGGCCGTGCCGGTGCGTGCCGATCTCACCATCAGGGTGACGAGCTTCGGCCTGCGCGTGGCGACCCGCTTGCACCGCCTGCTGGAGGCGCAACGGAGCCTTCTGCTCGCGGTCGCCCGAGGATTGCCGAGGAAGGCGGATATTCTCGCGCTGCCGCGTCAGCGCTTGGATGGGGCGAGCGCGAGGCTTGGGCGCGCGCTGAAAGCCAACGCCCACGCCCACCGCGCAGGCTTTGCGCGCTCGGCCTCTCGCCTCAGGCCGCATCTGGTGAGAAGCGCGGCGAGGGGAGGCCGCGACCGGCTTATAGGTCTCGACCGATCGGCAAGCCGCGCGCTCGCCGCCCTGATTGGGCGTGCCAGGCAGCGGCTCGATGCCCGGACGCAGCTGCTCTCGTCCCTCGGCTGCCACAACGTGCTGGCGCGGGGCTTTACCCTGGTGCGCGATGACGAGGGTCGCATGCTTCGCCGTGCCGCCGAGGTGACCGGCGGCGAGCGTCTGGACATTGAGTTCGCCGATGGCCATGTTCCAGCGCAGGCGGATGCCAGCGACCGCAAACCCGCGAAGCGCGGCCGCGCGCGCGATAACGAAAAGCAGGGCACATTGCTGTGAGCGGACTCGCCTCCGGCATGAGCCGACGCTATGGTGACTAGATCGCAATCTGGTATGACGCGAGGCGCACAGCCTTGATGAACCGCTTCGAACGCAATATCGGCTTCAAGGGCGAAGCCAGGCTCAAATATCTCGATGGCGAGGTGCAGGTGCTGACGCCCGGCGACTTCGTGCGCTGCGCCGTCACCGGCCGCACCATTCCGCTCGACGAGCTTCGTTATTGGAGCGTCGAGCTGCAGGAGGCTTATGTGGACGCAGCGGCGACGCTCAAGCGCCACCGCGAGACCGCTTAGGACTGTGCTTTCCGCGCCTGCGGGTTCGCCCTCTCCCCATCGAGGCGATCACGCCCTGCGCTTCTTGAGTACGGTAGCGAGGAGCTCACTCAGGGCCGCTGCGTCCCCGACCTCAATGGCGATAGGGAGCGGCCGCGAGCGGAATCTGAGCTCGCCCAACGCAGTGCCGTCGTCTTCCGGCAACCGCACCCAGTCCTTCTCCGTGGTGACGAGCATTGCGTTCTCTCGCCTCGC
Source organism: Methyloceanibacter sp. (assembly GCA_049801475.1). GTDB lineage: Bacteria > Pseudomonadota > Alphaproteobacteria > Rhizobiales > Methyloligellaceae > Methyloceanibacter. The sequence goes on from JBARKP010000013.1 coordinate 35,305, forward strand.
CCGTTTCAGCAAGGAAGCGGCCTGCCTTTCGCTATAGCGGTGATGGTCTGGAAAGGAGCGCGTGTCGATCAGACGCGCGCCATGCACCGTCAGCGTTGTATAGAACTTCTTCGGATTGACGATCCCGGCAAAGCCGACCACGGGCAGCACGCCGAGCCAGCGCACGTCGCCCCGCATCACCATGCGAGCCTTCAGCACCGGCTTGCCTTGCGCCTCGAAGGTCGTGGCGAGAGGCACTCCCTTGTCACCCTCTCCAATCAGTAGCAAAGCGTTGGCGCGTGCCATCTGCTGATCGAGCGGTGCTCGCAACGGTCCTGCCGGCATGACGAGCCCAGTGCCGAGCCCCAGACCGCTATCCACCACGATCAGACTGAGATCCTTGACGAGCTGAGGGTTCTGGAAGCCGTCATCCATGACGATGACGCTTGCGTCTGCGACGCTTGCGTCGAGATCCTCGATGAACTTGGCGCCGAGCGCCCGATCCGCCGAGACGACGGTTGGCGCATACGCCGCGAGCAGGAGCGGCTCATCGCCCACCTCTTCCGCGCTCTGGCCCTTGCCGACAAGGACCGGCCCCTTGCCCTTGCCGCCATAGCCTCGGGTGAGGAAGGCCGGTCTTTCGCCGAGGCTCTTCAGGAGCTCAGCGACGGCGATCGCGGTCGGCGTCTTGCCGCCGCCACCCGCCGTGAAATTGCCGATGCAGATGACGGGAAGGCGCGGGCGATAGGGTTCGACCCGCGCGGCATTGGCTCGCGCCAGCATCCCATAAAGACGGCCGAGCGGCGCAAGCGCCGAAGCGAGCATCCCGCGCTTGCGGTACCACCAGAAAGGGGCGTCAAGACGCATGCTGCAGCGTCGCCTTTGGCGGCAGGAAGCGCTCGAGCTCCGCAATGGTGCGCGGCAGCGCGCCGCCCATGCGGGCAATGGCGCCCTCGGCGCGCGCCATCATGGCCGCTCGCGCTTGGGCGTCCTCAAGCAGAGCGAGCGCGGCCTCGGCGAGACTCGCCGCATCTCCGACCTGCTTGCAGCCGCCCGCCCGGAACAGTTCATCATAAGCGTCGGCGAAGTTCCGCCAATGCGGGCCCGTCAGCACGGCCGCTCCGAGCTTGATCGCCTCCACCGGGTTCTGCCCACCATGGGGCACGAGCGAGCCGCCGATGAAGGCGACCGGCACGAGGTTGTAGAACAGCCCAAGCTCGCCGATAGTGTCGGCGATGTAGATGTCGGTGCCGGCCTCGGGCAGCTTCCCTTCCGATCGGAGCGCCACGGTGAGGTTGGCGCCGGTGAGCAGCCTGGCGATGACCGGCCCGCGCTCGGGATGGCGCGGGACGATGATCGTGAGGAGATCGGGCCGCGTCTTTTTCATCGCCAGATGCGCCACCGCCGCCATGTCGTCCTCGCCCGGGTGGGTGCTGGCGGCAAGCCACACGGTGCGCCCAGAAAGCGCCGCTGCGAGGCGCTTATGTCCCACGAGATCCGTGGGTGGTGGTGGCGCGTCGGCCTTGAGGTTGCCGACCCCGAGCGCCTTCGGGGCGCCAAGCTGGGCGAAGCGCTGGGCGAGGTTGGCATTCTGCGCGAGCACCAAGCTGAAGGCCGAGAATAGTGGCCGGCTGAAGCCCGGACGCTTCCGCCAACGGCGAAAGGAGGGGCGCGACAAACGCCCATTGATCAGCACGAGCGGCACCTGCCGCATTTTGGTCTCGAGCACCAGGTTTGGCCAGATCTCTGATTCAACGAAGACCGCGAGATCAGGCCGCCAATGCGCAAGAAACCGCTGCACATAAGCCTGATTGTCGAGGGGCACATATTGATGCACCGCGCCTTGCGGTAACCGCGCCCTTGCGAGCTGCGCTGAGGTGACCGTCCCGGTGGTGAGCAGCACGCGGATCTCAGGATGCTCCGCGGCAATCACGTCGATCAGCGGTAAGACGGCATTGGCCTCGCCGACGCTCGCCGCATGGAACCAAGCGAGGAAGCCGGAGGGGCGCGGTGCGCTCGCCTGGCCATAACGCTCCGGTCGCCGGTCCTTCTCCTCTTTGCCTCTCCGCTCGCGCCAGGTGAGGACCAGCGGCGCAAGCGGAGCGGCAATGCGCGTCAGAGTGCGGTAGAGCGACAGGCTGAAGCCGCCTTTAGCCTCATCGCGAGTAGCATCGGCGAGGGGATCTTTCCCGCCTGTGAGACCATAGGCGCGCTTGGTTACCTCGTTCAGGGCCTTCTCAATAGCGAGCCGCGCTGCCTCCAATTCGATCGGGCCCGCTTCGGTCGGCACAAAGATTGGATCACCGACTACGATTGCAAGATTCGAGAAGGGCAAGTTGAAAGTGAACGCACTCCAGCTGTTTAGCGCGACATAGCGGTTGGTCGCCATGGCGCAGGGCACGACGGGGCGCCCGGAAAGTTTGGCAAGCAGGGTAATGCCCTCGCCAGCTCTGCGTGCCGGACCCGGCGGAACGTCGGCCGTCAACGCGAGGGTTGCGCCGTCTCTCAGTGCGCGCAAGGCGCCCCTGACTGCCGTAGCCCCGCCACGGTCCCTTCGCCGGTGACCGGCGCCGGCCCCCCTGACTACCTGCATGCCGAAACGCTGGAGCGTGTTTGCGAGTATCTCCGCGTCGCCATGACGCGAGACGATGATGGCGATGTCGGCATGTGTTTCAGGCTTGATCATGGGCAACATCATGACTTGCCCATGCCACATGGCGAAGATCTGCGGGTGTTGGGAAAAAAGTTTCGCGGCGGTGTCGGGAGGGTCGCGCAGCACACGGCTCGTGCGATAGACGAGCCGGATGTAAGACTCGGCGAGCACACTGCAAAAGGCAGTGACGACACGCGAATGGTACAGCGTTCTCAGCATGCTTGCTTGGAGCTGCCGCTATTCGCCTGCCACCGCCACCACTTCCTCGGCATCGGCCGCGGCGTAGCCTCCGGCGATGCCGAATTGGGTGCGGTGCAGACGAGTATAAAGACCCCCCTTGGCGACCAGCTCCTCGTGCCGCCCGATCTCGACGATGCGGCCCTGATCCAGCACGCAGATGAGGTCGGCCTTCTTCACCGTGGAAAGGCGATGGGCAATCATCAACACGGTGCGCCCGCGCATCAGGCCTTCGAGCGCCGTCTGCACCTTCGCTTCGGCCTCGCTGTCGAGAGAGCTGGTCGGCTCGTCGAGCAGCAAGATCGGCGCATCCTTGTAGATGGCGCGGGCAATGGCGATGCGCTGGCGCTCGCCTCCGGAGAGCAGGGCGCCCGCTTCGCCCACGCGGGTGTCGTAGCCTTTGGGCAATCCCATGATGAAGTCGTGGGCGGCGGCTGCCTTGGCGGCCACAACGACTTGGGCCTCGTCCTCCGGCTTGGTGCCATAGGCGATGTTGGCGCGGATGGTGTCGTCGAACAGCACAGGGTCTTGCGTCACGAGGCCGATGGCGTCGCGGAGCGAGGCGGTCGTCACATGCGCGATGTCCTGGCCGTCGATGACCACCCTGCCGCGATCGGGATCGAAGAAGCGCAAGGTGAGATTGACGAGGGTGCTTTTGCCCGAGCCGGACGGCCCGACCAGCGCCACGGTGCGGCCGGGCGGCACGGTGAGGCTCACCCCCTTGAGCACGATGTTCTTAGGGTCGTAGGCGAAGGAGACGCTGTCGAAATCAATCTGCCCGCGTTTCAGCTCGAGCGCTTTAGCGTCCGGCGCCTCGACCAGACGCGCCTGCCGGTCGACGATGCCGAACACGCGGCTTGCGGCGGCCACGCCTTCCTGCAGCTGCGTCTGCAGTGTGGCGGCGCTTTTCAGCGGACCATAGAGCAGGAGCGCCGAGGTCATGAAGCCCATGAATTGACCAAGGGTGAGCTCGCCGCGCACGCCCTTGGTCCCGGCGAAGTAGATGGCAAGGGCAAAGCCGAGCCCGGTCAAAAGCTGGATTGACGGGCTGGACAGCGCGCGGGCGCGCGTGCCGCGCATGGTGAACTCAAGCGCCCGGTTGATGGCGTTTGCGGCGCGCTCCTCCTCCCGGTCCTCCTGCCGGTAGGCGCGCACGATGCGCATGCCGCGCAAGGTCTGGGTGATGAGCGCGCTAAGATCGCCCGTCTCCTCCAGCGACTTCGTAGTCGACTTCAGCATCTTGCGGCGCTGACGGCTGAGCAGGATCCAGGCGAGCGGCATGAACAGCAGGATCAGCACCGCAAAACGCGGGTCCATGTAGAACATGGTGGCGACCAGAATGATGACTTTCGCATAGTTCTCGCCGAGGGTGACGATCGCGCGGCTCGCAGCTTGCCGCATGAGATTGGCCTCATTGAGGAAGACCGACAACAGCCGCCCCGAATGCACCGTCTGGATGAAGCTCAAGTCGGCCGAGGCGAGCTTGGCGAACATGGCGATGCGCAGATCGGCAGTGAAGCGGTGGCCGAGATAGGCGACGGCGACATCTGCCACATATTCGGCGACCGCCTTGATAATCGTCGCCACGACGATTCCCGCCGTGACCCAGTAGATCATCTGTTGGTTCTTGCCGATGAACACGTCGTCGGCGGTCGTCCGGATGAGGAATGGGATGGCCCCAGTCGTCGCCGCGGTGAGGATCATGGCAAGGCCCGCGAGCAGCAAGAGGCCGATGCGGGGGCGCAAATGCTCCCGCCAGATGCGTGTGACGATCTCGCCCGTCGAGTAGTGGGCCTGGAGCTCGTCAGTCTTCCGCGTGATCCTCCGCGCGTCGCTGAACAGTTGATCTTTCAAGCGCTTCCCCGAATTCCGCCGGTCTTGGGCTTAGGTGTTCGCCGCCGGCCAGCCCCTTCTAGCATGCTTGGCAAGCGAGCTTTAAGGCGAAAAACCGAGAGCGTTTCGTAACCTAAAGGATGGTGCCGAAGGTTGCAGACTTTCGCCCTAGCCCTCAGAGGCATCGACGCTTTCCGTTTCCGGATCGAGCAGCTGGTGTAGATGCACAATGAAATAGCGCATATGGGCGTCATCGACGCTCCGGTGCGCCGCGTCCCGCCAAGCGTCGTAAGCTTGCGCATAGTTCGGGTAGATGCCGACGATATCGAGCGCCTTCAGATCTCTGAACTCGACCCGGCCGAGCGCCGTAAGCTCGCCCCCGAATACGAGATGGAGCAGCTGCCGCCCGCTCGTCTTTCCGCCATTCTTTGCCGCCATGACCTGTTTCCGCTTCGTTGTCCCGCGTCCCCGACTTTGGCGAAAAGGGCCTCAGAGGTCTATGCGGCTCGTGCGCTCGATCAGCTTGCCGTGAAGGCGCGGCGGCGCCGCGACCAGGCTCGGAAAGCGCGGCAACGGAAGATTGAAACGGAAGGCGTGCCCATGATGGTCGGTGACCATCCCGCCGGCTTCCTGAACGAGAAGAACACCCGCCGCAAGGTCCCACTCGAATTTGGCGGAAAGGGACACGGTGGCATCGGCGCGACCGGACGCCACGAGCGCAAGCCGGTAGGCCACGGAGTTGACCCAGCGCGACTCCACCCCGGGCCAAGGCTCCTTCCAGATGCGTTTCTTGAACAGGCCGCCGCTCGCGATCACGAGTGCGCCTTCAAGGCTGCTCCTGTCGCTTACATTGATGGGTGCGTCGTTGAGAAAGGCTCCCTCTCCGCGAATGGCGTGAAAGAACTCCTGGGTTGCCGGGTTGAACACAATGCCGAGGATGGGTTTGCCGTTCTCCACCAGCGCCGCCGATACCGTCCATTCCGGCACATGGCGCAGGAAGGCATTCGTTCCATCGATCGGATCGACCATCCATACGAAGCTCCGCTCGAGCCGATTGTCATCGTCCTCGGTCTCCTCCGACAGCCAACCGTAAGACGGCCGCGCGCCGCTCAGCGCTTGCTTGAGCGCGGCATCGACGGCAAGGTCGGCCTCGCTGACTTCGGTCCCGTCGATCTTGCGCTTCACCTCAATGTCCTGGCGGAAATAGCTAAACGCGAGGCTGCCCGCGTCCTTCACCGCTTGCTTGAGCAGGAGAAAGTCCTCCTGCAGTGAGCGGGGAGAGGGGGTACTAGTGGGTCGGAGCGCAGTCATAGGCTTCTCGGAAATAGTCTCTAAACCATGCGGGAAGGAAGGCTTGGGATACCAGACATTAACAACGTCCATTAAGGGGATCGGAACGCTTCCATGCCAGGGTGGCGCCAATCGAGGCTGCGTCAAGGCAGTTGCTTCAGGAAGCTAACAGCAAGGCGTCAATCCGGACCCCAGGGGCATCGCGGCAATGTCGCGCCCCTAGGGCCCGTCTTGTTTACCACACCTCGCCACCTCTCAACCTGTTTCTGTCCTACGATAGCCCTGATGTCGCGGACTGGCTACGCGCCGGTCCGACCGTCAGGAAGCGGGAAAGCGTGTTGAAGCTGTTCTGCGAACCTGGTTCCGGCCCAGGCGGAGCAGGTTGCAGCTTTTCAGGGCTATCGTTCGCTGTTCCCGCTGGCTAGTCACTTATGCGTGCTGGAGAATACGAGGCCGTGTTGACCCAGGGTCAAGAGTCTAAAGTTACGAATCTGATCATTATGGTATCGGATCTCGCGAGCGTAATATTGAACCTCTGCTCGACCATAAGAACTTTGAGTTACTCCCCCACGACGTAACTCATCCGCTTTTCGTTAATCTCGCCTGCCCGGCTTCACCAATCGATTACAAACGAGATCCCGTCCAAACAACCGAGTCAGAGTGCCTGGTTGGCGCGACGATATCCTTCGCCTGATGCAGGCGAGCGATCTTTTCGTTAATCCGCGCCACGAGCATCCGATTGAGGTAAGTATCTTCGTTGTGCGAGCGGAGTATGTGCGGGTGCTGTCACGACGTGCAACATTGCGATTCTGTATGGTCGGCTGGCCGGTGTCGGCGATGCCCTCGGACGGTCATGGAGCGGCCACGTCCAGCAGTGGGGTTTGCGGGGCAGGTTGCGTCTCATGTATCGTTCGCCAAGTTCTCATGAAGATCTACACCTCGACTACGCCATGACGCGCGCGCTGGTCATCGAGCCTGCCGGGAATCTGTGGGGATCGGAACGGGCTCTCCTGGACTTCGTCGGCCGGATGCCAGACGTTGAAGCAGCCGTATGCTGCCCGCCGGGCACGCCAATAATCGCCGAGCTCGAAAAATTGGCCATTCGTACGTTTCCCTATTTTACGCGCGTGTGGAGCGCAGTTGGGGTGGTCCGGGCGTGCCTCGAATTTCGGCCTGACGTCATCTATCTCAACCAGGGCGGCTGCTATCGCGTGACTTTGCCAGCGGCGGTTCTGTTCAACCTGCCGATCGTTGCGCATGTTCGGATTTTCAAGGATATCAGCCGTTTCGGCAGGCGATGTCCTAATCCTCGCCGCTTGCAAGGTATTGTCGCCGGTAGCTCGGCGATTGCAAAGGAGCTCCGCCGCTGGCCGCAGCTGTCAGCTATCCCGCAACATATGCTCTACGATGAATACGTGCCGGCTGCACCGGTAAGGCGATCAGATTTGGCAGAAAGGATGCCCAATCGCGTTGCCTGCATCGGCCGGATCGCCCCAAACAAAGGCCAGAGTGTGCTCATCGACGCGACGCATTGGCTAAGCAAGAATAGCGAGAAAATCGAATGCCTCATCGTCGGCGATGGTCGAAACCACTTCGTTCAGCAATTGAAAGCGGCGGCAGCAGATGGAGCGGGCGCGTCTGTAATCAAATGGTTGGGTGTTCGGAGCGATGTCGTTCCGCTCCTGCGCACATGTGCCGCGCTGGCCTGCCCCTCCCATCGGGAAGCTCTCGGGCGGGTGATCTTTGAGGCTTGGGACGCCGGTGCCGTTCCGGTGGCGTGCATAACGAGCGCCGGCGCAGCAGAAGTCATTGCCGCGGCTGATGGTGGCATTCTTTACGCCGAGCAAGCACCCGAATCACTCGCGAGGGCGCTGCAAGCGGCGCTGCGACTGCCTCAAGAAGAAGTCGCCCGGCTGATCGGAAACGGCCGATCGTGGATGTCTAAACACTGCGATCCAAGGCCGTACAACGAAGCCCTGGCTAAAATTCTGTGCGACGCCGCGGTCTCGCAACGCAATCCACAATGAAGATTCTGTTTCTCGGCGAAGTCGGTCCTGGCCAGACGTTTTCTCTTCGTCTGCCGATGCCAAACTGAGTGCCTGTTTACTTATTGAAGGAGTGTGCAAGATGGTAAGAGTAGGGTTTCAGTGGTCAGGGAAAATGATGGCATGAAGGGTATGTTCCACCGCGGAAAAAGCCTTGTTCGCGAATATGTTGTTTACCGTGTTGCTCGGAGAAGACGTGCAAAGCGCGAGCGAAAGTGGATATCGGCCTCCGAGCTTATGGCGCCACCGGGGCCGGCTCTAATAATTGCGGCGCACCCTGACGACGAAGTCATCGGAGCGGGCGCCTTGTTATCGCGGCTGCAGTGCGCTGATGTGCTCCACGTCACCGACGGTGCACCGCGTGAAGGCAAATTCGCTAAAAAGGCCGGATTTGCCGGCTGGAGCGAATATGCGGCCGAAAGGCAGCGCGAGGCAGCTGCGGCGCTCGCGCTTCTTGGCCGAGACACTCTTAGAGTGCAATGTCTGGGGATTGCGGATCAAGAAGCCACTACTAACATTGCCAGCTTGGCGCGGCGACTTGCGGAGCTGCTGACGGACTACAGCTTCGTGGTGACGCACGCCTATGAAGGCGGGCACCCAGATCACGATGCGACCGCCCTGAGCGTCCAGGCCGCCTGTTGTCTGATCAAGAGAGGCGGGTGTGAACCTCCGAGCCTTTTAGAAATGACTGGATACCACGGCTGGGGTGGTCAAAATGTCCGCGGAGTGTTTATCCCACATCCGGACGCCGGACCCGTCGCCGAACTGATGCTTACTTGGGCCGAGCGCGACCTAAAGCGTCGCATGTTTGCCTGCCACGCCACTCAGCGTGGCAGGCTGAAGAACTTCTCCCTGGACGTCGAGAGATTCCGCTCCGCCCCGAGCTACGATTTTCTTTCTCCGCCGCATCGCGGCGCGCTCCATTATGAGCGCTTTCGCTGGGGCATCCCTGGCCAAACATGGCGTTGCGCCGCAAAGCAGGCGCTCGCGGAGCTCGATCTCCTTGATCGAATGCAGCGTTGCGTCCGTTCTGGCGAGCCGGATTAATCAGCGGCATCTTGCATGCTCTAAAGAGCGGATGCCGGTGGCGGGACTGCCCTCGGTCTATGGTCCCCGCACAACGGTCTATAATCGCTTCAATCGCTGGTCTCGCCGGCGCATCTGGCAACGCATTCTGCAAGTCTTGTCGAGGCTGGTTGGATCGAGGCCACGGCATCGAGACACGATGCAAATGAAACGGTAGGTGCTGGGTCTGCCGCAATCGCGGCCGATTGGGCATGCCTCTACGCCAGCTTGAGACCTCATCCGGAAACGGGCTCACAACACCGAAGCGAGAAACATGTCGAAAACGATCGCGGCGAATACGATCGCGCCGAAATCACGGTTCGAACGGAATCGCTTCAGGCAATTCTCGGGATCGTCGATGTCAAGCGTGGCCACTTGCCAGAAGAGATGGGCACCTGCGGCGCCCATGCCAAGGAGGAAGACGATCTCGGCTCCGGCAAGCATGCCTGCAAGGGTAATTCCCACCCAGGCCGTGGCGTAGAACCCGGCGAGCCAAGCCTTTGTCGCGCGCCCGAATTTGAGCGCGGTCGATTTCAGCCCGAGCAGCGCGTCGTCCTCCCGGTCTTGATGGGCATAGATGGTGTCGTAGCCGACGGTCCAGGCGATGGCCCCGCCATAGAGAATGACCGCGGCCCATTCGAGGCGCCCGAGCACCGCGGCATAGCCCATGAGCGCCCCCCAGTTGAAGGCGAGCCCCAGCACGACCTGCGGCCAATGACTGAAGCGCTTCACCAAGGGATAGAGCGCCACGATGGGGAGGACGCTAATTCCGAGCCAAATCGTCGTGGCGTTGAAAGACAACAGGACCATGAGCCCGATCAGAGAGAGAGCCAGCATGAAGATGGTGGCGCCTCTCACTGTGACCTGGCCGCTCGGCAGCGGCCGCGACTGCGTGCGCGGCACGCGGGCATCGATCTCTCGGTCGAGGATGTCGTTGTAGGTGCAGCCAGCGCCCCGCATCGCCAAGGCGCCAAGCACGAAAAGCAAGAGGAGCCAGGGATCGGGGTAGTCGGCGCCAAAGGTGCGCGAGGCCAAGGCCACCGACCAGAAGCAAGGCATGGCGAGGAGCCAGAAGCCGGTCGGACGGTCGGCTCGGGCCAAGCGCAAATAGGGCAGCAGCGCCGTTGGCGCAAAGAGGTCGACGACGTTCTGTGGGCGAGCGTCGGCGACGGCGCCGGCTTTGCCTTCGGCCATGGTAAGTGGCATGTCTGCGACCTCGTCGCCCTTCCGCTTAATACCGGATGAGGAGTCTTGCACCATGGCGTCTAAGCTTCGGCGGCTCTTCGTCAAATCCCGATTGCACTCCACGGCCGAGGTCGAGCTTGAGCCGGCGCAGGCGCACTATCTCATCAATGTGCTGCGATGCAAGACCGGTGACCATTTCCTCCTGTTCAATGGCCAGGACGGCGAATGGCATGCGGCGGTGAGCGCCATGACGAAAAAAAAAGGGAGCCTCGTCGCAACCGAGCAGATCCGGCCGCAAAGCGAAGGGCCGGATTTGCACTATCTCTTCGCGCCGCTGAAACGCGCCCGTCTCGACTATATGGCGCAAAAGGCGACTGAGATGGGGGCAAGCCTGCTCAAGCCGGTGATCACGCGGCGCACCGTGGTCGAGCGCGTCAACGCCGACCGGCTCTTGGCCAATGCCATCGAGGCTGCCGAGCAATGCGCGGTCTTGCGCGTGCCGGAGGTGGGCGCGCCCGAGATGCTCTCTGAAGTGCTCGATGCGTGGGATCCTGCGCGGCTCTTGGTCTTTGCCGACGAGGCGGCGCCCTTGGCCTCGCCCTTGTCGACCCTCGCGACCGCGAAGCCTCGCCCGCTCGCCGTGCTGATTGGACCGGAGGGCGGATTCGACAAGGAGGAGCGGGCGCTTCTGCTCGGCCAGTCCTTTGTCATGCCGATCTCGCTTGGTCCCCGGGTGATGCGGGCCGACACGGCGGCGGTCGCCGCGCTTGCCCTCGTCAATGCCGTTCTGGGGGACTGGCGCTGAAGAGCGGTCGTGCAGATGTCATGGCAATTGTGCTAGGAGCAGCAGGTCCCGTGGCGCTCCTTGCCAGGCCTTCCATCGCCGCGCCATAAAGGGCCCCTTGAAGGGCCCCTTGCGCGGCTGGTCGTTGCGGCCACGACCCAAACCGACCTCCTGAAACCGATCGGAGTTCCTCTCCATGTCGACACGCGTAGCTGGGCCCCATGGTCCGACCATCGGGTCGCGGGACGAGCTCATCGTGTATCTCGAGGCGGGATCGAAGCCCATGCCCGATTGGCGCATCGGCACCGAGCACGAGAAGTTCGGTTTCTATACGCGCAACCATGCGCCGGTCCCTTATGAAGGCGAACGGGGCATCAGCGCGCTGCTGGAGGGCCTCAAGGACCGCTTCGGCTGGGATGGGGTGGTCGAGCGAAGCAATATCATCGCGCTCCGCCGTAGCGATTGCCCCAAAGGCGGCGTCGTCAGTCTCGAGCCCGGCGGCCAGCTTGAGCTCTCCGGGGCTCCTGTTGCCAGCGTGCACGAGACCTATGAGGAGTTGCGCCAGCATCTCATCGAGGTGAAAGAGGTGGGAGGCGAGCTCGGCATCGGCTTTTTGGGCCTCGGCTTCTCCCCGAAATGGACGCTTGCCGAGACGCCGGTCATGCCCAAGGAGCGCTATGGCATCATGCGGCGCTACATGCCGAAGGTCGGCCGGCTCGGCCTCGACATGATGTTCCGTACCTCGACCGTCCAGGTCAATCTCGACTTCGGCGACGAGGCCGACATGGTCGCCAAGATGCGCGTCGGCTTGGCGCTACAGCCGGTCGCCACGGCGCTGTTTGCCAACTCGCCCTTCACGGAGGGCAAGCCCAACGGCTTCAAATCCTATCGCGCGGAGGTATGGCGGGATACCGACCCCGATCGCACCGGGCTCCTTCCCTTCGCCTTCGAGCCGGGCATGGGATTTGAGCGCTACGTGGACTATGCACTCGACGTTCCCATGTATTTTGTCTACCGCAACGGCCGCTATATCGACGTGGCGGGGGCGTCTTTCAAAGATTTCCTGGCGGGCACGCTCGAGCGGCTCCCTGGCGAGCTACCCACCTTCGATGACTGGGCCGATCATCTCACCACGCTCTTCCCCGATGTGAGGCTCAAGCGATTTCTCGAGACGCGCGGCGCGGACGCCGGCTCCTCCTTAAGCCAGCTCGTCGCGCTCCCCGCGTTCTGGGTCGGGCTCCTCTATGAGCCCGGGGCGCTCGCCGAGGCCCAGGCGCTGGTCGCGGACTGGACCACGAGCGAACGGCAATATTTGCGCGAGCACGTTCCTCGCCTCGGGCTCGACACGCCCTTCCGCGGGCAGACTGTGCTCGCCATCGCCCGCGAGGCGGTGACTATCGCCGAGAAGGGGCTCATGCGCCGTGGGCTCCTCGACCGCAACGGCAAGGACGAGCGCAAGTATCTCGCTTCCTTGATCGAGATCGTGGAGGAGGGGCATTCGCCGGCCGACGTGCTGATTGCCCAATATGTTGGGGACTGGCAGGGCAACATTGACCCTCTGTTCGACACGCACGCCTTCTAGCGCACGATCATCCGAAAAGATCGTTCTCCAACAAGATCTTAGAGCGGCTGTCGCGATTCTATTCGAGGCGATCGGGCTCTAGGCTAAGGCCTCTGGCAAAAACAGCCGGGACGGGTTGAAACCGGCCGAGCCAATGACTAAATCGCCGGCAAATTGCCGTCTCGTCCGCTCGACCCTGCAAGGACGAGGCGCGAGTCCGTCCCCCGACGGATGCTGGTCGGCGGTAGTAATCCTACCGTCGACCTTTTTAATTTAGATAGCCCTACTTCAAGTTGGCGAGCGCGTCGCCGAAGCCCTGTAATGAGATCGGTATGCCGATCCCGGCCTCCGGCGTATCGAAGATGATGAACATGGCGGTGCCTCCGCCCTTCATCTTCTTGATAACTTCGTCTTGCAGCACGACCTCTGCGATGCAGCCCCGCTTGCCGCATTTGAGGAAGGGGGCATTGCCGATGTCCTGGTTGTCGATCTTAAGCCCGAGTCCGGTGGGGAGCAGCACGCCGAGCGGCACGACGACGCGAAGCAATTTCTTGTCCTCGCCGATCGCCTTGTAGAACACCACCGTCAGGCCGACATTCGGCCTGTCCTCGGCGGTAACGCTCTGCACGAGCGCGCACTTCTCCTCCTTCGCTCCGGGCGGCGTGCGGCAGCTCACCTGCCAGGCGCCATGAGTCTCCTTCACCACGCTGCCGGGGCCCGTCACGGACGAGTCCGCGTCGGGCGAGCCGTCTTGGGTGCGCGCAAGCCCCAACGTCCCGAGCGTCAAGGCGAGCGCGACGCTCAGCGTTGCGATCGACCGGCGCCTCGACGCTGACAACCAAAAGTGAGTCATTTGGGGCATCGGGCGAGAGGGCTGGAGCGCGTGGTCCTTCAGTCGCCGATCATGGCGCCCGAAACTAGGTGTGGGAAGGGCTCGTGAAAGCGGTCATGCGAGACATGGAAAACCGCCTTCGCCGAGCATTGGGGCTAAATTTCGACGGGAGCCCGCTGGACGGGGCTCTGCTTGCCGTCACCTGCCAGTCGAGCGTGCTTTTGCCGCAAGCAGCCAAAATCTTGAGTGTTGCCAAGCTATAGCCTTTATGATTTGAAAACGGGAACAATGCTCCTGGGCCTCGCGTCCAGCCCGGCCTTCCGAGCGAAAACAAGCTGGGGGCGACGCCTTAAACGCGAAGATTCTTTTTGCGCCGCCCTCCTTTTCGTGGGGTGCCGACATGCCATTCACGTCGTCGAGAAAATTGGCCGTTGCGCGTCCGTTTTCAGAAAATTTGGCGGGCGACGAATGGAGACGTGGGCTCTGGGAGTTTAAGGAATGGCGATTTTCGATCGACGACTGATGCTTATGAGTGCGGGCGGCATTTTGGCGGCAAGCGGACCGGCTCTCGCCGGGGATGGTCAACCATCGCCCTGGCAGATTGGCTTCCAAAGGGCCGCTACTCCGATCATGGAGCAGATCACCTCGTTCCATGACTTCGTCACCATCATCATCGTCCTCGTCGCCCTGTTCGTGCTGGGGCTGCTGGTCTACGTGATGGTGAGCTTCAACGAGAAGCGCCATCCGCAAAGCTCCCGCACGACCCACAACACGGCCCTCGAAATCGCCTGGACTGTCATCCCGATTCTGATCTTGGTCGCCATTGCGATCCCCTCGTTCCGGCTGCTCTTCGCCCAATACGATTTCCCCAAGCCCGACCTTGTGATCACAGCGACCGGCCACCAGTGGTACTGGACCTATGAGTATCCCGACCAGGGATTCAGTTTCGATTCGCTCATGGTCGAGGATGCCGACCTCAAACCGGGTCAGCCGCGACTCCTGACCGTCGATCACGAGATCGTGGTGCCGGTGAACAAGAACGTCATCGTGCAAGTGAAGGCAACCGACGTCATCCACGATTTTGCGGTTCCCTCCTTCGGCATCAAGATCGACGCGGTGCCGGGCAGGCTCCAGACCACTTGGTTTAGGGCCGAACGCACCGGCGTGTATCACGGGCAGTGCTCCGAGCTCTGCGGCATGCGTCACGCCTTCATGCCGATCGTGGTTCGGGTCGTCACGGAGGAAGAATATGCAACCTGGCTCGACAGGGCCAAGAAACAGTTCGGCGCGAGTCGCGAGAGCGGCGACGTGGCGTTGAACCGCGATTAGTGACTATTCACTCTCAAACGCTCGCGACCGAAAACTGAGGAAATCAAGGAAGACATCCATGGCAGATCGCGCCCACGCAGCAGCCGAGCATCACGAAGACCACCCTTACGGCTGGCGCCGCTGGGTCTATTCGACCAATCACAAAGACATCGGCACGATGTACCTGATCTTCGCCATCGTCGGTGGTTTGGTGGGCGGCCTTCTCTCGATGGGTATCCGCACAGAGCTGATGTTTCCGGGCATGCAGATTTTTGGTGACGCGGAAATGTTCAACGTGTTCACCGCGGCCCATGGCTTGGTCATGGTGTTTTTTATGGTCATGCCGGCTATGATCGGCGGATTTGGAAACTGGATCGTACCGTTGATGATCGGCGCGCCGGACATGGCCTTCCCGCGCATGAACAACATCTCCTTCTGGCTGCTGCCCGCCTCCTTCTCACTTCTCTTGATCTCTCTCTTCGTGCCTGGACCTCCCGGCGGTCACGGCGTTGGCGCCGGCTGGACGCTATACGCGCCTCTTACGACTATCGGCACCCCCGGTCCTGCCATGGACTTCGCCATCCTGTCGCTCCACCTCGCGGGTGCTTCCTCGATCCTGGGCGCCATCAACTTCATCACCACCATCTTCAACATGCGTGCGCCGGGTATGACGCTGCATAAAATGCCGCTGTTCGTCTGGTCGATCCTGGTGACGGCGTTCCTGCTGCTGTTATCCCTGCCCGTGCTTGCCGGCGCTATCACCATGCTCCTGACCGATCGCAATTTCGGCACGACGTTTTTCGACTCCGCCCATGGCGGGGACCCGCTCCTGTGGCAGCACCTGTTCTGGTTCTTCGGCCACCCCGAGGTATACATCCTGATCCTGCCGGGCTTCGGCATGATCAGCCAGATCGTCTCGACCTTCTCGCGGAAGCCGGTGTTCGGCTATCTCGGCATGGCCTACGCCATGGTTGCCATCGGCGTGATCGGCTTCGTGGTCTGGGCCCATCACATGTACGCGGCGGGCATCAGTGTGAACACGCAAGCCTATTTCATCTTCGCTACCATGGTCATTGCCGTTCCGACCGGGGTCAAAGTCTTCTCTTGGATCGCCACCATGTGGGGCGGCTCGCTGTCCTTCCGCACGCCCATGCTGTGGGCGCTGGGCTTCATCTTCCTGTTTACCATCGGCGGCGTCACCGGTGTGGTGCTCGCCAATGCCGGTGTCGACCGGTCCTTCACCGACACCTATTACGTGGTCGCGCATTTCCACTATGTGCTGTCGCTTGGCGCCGTGTTCGCCATCTTCGGCGGCTGGTACTATTGGTTCCCCAAGATGACCGGCTACATGTACTCCGAGGTCGTCGGCAAGCTGCACTTCTGGCTGATGTTCATCGGCGCCAACATCACGTTCTTCCCCATGCACTTCCTCGGGCTTGCGGGCATGCCGCGCCGCATCGCCGACTATCCCGATGCCTTCGCCGGGTGGAACCTCGTGTCCTCGATCGGCTCCTATATCGCCTTCACCGGCGCGCTCGTCTTCCTATTCGGCGTCGCCCAGGCTTTCGCCCGCAAGCAGCATGCGGCGGCAAACCCGTGGGGCGTCGGCGCCACGACCCTCGAATGGACGCTGCCCTCGCCTCCGGCCTTCCACAGCTATGAGACGCTGCCGCGCATCAAATGAGGAACGGTGGAAGAATTTCACGCCACGTGGAGAGGATCGCAAGCGCGGAGACAGGCTGGCGCCCGGCGCCAAGTCTTGAGTGACAAGGTATGGCGGAGGTGACGTTGCACGCGAACCCCGAGGCGTTGCCCGCCGCCGCAGGCGGTGACGTCACCGAATATCTTGCGCTAATGAAGCCGCGGGTCATGTCCCTCGTGGTGTTCACGGCCCTGGTGGGGCTCGTGGCCGCGCCGGGCTCCATGCACCCCGTGCTCGCCATCGCCGCGCTGATCTGCATCGCTGTCGGCGCGGGCGCTGCCGGCGCGTTGAACATGTGGTATGACGCCGACATCGATGCGCGCATGGCGCGGACCGCAGCAAGGCCCATCCCGCGCGGCAAGATAAGCCCGGAGGAAGCCTGCGCCTTTGGCACGGTGCTGGGTGCGGGCTCGGTGATCTGCCTTGGCCTGATGGTCAATTGGGTCGCAGCGGGATTGCTCGCCCTCACCATCGGCTTCTATGTGTTCGTCTACACCATGTGGCTGAAGCGGAGCACGCCGCAGAACATCGTTATCGGTGGCGCGGCTGGTGCCATACCTCCGATGATCGGCTGGGCCGCGGCCACGGGCACGATCAGCCTCGAGGGCTTCGTCCTGTTCCTCATTATCTTCATATGGACGCCACCGCATTTCTGGTCTCTCGCGCTCTTGCGCACCCGCGACTACGAACGCGCGGGCGTGCCCATGCTTCCGGTGGTGCATGGCGAGGATACGACGAGGCGCCAGATCCTGATCTATAGCCTCATCCTCGCGCCGCTCGGCTTGCTTCCCTCGTTCATCGGGCTCGGCGGCGGCCTTTACATGGGTGCTGCGGTCCTTTTGGGGGTTATCTTCGTGCTGTTCGCTTTGGCCTGCTACCGCGAGCGGGCAGGGATGCGCGCCGAACGGGCCGCCAAGAACCTGTTCGCCTATTCGGTGCTGTACCTGTTCCTGTTGTTTGCGGCGCTTCTCGTCGAAAGGGGCTTCGGCTTGGGCGGAGGCTCGTTGCCGCTGTCCTGGACGTCGTGATGGCAAATGGGCAAGACGAGCGAAAACACCGCCAACGCATGCGGTCGCTCGCTATCGCCTGGGCGCTTGCCGCCCTCGTCATTCTGTTCTTCATGGTCACCATCGTCAGACTCGGCGGCCACGTCGCCGATCGCGCGCTGTGACAAGAGAGATGCCTGCCATGGCTGAGCACAAGGACCAGGGATCCAAGTCGAGCCGCCATGGAATCGTGGCGCTGTCCCTGGTGGGCCTCGTCGCCGCCATGGTAGGCCTCTCCTTCGCCAGCGTGCCGCTCTACCGCCTCTTCTGCCAGGCGACCGGCTATGGCGGCGTGCCGCAACGGGCAGACAAAGGCGCCGATCGGGTGCTTGATCGCACCATCCGCATCCGTTTCGACAGCAATGTTGCACTGGGCCTGCCTTGGAGCTTCACGCCAGTGCAACGGACTATGGACATCAAGATCGGCGAGACCACCCTCGCCTTTTTCAAGGCCAGCAACCGCGCCGCCGTTCCAGTCAGCGGAACCGCCATTTTCAACGTGTCGCCCGAGCTTGCCGGGCGCTACTTCACCAAGATCGAGTGCTTCTGCTTCAAGCAGCAGACGCTTCAAGGCGGGCAGACCGTCGAGATGCCGGTGACCTTCTTCGTCGATCCCAAGGTCGTCGAGGACGAGGACACCAAGAACATTTCCGAGATCACCTTGTCCTACACCTTCTACCCCAGCGAACCGCAGGCTCCTGCGGCGGCGGTGCCGGAAGGCGACAAGTCGAGATCATGATATGTCAACGTCGAGGCGCTCGGCGCCTGGAATGAAGGGAAGCGAACGGGAGACAACAATGGCCGAAGCGCACGCCAAGCAGCACGATTATCATCTCGTCAATCCAAGCCCATGGCCGGCGGTCGGCGCGACCGGCGCCTTCGTGCTCGCCGTCGGCGCGATTCTTTATTTCATATCCAGGAAGAGCGGCACTCCCCACCTGTATTACGTCATCCCGGGCCTCGTGCTCGTTATCGCCACCATGTTCGGCTGGTGGCGCGACGTCATCAAGGAGGCCCACGAGGGCTATGAGACCCCGGTGGTGCAGTTGCATCTGCGCTACGGCATGATTCTGTTCATCGCGTCCGAGGTGATGTTCTTCGTTGCCTGGTTCTGGGCCTATTTCGACGCGGCTCTCTATCCAGACAGCGCCATCACCTATGCCAAGACGGCGGTCCTCGGTGGCCAATGGCCTCCGATCCCGAGCGTCGACACCAAGGTTCCGGGTCTTGGCGACTTCCGGCACACCTTCAATCCTTGGGGTCTGCCCTTCGTCAACACTCTGATCCTTCTTACCTCGGGCACCACGGTGACCTGGGCGCATCACGCGCTCTTGCAAAACGACCGGCGCGGCCTTGTGCTCGGCCTTCTCTGCACCATCATCCTCGGGGTCCTGTTCACCACCTGCCAGGCCTATGAATACAGCCATGCCGGGTTCGCCTTCGCCAACCACATTTACGGTTCGACCTTCTTCATGGCGACGGGCTTCCACGGCTTCCACGTCATCGTGGGTACGATCTTCCTGACGGTCTGTCTGATCCGGGCGATGCGTGGCGATTTCACGCCGAAGCAGCATTTCGGCTTCGAGGCCGCGGCCTGGTATTGGCATTTCGTCGACGTGGTCTGGTTGTTCCTGTTCACCTGGATCTATGTGTGGGGCGGCGGTAGCAGCTATCCGGCCGAATGACAGCGATCGATATTGTTGCGAGGGGCGGCGAGAGGCCCCCTTCGTTTTGGACCATAAGCAAAGGCGGCCGTCATGACAGAGCATGATGCGAGGTCGCTCGCCTCGACGCTTGGCGCGGGCTTCGTCGGCCGTTGCCCGGCTTGCGGCCGCGGCAAGCTGTTTTCTGGCTACCTCACTTTGGCCCCTCGCTGCAGCTCCTGCGGCCTCGATTACGACTTTGCCGACGCGGGCGACGGTCCGGCGGTATTCGTCATTCTCGTGGCCGGATTCATTGTGGTGGGCGCCGCCCTTCTCGTCGAGGTGGCCTACGCGCCGCCCTATTGGGTGCATGCGGCGCTCTGGGGGCCGCTTGCCGTCCTCCTGCCGCTCCTCCTGCTCAGGTCGTTCAAGGGCGCGCTCATCGGTCTCCAATACAAGCACAAGGCTCAAGAAGGCCGGCTTGCATCCGAGTGAGCAAGCCATGCGGGCGAGGGGTCTCGTTCTCTTCACGGCATTCGCGACCGCGGCGCTCGCCCTTCTGATCGGCCTCGGCGTCTGGCAGTTGCAGCGGTTGCAGTGGAAAGAGGGTTTGATCGCAGAGATCGAGGCCCGCACCAAGGCCACGCCCATCTCCCTCGCGGAGGCCGTCGCGCTCGCGCGGCATGGCGACGATGTCAGTTATCTGCGCGTGCGCGTGGACGGCCGCTTCGATCACGCTAAGGAGCGCTATCTCTATGCGATCGCAGACGGCGACGCCGGCTGGCACGTGATCGCGCCGCTCACGACGCCCAAAGGGGAGGTGGTGCTCGTCGACCGGGGCTTCGTGCCCGACGCGCTCAAGGATCCCGCTACAAGGGCCCAAGGCCAGCTCGCCGATACCGTGACGGTAACGGGTTTGGCGCGGCCGTCCGAGAGCCAAGGCCGCTTCGTCCCGGATAACGACCCTGAGCGCAACCGCTGGTTCTGGCGCGATTTCGGCGCCATGACCGGATCGATGTTCCCCGGTGCCTTGGACGTGGCACCCTTCTTCGTCGAGGCCGAACGGAGCGACATCCCTGGTGGCTGGCCCTTGGGCGGTCAGACGCGACTTGATTTGCCCAACGATCATCTGCAATACGCGCTCACCTGGTTTGCCCTCGCCCTTTGCCTTGTCGTCATCTACGTTCTTTATGTGCGAAGCCGTTGGCGGCGGGGCCGGTCATGACGTTGCGGGGAAAGGCCCCGGCAGCTAGGTTCAGCCGAGCTCTCCAAAGCCCTTAGAGGTTTGTTTTGAGATATGTGAGCACACGGGGCGAAGCGCCGGAGCTTCTCTTCGAAGGCGCGCTGCTCGCGGGCCTCGCCCGCGACGGCGGACTCTACATGCCGGAAAGCTGGCCGCGTCTCGCGCCAGGAGAGATCGCCGCTCTCGCTGGCCTCGACTACGCCGACGCCGCTTACCGCATCATGCGTCCCTATCTAGAGGGCGACCCGAGCCTTGCCGATCTCGAAGGCGTGCTTGAGGACTCCTATGGCAGCTTCCACCATCCAGCCGTAGCGCCGCTCCGCCAGATTGCGCCCGCTACTTGGCTGCTCGAGCTTTTTCACGGGCCGACGTTAGCCTTCAAGGATCTTGCCATGCAGGTGGTGGCCCGGCTCATGAACCGGGCGCTTGCGCGTCGCGGCGCCCGTGCCACCGTGGTCGGGGCTACGTCCGGCGATACCGGTGCCGCGGCCATCGAAGCGTTCCGCGGGCTTGACATGATCGACATCTTCATCCTGCATCCGAAGGGGCGGGTGACCGACGTGCAGCGGCGGCAAATGACCACCGCCAGCGAGCGGAACGTGCATAATATCGCCATCGAAGGCACCTTCGACGACTGCCAAGGCTTGGTGAAGGCGTTGTTCAATGATGTGAGCCTGCGCGACACCCTTGAGCTGACCAGCATCAACTCCATCAACATCGCCCGCATCCTCGCTCAGATCGTCTACTACTTCACCGCCGCGGTCGCTCTCGGAAGCCCGCATCGCGCCGTCTCCTTCGCCGTGCCTACCGGAAATTTCGGTGATATTTTCGCAGGTTACGCGGCGAGGGCGATGGGCTTGCCCATTGCACGCCTCGTTATTGCCATGAACCTCAACGACAGTCTGGCGCGCGCCTTCGTGACGGGGATCTACGAGCCGAGGGGCGTGATCGCCACCTCCAGCCCGAGCATGGACATTCAGCTTGCGAGCAATTTCGAGCGGCTCCTGTTCGAGCTCGCCAGCCGTGACTCCGCCCGGGTCAGGGCGCGCATGGACGAGCTCCGCCGAACTGGAACTTTCCAAATGCAGGAAGCGGAGCTCGTTGAGATGCGTGAGCTTTTCGCCGCCCATTCGATCGGCGAGCACGAGACGGAGATGACCATTCGGAGCCTCTTCGAGGAGACCGGCATGCTTGCCGATCCGCATACCGCGGTCGGCGTGGCGGCGGCGCTGCAGGAAAGCGGCAACGCCCCCATGATCGTGCTGTCGACCGCCCACCCGGCCAAATTCCCGCAAGCCGTGCAACGCGCCTCAGGCCGCGTCGCCGAGCAGCCGGAGCGCTTGCGGCTAAGGCTTGGCCAGCAGGAGCGCTTCACCGTGCTGCCCAACGAGTATCGGGCCGTCGCCGAATTCATCTCGAGCCATGCCCGCGCCCGCACGGAGGTTGGCGCGTGAGCGTCGAGCTGTCCCGGCTTGCCAATGGCCTCACCGTGGTTAGCCATGGGAGGGCTGACGTCGAGACCGTCTCCCTCGGAATTTGGGTCGGGGCCGGCAGCCGCAGCGAAAGCGTGTCCGAGCACGGCGTCGCGCATTTCCTCGAGCATATGGCCTTCAAGGGCACCGACCGCCGCAGCGCCCAAGCCATCGCCGAGGAGATCGAGGCCGTGGGCGGCGAGCTCAACGCCGCGACCGATGTCGACTCCACCGCCTATTACGCGCGCGTGCTGCGCGAGGATTTAGGTTTGGCGCTCGATATCCTAAGCGACATCATCCTCGCCCCGCGTTTCGACCGCGCCGAGCTGTTACGCGAGCGCGACGTGATCTTGCAGGAGATCGCTTCCTCGCTCGATTCCCCTGAGGACATGGTCTTCGACCTGGTGCAGGAAATGGCGTTTCCCGACCAGCCGGCCGGCAGGCCGATCCTGGGCACAGCCAAAAGCGTGAAGGGCTTCAAGGCCACCCATCTCAGCGCCTATCTCGCCGCTCAGTATCGCGGTCCGAACATGGTGCTCGCGGCGGCGGGCGCCGTCGACCACGGACGCCTGCTCGAGGAAGCGCTTCGCCGGCTCGGGCCCCTCGATTCGGGAACGGCGCCGCAGCCCGCGCCCGCGCTCTATCGCGGCGGGGTGGCGCGTTCGGAGAAGCCCTTTGAGCAGACCCATATGGTGCTCGCCTTCGAGGCGCCCCACTACCGCCACCCCGACTATTTCGCGGCGCAACTCTGCGCGGGCGCCCTTGGCGGCGGCATGTCTTCGCGGCTCTTCCAGGAAGCGCGCGAGCGGCGCGCGCTCTGCTACTCGATCTACGCCTTCGCCTCCGGCCTCACCGACAGCGGCATGTTCGCCATCTATGCGGCCTGCGGGACCGACCGCGCCGATCAGCTGCTGGCCGTGGTCCGCGACGAGCTCCTTCGCGCCGCTGATAGCGGCTTCAGGGAAGACGAGGTCGCCCGGGTCAAGGCTCAAGTCAAAATGGGCCTCCTCGCGGGCTTGGAAAGCGGGAGCGCCAGAGCCGAGCAGCTCGCTCGTCACATGCTCGTCCACGGGCGCCCGCTATCGACCGAGGAGCTGATCGAAAGGGTCGAGAGCGTTGCTCCAACCGACGTGCAGCGGCAGGCTGAGGGCCTGCTCGCGTCCCCTATCAGCCTGGCCACGGTTGGGCCCATTCTTCATTTTGCGAGATTCGACGGCCTGGCGGCACAATTCACGGTTCCCCCGAGCAAGGCGGCTTGAGGAGCGTTGAGACCATGGCGTTATTGCGTACCGCCACGTCGAGTGATGTTGGGCCCGTTATCCACTCCGAGCGTGTTCTCTTGCGCACGCCGCAGATGTCGGATTACCCGGCATGGGCGGAGCTCCGCACCGGCAGCCGCGACTTCCTGACCCCTTGGGAGCCGCTTTGGGCGGCCGATGAGCTGAGCCGCGCTTCGTTTCGCCGTCGCGTCCGGCACTATTTGCGGGATCTGCGCGAGGATATGGGTTATGCGCTGTTCATCTTTTGCGCCTCCAGCGGCAGTCTTGTCGGCGGCCTCACCCTTTGCAACGTGCGCCGGGGGGTGACGCAGGCTTGCACGCTCGGCTACTGGATCGGCGCTCTTTACGCCCGGCAGGGTTACATGACGGCGGCGGTCCGCGCTGCTATCCCTTTCGTGTTTGATTCGCTCGAGCTGCACCGGCTCGAGGCGGCGTGCCTTCCCGCCAATGCCGCGTCCATACGGCTCTTGGACAGGACGGGCTTCACCCGCGAGGGGGTGGCGCGCCACTATTTGAAGATCAACGGCGTCTGGCAGGACCACCTGCTTTACGCACTGCTTGAGAGCGACATGCGCCGCTAGGGGCGCATTCGGGCCGCATTGAGAGAGGGCAGGGTAACCAGGGTGAGCCGCTCGATAACAAATAAGGCGGCGCGAGGCTGGGACGGCCGGCGGGAGTGCCTGGCCGCCCTTGCACTTGCCTTTTGTGCAACCCTCGCCCTTGGGCCGGCTTCGTCCGTGCAAGCGGTCGAGGCCATTGTCGTCAAGCCCGAGCAGGAGAAGATCGACATCACCGCGCTCGGCGAGCTCTATGAGGGGCGCGGCGACCGCCTGCAGATCGAGACCGCGCCCGGCGCAGACGGCTATATCGGCCGCATGGCGGTGCAGGCGACGACGCCCGGCACCAATCCCGGCTGGCTCGTCTTCGCGCTGACCAACCCCACAACAGAGCGCATCGTCAGATGGCTCGTCGCCCCCCGCTATACGCTCGCCAATTCGCGCGTGTTCTGGCCCGAGCTCGACGGTGAACGAATTGCCGCCATCACGCCCTCCCTCGGCTTCAGGCCGGAGCGGATGAAGAGCGACCGCGCCGACATGTTCCGTTTGAGCCTCGAGCCAGGGCAGACCATTACGCTCGCCGCCGAAATGAGCTCGCGGCAGGTGCCACGTCTTAATCTTTGGGACCCCGACGTGTACCAAGCCAAACAGCAGGATCGCATGCTGTTCAACGGCGTCCTGCTTGGCATCACCAGTTTGCTGGCCGTTTTCCTGACGGCGATCTTTGCCGCCAACCACAGGGCCATCTTCCCGGCGACGGCCCTCGTCGCCTGGGCGGCGCTCGCCTATTTCTGCGTCGATTTCGGTTTTTGGAGCAAGCTGTTCCCGGTCGGCGTCGAGCGCATGGCGCTCTATCGCGCCGCCGCCGAGGCTTCCGTCGCGGCGAGCCTCGTGCTCTTCCTCTACGCCTTCTTGCGCATCGGTCTCTGGCACGGATGGATCAAGACCCTGTTCTGGTGCTGGATCGCCGCGCAGTTCGGCCTCATCGTCCTCGCCGTCATCGATCCGCGTCTTGCCTCTGGGCTCGCCCGCAGCTCTGCGGTGGGGATTGCGGCGATCGGGACGTGCTTGATCGCCTACCTCGCGCTTCGCGGCCAGGATCGCGCTCTGTCGCTGATCCCGAGCTGGCTGTTGCTGTTGGTCTGGCTGTTCGGGGCGGCCATGATCGTGCTCGGCAAGCTTTCAGGAGACATCGTCCTGTCAGGACTCGCTGCGGGCCTCGTCCTCATCCTTGTTCTGCTCGGCTTCACCGTCACGCAATTTGCCTTCCGCTCGTCGGGCGGCCCGCTGCAGCTTGGACCGCCAAGCGAAGTGCAGATGAAGTCGCTCGCCGTCGATGGCTCGCGCGCCGCGGTTTGGCAATGGAACGCTGGAAAGGATCACATCACCGTCGCCCCGGAGGTCGAGGACGCACTCGGAGTTCCTCCCGGCACCCTCGACGCCACGGTCGACCAATTCCTCCAGCATATGCACAGTTCCGACCGTGAGCGCTTCCGCCTGATGCTCTGGTCTCTGCAGGAGAATCAGGGCGGCGATCTGCAGACCGATTTCAGGCTCAGGCGGCAGGACAGCACCTATCTCTGGTACGAACTCCGGGCGCGCGCGGCGCCGAGCGAAAATACCAGGCTGCTCCGCTGCGTGGGGCTGATGCGCGACGTCACCAGCCTCAAGCGGTCGCATGAGCGGCTGATGCATGATGCCGTGCATGACAGCCTTACCGGGCTGCCGAACCGCGAGCTGTTCATGGATCGCCTGCAAGGCGCCATCACGCGGGCGCGCGAGAGCCAGGCCAACCGCCCCACCGTGATGTTCATCGACATCGACCGCTTCAAGAACGTCAACAAGAGCTTTGGCCTCTCCATCGGCGATAGCATGCTGCTGACGCTTGCCCGCCGGCTCGCCCGTCACCTCAATCCGCAAGACACGCTTGCGCGCCTTGGTGGCGACCAGTTCGCCATTCTCATGATCTCCGAGACCGACCCCCGCCAAGTGGCCACGCTTGCCGAGCGCGTGCGCCGCGCGCTCCGCACGCCGATGAAGATCGGCGGCAAGGAGATCGTGCTCACGGCTTCGATCGGTATCGTCGTTGACGACGGGACGCAAGCGACGGCGCAGGATCTGCTGCGGGAAGGCGAGATCACCATGCTTCGGGCCAAGCGCGGCGGCGCCGACCGCATCGAGATCTTCAGCGCGTCCATGCGGGGCGAGGACGAAAGCCGCCTGCCGCTCGAAAGCGATCTCAGAAAGGCGCTCGAGCGGCGCCAGATCGCAATCCTGTATCAGCCGATCACGCGCCTGGCCAGCAACCAGCTGGCGGGTTTCGAGGCACTGCTCCACTGGGATCATCCGACGCGCGGGCGTCTCGGCGCCGAGTACTTCGTGCCCATGGCCGAGGAGACTGGCCTGATTCTGGAGCTCGGGAGCTATGTGCTGAGCCAAGCCTTGGAGGAGGCGGTCCGCTGGCACAAGGTGCTGCCGCGCGAGCGCGACCCGCTTTTCGTCAGTGTGAATGTCTCGAGCCGCCAGCTCTTCCGCCAGGACCTGGTACAGGAGATCAGGCTTATGCTCGCCCGCGAGGCGGTGCCCAAGGGAACCCTCAAGCTTGAGATCACCGAGTCGCTGGTCATGGAGAATCCGGAGCGCGCCGTGGAGATCCTCACCTGGCTCAAGACCTTCGGCGCCAGCCTCGCGCTTGACGATTTCGGCACCGGCTACTGCTCGTTGAGCTATCTGCACCGCTTCCCATGCGACACGATCAAGGTGGACCGCTCGCTCGTCCGCGACAGCGGGCTCAACGGCTCGACGCCTCTGATCTTGAGGTCGATCATCGCGCTTGCTCACGAATTCGGCAAAGAGGTGGTGGTGGAAGGCGTGGAGACGGCCGACGACGCGGCCTATTTGCGCTCGATCGGCTGCGAATATGGCCAGGGCTTCTACTATGGGGAGCCCATGTCGCCGAAGGAGGTCGCGAACCTGCTGGCGGCCCTTGCGAGCAACAGAAAGCACAAACAGCGTGAGCGCTCGAAGGCTGCCCAGAGCGCGGAGGCCCCCGCGCCGGATCCAAGTGCCGCTGCGCCCAAGCCCAATCCAGTACGCTCTGCCTCAGGCGTGACCTGAGTCGTTTACGAGGCGGATGGGATCGATCCCAATCTTGGTTAACG
The DNA here is from genome assembly GCA_049801475.1 of Methyloceanibacter sp. Classification (GTDB taxonomy): domain Bacteria; phylum Pseudomonadota; class Alphaproteobacteria; order Rhizobiales; family Methyloligellaceae; genus Methyloceanibacter. Next base: position 62,181 of record JBARKP010000013.1, read on the forward strand.
CGCGCTTATATTTGCGATCGACCTCGGGGTCGAAGATCAGCTCGGGGTCCGCGGTGCAGTGCAACCAGCCATTGGCCTGGATCTCGCTTTCGAGCTGTCCGGGCGCCCATCCGGCATAGCCGAGCGCAAGAAGAGCCTTGTCCGGGCCGGTGCCCTTGGCGATGTCGCGCAGGATGTCGATGGTGGCGGTGAGGCAAACGCTTTCGTCGATGGGGAGTGTGCTCTCGGCCTTGAAATAATCGGCGCTGTGCAGGACGAAGCCGCGCCCGGTCTCGACCGGGCCGCCGAGATGCACCGCCATGGCGCACAACCCCAATGGTAGTCTGATGCGCTCTTTCGGCGGCACGATGTTGAGCTGCTCCAAGAGCTCGGTGAAGCTGATGTTGGGCGCGCGCTGATTGATGATGATGCCCATGGCGCCGTCGGCGGAGTGCGCGCACATATAAATCACCGCGCGGGCAAAGCGCGGATCGCCCATTGCCGGCATGGCGATAAGCAGATTGCCGTCGAGATAGCCGTCACGCTGTAGCTTCTGTGCGCTGCGACCGGACATCGGACAAGACTACGAGCAGCTCTGCTCGTTGGGAAGAGGCAATGGACGACGAACGCCCCTTGCAGCACTTTTCGTCGCATGGGTCACGAAAGAGTGAGACCTCGGCGTTGAGCGTTAAGGTCGCGCGTCACAATTGTTGCCGCTAGACTTGCGCCCGAACCACCGCAGCCAGAAATGATGTTTGAGAAGATGCCAGCATCGCCATCCGCCCTCCCGATCCGAAGCCTGCTTATTGCTGGCGTCGCGCTGAGCTTGAGTGCGGCGTTGGCGCTTCCTTGCCTCGCCGCGTCTCCCGTCGAATCGCCCTGGGTCAAGGAGACCTATTCGAAGGTCCGGCTGGTGAGCGGCGTCGTCGATGACCATGGTGAGACAAGGACTCTTGCCGGCGTTCAAATCCGCCTCGACCCGGGCTGGAAGACCTATTGGCGAAGCCCCGGGGATTCCGGCGTGCCCCCCCATTTCGACTGGTCCGGATCGAAGAACCTGAAAGAGGTGCAAGTGCTCTATCCGGCACCGCGTCGCTTTGCCGACGCCAATGGCAGCGCCATCGGCTATGAGGACGAAGTGGTCTTCCCGGTCAAGATCACGCCCGAGCGGCTGGGCGAGCCAGTCGAGCTCAAGCTCAACGTCGCTTACGGTTTGTGCAAGACGCTGTGCATTCCGAATGAGGCGAGCCTCAGCCTCGCCCTTCCGCCCCAGGACGCTGCCGGTCAGACCGAGGATCTTTTGCTAAAGCGCTTTGTCGACCTTGTGCCGAAGCCCCTAGAGAAGGGCGAACTGCCTGCGCTGGGCGGTTTCGAGGCCAAGCTCGACGGTGCGAACCCGGAGCTTCGCATCGACACCCTCTTCCCTGCCGGGGCTTCCGGCAGCGACCTCTTCATCGAGGCTCTCGATGTCTTCGTCCCGGTGCCCAAGGCGACGGGCCCCCTCAAAGGCGGCAAGCAGGGCTTCGTCGTCAGTTTCGGCTCCGTCGCCGAGGCGGAAGCGATCAAGGGCAAGCCCCTCACTCTGACGCTCGTGTGGGACGACGGCGCGCGGGAGACCACCTGGACGGTGGAATAGGTCTGAGCTTTCTCGCTAGCTACTGACGCACGTCGATAGGTGGGGCCTTCGTCACGAGCGTCGCCACCCGGTCGCCCGCGTGTATCTCGTTCAAGAAAGCGCCATTCACCTGATAGCGCTCTCGTTTTGTTAAGCATGATGTTTCGCAAGGCCTTCGGGTTTGCTCGATCTCGATGAAGCCGACTTGGCCCTCGTCGCTGAAGCCGGTATGGTCCGCACAAAGCCAAGCGATAGCGACCGAGGAGGCACCATGAGCATCACCATCGGAGACCGCCTGCCCGAAGCCACCTTCCGCGTCCTCGGGTCTGAGGGAATTGAGAAATTGACGACCGCCGAGGCCTTCGGCGGCAAGAAGGTCGTGCTTTTCGCGGTACCCGGGGCCTACACCCCAACCTGCCATCTCAAGCATCTCCCGGGCTTCATCGACAATGTCGACGCCTTTAAGAAGAAGGGCGTGGACACGGTGGCCTGCGTGGCCGTGAACGATCCCTTCGTGCTCGATGCTTGGTCGAAAGCCTCCGGCGGCAAGGGCAAGGTCCTGTTCCTGTCCGACGGCAATAGCGAGTTCACCAAGAAGATTGGGCTCGACTTCGACGGCAGCGGCATCGGTCTCGGCACCCGCTCCAAGCGCTATGCGATGCTGGTGGAGGACGGCGTGGTCAAGGCACTGAGCATCGAGGACTCACCGGGCGTGGCCGATGTGAGCACCGCCGAGAAGCTACTCGCGGCGATCTAACGCGTCATTCCGGCGAAAGCTGGAATCCATTGTTCCCTCACCTTAAGGAGGGCCGGAGGCCCGTCTCGATGGGTGCGGCCTCATGCTTCGAGACGCAGCCTCGCAGCCGCTCCTCCGCATGAGGGAAAAGCGCTTCGTGCGGTTTCATTCCGCCTTGCGCGCGCGTTTCTCAAGAAAGGGCGCCATGCCCTCCCGCGCAAGCTCATCGGCGCGCTCGTTCGCATCGTGGCCGTGATGGCCCTTGACCCAATGCCAGCGGACCTGATGCGGACCCACGGCCTCTTCCAGCCGCTGCCAGAGCTCGATATTGCGCACGGGCTTGCGATCGGCCGTGCGCCAGCCATTCTTCTTCCAGCCCTTGATCCAGCTTGTGATGCCGCCGCGGAGATAATTGGAATCCGTGTACAGATCGACTTCGGAAGGCGTCTTCAGCGCTTGGAGTGCTCGAATAGCCGCGGTGAGCTCCATGCGGTTGTTCGTGGTCAGCGCCTCGCCACCCTTGAGCTCCTTGCGGGTGCCAGACTCTACGATGGCTCCCCAACCGCCGGGCCCCGGATTGCCCGAACAGGCCCCATCGGTGTGGATCACGACCTTCGGCTTGGCGCTCAATCCCTTAGGGCTCCCCGAGGCCGTAATCGCGGTAGGACTTGACCCGCCGGTGGAAGCGGAGCTTGCGCAAATATTCATTGGGGTCCTTCCGCTTGACCAGGGCCTCGCCATCGGTGTTCAGCCAGTCGTAGCTGCGGGTCAGCAGGAATCTGAGCGCGGCGCCTCGCGCCAGCGTCGGCAGCGCGTCAAGCTCGGCCCCGCTCAGCGGCCGCACGCCGTCGTAGGTCTGGAGCAACGCCCGCGCCTTGGTGACGTTGAAACTCGCATCGGCCTCGAAGCACCATGCATTGAGGCAGATGGCGATGTCGTAGGCGAGCATGTCGTTGCAGGCGAAGTAGAAGTCGATCAGGCCAGAGAGCCGCGGCCCGAGAAAGAACACGTTGTCCGGAAAGAGATCGGCATGGATGACGCCCGAAAGAAGATCGGCCGGCCACGCTTGCGTTAGTTCGGCAAGCTCGCGGCCAATCTCGCCGGCGAGGCCAGGAATGATGCTATCGGCGCGCACGCCGATGACATTGAAAAGCGGAGTCCAGCCGGCAAGCGACAGACTATTCGCCCGCTGCTGCGGGAAGCTTTCGCCGGCCACATGCAGGCGCGCAAGCGCCTGCCCGAGGCTCGCGCATTGTTCGATGGAGGCGCGCCGCACCGAGACCCCGTCGAGGAAGGTGATGAGCGCCGCAGGCTTCCCTGCCAGCTCTCCCAGCGTTCGCCCCTCTCGGTCGTGAACCGGAAGCGGACAAGAGATGCCGCGGGCGGCGAGATGCTCCATCAGCGCGAGGAAATAGGGGAGATCCTGCGGGGCGACGCGCTTCTCGTAGAGCGTCAGGATGTAGCGTCCGGCCTCGGTTTGGATAAGGTAGTTGGAGTTCTCGACCCCTTCGGCAATGCCCTTGCAAGAGGTGAGTGCGCCGATCGCGTAGCTCGCGATGAAGGCTTGCAGCTCCTCGTCGGCGACCTCGGTATAGACGGCCATGCTAGAGCGCCGGCACGTCTCGGAGGTCGCGCGGCAACTTGAAGGCGACGTCCTCCGCAGCCGTCACGACCGTCTCCACTCTGGTCGCGAAGCGCGCGCTGAAGGCGTCGATGACCTGGTCGACCAGGGCCTCCGGTGCCGAGGCGCCCGCGGTGATGCCGAGGCGGCTTACGCCGCTGAATTGATCCCAATCGATCTCGGCCGCGCATTGCAGCAATACGGCAAAGGGGCAGCCGGCCCGCTTCGCCACTTCCACGAGGCGCTGCGAGTTGGAGCTGTTGGGCGAGCCCACCACGATCATGCGCTCACAAGCACCGGCAATTCGCTTCACCGCCTCCTGGCGATTGGTCGTGGCATAGCAGATGTCGTCCTTGCGCGGACCGACCATGCGCGGAAACCTGGTCTTCAGCACGGCCACGATCTCGCGAGTGTCGTCCACCGACAGGGTCGTCTGGGTGCTATAGGCGAGCGCCTCGGGGTCCTTTGGCATGAAGCTGCGGGCGTCCTCGATTGTTTCGATGAGATGCACGGCACCCGCCGGCAGCTGCCCGGTGGTGCCCGTCACCTCCGGATGGCCGGCGTGGCCGATCAACAGCACCTCGCGTCCCTCCGCATGATGGCGCTCCGCCTCGACATGCACCTTGGAGACGAGCGGGCAGGTGGCGTCGAGATAGAAGAGCCTACGCCGTGCCGCGTCCGCGGGGACCGATTTCGGGACCCCGTGGGCGGAGAAGACGACGGGCGCCTCGGTATCCGGGATTTCGTCCAATTCTTCGACGAAGATGGCCCCCTTGGCCTTAAGCGATTCCACCACGTGCCAATTGTGGACGATCTCATGGCGCACATAAACAGGCGCGCCGTATTTGGCGAGCGCGAGCTCGACGATCTGGATGGCGCGCTCGACGCCGGCGCAGAAGCCGCGCGGCGCGGCGAGATAGATGGTGAGGGGAAGGATGCCTATTTGCGGCCTGATCTGCTCGCATGTGCCAGTCATTGGCGCCCCGGAATCGATGCTAAACGCCAGAGAAGCTGCCCAGATCGGGCCTTGTCGCGCCTCCGGACTGGGGATAGTTTGGCACCCAATTCTAGGAAACCGGCTGCCACGACCTCAATCAAGCCTTCGCGGGTCTTTCCCCGCGGCATATCAGGCGGGGAGGCTCGGCGTGTCAAGCTGAGGACGGGGATAAGTTGAGGCGTTATCGCGCAATTTGGCTACTGCCGCTTTGCCGGGCGGCAAGCCTGCTTCTGCTGCCGATGCTCGTGTCGGCCTGCGCTGTCTCTCACATCGCCAATCCGTTCCGGTCGAGCGAGCAGGATGCATCCGCGCCCGCGGACCAGAACCGGATGCTCGCAGCCGCGAAGGCCGATTCGGGCGGCGACGTATCGTTATCCGGGGCAAGCGAGCATTGTCCGAAAGTTGTGGCCTGGCCCCACGACCGGCTCCTGACCATCTACGAACCGGGGCATGTAGGGGACACTCAAGCGATTATGCATCGCGGCGAGATCACCAAGATGGCGCGCGAATGCGAGCTCTATCCCGACCGCGTCGTGGTGAAATACGGCATCGCCGGCCGTGTGCTGCTCGGGCCTAAGGGCCAGCCGGGCCAGGTGACGCTGCCCCTCAGCATCAAGGTCGCCGATGCCGACCGCAAGGTGCTGGCCAAGGATGCGACCAAGGTTTCGACCACGATCCCGCAGGAAAATCCGGTCGGCTACTTTTCCGTGGTGAAGGAGATTTCCTTTCCCATCGTGATGGGCACGAGGCCTGAGGACTATAAGGTCTTCGTCGCCTTCGAGCGCGCCCAACCTGGCGCCGGATAGGCCGCACTCACGACCACACGGTCATGGCCGGCCGGCCATCCAGCCTTAAGCCAGTAACTCGAAAATTCTTGGATGCCCGGGACTGGGCATGACGAGGAAGGACTCTGCGCGAGCGCTAATTCAGTTTGGACTTGAGCGTCTCGATGCTCTCGGAGACCAGCTTCTCCGCCCGATCGGGCGTGAGCTTGGCGGCGATGAGAGTTTGCGCCGCGGCGACCGCGGCGTTGACCGCAACCCTCCGCACCTCGCGCACCGCTTCCGTCTCGGCGCGGGCGATCTTGTCCTCGGCGAGCTTCATGCGGCGCTCGAAATGCTCTTTCACCGACCGGCGCGTCTCCGCAGCGAAGGTCTCCGCTTCCTTGGCGGCGAGCGCGATGATGTTTTCCACCTCGGTCACGACGGCGCCCTGCTTCCGCCGATAGTCGGCGAGTACCCTTTCCGCCTTTTCCCGCAGCCAGCGCGCCTCCTCGAGCTCTTTCTCGATCAGAGCCGCGCGGGCGTCGAGCAGCGTCGCGATCTTCTTGTGGACGCCGAGATAGAGGAGTCCGCCGACGAAAATGAAGAAGGATACCGCGACCCAGAATTCCGGCTCGTAGATGAACTCCATGGTCACGCCTCGCGCGCCGCCGCGACGGCCGTGGCGACCTCAGGTGGAGACGGCGCGACGCCGATCAGCCGGCGTACGATTTCGCTGGCGGTCTCGGCCGCCACCGCATTCACTTCTTTCAGCGCCGACAGCTTGGCCGCATGGATGCGGGCTTCCGCATCCGCCGTCTTCGCGGCGAGGTCGCGCTCGAGCGCCGCACGCTCGGCGGCCACTTCCTCTTTCACTCTGTTGCGCCCCTCTTGCGCAATTGCATGCGCCCGAGCCTTGGCTTCGGCCAGCGCCTGCTCATAGGCTGCGATGGCTTCCTGCGTCTCGCGCCTGAGCTTGTCGGCGGCCTCGAGATCCTTCGCGATGCGCGCGGCCCGCATCTCGATCACGCTGCCAATGCGCGGCAGCGCCACCCGCTTCATAAGCACGTAAAGAATGCTGAAGGTGATGGCGAGCCAGATGACCTGGGGCGCCCAGTCGAGAGGGTTGAGCTGCGGCACGGAGGCTCCCCGCTGGTGTCGACGGAAACGCTAGAACACGAACAAAATGATCAGCGCTACCACGAGGCCGAACAGGCCGGTGGCTTCCGCCAAGGCGAAGCCGAGCAGGAGATTAGCAAACTGCCCGGGCGCCGCGGAAGGATTGCGGAGCGCGCCTTGCAGGTAATTGCCGAAGATCGTGCCGATGCCTACGCCGGCGCCGACCAGCGCGATCGAGGCAAGGCCTGCGCCGATCAATTTCGCTGCTGATGGATCCATTTCGTCTCTCCCCTTAAGGATTGGTGCGGTCGGTGATCTCGTGGCTGACGCGTCAGTGATGCATATGCAGCGCGTCGTTCAGATAGATGCAAGTCAGGATGGCGAACACATAGGCCTGCAGGAACGCGACCAGGATCTCAAGGCCCGTGAAGGCCACCATGAAAGCAAGCGGCGCCCAGCCGCCGAGCAGCCCGAGCGCCACCACGAAGGCGCCGAACACCTTCAGCATGGTGTGGCCGGCCATCATGTTGGCGAAGAGCCGCACCGAGAGGCTGAGCGGCCGGGTGAGATAGGAGATCACCTCGATGACGACGAGGAGCGGCAGCATCACCACCGGCACGCCCGAGGGCACGAATAATTTGAGGAACTTGGCGCCGTGCTTGATGAAGCCGAGCAGCGTAACGCCGAGGAAGATGAAGGCCGCGAGCGCGAAGGTGACGATGATGTGGCTCGTCACGGTGAAGGAATAGGGCATCATGCCGAGCATGTTCAGCGCCAACACGAACATGAAGAGCGTGAAGACGAAGGGGAAATATTGCATCCCCGAGGTGCCGACATTGTCGCGCACCATGTTGGCCACGAACTCGTAGGAGATCTCGGCGACCGACTGCAGCCGCGAGGGCACGAGCGCGCGGGTCCGCATGGCATAGACGGTGAAGAGGGTGATCAGGCATGCGGCGATCACCATGAACAGGGCCGAGTTGGTGAAGGAGGCGTCGACGCCGAACCATTTGAGCGGGATCAGCCGCTCAATCTCGAACTGATGCATCGGATTGGGCAGACTGCGGCCGCCATGGGTCGCACCTTCTGCCGCGTGTGCCTCGACCACCTTCAGTCGCTCCTAGTCGTCATCGTCCGCGGGCAAGTCCTTGCCGGGCAGGCGTCCCGCTTCAGCCTGCCTGCGTTGCGCGCTCCGCATCACGTTCAGGATCCCTGCGGCGGCTCCAAGGAAGAGGAACACCACCATCAGGGCCGGCGCCGTGCCGAGCCCACAATCGAGCGCCCAACCGATGAAACCCCCGACCGCGACCCCGGCGATCAGCTCGGTCGCGAGCTTGAGCGCCTGTCCCATTGCCGCGCCCCGATCCTGCGCCTCGGGAGGTGTCGTTTCGTGGCGCGCGCGCGCCTCACGAACCTGGCCCTCCAAATCGTGCAAGCGCCGCTTAATGGCCTGCGTTTCGCGGTCGCTTTTTCCGCCCGCCATATCGCTGCTCGATCCTTGGGGAACGGCTAAAGGACCGGTCGGTCCCAAGCTTTGCGGTGCACCTTAGAGTTTGGCCTTTGAGGCTGTCAAGGTTGGCTAACCAGGCCGGAAACCCCCCGAATCGAGAGGTTAGGATCGTGGCTTAGCTCGCGTCTCTCAGCCGCTCGGCCGTCTCAAGGTCAACTGAAACGAGCTGGCTCACGCCCCGCTCGGACATGGTGACTCCGAACAGCCTGCTCATACGCGCCATGGTGAGCGGGTGATGGGTGATGATCAGGAAGCGCGTGTCTGTCGAGCGCGCCATCTCCTCCATTAGGTTGCAGAACCGTTCCACATTGGCATCGTCGAGCGGCGCATCTACCTCGTCGAGCACGCAGATAGGCGAGGGGTTGGTCAGGAACACGGCGAAGATCAGCGCAAGCGCCGTCAACGCCTTCTCGCCGCCCGACAGCAGCGTCAGCACCTGCGCGCGCTTTCCCGGCGGGCAGGCGAGGATTTCGAGCCCGGACTCCAAGGGATCGTCGGAGTCGACGAGCTGCAGCTCCGCGGTGCCTCCGCCGAACAGGGTCTGGAACAGGCGCTGGAAATGACCGTTCACCGTGCCGAAGGCCTCGAGCAGGCGCTTGCGGCCTTCACGGTTGAGGTTGGCGATGCCTTGCCGGAGACGCCCAATGGCTTGCTCGACGTCGGCGCGTTCGCGCTCCATCTGCTCAAGGCGCGTGGCAAGCTCGACCTCTTCCTCTTCGGCCCTGAGATTGACCCCGCCAAGGCGCTCGCGGTCGCCTCTGAGCTTCGCCAGCCGTCCCTCGACCTCGGATAAAGCGGGGAGGGGATTGCCGGGCTGGACGCCGGCAAGGGCAAGGCAGGCCTCCGGCGCGCAATCGAGCTGCTCGCGGATGACATGAGCGGTCTCGCTCCGTCGATCCCGCGCCGCTTCGAGCAGAGCTTCGCTACGGGCGCGTGCCTCGCGCGCGGCGGAAAGCCGCTCCTGCACTTCGCGGAGCGCCTTCTCGCGGCCCTTAAGCTCGGTCTCCGCAATAGCGAGATCGTCGGCGGCCTTGCTCCGCTCCCGCTCCGCCGCGGCGAGGGCCTCGATCAGGCGGCCCCGCCGCTGCTCGATCTCGGCCGGGAGATTGGCGAGGGCGGCAAGATCGGAGCGGGTTTCGCCCTCGCGCGCCCGCAAGGTCTCGATCTGCTCCCGCGCCTTGGCGATGCGCTTCTGCCAAAGCTCCTGCTCGGCGCCGATGGCTTCGATGCGCTCTTGCCGGAGCCGCGCCTCTCGCTCGAAGCCTTCAAGCGCGGCCTCGGCGCGGGCATGAGCCGACCGGCTTTTGGCGGCCTCACCCCGCGCCCGCTCAAATGCGTCGTCCAGCGCGTCGAGGGCGGCAAGCTCAAAGCGCGCCGATTGGGTCCGCGCCAAGGCGCCGCGCGCCTCGTCAAGCGCGAGCACCGTCCGGCTCTTCGCTTCGGCCAGAGCGCCGAGCTGCTTGCTCTGCACGAGGCTCTCATGCTCGGCGGCGGCGATCGCGTCCCGGGTCCGGCCAAGCTCGTCGCGTGTTTGCCCGACCTTCTGACGCAGGGTTTTGGTGGCCTCCGCCGCGGCCTGTGCCTTGCTGCTTGCAGCGGCAACCGCCGCCTCGGCGGATGCGAGCCGCACCTCGGCAGCGTGGGCTTCGGTCTGCAGGGTCTTGAGCCGGCTCCGCTCGACGAGGCGCGCTCCCGCCGCCGTGACCGAGCCGGCCGCGACGGTATACCCGTCCCAACGCCAGAGATCGCCTTCCTTGGACACGAGACGCTGCCCAGGCTTGAGCCGTCCTTGCAGCGCCTTGCCGCTTCTCTGCTCGACCACGCCGATCTGCGCCAGGCGCCGCTTCAGCGCTGGTGCCCCCGACACGAATTGACTGAGCGGCACGACCCCTTCGGGGAGATCTGGATCGGCTCCTTCGCTCGCAGTTACCCGCCAATGCGCCGGCGCGGACTCCTCGCTGGCAGCGTCGAGATCGTCGCCAAGGCTAGCGCCAAGCGCCTGCTCGTATCCTGAGCCGATCCGCACCGCTTCCACGATCGGGGACCAGCCCTTTTGATCCGCGGGCTTGAGCAGCTTCAGCAGCGTTGCGAGCTCGGTCTGAAGCTCCTGGGCTTGCAGTTTGGTGCGAACGGCAGAAGCGAGGGAGTCCGCATCGCTCGCATGCGCCTTTTCCTCACCGACTTCGGCGGCGGCAAGCTCGGTTTCGAGCCCCTCGACCAAGACCTTAAGCCGAGCAAGATCTTCGTTGAGGGTCGGCAGGCTCGTGTCGCTTCCGCTAGGCTCCTCGAGCCTCGTAAGCTCCTCGGCAACGTCCTTGGCCTGGGCCTCCAGCCGGGCGACGCGCTGCTCAAGCTCGGCCTGCTCGGTATCGATGCGGCGGCGCTCGGCTCTCGCCCGCGCCAAATCCTCGGTGGCGGCGCTCAAGGCCCCCTCGGCCACGGCAAGCGCGCTCGCCGCGGCTACGGAGGCCTCGCGCAATTGCGGCTCTTCATGGTCGCGGGAACTGGCTTCGCCCAAACGCCGCGCCTCATGCTCAAGCCCGCGAAGCATGCCTTCGGCTTCGGCGATGTGCTCCTCTTCGCGGGCAAGGTCGCGGGAGACTTGGGCGAGCCGTGTCTCGAGCTCGGCCTGACGCGCCTTGGCACGCGCCTCCTCGCGCTCCAGCGCATCGCGCTCGACGCTCAAGCGATGCAGCACCGCGGCGCGAGCCGCCTCCTCGTCGCGCAGGGGCTGTAGCTTCTCGGCGGCTTGCGCCTGCTGCCGCAGGGCTTCGCCCTCGGCCTTGGTTTCCTGGGCCACGGCGCCGAGCGCGGCCTGATAGGCCGCCTCTTCCTGCTCCACATGGGCGCAAGCCACGACCCAGTGCAGATGATGTTGCAAGGCCTCAGCCTCGCGGATCTTGCCCGAAATCTCGCGATAGCGCTGCGCCTGGCGCGCTTGCCGCTTCAGCGCCAGCAATTGCGCGGCGAGCTCGCCGATCAGGTCGCCGAGGCGCTCAAGGTTGGCCTCCGTGGCGTTCAACCGCAGCTCGGCCTCATGGCGCCGGCTACGCAGGCCGGTGATGCCGGCTGCGTCTTCCAACACGCGCCGGCGCTCCTGAGGGGCCGCATTCACGATCTCGCCGATGCGGCCCTGCCGCACCAGCGCCGGCGAGCGCGCTCCGGTCGCGGCATCCTCGAACAGGAGGCGAATGTCGCGCGCCCGCGCATCCTTGCCGTTGACCCGATAGACTGAGCCCACCTCCCGCTCGATCCGCCGCGTCACTTCGAGCGTATCGCTGTCGTTGAACTCAGAGGGGGCCGTCCGCGCGCTGTTATCGATAAAAAGCGTCACTTCCGCGGAGTTGCGCGCCGGACGGTCTTGCGAACCCGCGAAGATCACGTCCTCCATGGCGGCCCCGCGCATGCTCTTATGCGAGGTCTCGCCCATGGCCCAACGGAGTGCCTCGAGGAGGTTCGACTTGCCGCATCCGTTTGGTCCAACCACGCCGGTAAGACCCGGCTCGATCAGAATCTCGGTCGGCTCGGTGAAGGACTTGAAGCCCAAAAGGCGAAGACGAATGATCTTCACGGCGGCATTGCCTTAAGTAATGAAGAAAGCGACGCGCGCATCAATGCTCAAAGCTAAACGCGCCGCGGGTCAAGATGACGACTGCGGGGCGATCAGAGCCTTGAACTCCTCGAAGGTGACTTCGCCTTGTGCCTTGCGGCCATTGGCGAAGAAGGTCGGCGTGCCGATGACGCCAAATTGCCGCCCCCGCTGCTTCATCTCCGTGAGCCCGCCGATAATGGTTTGATTCGTGAGGCATTTGTCAAACGCCTCGCGCGACATGCCGCTTCCCTTGGCCACCGAGTAAATGGCGTCGGGGCGGATCTCGAGGCTCACCCATTCGCTCTGGCGCAGCAGGAAATCGTTGAACAGCGCGAAATATTTATCGGCGGGAGCGCAGCGATTGACGATCGCCGCGGCGCCTGAGGTGTGGCCGATTGGGAACTCCCGGACGATGAACCGGATCTTGCCGGTATCGATGAATTCCTTCTTCACGCGGGGGAAGATGTCCCGCTGGAAGTGGGCGCAGTGGGGGCAGGTGAGGGAGGCATATTCGATCACGGTCACCGGGGCCTTGGGATTGCCGAGCGCCCGTTCCCCGAGCGGCCCTTCGCGCGTCAGCTCCTCGCGGGGCGGCACGTCGAGCGCCTTGTTGGCCGTGGCGTCTTGGGTACTGGCGGCGCCCCCGCAGCCGCAAAGCGCCACCGCGACGGCGATCAGCAGTAATGTGGTGGGCGGTCTCATCGCGTTGAGCGTCCAAGGGCCTACAGGCTTGGCGGAGTGGACCCTTCGCTCGGCGGAGAGCTTTCCGTAGGGGCTTCGCCGAGCGCCACGTCAAAATCCTTGAGCTGGTGGTCGCCCTTCAGCCGCTTGCCATTGACGAAGAATGTGGGCGTCGAATCCACCTGAAATGTCTCATTCCCCCGCGAGCGGACTTGCATGATCTTGTTGAACAGGTCCTTGTCGGCGAGGCACTTATCGAATTGCTCCTTGGAAAGGCCGGCTTGGCGCGCGATCAGCAGCAGCTTATCCTTCCCACCGGCACCGGGAACCGCCCAGGTCGCCTGGGTCGCGAACAAGGCGTCGACCATGGGGAAGTAGCGGTCGTCCCCAGCGCAGCGCGCGAGCATGAAAGCGGCTACCGCGAGATTGTCGAGGGGGAACTCGCGCAGGATATAGCGGGCCTTACCCGTGTCGATATATTTGGTCTTCAGCTCCGGCAGGACCGTGGTCTGGAACTGGGCACAGTGGGGGCAGGTCATCGAAGCGTATTCCACGATGGTATTGGGCGCATCGGCGCCCCCGAGCATCATCTCCGGGAGCGGTCCCGGTGCCATGAGTTCGGTTACGCTCGGGTCGACCTTGTCCTTGTCCGCCACTCTTTCGTGCCTGTCGAATCCCCCGCGGAGGTAATACACGCCCGCCGCAACAGTAACCGCGACCACCAAGCCGATCAGAATCAGCGTGATTTTGCGAGACCCGACTTTTACAGTCCCCGCCACCGGCTGTGCGCCACTGGCTTCTTTTGCGTTTCTCTCTGATTTATCAGTCACCTGTCCCATCCGTTGGTTGACCGCCTACAGTCTTTGGCCAGTTCTTATGGCAAGAGCGAGAAAAGCGGAAGCCTCTCAAAGCCCCGGGTCTTTGCCGCGCACGCTTGTGCCGAGCCGCATCAAGGCGTGCCTCAGGTCTTGATTGGTGATGGCGGCGGACCGCAGTGCCTTCTCATCGAGAGGCAGATGAGCGGCGGGAGGATCTATCCGGGCGCGGTTCACGGGTGCCTGCAAGAAGCGCAATTGGGCGATGGCCCGATAGCCGAAATGAGTGTTGACGCGCTCCAGGATCTGTTGCGCGCGATGCTGCACCTCGATGGCACGAGGGCCATCGACTTTCAGCACCAGCGTGGCGCCTGCGACCCGCCAGGCGCTTTGGGTGCCGGGCGCGTCGCTGTCGTTAAACCTTTGCGGCCAAAGCACTTTGTCCGGCGTGGTGAACCGGGCAAGCTCCGCCCCCACCACGGCCGGCCACTCGCTTAAGAGCGTGATAGTGGCGAAGCCCCGGGCGCGGGCCACGGGATCGAGCATGCGCATTACATAGGCGCCGATCGCTCTCGGGCCGCTCCAGGCTTTGACCCACGCTTTCGGCTCGTTCTCCGCCATCGGTACCCCGTCTTTAGCGGTGGACGGCGCGAGCGCCTTCCTTGCCTTCGCCTGCGCCGATCTTACACCATGGGCGGGGCTCGGGCGCGGATACAAATTGGCGAGGACATGCGGGCGAAGGCGGCGGCACAGGCGAAGGGCGCTGCACCGGCGGCGGTACTTCTCGCCTGGTATGACTGCGTGCGGCGGCTTTTGCCCTGGCGCGCGGCGCCCGGCCTAACGCCAGACCCCTATCGGGTGTGGCTGAGCGAGATCATGCTGCAGCAGACCACGGTCAAGGCAGTGCTGCCGCGCTATGCCGTCTTCCTGCGCCGCTGGCCGGACATAGCGGCGCTCGCAAGCGCCGAACTCGGCGAGGTGCTCGCCGCCTGGGCCGGCCTCGGCTACTACGCCCGCGCGAGGAACCTGCACGCCTGCGCGCGCGAGGTGGTGCAGCGCTTCGGCGGCCGCTTCCCGACGACCGAAGCTGCCTTACGCACGCTCCCCGGCGTCGGCGACTACACTGCGGCGGCAATCGCGGCCATCGCCTTCGGGGCCTACGCCACGCCCGTGGACGGCAATATCGAGCGCGTCGTGGCGCGGCTCTTTGCCGTGACCACGCCGCTTCCCGCCGCCAAGCCGGAGATCAAAACGCTCGCGGGGAGTCTCACGCCGGCGACGCGCTCCGGCGACTTTGCGCAAAGCCTGATGGATCTGGGGGCGACCATCTGCACGCCGCGCCGCCCGGCTTGCGGACTATGTCCGCTACGGCCTGAATGCGGGGCCTATGCCGCAGGCCTCGCCGAGGTCTTGCCCTATCGCGAGGCGAAGGCGGAGCGGCCGGTCAGGCGCGGCACCACCTTCGTGGCGCTCCGTGGAGACGGCGTGGTGTTGTTGCGGGAGCGGCCACTGAAGGGCCTCCTCGGCGGCATGCTTGAAACTCCCTCCTCGCCGTGGATCGCGGCTGAGCGGAGCGGCAAGGCGGAATTCGATCACGCGCCGCTAAGAGCGCAATGGCGGGAGGTGCTGGGGCTCGTCGAGCACACCTTCACGCATTTCCATTTGGAGCTTGCCGTCTACCGCGCCGAGGTGCCGTCGGATGCCGAGCTCACAAGCGCGGCCGTCCCGGAGCGCTGCCGCTGGGTTCATGTCCGCGACCTGCACGGCGCGGCCTTACCGAGCGTGACTCGCAAGGTTCTATCCCACGCTTTGGAAAGAGAAGCTCGAAAAGGTCCGGCTAAGCTCGCGGCTCAAGCTCGCGGCGGGCCTGTTCGCGCAAGGCGTCGATCGGCTTGAGCGTGCCCTCGGCGTCATAGTGCCAGAAGGTCCAGCCATTGCAGGCGGTGGCCCCTTGCACATGGGCGCCAATTTTGTGAATCGAGCCTTGCGCGCCCGCGCAAGCAATGCTGCCGTCCGCGCGCACCTCTGCCTCGTGCCGGGCGCCACGGTCGTAAAGGACGGTGCCGGGTGAGATGAGCCCGATCTCGACCAGCGCCCCAAAGGGGATGCGTGCTTCCGTCCTCTTGCTCGGCGCGTTCTTGAGGGATGCCGGATCAAGCGGGGCAGTGGCCGCCACACGAGCCTCCGCGGCTTGCGCGTAAGCCTCGTCGCGATCGATGCCGATGAAGTTGCGGCCAAGTCGCTTCGCTACCGCCGCCGTGGTGCCAGATCCGAGGAAGGGATCGAGCACGACGTCGCCTTTGTTGCTCGAAGCCAGAATGATCCGGTGCAGCAGGGCCTCAGGCTTCTGCGTGGGATGTGTTTTCCGCCCGCATTCCTGCTTCAGCCGCTCCGGCCCCGAGCAAATCGGGAACAGCCAGTCCGACCGCATCTGCAGCTCGTCGTTGAGTGCCTTCATCGCCTCATAGTTGAAGGTATAGCGGGCCTTGGGCTCCATGGAGGCCCAGATCAGCGTCTCATGGGCGTTGGTGAAGCGGCATCCGCGAAAATTCGGCATGGGATTCGTCTTCCGCCAGATCACGTCGTTTAGGATCCAGAAGCCGAGATCCTGCAGCATGGTGCCGACGCGGAAGATGTTGTGATAGCTGCCGATCACCCACAGGCTGCCGTGCGGCTTCAGCGCGCGGCGGCAGGCCTTCAGCCAGTCCTTCGTGAAGTCATCATAGGCGGCGAAGCTGCCGAACTTGTCCCAGTCGTCGTCGACGCCGTCGACTTTTGTATTGTTGGGCCGGAGCAGCACATTGTTGAGCTGCAAATTGTAAGGAGGGTCGGCGAAGACGAGATCGACGCTCTGCTCTGGCAACCGCGCCAGCTCGGCGATGCAGTCGCCGACAATGATCTCGTTGAGCAGGAGCTTGGCTCCCGTTGTTCCACCCACGCCCATGCCACCAATCGGGTTACGCAAAACGTCACGAGTTCCGCCTTCGCCGGACGGGCCGGTTTGGCAGGGCCATGCTGAGGGCTGAGGGTAAAGGCGGGCTTAATCGAAGCTTGCAGAGGCATCGGAAGGTTCAAGTTAGTCACAGCCGCTGACCGCCGTCGACAGAGAGCCCCGCGTCGTTGATGTAGCTCGACTGCTCCGTGCAGAGGAAATAGATCGCCTTTGCGACCTCCTCGGGGAGCCCGAGTCCGCCGCCTCGGAATGTCCGCGATCAGCTTTTCGGTGCCCGGCGACAGGATCGCCGTGTCGATCTCCCCTGGCGAGATGGCATTCACCCTGATGCCGCGCGGGACGAAGTCGGCGGCCATCTCGCGCGCCAGCGCCGCCAATACCGCTTTCGACCTAGCATAGGCCGAGCTCCGCGAAGGGGCGCACCCTTGAGCCCCCGATCGAGCTCACATTGACCACGGTTCTTCCCGCCGCCTCGACCTCGTCGATGAGTCCGCGCGCGAGCATGATTGGCGCGAAGAAATTCACCTGGAACACCTTCATCCAGTCACGGTGGTCCGTCACGAGGGTCCCAAGTCGGCGGCCGCCGTCGCCCTTGTGCGAATCCCGGCATTGCTGACCAGCGCATTGAGCCGCCCGCCTTGAGTCTTCAGCCGGTTATCACGGCGATGGCTCCTGAGCGTATCGTCCGGATCGGCGAGATCGACCTGAATGTGGCCCTCCGGTCCCGCCTCCCAGAGGCACTTCTCCGGGAAGCCATGGCGCGAGCAAGTGATCACCCGCCAGTCCCCGGAAGAGAAGCGCTTGACCGTGGCGTGTCCGATGCCGCGGCTGGCGCCACTCAGGATCAGGGTCCTTCGCTCTTCATTCGGGATTTGGGCCATGTCCGGCGCTGCCAGCCTCGTTGCTGCAAATCGTAAAATAGGCCTTGCTTGTCATCACGGATAGAGCCGCGTCTTGACCCAGGGCGCGTCGGGGGACGGGCGCCGGAACACGATTCGGTCGTGCAGGCGGTGGGGCCGGATCGCCCAGAACTCGACCTCGAGGGGCACCACGCGGTAGCCGTGCCAATGGGCGGGCCGCGGCACGTCTTTGCCCTCGAACTCGCTCGTGCGCATTGCGACCGCAGCCTCGAGAGCCTCGCGGCTCGCAAGCGGCCGGGACTGGTTTGACACCCAGGCGCCGATGCGACTCTCCCGCGACCGGCTGGCGAAATAGGCGTCGGCCTCGGTGTCGCTCACCGGCCCGATGGTTCCCCTGATTCGAATCTGGCGGTGCAAGCTCTTCCAATAGAAGAGCAGCGCGGCCTTCGGCGCGGCTGCGAGCTCGAGCCCCTTGGCGCTTTCGGAATTGGTGTAGAAGACGAAGCCGCGCGCGTCGGCCCCCTTGAGCAGGATCATGCGTACATTGGGCAAGCCGTCCACGCCGACGGTGGCGACGGCCATGGCGTTAGGGTCGATGGGCTCGCTGACGCATGCCTCCTCGATCCAGCGGGCGAACAGGTCAAAGGGTTCTCTGCTTTGCGTGAAATCCTGAGCTTGCGGGCCCGGATCTAAGGGCATGTCTCGATGTTTGGTCATGGCTGTCCGCCACCTACGCTTAGGCATTCCATGGGATGGTCTCGCCGCGAAACGGGCGTTTACGCTTTCCTCACCCTGATACTGCACGATCGTCCCTGTAGATAGTTGGTGCGGGGGGGTAGTCTCGCGCCAGAGTTGGGGACGAGTAATGCGTACGTTCCATCGGAACGCTCCTATCATCATTGGGGCGGGTCGCTCTTGCAATTTTGCTTCTGGCGCCCGCCTCCGTTGCTCTCTATGCCGAGGAGCCGGTGCAAGATGCGGCGGTCGTCATCGACACGGAGAGCGCCAAGCAGCCTTCGACCTTCGCCGAGCTGCGCTCGCGACTCGACGGCAGCGACCGCGCCCTTGCTCTGAACGCGCTTCAGGTGGCGCTGACCGAGCTCAGCGACGGCTCGACGCTCGTGTGGCGAAGGCAATCGCGGGCGCTGACGGGCGTGATCAAGCCGGTCTCGGCGTTTCGCGACGACGAGGGCAGGGTGTGCCGGCACCTGACCTATTCGCTATCGCTCGGCACCTATGTGAAAGAGGTCGAGGGGATCGCCTGCCGCGGGCCCGACGGCAACTGGTCGCTTGAGGGCTGACACGCCCCAACGGAGTGAGCCGACCCCGCGCGGATTGGTCTCAAAGTCTTGGGGCGAAAAACCTTCCGGCCCGATTGCCCCCGCATTATAAAGCGCCATCATCTCAGAGCTGGAGGGTCAATGGCCGAAGCGGCCAAGCTGATGGCGGGGAAGCGCGGCATCGTGTTCGGTGTCGCCAACAACCGTTCGATCGCCTGGGGCATCACCAAGGCCTGCCACGATAATGGCGCCGAGATCGCGCTTACCTATCAGGGCGACGTCATCAAGAAGCGGGTCGAGCCGTTGGCGCAAGAGATCGGCTCGAAGCTCGTGCTCCCTTGCGATGTCACCGACGAGGCAAGCGTCGAGGCGGTGTTCAAGAGGCTCGCCGAGGCCTGGGGCGGCATCGACTTTCTCGTGCATGCTGTCGCCTTCTCCGACAAGGAGGAGCTCGACGGGCGCTATGTGGACACGAGCAAGGACAATTTCGTCCAGACCCTGATCGTCTCCTGCTACTCGTTCACCGCGCTCGCCAAGCGCGCCGAGGCGCTGATGCCGCAAGGCGGCGCGCTGCTGACGCTCAGCTATTACGGAGCCGAGAAGGTCATGCCGCACTACAATGTGATGGGCGTGGCGAAGGCAGCGCTCGAGGCCAGCGTTCGCTATCTGGCGGCCGATCTCGGCAAGCAAAACATCCGCGTCAACGCCATCTCGGCCGGGCCGATCAAGACGCTCGCCGCGTCCGGCATCGCCGATTTCCGCTATATCTTGAAGTGGAACGAGTACAACTCGCCGCTCCGGCGCACCGTGTCCATCGAGGATGTCGGCGGCGGCGCGCTCTATTTGCTCTCCGACCTCGGGCGAAGCGTTACCGGCGAGATCCTGCATATCGACGCGGGCTATCACGTGGTTGGCATGAAGAACGAGGATGCTCCCGATATTGCGGTGGTGAAGGAGTAGGTCAGGGTTTGGTGCTACATAGCGGGTGCCTGAAAGCGGATAACCGGCTCCTAGTATCTGATCATGTCCCATAACAGCTTCGGCCATCTCTTCCGCATCACCACCTGGGGCGAGAGCCACGGGCCGGCCATCGGCTGCGTGGTAGACGGCTGTCCCCCGGGCATCCCGCTCGAGCAGGCCGACATTCAGACCTATCTCGACAAGCGCAAGCCCGGCCAGTCGCGCTACACCACCCAGCGGCAGGAGCCGGACCAGGTGCGAATCCTTTCGGGCGTCTTCACTGACGAGGCGACGGGCGAGCAGGTCACCACCGGCACGCCGATCGCGCTCGAGATCGAGAATGTCGATGCGCGCTCCAAAGATTATGGGGACATCAAGGACAAGTTCCGACCAGGCCACGCTGATTACACCTATCTCGTCAAATACGGCTTGCGCGACTGGCGTGGCTCAGGACGCGCCAGCGCGCGGGAGACGGCGTCACGTGTGGCCGCGGGCGCCATTGCCCGGAAAGTGGTGCCGGGCATGCGCGTGCGCGGTGCGCTGGTGCAGGTGGGGCCCCATGCCATCGATAGCAGGACCTGGGACTGGTCGGAAGTGGAGCGGAATCCATTCTTCTGCCCCGACGCCAAGGTGGTGAAGCGCTGGGCCGACTTCCTCGACCAGGTGCGGAAGCAGGGCTCGTCCTGCGGAGCCATCATCGAGATCGTCGCCGAAGGCGTGCCGGCGGGGCTCGGCGCGCCGGTCTACGGCAAGCTCGACCAGGATATCGCCAGCGGACTGATGAGCATCAACGCGGTGAAGGGCGTGGAGATCGGCGTTGGCTTTGCCGGCGCGGCGCTTTCTGGCGAGGAGAATGCCGACGAGATGGGCATTGGCCCGGATGGGGCGCCGGAGTTCCTGTCGAACCATGCCGGCGGCATCCTTGGCGGCATCTCCACCGGGCAGCCCATCGTCGCGCGGTTCGCGGTGAAGCCCACCTCCTCGATCCTGACGCCCCGCCGTACAGTGGACAGCGCCGGCAACGAAACCGAGGTCTCGACCAAGGGCCGCCACGACCCTTGCGTCGGCATTCGCGCCGTGCCGATCGGCGAGGCCATGATGGCCATCGTGCTTGCCGACCATTATTTGCGCCACCGCGGCCAGACCGGGAAGGGATGAACTTTGCCGCGCCCCGCGGCCTTTCCCTTCCTAGCGCCTTGCTGTCATACCCGGCGAAGGCGGCTATCCAGTAATCACTGCGCGATCGGTCCGCCCACCGAACTCAATTCCTCCTTGCCCGGTCTTCTGCCGGGCGATGACAATTATAAGGGGTCGTGCCATGTTCCTCGCGGCTTTGTCCGCCGGCGTAAGCCGGTAGCCAGTCGCGCGAAGCGCACTCACCGCTCCAACTGTGCCATGAGTTCGATGTGGGGCGAGAACAGGAACTGGTCGACGGGAACGATGCAGGTGATGCGATAGCCACCGTCGACGAGGATGCGCAAGTCCCGGGCGCAAGTGCTGGGGTCGAGGGGCTCGGCACGGTTTTGGCCGGGCTCAGCTGCGATTCTGACCCGCTCGTCCGGAATCGTGAAGGGCACGTAGAGGGGACCGTCCGGGCCCCTGCGCCACGCCGTCGCCCTGAGCGCCCGGGCGCTCGATCCGGACCTCAAGCTCCATGACGCGCGCCGATCAGCACTTCTTCGTTGCCGCTGCCCCCGAGGATGGCGGAGGGCATCTCTGCAAACACCGTCCAGCCGGGCTGAGCTTGGATGAACTCTCGCACGCTCGCCACGGCCTTCGCCCGCGCGACGGAGTCGCGGACGATGCCGCCTTTGCCCACCGTTTCGCGGCCCGCCTCGAATTGCGGCTTGACGAGAGCCACGAGCCAGGCGCCAGGGGCTGCGAGGCGAAGCGGGACGGGCAAGGCCTTGGTCAGGCTGATGAAGCTCACATCGGCGACGATGGCGGTAATTGGCCCCTTGAGGGTCTCGGCATCGAGGCCCCTCGAATCGGTCGCCTCCAGGACGACCACGCGGGGATCCTGGCGAAGCTTCGGGTGCAGCTGGTCGCGGCCGACATCGACGGCAAACACGCAAGTCGCGCCGCGGGCCAGCAAAACGTCGGTGAAGCCGCCAGTCGAGGCGCCGATATCGAGCGCGATCCGGCCCTTAGGATCGAGCCCGAACGCGTCGAGAGCGGCGGCAAGCTTGATCCCGCCGCGGGACACGAAGGGAGAGGCGCCGGCGCTGACCGCCAGGCTCGCGTCAGGCGCGAGCATCGCCCCGGGCTTCAAGGTCGTCACGCCGTCCACGCTGACCGATCCGAGGCGCACAAGGTCGGCCGCGCGGGAGCGCGTGGCGGCCAGGCCCTTATCCACCAATAATCGGTCGAGCCTCTTTTTTTTGTAGATGGGCATATGCGCTTCTCATACACTTGCGCCCGCGTTGGGGAATCTCGCGCGCGGATGACGAACCGGGAGCGGACGGGCACCGCCAACTATATACTGCGAAGCGCATCGCTCGGCGCGCACTCGCGGAGGTCTCGTGAGCCAGGATCCGACGGCTTACCTCACCGACAAGTGCGAAGTCCGAAATCGTGACGTGGCCGGTGGCAAGGCCGTAGTTGCTCGGGAACTGATCGAGCCCGGCGAAGTCATCGCTGTGTGGGGCGGGCGCATCGTCTCCACCAACGAGCTCGACGAACTGCCTGTCGAGATCCGGCGTCATACCGTGCAGGTAGAGGAGAGCCTCTACCTCGCCTCGCTCGCTGCCGACGAGCCCCCGGACTACATCAATCACAGCTGCGATCCGCACGCGGGCCTCGCCGGACAGATCACCATCGTCGCGATGCAAACGATACAGCCTGGCGAGGAGGTGACCATCGACTATGCGATGTGCGATGGCTCGCCCTACGATGAGTTCGATTGCGCCTGCGGCTCGGCTTGCTGCCGTGGCCGCGTGACGGGCGACGACTGGCGTAACCCACTTTTGTGGGAGCGTTATGGAGGGCATTTTTCGCCCTATTTGTTGCGTCGGATTGCGGCCTTGCAGAGGGAGCAAGCCGCGGGTCGGCGCGTGCGCAAGCGGAGTGAGTTTGGCCTCGTGCAGGAGCAAGCGGCAATCCCGCATGAGTCCATCTCCTGACGATTCCCAGGATCGGTCCACGATTACGGCGACGCGCAGCATTCCGCGCGGCGATCCAACCGGACGTCAAAGAGAACGGCGATGATGCTCTTCAGGACATTCCTTGCGCCGAGCGCGATTCAGGGGCTCGGCGTCTTTGCCGGCGAATTCATTCCGTGCGGAAGTCAGATGTGGGTGCTGAACCCGAAGTTCGACATCTTCGTGCAGGTGAACGAGCTTGCGATACTGCCGGCCCATATGCACGACTTCGTGGCACGCTATAGCTATCCACACCTCGAAATGCCAGGCGTCAGAGTGTTGGACTGCGACGACGGCAAGTTCATGAACCACAGCGAACGGCCGAACACTGATTTCTGCGTCTTCGACAGGGGCTATGCGCTGACGGACATTGCCGCGGGCGACGAGATCACCTGCAACTATTACGAGTTCGACCCGGCCTTCATGGGGTTCGATCCGCCAAGCTCTTTGGAACTGGCCATCACTACGTTGCAGGCAGCTGAATTTCGGCCAAGCGCGCAGACGCGGCCTTAACAATTGAGTTTGTTGAGGGGCTCTGCCTACCAAAAGCCGGAAAGACCGGAACGCCGCTGCTACCTAGGCCGTTGCAGCATCGGGGCCTGCCCCCGGGACTTGCCATATTTGCCAAGATCTCCGGCCTCGACTAGCAAGACCGCTGAAAGGCCCTATAAAGCGAGTCGGTATGAGTTTGTTGCTGAAGGTGGACCCCAGCCCAGTGAACGCCAAAGCGCGCCTCTTCGTGACGTGTGCTTTGCTCGTCGCCGCGCCGCCAGTCGCGAGCTTCGCGAGCACCGAGGACGCCTTGATCTGGACAGGGAGATCGAGCGGCGGCCTAACGGCACTCGCTTATGGACCGCTCGACCCGGCCGCAAGTCCTCTATTTCTGCTTTCTTGTTTCAGCGGAATGGGCATTGTCGTCCTCGACGTGCACAAGGAGGTGACCGGCGTCGCGCCCGGTCAGCCCCTCACCATCGAGCTATCGTCCGCGAAGGCCCAGGCGCCCGTCGAGGGTGAGGTGGCGCGCGACGAAGCGAACGGCGCGACATTCGGCGAGGCCAGCGACATCGACGTGAAGCCCGTGCTGGAAGTGCTTCGCGATCCCGGGCCGCTGATGCTCAAGATGGGCGAGACGAGCGCCACGCTCTCCGACCAGGGCAGGGCGGAGGCAGTCTCCCAATTCAGCCAAGACTGCAAAATCGAGTAGTCAGGCGGATCAAGGTCCTGCTGCTCATTGCAGCGGAGAGGCCGGCGGCGAGTTTTAGTTTGAGCTCCCCTCTCGCTGGCGCTCCCCTTCCGGCGAAGCCGGCAGAAATGCGACGGCCATGGTGAGCTTCTTCGCCGGAGCACCCACCCTTCAAAGGTGTTGGGACTGGTGGCCCGTCGGGGAATCGGAGCCGGCGGCGCCATCGCGGTGCATGCCACGCCAGGTCCTCTGAGCCCAGATAGACGCCTCGCGTGCAAGCTTCGATGTGCTCCTCGGCACCCAGGCTTGCGGCTAGAGCCATCGCCACGGCGCCCAAGAGCCTTACCAACGTGTTCACAATGCCCTCCCGATAGGCCACCCGCAGGAGCGGACATCGGCCTCGCTGCAATCGGCGCTTATCAAGGAGGCCCAAATGTTAATGTGGACTTTCGTGTGCTTGGTGCGCGCAGACCCCGCTCTTCTCAGGCGAGACGGGCCGCCTCGGCAGTGTTCCTGTCCTTGCAGAGCGCGGCGAACACCGCGGCCACGATCCCTGAGGCGTTGAGCCCGGCCTTCTCGTACATGATTTGCGGCTTGTCCTGCTCGATGAAGCAGTCCGGCAAGGTCAGGGTGCGGACCTTGAGGCCGCGGTCGAGAAGTCCCTCGCGCGCGAGAAGCTGCAAGACTTGCGATCCGAACCCGCCGCTTGACCCTTCCTCGAGGGTGATGAGCACCTCGTGGTGGCGCGCAAGCTGCCGCACCAGCTCCGTATCGAGGGGCTTGGCGAAGCGCGCGTCCGCGACCGTTGTGGAGAGGCCAAAGCCCGCAAGCTGGTCGCTTGCGCGCAACGCCTCTCCGAGTCTAGCCCCGAAGGAAAGCAGGGCCACAGCCGAGCCTTCGCGCAAGGTTCGTCCCTTACCCAAAGGCAGAACCTGCCCTCGTTTCGGCATAACGGCGCCGGTGCCTTCGCCGCGCGGATAGCGGAAGGCCGAGGGGCCATCGTCGATCGACGCCGCCGTCGCCACCATATGCATGAGCTCGGCCTCGTCGCTCGCCGCCATCACGACAAATCCCGGCAGGCAGGAGAGATAGGCGACGTCGAATGCCCCCGCATGCGTCGGACCGTCGGCGCCCATGAGCCCCGCCCGGTCGATGGCAAAGCGCACCGGCAGGCGTTGAATAGCGATGTCGTGGACCACCTGGTCGTAGGCGCGCTGGAGGAAGGTGGAGTAGATGGCAGCGTATGGCTTGAAGCCTTCCACGGCGAGGCCTCCGGCGAAGGTCACCGCGTGCTGCTCAGCGATGCCGACATCGAAACAGCGGTCCGGAAACACTTCCGCGAAACGGTCGAGCCCGGTGCCCGAGGGCATTGCCGCAGTGATCGCCACGATCTTGTCGTCGGCGCACGCCTCCTCGATCAGCGCATTGGCGAAGACCTTGGTATAGCTCGGCGCCCCACCGCTCGACGGCTCCTGCGCGCCGGTGACGACGTTGAAGCGGCTGACCCCGTGGAACTTGTCGGCGGAGCTTTCCGCCGGCTCGTAGCCCTTGCCCTTCTGCGTCACCACATGGATCAGGATCGGACCGTTTTCCGTGTCGCGCACATTGCGCAACACCGGCAGCAAATGATCGAAATTATGCCCGTCGATGGGGCCGACATAATAAAAGCCGAGCTCCTCGAACAGCGTGCCGCCGGTCCAGAAGCCCCGTGTGTACTCCTCGGCACGGGCCGCGCGGCGTTCCCAGCTCTTGGGTAGGATCTTGGCGAGTTGTTTTGCCCAGTTGCGCAGCTGCCGATAGGTCTCGCCTGAGATGAGCCGGGCGAGATAGGCGCTCATGGCGCCCACGGGCGGCGCGATCGACATGTCGTTGTCGTTGAGGATCACGATCAGCCGGGAGTCCATGGCGCCGGCGTTGTTCATCGCCTCATAGGCCATGCCCGCGCTCATGGCGCCATCGCCGATCACGCAAACCACGTTGTGTTTCTTGCCTGCGAGGTCTCGAGCAACCGCCATGCCAAGTCCCGCCGAGATCGAGGTCGAGGAGTGGCCTGCGCCAAATGTGTCGTATTCGCTCTCGGGCCGCTTGCAGAAGCCCGACAGCCCCCCGGCTTGGCGCAAGCTGCGGATTCGGTCGCGCCTGCCCGTAAGGATCTTATGGGGGTAGGTCTGGTGGCCGACATCCCAGATGAGCTTGTCGTTGGGTGTGTCGAACACCTTGTGCAGCGCGATGGTGAGCTCGACTACGCCGAGGCCCGCGCCAAGATGGCCGCCGGTCACGGACACGGCGTCGATGGTCTCCTGGCGAAGCTCTGCCGCGAGCTGCGGCAGCTCGTGGTCCTCGAGCGCGCGCAACTCTTCAGGGCTGCGCACGCGGTCAAGCAGCGGCGTTGGGTTTTCGGCGCTCATTCGTTCCCCGCGAAATTGAGAAAAGGCTCGGAATTCGCTTTATGACAGGTCTTTATCGACCCGAGCCCAAGCTTTCAACTAGCCTAGCAGCCTGCCCCAATTGTGTCATGAGGTCATGGAACTAGCAGCGACCATAGCGAGGGTACCGAGGCCGCCCAAGCCACAAGGACGCAGCGAAATCAAGAAGGGTCATGCAGGCAATGCTCCAAATGGATAAAATCGACATGAACGGCCGCGCGGCTGGGGGCTGGGAGTCTACGAGATCGATCAGAAGGTCGCGCCGCCCTCGTCGCGTATTGGCTCGATTGAGTCGGACCCTAATCCTCAACGTCCAGCGGCTCGGTGCCGGTGGGCTGGCCGCCCGCGTTCAGGGAGATCTTTTCCACCCTGGCCTCGGCCTTGCGCAGCAGCACATCGCAATGGGCCTTCAGCGCCTCGCCCCGCTCATAGATCAGGATCGAGGCCTCAAGCTCCACATCGCCCATCTCCAGGCGGTCGACGATGGCTTCGAGCTCCTTCAGTGCCTGCTCGAAGCTCATATCCTTAATGTCGGCGTGCTCGGATGTTTCGGCCATGGGCGTGGCTTTAGCCCTTCGGGGCGGCAAGGTTCAAGAGGAAGGCACCACCCTTAGCGAGATCAAGGGCTTAGTGTTACCCACGCCCCCAAAGAGCATCAGCCTATCCGTTCTTGCCATGGCCCTCTCAGCCATGTGCCTCTGGTCGGCGGCCCTGGTGTATCGCTCGACCTCGGACAGCGACTTGTGACCAGAGATTGCCATGATCTCCTGAGTCGAGCAGCCCGCCTCTGCCAACCGCCTACAGCAAGCCTTGCGGAGCCCGTGGAGCGGGCACCCGGTAAGGCCAGCTTCCTTTCGTCCAGCGGTTCATTGCATGGCTGAATGTGGTCGCCCCAGCGTAGGGCTGGCCCTTCTCCGATATGCGGATGGTTAGGTGCTCTGACGGCACGCTATCGAGAATGGCCCAGTCAGAGTGAACGGGTATCCATAAGCGCGTCCCCGTCTTTTGTTGGGCAACGCTAATCATCCCATCGCGGACATGCTGCCTGCCCATCTTGATCAGATCAGCCGCACGCTGCCCGGTGTAGAGGGCAAGGGCGAAGGCTAGGCGGGCCTTGCTGCCAATGGAGTGCTTCGCCTCGAAGGTGGCGATCTCTTCCTCTGACCATGTGTGCCACCCCTCAGCGCTGAGCTTCGGGCGCTTCGTGCCTGCTGTAGGATCATCATCACGAATGCGAAACAACGGCACTGGCATGGGTTATCAATGCCGGTCCCGGTCATAAGTCATGGCTTGCTCGTTGTGGAGACCGATCAGTAGGGCCGACCACTATCGGCAAGGCCAAGGCTGCGGCGCTCGCCATGGTGGCCGATGCTGGCATGGGCAAGGTGCTCAATGACCCGATCAGCACCTCAACGGATTGGCGGCACGCTTGCTAGATGCAGAGGCGGGACATGACGCGCTTCAGGCCCTTGCAATTCCGCCCAAATTAGAGAAATGAGTGCGGCGGAGATTTCCGTTCCGCCTTAGACGCGTCTTTGCGCTTTCTTGAGCCGTTTCCGCGACTCTTCGTAATCCACCTTTTGCAGGATAAGCGATGAATCGGCGAAGCCCCAAGGCACTCGCCAAAACTCGCGTGGCCTAGAGTCAGCTAACGTCGCCTCGATCTTGTTCCACCAAAATAACATGTGGGCCGCTTGAATGCTGCGAATGGAATTCGCCCATTTGGGCGGCATATGAACCACCCGCAAACCAGTGTCGCAGATGGCGACG
Organism: Methyloceanibacter sp.; assembly: GCA_049801475.1. Lineage (GTDB taxonomy): Bacteria > Pseudomonadota > Alphaproteobacteria > Rhizobiales > Methyloligellaceae > Methyloceanibacter. The sequence continues at coordinate 90,179 of JBARKP010000013.1, forward strand.
ATTTGCTGATGACGCTTGAGAAAATCCTTGTCGGCGGACAAAATCGCGTGACCGCCGTCACGAGCAAACTTGGTGACCCAGGTAACATGATGGTCACCACCATGCCCCTCTTCGCGGACTGAGGTTAGTTCCCAGCCAGGGGTAAGTCCTAACTCGCGAATCCATCGCACTATTGGCGGCGAGACATGCTCGTCCGCCCTTATCTTCACGCCAGCGTTGCCTCGAAATAGATCGCTTCGTGCGCCTGTTCATCGCTGATCTCGAACCACTCGGCAACGGCGCGAAAGTTGTTCTCAGCCTTCCACATTTCATAGAGCGTGGCTGTAGGAACGCGGCTAGGTTCGATGACCGGCTGTCCATATGCAATCAATGGGTCCACGACTACGTGGGGAAAATCATCGGGCAGGGGCCGCCACCTACGCGCGATCCCGGATTGAGGATCAAAGGTTAGGTCCCTTGCAAGTGCTTGCTCTAGCGCCTCGTAAATCTCGATTTGGTTTGTCATGAGGTTGAGTAAAAATGTGTCGCCCTCTTCCTTGGCAGTGTGCAGAAATATCTCTTTCCTATCGGTCATGAACTTTACGTCAGACGTAGCAAATGGATGATCGAGATTTAGCTCCTTGCGAGCATTCTCTGCTGCCTTGCGTAGCGACTGGAGACTAATCTCTTGGCGTCGAAAGTGCTCAATGAAGCGCACTTCCATCAAATCCAGAAAGCCCAACTCCTGAGTCTGCCCAATGCGCTTGTACTGGGCACGTATGATCGGCCCGGCATCGCTATGGGAATGGCCTGTCAGCCAATCCCGAACACGACGCGAGCTATAGATTCTGAGTAGTCGTGCCGCTTCACGAACGGTGTAAAAGCCGCCGGCCACTGGATCAGAATTCGGATACGCCACGCTCATGATGAGGCCCTTTACATGCCAACGACTTTCGCGCGTGCGACCCCATTACCTGCGCCGAGGCCCCGCACGCTCATTATATCGGAAATCGAATTCAGTAAGATAGGCGCGGCAAGAAACGCGTAGGACTGGGCCGAGTGTCATTTCCCCTGCTCCATTCCCTCACTCTTTCACAAGCAAGGTTGGCAGCTTGGCGATTGCAGCTATGCGCCGCGCTTCATCCTCAGTCAGCACCTTCG
>JBARKP010000014.1:0-1866 GCA_049801475.1 Methyloceanibacter sp.
GATAGATCGCATGCGGCATCACGGTGGCGCCGATGATGCCAACCGCGAGCAGCAGCGCCTCCCCGTCAGGAAGCTTCGGCACGACCGTATGCAGCGCTGCCGCGCCCCAATCGACCGGGGCGATGAACATCTCGATGAGGTAGCAGAGGCCGATGATGCCGACCAAGCCGCCGATGATCAGCTCCACGGGGCGGAAGCCCGATCCTTCAAAAAGCAGGATGCCGTAGGTCACGATCGCGGTGACCACCATGCCGGCAAAGAGCGGCATGTGGAACAGGAGCGAAAGGCCAATGGCGCCGCCGAGGAACTCGGCGAGGTCGGTGGCCATGGCCGCGACCTCGCTAACCACCCACATGCCCCACACCACCGGCCGCGGAAACTCGTCGCGGCACATCTCGGCCAGGTTTCGCCCGGTGACGATGCCGAGCTTGGCGGAGAGCGCCTGGAACAGCATGGCGATGAGATTAGCGAGCAGCACCACCCAGAGCAGCGTGTAGCCGTACTTCGCCCCCGCCTGGATGTTGGTAGCGAAATTGCCGGGATCCATATAGGCGATCGAGGCGATCACGGCTGGACCGGCAAAGGCGAGGTAAGCGCGCAGTCCGCCGCGCTGACCTGCCAGCACTTGCCGCGCCGCAGAGACGGTCCGTTCAGACAGCGATTCTCTTCGGACGATAGAATCGGTCTTTTGCAGCATATTCAGCACCTACACCAAAGTGTTGCATCGGCTACAGCATATTAAGTAAACGTGATTGTCAATGGCTACAGACTGCACGGTAGGCTACATTTTGACACAAGCATTGAAGTGTGCTGTCCCTGCAGCAGAAAGTTCGGTGGCCATCATGGAAACCAGGGTGCGGAAGGCGAAACGAGAGCTTGTCGGGGCCATGGGGAAACTCCCCGCTGAACTGACCCAAGCGCGCCGCTTCGACAAGGCGCGATCGGCCCAATCGACCGTCTTGTTCGAAGATTACGTCGAGCTTATCGCGGACTTGCTGACGAGCACCGGCGAGGCACGTCCGACAGACATCGCCCGCCGTTTGGGCGTTTCCCACGCCACTGCCATCAAAACCATCTCCCGCTTGAAGCGAGCAGGACTGGCGACCGCCCGGCCCTATCGGGGGGTGTTCTTGACGGAGAAAGGGTACGCACTAGCCGAACGAGTGCGCGTTCGCCACAGGCTTGTCGTAGACCTGCTCCGCGCGCTGGGCGTTCCGGCCGAATCGGCCGAAACTGATGCTGAGGGAATTGAGCATTACGTCTCGGAGATGACGTTAAAGGCGTTCGCTCGGTTCTTGCAATCCCGTGAGGAAGCTTGAGCGCGCTACTGATCGATGATGAGAGCTCTTCTGCAAGAAGAAATCCCGATTGGCGACCGATCTACCCTGATCCGGGAGGCATTCAGGATCGAGTACATGACGATCGCCTGGATGGTGATCGAGGCTGCGGTCGCGATCGGTTCGGCGGTCGCGGCGAATAGCCTGACCCTGCTCGCTTTTGGCATCGACAGTTTGATTGAGCTGGCTTCGGCGGGCGTACTGGTTTGGCGACTCACCGTCGAACTTCGACATGGACAGACGTTCGCTGAGAGCGCGGAACGAAGAGCAGCCCAGATTGGTGGGGCCTTGCTGTTCGCACTTGCCATTTATGTCGTTGCCGGCGTCGGCTGGAAATTGTGGATGCAGCAGGGTGCAGAGTTCTCTTTGCCCGGCCTTGTGATCAGCGTCCTCGCGATGCCGACCATGTATTTCTTGTCCCGCCGCAAGCTCCTTCTGGCCGAGGCTCTCGGAAGCCGCGCGCTCGGCGCCGATGCCGTCGAGAGCATCACATGCGGTTGGCTCTCGCTCATCGTAGTGGCTGCGTTAG
>JBARKP010000015.1:0-2903 GCA_049801475.1 Methyloceanibacter sp.
GGGAGTCGGCGCCGGGGCCATCGGTGTTGCCGGTGCTTCAGTCGCCGGGTGGTCGACTTTGACGGTGGACTCACCCTTATGGCCGTAAATGAAATAGGCAGCGAGCACGAGGGCGAGCACGATGGCGCCCAAGACAATCGTAAGATTGGTCTGCTTATCGCTTGCCATGTCAATCACCTCCCTGTCGAGGGTTGTTGGAGTCCAGAAACGCGCAGCCAGAAGATAAGGGGGCGGCGGGTTCGCGCCGATACCGCTAACCGCCAAACGCTGGCGCTGATTGCTTGTTCCCGATGCTTCGATTGAGCGCGCGAGCTGGGGGTAGATAGTGTAACAAGAAGCCCCGGTCGAAGTGATCGGGGCTAGTGTCGGGTGCGGCTCATGGCCGGAGCCGCAACAGAGATATTACCACGCCCCGGCCAAGTGAGCCGAGATTTTCGTCAGCCCGAAACATTACCTTTGCGCGGCCCGCTGGCGGCCACTTCCTTCCCCTGCTCCCGTCTTCACACCGGCTAACCCGCTTCGGCCACCACGGGCTCCTGAGGGGCTTGTCTTCGGCCTCACAGGCAGAAATGCAAAATTATTTTTGGCGGATTTCTGCCGTTCCTAAGGCCGTAGGACGACATGGGGATTCGACCTGTGCGAGACTCAATGCGCACTGACCGGACGCGGTGGCATCCGGCCAGCACTTGCCACCATCAACCGAGCGGCGCTGACGATGACCAATGACACCAATACCACGAAAGACGACGAGCTTCTGACCTTATGGGACGAGTGGAAGGTCTCGCTCGAAGCCGAGCTGGCCGCAACGGACGACGCGGAGAGCGACCGGCGCCACAAGCGAGTCAGCCGCCTTCACGAGGCGATCCGGGCCACGCCAGCGCGTGACCTGGAGGGCGTGGCGATCAAGCTCGCGTTGGCCCTTTGGTATTACGGCGACGACGTTGACGACATCATTACGGAGCAACTCCGCGCCGCTTATGTCGACGCGAGCCGGATCACCGGCCGCGACTATCTTGCCGAGATCAACGCCATCCTCGAGCAGTGGGCGGCATGAATTTAAGCTGGGACGCCTTCAGAGGAGACAGTTCGTGAGCCCGGTGCCGATGAAAATCGGACCCTGGCGACACGTGGACGTTGCTGATAGCTGGGCTTCTATGTCCGCTTTGGGTCACCCAGCGGAGCCAAAATATCCGTCATTTCTGCGCACCCAGCCCCTTTTATGGGCTGTCGCCAAATCCCGCCGATCGACGGCGGCGAAGTGGGGCTCCACCACCACGCCGACCTCCTGTTGGTTTGCCAGCGCCTTCGGCCTTTTGGGTGCTGGCGAAATGATGAGCGCGCTAACGGCCTCGTCTGAAGCTGAGCGGGGATTGGCATGATTTCCGTTCCAAATTGGACAGGCTTCACCCTCGCTATGGCGAGCCAACTCAACTATCTTTCGAATACGCTGGTGAGGAAGATGACGGCAAAGGGCTTTAGCCTTTAGACCGACGCGAGCAAGGCGCAAAGCTCGAAACAGTAGCCTCAATCCTCCTCGGCGAAAAAATCCTCGTCGAGGCGCTTGAACTCGATTGCCCGACTTAGTCGCACCCCGACATTATGTTCGATCATTAGCTCAGCGAGGCGTTGTCCATCAATGAGGATGATCCTTTGGGTGAGGTGCTGCACGAACTCCAACGCCTGACGACTAAAGGATGAGGTGGTAACAAACACACCTTTTGTTGCCCCAAGCCCCACGAGGCTGCCGACAAAGCCCTGCACATCGGGACGGCCAACTGAAATCGTCGGCGCGTACCGCTTAGCCTGCACGTACACGCGATCGAGGCCGAGCCTGTCTTCATTGATGACACCATCAACTCCCCCGTCGCCAGAGCGCCCAAGCTGGGCAGCGGCGTTGCGGAGGGAGCCGCCGTAACCCATGGCAACGAGTAGTTCGACGATCACCTGCTCGAAGAAGGTAGAGCTGTTCTGCAAGATGCGTTGGAGCAACTCTTCCCGAAGCGCCGATTGAAGCGCGAGGTGAGCGGCCTCCACCTGTTCCTCAGGCGTCCTATCGGGGTCCGAGGCGGTCGTAACAGCAGGGCCATGAGGAGCCTGTTCTTCTTCAATGTCAGAGTTGGCGCCGCGATAGAAATCACGAAACGCCGGGTATTGGAGCAATGTCTCGACATTGATCCTGCTAGGGTTCCGCGCCAGGAGCAGGCGGCCCTGATCACTCGCGACGAAGCGTCCACGTCGAGGGTGGTCGATCAGCCCAGCCTTGGCCATGTAGAACTTGGCCCAATGAATACGATTGTTAAGCAGCTTTTGCCGTCCGCTCTGGAGAAGCTGGTCGCGCTCCTCGGGAGTAAGCTCGAACTCATCGGCGAGTTTGTCTGATACCTCGGGCACGCGCGTCTCGCCGAGTGCAGCGTGCTTCAGCAGCGGCAGCATGAGGGATTGATAGTCAGGTATTGCCATAGACTTGCTTCATCCCGCTATCGCCCGAACGACAGGGAGCACGATGCCGATGCGCTGCCATCTGTTGAGGCGAAACCCCCGCATTGACCCGGCATCCTCCGAGCTTTGCTCTCGAATCAGATGAAGCGCATTCACCCAAGCGTGCCACCGCGCGGGCGTCATCAAGACAATACAACAAAAAAGAGCGCCGGGCCGAAGCCGACCGGAACTTGCCACCATCAACCCTTGGAAGGAGGGCGATCATGACCAACAAGTCCCATATCACAAATTCGACTTGCGCCGACGCTGTGAGCCACGACGCCGAAGGCAAAGGCGACCGGTGTCCGGCATCAGGTCGCCGTTATCTCGTTGCGAAACTCGATGGGCCGGTCGACGTTGCGAAGTGGTTCGAGCGTCGTGCCGGTGCCATGGATGGTGACGTTGCCATAGTTGAGCAGCCGACC
>JBARKP010000016.1:0-2985 GCA_049801475.1 Methyloceanibacter sp.
GCGATCATACCTCCCATCGAGGCGCCGACAATATGCGCCCGCTCGATCCCCAGTGCATCCAAGAGGCCTATCGCGTCATTCGCCATGTCACGCAACGTGTAGGGCGCTTTGACCGGCAGCCCTGCCACCGCCCGCGCCAGCGCGGCGGCCAACGCGATTCTGCCCAACGTCACTAGCTTCGTCGATGCGATCTTCGTCGATCCGCCGACGTCGCGGTTGTCGAACCGAACGACGCGGAACCCGCGCGCGGCCAAACCTTCGCAGAACACGTCCGGCCAGGCGATGAGCTGCATGCCGAGGCCCATGATCAGTAAGATGACCGGGGCATCCCTGGCGCCGCTCTCGGCGTATTCGATCTCGATTCCGTTCGCCCGCACGCTCGAAGTCGTCGAGTGAAGCGTGTTCTCGTCAAGATGCGGACGGCTGTTTCGGCCGCGCATGCTAGGCTCCTCGGCCCGTCACCAAGCCACCGACCGCGCGCACCAGCAACCGCGGCAGAAACTGCACCCCACGGACCGCGATGTCGTTCGCGATGCCGGGGACACGGATCGTTTCGCCAGCAAGGCAGGCGGTGCAGCCTTCGTTCGCCACTGCCGCCGCGGACATGACCATCATGGAGGGGACCCAGCGTGCGAGCCGTGACTCGCTCAGCATCGACGTCTGGGTAAAGCCCGGACACAGCGCCGTGGCCGTCACGCCGGTGCCCCGCAGCTCTTCTGACAAGGCTTCGGTCAGTGACAGAACGTAAGCCTTGGCGGCGGCATACGTCGCGACGCGCGGGATCGGCATGAAGGCCGCGGTCGACGCGACATTGAGAATGCGCCCGCTGCGGCGCTGCAGCATCGGCGGGAGAAGGAGATGTATCAGCGAAGTTAGCGCTACAATATTAATCTGCAGCAGGCGAAGCTGGTCGTCGAGTGTGACGTCGGCAAAATCGCCTTCACACACCACGCCCGCATTGTTGACCAGGACGTCGATGTCGATACCTTTTTCCCGAAGGCCGTCGCACACGGCTTGCGGCGTGCCGGGGACGCTCAGATCGGCGGGCAGGATCGTGACGCGGACGCCGTGAGCGACCTTGATCTCCCGCGCTATCTCGCCGAGTTTATCGCGGCTGCGTGCCACCAGGATCAAGTCGTAGCCCTTGGCGGCAAACGCCCTGGCAAGCTCAGCGCCGATGCCCGCCGACGCGCCGCTGACGAGGACGCAACCGCGATGCTTGTGTTCGGCCTGAGCGTCTTGTCGGCTGTTCGATTGCATGGCATCGCTCCCGCCTGAGCGCGCGGCAACGGCCACGCTGTACAAGGGAAAGGGCCTTGCGAAGACTAGCGGGAACAAGCGTAGGAACATTGATTTGAGTCAACGGCAACGAGAATGGGTGTGACCGGACCACCTTGTCTTCCCGCGCCCAAATCACATCTGAGGGGCGATCACCTCCGAACGCGTCTTTCGAGGCCACGCTTGCCCGAATGGGGGCTGTGGACCGGCACGGCGCGCTTGTTCAAATTCGGGCGCGGACAGGGTATTCTTTTTGGGAATCGAGCGGGCGGGGCCGGGAAGCCATGCAGACCCACGAGATCGAGCCGCCTTCGCGTGCGCTGCTGCTGGCGGAAGCACGGGCGATCTATGAGTTCGGCGCATTCATCGGGGCGCTGCCGTGGCTGCGGAGGTTACCCGCCGGCGACGGGCACCCGGTCATGGTGCTCCCGGGGCTTGGAGCCAGCGACCTATCAACGACACCCTTGCGCGCCTTTTTGCGCGACCGGGGCTACGCAGCGTACGGTTGGGAGCTGGGCCGCAATTTCGGCGTGCGGCACGGGCTGACCGAGCGTAAGTTGCAACGCTTGCGACACATCCGCCGGCACCACGGTCGCAAGGTGAGCCTCATCGGCTGGAGCCTCGGCGGCGTGTTCGCGCGAGAGATCGCCAAAAACGCGCCCGACGACGTCCGCGTGGTCATCACGCTGGGAAGCCCGTTCAAGAACCCGAAGGCAACCCATGCCCAGCGATTCTACGAGCTCCTCGCGGGACATTCGATTGAAAACGCCTGCAGCGGCTTGGAATTGCACGTTCCGCCGCCCGTGCCGACGACCTCGATCTTCAGCCGCAGCGACGGCATCGTCGCATGGCAATCCAGCGTCGAGGATAAGCGCGCCCACACCGAAAGCGTCGAAGTGTGGGCGAGCCATTGCGGCCTCGGACACAACCCCGCCGCCGTCTACGTCATTGCAGACCGATTGGCACAGCCCGAGGGCAGATGGGCCCATTTCGATCGCAGCGGGCTGCGCAGTCTGATCTACCCTGATCCTTGGCGAGAAGGCGCGCCGCGCTCGAATCGACAGGCCTCTGCGCACGAAGCGGGCAGCGCCAAGGGTGGAGCGAACGGAAAGCTCGAACCATCTGCACGAAAGCGAGCGCAGCGCCGACGCACCGTCAGAAGGCCGGCAAAGAAGGGGCGAATATGAGGAGCACGCCGCGTCGTGCCGTTGCCGCCAGGGGTGTTCTAACCTGAGCGGCGTAATGGCGCCGCTTGGCGCCTGAGACGACCACAGCTATCTCTTCATTCAGGGGCCGCCGGGCGCCGGCAAGACCTACATCGCCGAGAGACATGGCTTTTCTCGAGAGAGGTTCTGTCAAGCTCTATTATGAAATCCATGGAGACATGGGTCCCTTCATCGTCTTAACGCATGGATTTTCAGCTACGAGCCAGATGTGGCGCGGTCAGATTGAAGTGCTAAGCAAAGATCATCGGCTCGTTTTATGGGACATGCGTGGACACGGTCGCTCCGACTACCCGGATGACCCGAGCGAATATAGTGAGGAGGCAACGGTTGAAGATATAGCTGCTCTCTTTAATGCGGTCGGCACCAAGAAAGCGATCGTGGGAGGATTATCGCTCGGAGGCTACATGTCTCTGGCCTTCTACTCGGCCTATCCGGACCGGGTCACAGCGCTCCTCATCATCGATACTGGACCCGGGTTCAG
>JBARKP010000017.1:0-1745 GCA_049801475.1 Methyloceanibacter sp.
CATACGGCTTGTATGGGGCTTTTCTTGTCAACCGAGTTTTAACGCAGCACGACCTTCTCCTCCTTTCTTCGCTTTCTCGGTTCCTATTCTTGGGTTCGACCCGCGCCGCGAGCATTCTTCCGTCCCGACCGCATATTTCCATCGCCGTCGCGCGCAGCGGCGGTCAAAGACGGCGCTTCTTCAGCGCCGCCGGAGGCTTGTCCTTGACGGCCGTGAGCACGGCTGGATCCCGTGACGATCGGGTACTGCTCGACTAAGATCCGAGGGGAGCCTGCCTATGTGGCAAAAAATTCGCGCCACAAGCTTGTATTCGGTTGGATCCAAGGACCCCGACCATGAAGCAGTCATACGCTTCTGCGGCAAGGCTCCGAGGCGGCGGGTCCATTCTCCCAGCGGCGTTGCAGCCATAGCCGTAATCGGATTGCCGCCACCTCGGATCGTCATCGGCTACCCGGCGCATCAGCGCAGTCAGGTGCCGAACCCTGTTTGTCCTTTCTCGTTCTAGAATGTTGCTCAAGCCGCCGGCCGCAGCTCGACACCGTCCGGCACCTCGCCGGTCGTGACAAGGCGCCACAGCGCGATCAGCAGCTTGCGCGCCAGTGCCACGATCATCGTCGTCTTGCGCGCGCCGCTCGGCCCCTCGGTCCGCGTGCGATACCAGCGCGCCAGCGCACTGTCTTTCTGGAACATCAGGAAGCGCCACGCCAACTGGATCACCCCACGTCGTACCCGCGCATTGCCGGCCTTAGCCAGACCCTTCTCTCGGCGTTTCAGACCGCTCTCGTCGGGCGATCCCGTGAGCCCGGCGTAGCGCGCCACCGCTCTTCGATCTCGAAGCTTCCGCGACAGGATCTCCCGCACCAGCATGTCCGCCGTCTCGATGCCGATACCGATCACCCTGGCGAGCAGCCGCACCATCGCATGCGGTCCTGTATCCGGTGCCCGCTCGAGCCGCTCGGCACGTGTCTTCTCGATCGAGCTGATCTGCTCACGGAGCAGTGCCAGCCGTGCCATGTCGCGCCGGAATTCCTCGATGATGTTCACCGGCAGGCCCGTGCCTTCCGCTGTCCGCAGACCTGCCAGACGTTCTGGAGCCTTGCGCAGATGTGGCTTGAATCCCCGGACCCCGAGACGGGCGAGCGCACTCTTCATGCGGTTGGTGATGCGTGAACGCTCGTTGACAAGACTCTCGCGCTCGCGGCTCGGGCGCCTCGCATCCTCCTCCTCTATCGTCGGGATGGCCACCATCCCGCAGTGCCCTCGCTCACCGCGCAACCAGCCCAGGAATACGCGCATCAACATCGCCGCATCCAGACGATCCGTCTTCGCCCGCTTGCGCTCGCGTGACACCGCAACGCTTGCCGAATGGATGACATGGGCCTCAATCCCGCGGGCAACGAGCCAGCGCGCCAGCCAGAAGCCGTCGCGGCCAGCCTCATAGGCCAGCGCGATCCGGCTGATCGGCCGGCCAGCACGCACCGCCTCGTTCCGCCACCGCTCGATCAATCGCAACAGTACCGTCGCATCCGGCTCCAGTTTCTTCAACGGCTGGCGCTCGACGCCGGGAACAGCGCCGCTCACCAGCCAACTCACCTTGCTCATCTCGACGACCACCACCAAGGTCGAGATCGGATCAAACACGGTCAGGCTTCGGCTGAGATCATTAACTTGGGCCACGGGGCAACCTCCATCAGTTATGGACGATGAAGGTGCCACGACCTCCCGCCCGCCCCATAGCTTCTCCC
>JBARKP010000018.1:0-28021 GCA_049801475.1 Methyloceanibacter sp.
GGCAGATGCGATTGCTCGACCAGCCGGATGATCTCCAGCTTCTCGGATGCAGGGTGTCTCATGCGCCGTTCTCCCCATCCGCCATCACGCTTTTTTTGAGCAGACGGTTTTCCAGGGTGAGCTCGGCCACGACCTCCTTCAGGGCGCTGGCCTCCCGACGCAGGTCCTTGACCTCGTCCGAGGTGGCCGCCCGCGCCGTATCGCCGGCCAGCCGTTTCTTGCCGGCTTCCAGAAAGTCCTTCGACCAGCGGTAATAGAGGTTCTGGACAATGCCTTCGCGGCGGCAAAGCTCGGCGATGCTGTCCTCGCCGCGTAGCCCCTCCAGCACGACACGGATCTTCTCTTCGGCTGAAAAATGCCGCCGTGTCGCCCGACGGATATTCTTCACGACCTGTTCTGCCGGCTCTTTTGCCGGCACGGATTTCTGTCTCATCTTCGCTCCTTCTAAAGGCTACGATGAGCCAGAAATCCTCCCTTCCTCAATCCGCAAAATCTGTCTCCGATGAGCTTGGACTTTCAGCTCTCTCAATCTATGGCTTTCAAGTGCCAGTGATACTGCTTCTCGCGGCTATCCCTTTGATCTTGGTTGGCGCGAGCTTTGTCGTGCCCTTTGGAGTACCATTTTTTCCTGGACTTCCCATGATCGGTATCGGACTTGAGGCCGTGGCGGGCGGCCTGCTGCTCTTCTGTCACTCGTGACCACACCGTTCGGTATTGACGCAGGGTTGCTGGCGCCCTTCTTTGAACTATCCTCGGAGGTAACCCCGCCAGGTAGTTTCCATGTCTTCCAACTTCGTGATTCCGCGTTGCCGGGTCTGCGGCATAGCCTCACTTACAGCGACGATGCGACGTTGGACGCAATCGTCAAATGGATAGGTGGACACCTCCAAAAACGCGGTTTCGACGGCTGATTGAAGGATTGTTGGCGATCAGGCTCTTTCCGTCACTTATGAGCGCACGAACTCCAAATGAATCGAGTTCGGTATAGGTGGTTGCGGGCCCCCGCAACCACCGGTACCGACCTAAAGGGCCGCTTAGTCAAGGTGCAAATAACGCTGATACGGGCCTCCGCAACCAGCGGGCTGCAAGCTCGCCATATAGCTCGATCCTGAGGTTCCCCTTCCGGGGCACGAGGCGGACCTCTCAGATCAAAGGCGACCCATGAGAAGCAGTACGACGAAGATGATCAAGACGATGCCTATGACACCGATGCCGCCGTGACCGAAGCCGTAGCCGCAGCCGCCGAAGCGGCCACTGAAGCCACCAAGCAAGAAGATGACTAGGAGGATGATGAGTATGAGTCCGATCGACATGATCTATCTCCCGTTCCGGCACCTAACCGAACATTGAGCCTCTTCGCGCTCCGACTGTGAAGCCCTCGATCGGCATTTTCCGCCGACGAGCCTGACCTGCTTGTCTGCTCCGATACTCAAAGCGTTATGCAGCCGGGGTCTACCACCTCATCCTTTTGCTTTAACCCCTCGGGGGCGGGATCTCGCGCTGTGGGGCTGCGCCCCTTTTTCGGCGCCTCTTGCACACGACGAAGTGGCTTCTTGGCAGACTCCTGGTGGATCGACTCGGGCGCGGACTCGGCTGTCTTGGGCTTAGCCGCGCCAAACCCGAACAGCCGCGCGTAGTGACTCTGCGGGGTCACCAAGTCGTGCAGGTCCGTGGCTTTGGCGAGTTTGCTCGCTAGGCTGGAAGCGACGCCTATGCCGGCGCGTCGATCGAAGCGACGCGAACCAGCTTTTTGTTCACGAACTCCTGGATGCCCATGCTGGAGAGCTCGCGTCCATAGCCGGAGTTCTTGATGCCGCCGAACGGCAAGTCCGGCGTCGTCCAGGTCGGGTGATTGACGAACATCATGCCCGTGTCGACGCGGCTCGCCACACGTTTGCCGCGCGCAACATCCTTGGTGAAGACCGAGCCCCCCAACCCGAATTCCGAGTCATTGGCGAGCGTCACCGCCTCGTCCTCGTTCTTGACTCGGAAGAAAAGCGCGACCGGCCCGAAGAATTCCTCCTTAAAGGCGGGATTGCCGGGCTTGATATCCGCTAGGATCGTCGGCTCCATGAAAGCGCCCGGTCGATCGATCCGTTTGCCGCCCATCACCAGGGTGGCACCCTTGGCGACGGCTCGCTTGACCTGGTCCAGCAATTTTACCAGGGCCGCTTCCGTGGACAGGGGTCCGAGCGTCGTCGCCTTGTCCATCGGGTCTCCTGGCTTGAGTGCCGCCAACGCTGTCTGGAACTTGTCGAGAAAGCGGTCGGCCAGTTCTTCGACGACGATGAAACGCTTCGCCGCGACGCAGCACTGGCCTGTGTTGTTCATCTTGCCCCAGACCGCCCACTTGACCGTCTTGTCGAGGTCGGCATCCTCGAGCACGATGAAGGCGTCGCTGCCGCCAAGCTCCATCGTCGACTTCTTAAGGTTTTGTCCAGCTCTCCCGGCAACAATTTTTCCGGCTTCCACGCTACCGGTCAACGCCACACCCTTTATTCGGGGATCGTCGATCACGCGGTTCACCTGATCATACGAGATCAGCAGGTTGGTGTACGCGCCCGCTGGCGCACCCGCCTCCAGCCACAGCTTCTCAAAGGCGATGGCGCATTGCGGAACGCACCCCGCGTGCTTCACCATAACGACATTGCCTGCCATCAGGTTGGGCGCGGCAAAGCGCGCGAGCTGGTAGTAGGGAAAGTTCCAGGGCTCGACGCCGAAGAGCACGCCGAACGGGGTGCTTTCGACCTCTGCTTCGCCCGAACTCGGTTTGAGGTGTTGTGATGCGAGGAAGCGCTCGGCGTTCTTGGCATAGTAGTCGATGATGTCCGCGCTGAGCACCACTTCGCCCCGGGCCTGGTCGATAAGCTTGCCCATCTCGAGCGTCACCGGGCGAGCAAACTCGTCCACGCGCGCGTGCATAATAGCGGCGGCTTTTGCGACCACGGCCGCCCGCTCGGCGAAAGTCGTGTGCCGCCAGGTCTCGAAGCAGGTCGCGGCGGTTTCAAGCGCCGTCTCGAGCTCCGTGTCGGTGAGTTCCTCGAAAGTCTTCAGGATTTTGCCGTCATAGGGGTTGACGCTTTGGTAGGTCATGGCTTCGTCCTCTTTCAATGTCGTCGTGCATCTCTAGCCCCCCGATTCCTACCTCGAATAGGCGCGTGCAGTGCGTGGGCGCTCTCTCGGCAGGCAGTTAGCATCGGACTGGTGGACAAGAGTTGGTCTTTTGAACTGGGTTTTGTGATCGCTATGGTTATCGCGGCCTTCTTTGATGTTCCTTTTCGTCTGCTCGCTCATTCTGGTTCGTCTGCTCGCTCATTCTGGTGGCTGCGTCGGTCCGCGAACGCGTGTTCGGTCCGACAGTGGCGCTTACTTGCGCCACAATCGACTGAGGGCGGCTATCCCGAAGCTAAACCCGCCGATGATAGCACCTAGCCACAAGTACATTCGCGTTCGCCGTCCAGCTCTTGCCTCCTCACGCCTGCGCAGGATTTCTTGGGCGAACGCTTTCCTCCGCGCGCCGAAGTCACCTCTACGAAGACTGCTCTTAAGTTCTTCCTCGCTTCTCCGATCGAGCGGTGTTTGGCTTTCGGCCACGGGGGCACCCAAAAAGAGACCCGGCTGGCAGACAGCCGGTTTTTCCTGACCCACAATCGCGGCGTGCAATAGGCGGGAAAGGAGGAACTGAGACACCGCCATACCCGCTAACTCGCTTCGAGCTTACTTGGTTCCCTTGGATACGTCATCTCGCGTATGAGCACGATGATCGAGCCGACCACAAACAACGTCGAAATGATTCAACAGGGATTCGCGGCGAGGACGTTGAGCCCGGCCATCATCGTCGGGACATAGCCGAATCGGGCGAAGAAACGCAGAGCTGCCATCAACTCGATTCTTTTGGCGTCCACGCTGGGTCAAAACCGACAATCATGCCGCACCAAACGTCCAGACCGTGCCGTTGAATGCGATGAACGCGCTCGACCAGCGTCTTTCGAGGGCCGATCTGGCAGCTGATAGACCGCAAGAAGCGCGCCTCATGAAATCTCTGGCCGACATGTCTCGCCTCCGGCTAGCTCGGTCCTAGCCCATTGCGACGCGACCAGAGCCTGTTCCGTGTTTGGCGCGATCGCGGAAAAGGGTCACCAAGGCGAAAGAAATCCAGCCACCGATGAAAATGACACCGGCAAGCAACATTAGCTTGCCTGGGATGGGGCCAATCTTGGCGCGTTCCACCAGCTCGGACAGACTAGATATCGGCACCGGGTGGATCGCGATCTTGCCATAGTAGGCGAGCGTCTGTATGCCGAGAATCCATATGTAATTGCGGCGTAGCCGGCGCCCGATGGCGCGGGCAAGGGTGATGTGATGGCGCGGCTCGCAATAATCCTGCGCAAGAACCCGGGACCAACTAGCATCGGACTCGAGGCTTTCCCCGCGCAGCATAGGTGCATAGAAGTTCTTTTCCATCCAGCGAGCCCGCGCGCGCCAGACGTTGAAGTAACGGTAGCGCCTCGCCTCGAAAATCAAGAACACGATGCAAAGAATACCCGCGAGCAATAGGGGCAGCGGCGAGGCATCCTGGGTGGAGAATGTTACCGAGAGGGCGATGCCCAGCGTGAGCACGGCCCAGTTTGTCGTGGCGTCGAGGCGCGTCCGCCACATCGTGCTGCGGTAAACCTCTCCGCGATAGAGATGCGCAAGCGCGCCAATCGCAGCTGCATCGAACGCCTCGGGGCGCAAGGTTGGTTTGATCCCTTCCATGCCCTCACTGCATGACCAGAGTTGCATCACAGGAAAACTTGAAGCAACAGTATAGCGCTTCGTTCGGCTCTGCTGTCCCTCCCAACTCGCACATCCAGTGACGAGGTTCTCCTTTGCCTTGTGTCAATCCCGGGTGACTTCCCGCCCGGTGGTCGCAACATTTCGCGCAAGGCCATGAGGGCCGTGGAAATCGTTTAGGTACCCGTCTGAACTACCGAGGGATACGGCGAGCTCTATGTTCCTAAACCGGTCTCATCTCGAGTTGCGGCGCGGGTGCACCGGCCACCGGAAGGTCGGGCGTGAACGCCGGCACTTGATCGGATCAGTGGTAGTGATTTGTGTTCTCATCTTAGGTCGCTAAGAGCAAGGTTGAGCAGGGTAAGGTTGCAAGAATAGCCGCAGCGGTATCCCCAAAGAACAGCTTGTCGCCTGGACGCCGGCTTACCCCCATCACGATAAGGTCGTGCGCGCCGTTTTTTGCTTCTGCAAGAATTGCATCGGCAGGAGCGGAACCTGAAAGGATGCGTGTCTCTATCTTCAAGCCGTAGCGAGAAGCCATTTCGGCAATATCCTTCAAGATTTCTCGTGCGTGGCGCCGATCCGCCCGCTGGCTTCGGGATTTACCCTGCTTCGTCTGCCCGACATAAAGCGCCGTGACCGTGCCGTCCTTGCCAAGCGAAAATGCCATCTCCGCAGCTCGACGCGAAACATCGGTACCGGTTATCGGGACGAGCATGTTGAGCGAGTTCGAAGTGGGTTCGTCCAATCGCTCGCGTTGGGCAATAACGATCGCTATCGGGCCTTCAAAGGCGAAGGCAATGCTGTCGACCTCAGGGTTGAAGGCCCCATTCGGCATTTGCATTTTGTCTATGCCAATAAACAGGAGGTCGTAGCCCTTTCTAGCCTCGTTCGTGACAGCTTCTTCATTGGATGTGGCATCAACCGTTTTTCGGACGATGACGTCGACCGGCGCGGGCTGATTATCCTTGGGCTTTGCCTTGTTGCTTTCCGCGGCATCTTTAATTGTCTCCTCGATCACGCTGCCGTCTGCTTGCTCCTTTTGCTCCTGGCGACGCTTGCTTCCATTAGCCAGCGGAAGGACCGTGATCAGCATGCCACGTCTGCCTGCAATTAGGCCGGCAATATAGGAGGTGAACTGCCCATTGGCGCTTTCATCCACTGCCAGCAGAAGTCGCTCCAGGTTCGGAACGAATTCCTTGGCTTCAGACTCCTCGCGCCTCAGCCGCTTCTTCTCGGTCGCACGCAGCGGCACGCGCGACAAGGCCCAGCGCAGCATGGGCGGCATCGCCATCGTTGTCGTCACCGCCATCGTGACGATCATAGTGTAGAGGTCTTGGCTGAGTGCGCCCATGGAAAGGCCGATCGTGGCTACAATGACCTCGGTCGAGCCCCTCGCGTTCATCCCACATCCAACAGCTATCGCTTCGCGTCGGGTCAAGCCTCCGATTTCAGCGCCGGCGAATGCCCCGACAAACTTTCCAAGGCTCGCGACGGCAATCAACCCCAGGGTCATGAGCAGAAGCTCGGGGCGCGTCAAGATCGTAAGGTCGGTGTTCAGCCCCGCCATGCCAAAAAACACCGGCATGAAGAACGCAAGAATGAGGCCGCGCAGTTGTGCGTCAATATACTTTGTCAGGATCGGTGACTCGCCAATTAAGACACCCGCCACAAAGGCCCCGAGCACGGTGTGAACGCCGATAAAGTGAGTCGTCAGCGCCATGCTGATCATGATCACCAGGATGGTGGTGATCACAGGGAAGTCACTCTCAAAATTGTCGTTGGTCCATCGGATCAGGAAGGAGACCAATCGGCGTCCCACCGTGAAGCTCGCTACCAGAAACACAGCAGTTCCGATCAGGCTCCTGGCCACGCTGGAGAGGTCGATATGTCCTGCAGTGGCCAGGCTGAAGGTGATGGCGATAATGATCCAGCCGATCGTGTCCTCCAGGATTGCGGAAGCCACGATTATCTGTCCGAGATTGCGGCGGTCGAACTCCATCTCGCGCACGACGACCGCAAGGATCTTGATGGAGGAGATGGACAGGGCGGTGCCGAGGAAGAGGGAGGTCAGAAGTCGCTTCTCCTGGTCCGGCAGCAAGAAGTCCGGCAGCAACCAACCAAGGGCGATGCCGCAGGCAAGGGGAATGGTGACTCCCGTGAGAGAAATGCTTATGGCCGCTCGTCCCACCCGTCTGACGAGCTTGAGGTCGGTCTCCATTCCGGTCAGCAGGAGCAGCAAGAGGATGCCAACCTGGGAAATGGCGTCGAGCATCGAGCCTTGCTCTTTGGATGAGGCAAAGAGCCAATGCTGAAAATCCGGCCACAGCCAGCCGAGCACGGAAGGTCCAAGCAGGATGCCGGCGAGCAACTGACCCATGACGGAGGGCTGACCGATGCGGTTCATTGCCTCGCCGAGGAGGCGGCCAACCAGAATCAAGGCAAGGAGAGCTGCGAAGAACGTGACTTCGGTGGAGGTCTTTGCGTCCGCGGCAGCACAAGCGCTGGATGCGCTCAATGTCACAATGGTGAGGCTGACCAGGTAGTAACCGGCACGGGCTGGGGCGCCTTCCTTCTTTTGTCTCGCGCTTGGCATCACTGTCGTATCCAACAAGTCGGGGCAGGATTCGGTTTGCCAAAGACAAAAACGGCAGTTAGGTCGACGAGCCTCCAGTGGCGCTAACGAAGCTTTACGTTTGGAGTTCCGGTAATCTGATGTTCTTTTCGGGTGACCCGTGTCCGCGTTGGGTCATAGGCGGCCATCTCCCCCACTCCGGCGGCACGGCGGCTTATGCCCCACGAGCGGAAGTCGGACGGCCCAAAGTCGGCTCGCTCGCCCCCCTCAGCCAAGGTTGTCTCGAGCAAGTCCCGCAGCTGCAAATCAAGATGGTTGCGGGCCCGGGATTTGAACCTACATCGAGCGCGAGCTTGGGTGTGACCAACACCGGGCGACACGGCAGAGAGAGTGGTCTTACCTGCCGCCGCGCCAAGAAGCAGAGGCCTGAGGGCGCAACACCTCGAACGGGCGTAGGTAGTGTGGCTGGCGCTCGCAACGGAACCCGTTGTGGCGCTTCCGTTCTGACAGTGCGGCGAAGGTAGGCAAAGTTATGCCGCAGCGATAACCACAGCCTCGCGCCTTGCTCCCCAGCTCCCGGGCAGCGCCTCGAACAGGCCGGGACAGGTCTCGCCACATGCGGCACAGCGTCCGTCGAGACCAAGGTCCCATGCCGTGATGGAGTACCAGTCGCGGCCGATCAGTCGCACCCCGCAGCCATGACAATAGGTGCTCTGGCCCGCCTCGTCATTCACGTTCCCGGTATAGACGTAGCGCAGCCCCGTCCTTATCGCGATCTCACGGGCACGTTTGAGAGTGGAAGGCGGAGTCTGCGGGACATCCAACATCTTCCAATCGGGATGGAAGGCCGTGAGATGCAATGGCACGTCGGGCCCAAGCCGCGTCGCCACCCATTCGCAAAGAGCACCCACCTCATCGGACGAATCGTTCTTGCCTGGAATAAGCAAGGTGGTGAGTTCGAGCCATGTCTTCGTCTCGTGTTTGACGTAGACGAGCGTATCGAGAACGGCGTCGAGCGAGCCCGTGCAAAGCTGTTTGTAGAAGCTCTCGGTGAACGCCTTGAGATCGATATTGGCAGCGTCCATCGCGGCGAAGAACTCTGGTCGCGCAACTTTCCCGATGTAGCCCGCGGTCACCGCGACAGTCCGTAGCCCGACTTCCCGGCAGGCAGCCGCAACATCGACCGCATATTCGAGAAAGATCACCGGATCGTTGTAAGTGAATGCCACCGAGCGGGCGCCCGTCGCGCAAGCGGCCTGGGCGATAGCTTGCGGCGAAGCCTGCTGCTGCAGCCGGTCCAGGGCCCGGGCCTTAGAGATATCCCAGTTCTGGCAGAACTTGCAGGTGAGATTGCAGCCGGCGGTGCCGAAGGACAGAACGGCCGTGCCGGGCAGGAAGTGGTTCAGAGGCTTCTTTTCGATTGGATCGAGGCAGAAGCCTGACGAGCGGCCGTGGGTCGTGAGGACGATCCGGTCATTGGTCCGCACCCGCACGAAGCACAGCCCGCGCTGGCCTTCGTGCAGCTTGCATTCTCGTGGGCAAAGATCGCATTGGATGCGGCCGTCGGCGTGGCGTGCCAATAGCGGCCGGGGACTCCGTCACTTGTGTAGGCGTTCTCCATAGGATGAAGATGGGCAGGTCTTAAGAGGAGTCAACGCTTCTCATGTTCGCCAAGCGAAGCGAGGTTCGCCACCCGGCTGTTGCCGGAGCTTTTTACCCGAGAGAAGCCCAAGAGCTTAGAGCACTGTCGAGGCATTGCTCTCACAAACGAATCGCGGGAGAGGCCTTTTCGCTTCTCGCCCGCTTGAGTGATGGGCCCAACCGCGTCCTGCTGATCGGCCCGGCCGGTGCGGGCATCGTTGCGCCCTCTTCAAGCGCCTTCACCACGCCTTTGGGAGATGTCGCGGTCGATGTCGGCGCGGTCGAGTCTCTGCGAGATGCCGATCTCGTCACTATCGACGACGCCCCCCCATGCGCCCGAGCACGCGCTCGAGGTTGAGCTGCCATTTCTTTAGAGCGTGCTTGAGGACCTTCACCATTGTCCCATTGCTCGTTGGCGCAGTCTCTCGGGAACAGCGAACGCGGCGAAATGCCTCGGGCGGCGATGGATTTTTCTGGCCCTTCCGCTCAGTTTGCTCTCATTTTCCGACCAATATACTGACCTAACCAGGGGGACGAGCTCTGGGAGCTTATCGCCAATTTTGCGGTCTTTACGGGGCCGTCGCACTCCGTGGCGCAGCGCCCGCTGCTGCCCATCCTCAGTCTGGGCGGCGGTCCGCTGCCTCTGCTGCGTGTCGACGACCCCAAACGAGCGGCATCTTATCCGGAGTCGGTCGGATCTTCGTGCATCCCGCCATCAAAAAGGTGCTCTGCGAGCAAGCTGGAAAGGACCGAATTTGGCTGGCCAAGGTGCGCCCGTGGCGGGGCCATTTCTATCATTTCCATGTGCGGATCACCTGCCCACCTGGAAGCGGCGGCTGCGAAGCGCAAAAGCCGGTCTCAGGCGATGATGGCTGTGGTACCGAGCTCGACGACTGGTTCAAGAAGCTTAGGCAGGCGGAGATGCACCCGGCCCAACCGGGTAAGCCGGTGCCAGGCAAGCCCCCTCTGGCCCTCGACGACCTGCCGAAAGAATGTCGAACGGTTCTTAATTCGCCTGGGGGCGGAACGCTTCGATGCTGTCTCCTACAAAGGCCGCTGTCGATAAGCCGGCCGGCCCGCCGCCTCCACATCTCAACTAATGCCGTGGCTTCCACAAATAAGCCCCGAGCTATCCGCAAACAGTAGGCTTTGGCGTGGGGAATGCGCTGTAGGCTCAAACCGAGGACTGTCTGATGGATCAAACAAACATTGCGGGCTAGATTCGTAGCTATGGAAGCACGTCAGGATGTGTCTGCAAAAGCATGCAGCGAAGCGTCCGTTGGCGCGGGCTCTGTCGGTCCTGGCGAGAAGCAAAGCGGTATCAGGACCGCAGGTTTTGCCTTCTCGGTGATCCTGCATGGCCTTGCGCTGCTTTCGCTCTTTGTCGTGGCAGGGCATGGTGCCAACGGGTCGCGGAGCGGCTTGCAGTTCGTGCCCGTTGAAGTAGTGGCGATCGGTGAGGGCACGGGCGCGCCCACCCACGAACTGCTGGGGGCTGTGCCCCAACCAAGCGCCGCTCGCCAGCCGCCCTCCAACTCAGGCTCCATCGACGTCGCGCCGCTAGAAAGACAAGCGCCAACAGACGAGCTGGAAACCAAGCTCCAGGCTCTCGCGCAACTCCGCCAGCCAGACAGCGATACGCAGATCGTGGAAACTGACGCCAGCGTGTCGAATATGTCGGCGGCAGATGACGATGCAGCAGCCGGAAGCCGGGGCGTGTTCAACTTGAAGGATTTGATCCGTGCCCAAGTCGAACGTAGTTGGAATTTGGATTTAACGGTCTTGGGAAATAACAGCTACTCCGTCCCGATCCATGTCGAAATGACGAGCGCAGGCATCGTCATCAAGGCCGAGATCGTGGACACCACGCACCCCACTGACTCCGTATATCGTGATATTGCGGTCAGCGCCCGCAACGCGGTATTGATGTCGTCTCCGTTCGCGATGCCGGCCGGCCACTATCAAGGCGTGATCGATATGGTCCTCGATCTGAACCCCAGAGACACATTGCGCTGATCAACATCTAGACGGGAAACGGGTTCGCGGCTCCCTTCAGGGCAGGTCTCTGGCAACGCGAAGACCGGTTAGGCTGGAATAATCATATTCTTCGTCGCCGGGTTCACTCCCGCTGCGAGCAGCGGAGCGGATGAATATCGGCAGATTGTGCCAAGACCCGCCGCGAATGACATATTTGCTGCAATCTTTTTCCTCCCATGCGCTGCCGTCCCGTGGGGCGTGCCGGTAACTCGGGTGCCAGCAATCGGCGGTCCACTGCCAGGCGTTGCCTAGCATTCCGTAAAGCCCGAAGGGATTGGGCGCAAAGCTGTCAACGTCAGCCAATAAGCGATTGTCCCATTCACTGCCGCAGCCGTTGCAATTGGCCTTGCCGAGCCCAATGGAATCGCCCCACCAGCGCGCCGTCGTGGTTCCCGCACGCGCCGCATACTCCCACTCCGCTTCGGTTGGCAGACGATAGGGACCATGCGCACGCACCGCTGCCGGATGCTCAAGGCGGACCTTGGCGTTCAACCACGCGATATACGCTTCCGCGTCGCGCCAACCCAAGCAGACCGCCGGCCACAGCGGGGGCTCCCCATAAAACGGCGAATAGGCCCGGCCGCCGCCGGTAGAATGCCATTTCATATCCAAGATCGGATTGCAGGCTGCGGGCTGGTAGCCGGTCTCTCTCAGGAAGGTAAGAAATTCCTTGCTCGTAATGTCGTATTTGCCGAGCGCGAAGGCCTTGATGGAGACAGCATGCTGCGGACCTTCGGAGTCGAAGCGCCCGCGCTCGTTTGCCGGGCTTCCCATCACGAACGTCCCGGACGGTATCCCGACCATGACCGGGCACTCCGGACATTCCTGAATTTCTCGATCTTTTTGGTCCTGGGCGAGGCTTGTACCCGACGCAGCGAGTGTGAGCACCATGACCATGAAAGATGGAAATAACTTTCTCGGCACCGGATCGCCTCGCAATACACCCACGAATAGGCTCACGATGACAGTGTATATCGAGATGCCCGTATGCTTCGTAGACAGCCCCTAGCCCGCCGAGCGCTTGCGGGAAATTGGGCTCGAGTTTGATGGCCTGGGAAGGAAATCTTCGTGCCGACGTTTGCTCGGAGTCAGTTGATGGTATCGAAATCCAGGTCATCGAAGGTGTAGCGGGGAACTTGCGTCCAGACGCCGTCCTCCTGGACGGGCACCTTGTGCATCTTCACGTCCTTGACCTCGAGCTTGCCGGACTTCTGGTTCACCCAGAAATCGATGTCGTAATATTCGTCCTGGCTGCCGGGTTTACGGAAATCGGTGCAGACGAAATATTGCCCGTCCTTCTTCAGGTGGCGTACCGGCTGGTGGATCTCGACGAACTCGAGCGGCACGGTGTCGCCGGTCTTGTCATCCTTGATGGGAAGGGCGCCGTTCTGATCCTTGTGGGTGGCGATGTAATTGTGGATCGCGCCCATCACCTGCCAGGCGCGGGTCACCTCCATGTCGCCAGGATGCTCCTGCACCGGCAGCCACCACCAAGCCACCGGCATCCGCGTGATCATGATCCAGCCGTCGCCCTCCTGCTTCGGCCCCTTCTGCACGCGGATGTCCATCAGCTTCAGCTCTTGCCCTTCCGGCTTGAACCAGAAGTCGATGGCGTATTGCTTCTTGGCCTCGTCCTTATCGTGGAAGATGGCATTGGCGAACCAGCCATAGCCTGCCATGCCGCGCACGCCTTTGATGCTCTCGAAGACCAGATTGAGGTCGGCATTGAGCTTCGGATCGTGGAAGACGAAAGCGCCGTCCTTGCTCCGCGTATCAACCACCTGCTTCACCGCCGCGTTGACGTCATCCTCGGTGAAAGCCTTGGTCGGACCGGGCCTTGGAGCGGCACTCTCGGCGGCCGGCACGGCGGCGGCTGCACGGTCCTTGGTGATGTAGAACTCGCGTGCCTTCTGGATGTTCTCAGTCGGGTTCTTGAGGAAGGCCTCCTTGGAGGCCTCGGTCGAGAAGCAATAGACCTTGCCGTCCTCGGCCGTCCAATTCACCGAGCAGTCGGTCTTTACCGTCTGGCCTTCAGCCAAACCCATGGTGCAAGAGTTGTCGAACTCGCCCTTGGCGGGAGCGGCAATAGCAGCTGGCGCTGGCGTCATCGGCGCTGGCATCGCCGGTGCGGCGTGCGTGGTGGCGTCCTCCGCTGCCGCAGGGCCCGCGGTGGCGAAGCCAAGCAGCACAGCGGCTGCCAAGGCTGACAGAATGGGAGCCCTAGTCATGGCGTTTCTCCTCGTAAGGCTTTTTGAATTTGCCCAAGACTGGAATGTCCGTTTCTTGGCGGATTGTAAGCAGTCCGTATGTGACCGAAGTCACCTTGTGTCCAATCGCGTCTATGTGATCGGCGTGCGATGCCCCCGGGCCTTTCCGCAAGGGGCGAGCTTCGATGCTCTGCGCTGTCATGTCGTAACGATATTGTGTCGTGGTGGCACCCCGGATTGGCCCAATACTGGTGATAGAATTGCTGCGTATCCAAGCATCGGCAGCGCGACGGCGACCGAGCGGATAGGAAGGAGTTGGCCGTGAACATTCGTCCCATGCCCGACCAGGACCTGACCAGACGCTGGCTGGCGGCATTCCCCGATCTGCCCGAGCTCGAGCCTGAGCACCGGGCGGAGATGCTTGGAAGCATCAGATTCAACCGGCTGAACGAGGGCGACATCGCCTACCGCCAGGGCCAGCATTGCCATGCTTACGTGATGTGCATCGACGGCCGCACGCGCGTGTTCAAGACCTCCGAGTCCGGGCGCGAAATTCTGCTCTACCAGGTCGGTCCCGGCGAGACTTGCGTCTTGACCACGTCTTGCCTCATGGCCGGCAGTCCCTTCCCGGCCGAAAGCACGGCGGAGACCAACGTGCTTCACGCGGCCCTGCCGGCGTCGGTGTTCCATTGGCTGTTGAACGTCTCGATGCCGTTCCGCCAATTCGTCCTCAACAATTACGGGGATCTGCTCTCGAGCCTGATCACCCTCGTCGACGAGGTTGCCTTTGCGAGCCTCGATCTCAGGCTCGCGCGGCGGCTTCTCGCCGAGGCCGACGAGCAAGGTATCGTAGCGAAGACCCACCAGCAGCTCGCGCTCGATCTCGGCAGCGTGCGCGAGGTGATCAGCCGCTATCTCGGCGAATGGGAGCGGATGGGCTGGGTGCATGCCTCGCGCGGCAGCATCGAGGTGCGAAACCCCGAGGCGTTGGCAAGCTATGGCGCCGGCAACGCGATGTGACTTCGTCGCTATGTGACTTCGTCACGGTGTGACCTCGTCTCCGCGTGACCTCGTCACGACGTGACCTCGGTCACCGACCGCGCGCCGCAACTTAGTGGACACATCCGGGACCGACCCCGGGCAAATCTCGAGACAGCAACGAGGAGACGACCATGACGAGAACCCCCATCCTGTCCGCCATAGCGGGCGCTTTGCTGCTCGGTTTCGCTACCGCTGCCTTGGCGGCCACCGGTGAGTTCGACGATATGTGCGCGGAGGGCCTTGCGCTCGGCAAGGACGTGTCGACGAATTCCACCGTCAACGCGGCAATCGACGGCAAGACCTATTGCTTCGGCAATGAGGTGGCCAAGACGCTGTTCATGAAGGATCCGCAAGGCAATCTCGCCAAGGCGCAGGCCTACTATTCGGGCAAGCATTAGAGCCGCATGGCCGGGGACCGGCTTGCTTCGGGGGCGGTCCCTCTCACGCCAAAGGCGTTCCTTGCAGCGCGGCGAGCAAGCGCTTCAGCGTATCGCGCGTCGAGGCGTCGGCGCGGCCGTCGATGCGCGCGGGCCGGAAGTGACGCTGAAAGGCCTGCACGACGTTCTCCAGCCCGCGGCCATAGGTGCCCGTCACCTCCACGCCATAGCCGAAGGCGGCGAGATCTTGCTGGAGCTTGGCAACGGCCTCGCCCTCATCGCCGGGCCCGAGGCCCAGATCCTCGCTGGGGGCCGCTGGCGCGACCCAGAGACCGATGCCGGCTCTCGCCAGCCGCGCCCAATCGAACTTCTCGCCCGGATCGCGCTTCCGTCCCGGAGCAATATCCGAATGGGCCAGCACGCGCTCGGGCCGGATGGGGTGGCGGCTCAAAATGTCGAGGCCGAGCGCCTCCACCGCGCGCATCTGCGCGTCCGGGAAATCGCGATAGTCGAGATCGTGGCCGGGATTATGGATCTCGATGCCGATCGAGCAGGAATTGAGGTCGGTCTCACCCGCCCACAGGCTTTGACCCGCGTGCCAGGCGCGCTCGGATTCGTGCACCATCTGCGCGATGCGTCCGTCCTCATCGATCAGGTAGTGGCACGACACCTTAGACTCTTCCCGCGTCAGCCAATCGAGCGCAGCGTCGGAGGAGTCCATCCCGGTGTAGTGCAGCAGCAGCATATCGGGGGCACGGCCATCCCGCCTTGGCTCGCGGTTCGGCGACAGACACCAGAGCGTGGCGAGCGGGCTGTCGGGGGCTGCGGTCATTCACTGAGCCTGGGCAAGGTCGACGCCTTGCAAGCAATTTCATTTGTCATTGCCCGGCTTGACCGGGCAATCCAGTAGTCAGCGCACTCGCGCATAATTCATGCGGTGTTTGCTGGATTCTCGCTTGCGCAGGAATGACGTCATTCGCGTGGACGAGCAATCCGAAACTGCTAGATCCCCCGCTCCTTGGCGATTTGGCCGTAGGACTCATTGATGGCGGCGATCTTCTCGGTGGCGATGGCGACGAACTCCTTCGGCACGCCGCGGGCCATCAGCTTGTCGGGGTGATTCTCGGCGACGAGCTTGCGATAGTGGCTCTTCAGCTCTTCGTTGCTGACGCTCGGTTTGACGCCTAGCACGTCGTACGGATTACGCTTGGCCGCCGTGACGTGGCGCGCCTTGATATAGGCGAACTCCGTCTCGGTTATACCGAAGCGTCTCGCCACCTGCTGTAGGAACAGCTCCTCGCGCGGATGCAGCACCTGGTCGGCCTTGGCGATGTGGAACAGGCCTTCGAGCACGTCCTCGAGCAGCTTGCGGTTGCCCTTGAACATGGCGGCGAGCTGCTCGGCATAGGCCTCGTAGCCGGCGACGTCCTGCTTGGCGAGATTGAAGACGCGGGCGACGTTCTTCATCTCGCCCTCGGGCACCTTGAACACTTCCTTGAAGGCGTTGACCTCGTCCATTGTGACGACACCGTCGGCCTTCGCCATCTTGGCGCCGAGCGCGATCACGCCAACGGTGAAGGCGACCTGGTTCTCTGCCGGACCGTCCTCCTCCTTGTCGCGATCGATCACGTAGTGCCCGGCAACGCCTCCGAGCAAGGCGCCGATCGGGCCGCCGACAGCGAGCCCGGCGGCAGCGCCGGCCAATTTTCCCCAAATCGACATTGTCGAAACCCCAGACTGAACCCTCGCTAGAGCATAGGGATTTTTGCGCGACACCGCATGTGGATAATCGCCTCGGCGCGCGCGCGAGGGGGTGCCGCCCCTGCCCCGCTCAGGATTTCGCCGGAACCGGCCCCAAATTCCGGAAATTGGCGAGGATGGAAAGCTGGGGCTCGTCGATGTCGAGCCCGGCCCCGAGCCGCCGCTCGACATGATAGGACCGGGCAAAACACCAGACGAAGAGCCATAGGGTGAGCACCACCACGGCGGCGCTCGCCATCATTATAAAGGTGTGGCCAAGCTGGAACAGATCCCCTCCGGCCACGATGAAGGCCTCAATGATAATGCCGAAACCACCGGCGACGCAGATCGCGGCGCTGAGGGACGTGACGAACATCACGAGCGGATTGCCGCCGGGGCGGCGCGCGTGGGGGTTGGCTTCCGTGTCCATGGCCGACCCTAATAACCGAGCGGAGGTATCCGGGACAAGGGGCCGAGATGCGATTCCGGCCTCGAGACACGGCCTTCGACCGTTCCTCACCACGAGGAGCTGCCCTCCTCATCCTGAGGAGCCGCGAAGCGGCCTCTCGAAGGATGAGGCCACAAAATTTACTTAGGAGCGCGGCACAGCGCGGCGGACGCTGCGCGAGGCACCGACGATCTCGATGCCCTTGCTGCCCACGAACTGGTCGAGCAGCATGGTGACGTAGTAGGGCGACGCGATCGGCATCACGAGGCCGTTCTTCACGCAGCCAATGACGAGCGTCCGCCAATAGGCCGGGCGGCCGCTATAGGGCTCGTGGCTGAGCGAGACCTCCATATTGGTGTAAGGCTTGATGCCGGTCACGGTGAGCTGATAGATGCCCCGGCCGGCATACCATTCGATGTCGACACCGTTGAAATCGATGGGATAGCAGGAGCCGGCGAGGCTCCAAGCGGGTACCAGAAGCGGCGGCGCGCCTGGTCTGCTGGCCAACGGCCCCGCTGTCGCCGGAAGCGCGGCCAACAGGATCAAACCCAGTCCGACGATCACGCTCCATTTATGACTACGCATCGCGTCCCCCTTGTTCTTGGGGCGCACCCTAGGGCGCGACTGTGACCGCCTCAAGGTCTTACCCCGATTCACAGTCTGGATGGTCCCAGACATCTTGCCGAGAATCTGCTTCATTTCCTCAAACGAGAAGGCTCGCAGGATCTCGGACCGAACATTGGCCAAGGGAGGAGGCGCTGAACGCGAGCGCCGTCGCTCCTCTTCGTCAGGCGCTTGGAAAACCGCAATGACGTCGTGACGACCAACTGAGCTGCTTGATGGCAATGCCGCTCTTCTTGGCCATCTCTTGGAAGGCCTCCGCGCGGCCGATCGTGTCCTTGATGTTGCGGATGCCTTGATCGGTGAAGTTAGCCAGCAAAACAAATGTAGCCATCAGGAATGCTCCTCTCTCTTCCCCGGGTTCAGCCACATCCGAGCTTTCGCTTTGCGTTTGCGGGATGGTAATCACGCGAAGATCCAGCTTGAGCAGGAAAACAGCGAGCAGGGACTTTCGCCTCCGTGAGATCGCCGAGCCTGATGAGGGTCACGGGATCGCCGGCCACGAGGCCCGCATTTTGTAAGCCGATCAGCGCGAGGAACAAGCAGATCCCGGCCGCGATGCCGAGCTTCAAATTCATCGGGATCGCGTTGATCAGCCATTCGCGCAAAGGCGTGAGCGAGATGAGCAGGAACAGCACGCCGGAGAGGAACACGCATCCCAAGGCGAGCTGCCAATTGCCTTGCAGCTCCGGATAGGCTCGGGCGATCCAGTATTCTCAAACGAGATTTGGTTTACTGGATGCTCGCTTTCGCGAGCATAACAATACTGCGTATGAAGCCTATCCACACGGTTGGCATCAACGAAAGGAGCACCCATGGCCATTTACGCGCTCGACGGCGAGGCCCCCGAGCTTCCGGCCGACGGCCTTTACTGGGTCGCCGAGACGGCGGCTGTCATCGGGCGCGTTCGACTCCACTCCGACGTGAGCATATGGTGGGGCTCGGTCTTGCGCGGCGACAATGAGTGGATCGAGATCGGGATGCGCTCGCAGATCCAAGACAATGCGACGCTGCACACCGATCCGGGATTTGCCCTCACGATCGGCCGCGACTGCGTCATCGGCCACAATGTCGTGCTGCATGGCTGCACCATCGGCGACTCCTGCCTGATCGGCATGGGCGCCATCGTGCTGAATGGCGCGCGGATCGGCGCCAACTCGCTGGTCGGCGCCGGCGCGCTGATAACCGAGGGCAACCCCGACAATTCGGTGATTGTCGGAGCGCCGGCCAAACTCGTGCGCGAGGCGGACGACAAGACGCGGGCGCTGACGGCGCGGGCGGCGGACGTTTATGTGCGCCGCTGGAAGCGCTATGCCGCGGGGCTTAAGTGCCTCAGATGACACGCGCGCGCGCCTGGCACTTCTGCATCGATCGGGGCGGCACCTTCACCGATATCGTCGCCTATGCGCCCGACGGACGCCTCGTCACCCACAAGCTCCTCTCCGATAACCCCGAGGCTTATGCGGACGCGGCTACGGCCGGGATCGCGGATCTGATCGGCGTTCCGCGCGGACGCCCGATGCCGACGGAGCCGATCGCAAGCGTCAAGATGGGCACCACCGTCGCCACCAATGCGCTGCTCGAGCGCAAGGGCGATCCCGTGCTGCTGATTGTGAGCCAAGGTTTCCGCGATGCGCTCGAGATCGGCTATCAGGCGCGGCCCAAGATCTTCGCGCGGAAGATCGAGAAGCCGTCCATGCTTTATGCCGGCGTGGCCGAGGTGCCGGAGCGCATTCGCGCCGACGGCACGATCGAGACGCCTCTCGACATCCCCGCCACGCGTGTCTCGCTCGAAGCCGCGCGTGCCGACGGCATCGATGCGGTCGCCATTGTCTTCATGCATGCCTACGCCTACCCGGCGCATGAGCGGGCGGCGGCAAAGCTCGCGCGCGAGGTGGGCTTCGCCCAAGTCTCGGTGAGCCATGAGGTGAGCCCGCTCGTGAAGTTCGTCGGGCGCGGCGACACCACCGTGGTCGACGCTTACCTCTCTCCCCTCTTGCGGAGGTACGTCGACCGCATCGCCTCCACGCTGTCGTCAGTCCCGAAGCTGCTCTTCATGCAGTCCTCGGGCGGGCTCATTTCGGCACATCTGTTCAAGGGCAAAGACGCGATTCTGTCCGGCCCCGCTGGTGGCGTGGTCGGTGCGGTGGAGACCGCGCGGTTCGCGGGCTTCCCGCGCGTCATCGGCTTCGATATGGGCGGCACCTCGACCGATGTCTGCCATTTCGACGGCTCTTACGAGCGCACCTTCGAGAGCGTGGTCGCGGGCGTGCGCGTGCGCGCGCCGATGATGCTGATCCATACGGTCGCTGCCGGCGGCGGCTCGATCCTCATTTTCGACGGCGCGCGCTTCCGCGTGGGTCCCGACTCGGCGGGCGCCAATCCCGGACCTGCCTGCTATCGCCGGGACGGCCCGCTCACCGTGACCGACGCCAATGTGATGGTGGGGAAGCTCATGCCAGAGTTCTTTCCCAAGATCTTCGGGCCAGCGCAGGACCAGCCGCTCGACGCCGAGATCGTTCATGCCCGCTTCGGCGCGCTTGCGGCGGAGATCGGCGACGGAACAGAGCCCGCCGAGGTCGCGGATGGTTTCATCCGGATCGCGGTCGAGAACATGGCGAACGCGATCAAGACGATCTCGGTGCAGCGCGGCTATGACGTCGCGGACTATGTGCTGAACTCCTTCGGAGGCGCCGGCGGCCAGCATGCCTGCCTCGTCGCCGATGCGCTGGGGCTTAAGCGAGTGCTGATCCATCCCCTGTCGGGGGTGCTCTCGGCCTATGGCATGGGGCTCGCCGAGCTCAAGGCCACGCGCACTCAAGCCGTGCAGCGCCTCCTAGACGCGAACGGCCTCGCCGCGGCAGAGGCTCTCGCTTCGCCTTTAGCCGCAGAGGCGGCAGAGGAGCTTGTGGCCCAGGGTGTGGCGCGCGCCGGCATCCGCGTCACCGTTCAGGCGCATCTTCGCTATCTCGGCACCGACAGCTCCCTCCCCGTGCCATTTGGAACTCTTGGAGGCATGCAGGCAATATTCGAGGCGCTGCACCGGCGGCGTTTCGGCTTTATGAGCCCCGATAAGGCGATCGAGATCGAAGCGATCGAGGTGGAGGCGCTTGGTGGGGGCGAGCATCCGCAAGAGCCGGATCTGGTGCTTGCGGCTGATGGCCCACCAGCGCCGCAGACAACGACGAGCCTCTACACCGGCGGAGCCTGGCGACACGCCCAAATCTTCCAGCGCGAAAGTCTCCAGCCCGGTCACCGCGTGCGCGGGCCTGCCCTCATCATCGAGCCGCACCAGACCGTCGTCGTCGAGCCCAATTGGCAGTCCGAGGTCACGCAGAAAAATCATCTGCTGCTGACACGCGCCGGCCAGTGCGAGGCGCGCACAGCGCTCGATACCACGCCAGACCCCGTTTTGCTCGAGGTGTTCAACAAGCTGTTCACGGCCATCGCCGAGCAGATGGGTTATGCGCTGCAAAACACGGCGCGGTCGGTCAACATCAAGGAACGGCTCGACTTCTCTTGCGCCATTTTCGATAGCGCCGGGCGACTCGTCGCCAACGCCCCGCATATCCCGGTGCATTTGGGCTCCATGGACCGGAGCGTGGAGACGGTGTTGCGCGAGGTGGGCGTGGGCCTCAAGCCCGGCGACGTCTGGATGCTGAACGCGCCCTACAATGGCGGCACGCATCTTCCTGACATCACCGTGGTGACGCCGGTGTTTGCAGCAGGAAGCACCGACCTTCTTTTCTTCGTAGCGGCGCGCGGCCACCATTCAGATATCGGCGGCATCGCGCCTGGCTCCATGAGCCCGAAGGCGACGCGCATCGAAGAGGAAGGCGTCTATATCGATCCGTTCAAGCTGGTAGAGGCCGGCCGCTTCCGTGAGGAGGCCGTGCTCATGCTGTTGACGCAGGGCCCCTACCCGGCCCGCAACCCTTCGCAGAACATCGCCGACCTTAAGGCGCAAGCGGCGGCGAATGCCAAGGGCGTCGAGGAGCTGCGCAAGATCGTGGCCCGTTACGGACTCGAAACGGTGCAAGCCTATATGGGCCACGTCCAGGACAATGCCGCGGCAAGCGTGGCCCGCGCGATCGATAAGCTCAAATCCGCAAGCTTCGAGGTGGAGACCGACACGGGTGCCCGCATCAAAGTGGCGATCCGCATCGACCGGGGCAACGCGATCGTCGATTTCACCGGCACGAGCGGGCAAGCCGCCGACACGTTCAACGCGCCGGAGCCGATCACGCGGGCTTGCGTCCTCTACGTGTTTCGCACCCTTGTCGATGACGACATTCCGCTGAACGCAGGCTGCCTCCGCCACATCGAGATCGTCATCCCCGAAAGCTCGATGCTCGCGCCCTGCTACCCCGCCGCGGTCGCCGCCGGCAATGTGGAGACGAGCCAGACCATCGTGAATTGCCTGTACGGCGCGCTCGGCGTGCTTGGCTCCGCGCAAGGCACCATGAACAATCTCACCTTCGGCAATGACCG
The DNA here is from genome assembly GCA_049801475.1 of Methyloceanibacter sp. Lineage (GTDB taxonomy): Bacteria > Pseudomonadota > Alphaproteobacteria > Rhizobiales > Methyloligellaceae > Methyloceanibacter. Next base: position 21,955 of record JBARKP010000018.1, read on the forward strand.
CACCCAATATTACGAGACAATCTGCTCCGGCGCGCCAGCCGGCCCGGGCTTCGACGGCGTGCCGGCGGTGCAGACCCACATGACCAATTCGCGCCTCACCGACCCGGAGGTGCTGGAGCTCCGCTACCCCGTGCTGCTCGAGCGCTTCGAGATCAGGCGCGGCGCCGGCGGCAAAGGCAAATACTGCGCCGGCGACGGCACACTTCGTGTGATTAGATTTCTTGAACCAATGGAGTGCGCCATCCTGTCAGGCTTTCGCCGCGTGCGACCCTTCGGGCTCTTCGGTGGGACGCCCGGAGAGGCCGGCGAGAATTTCGTCCGGCGCGACGGACGGATCGAACGAATGGGAGCTTGCGCCGAGACCGTGCTCGAGCCTGGCGACGCCATAATCATCAAGACACCCACCGGCGGCGGCTTCGGCGATCCGCGCGAGCGAGCGTGACAAACAAAAAAGGCGCGGGACCGAAATCCCGCGCCCTTCGCTTCGTTGTCTCTCTTAGTTTTCGCGAGCGGTTTAGGCCCCGGAGGGAGCCGGTCTTGGACCGCTCTGTCCGCGCTCGGCCATGAACTGGTCGAACTCGGCCTTGTCCTTCGCCTTGCGCAAGCGTTGCAGGAAGGCCTGGAACTCACCGGCCTCCTCTTCCAGGCGCCGCAAGGTTTCCTCGCGATAGTCGTCGAAGGCCGCGTTGCCGGTTGAGCGGAACGTCCCGAACCCGCCCCCGAAGCGCCGCGCCTCCTGCATAAAATGCTGCTTCCATTGCAGTTTGTTTCCGCATCCCATGCGTCCACTCCAGATCAGATAGGCCAAGACCCCTAGCCCAATGGGCCACCAAAGAAGGAAGCCCACGATCATGGCTATGATCCAGGCGGGCTTCCCATAGTCGTCCAAGGTCGCAACCAGCTGCATTGAAGACCCTTCCTTCAGTGTGAATGTTATTCACATTCACATAGGTGGGCGCGCCCTGCCCAGAGTCAAGGCACAACATAAAATGTGATCGGCGGCCTCTCCAAGCAAGCGGGTCGACCTCGCTTTTCAGAGCCGCGGAAACCGCCGCTCGCTCTCCCTTCCCCCTTGAGGGGGAACGCCCTTTACCCCCTCGGCTCCGCCGTTGGTGGAGCCTGCTCCCCCTCAAAGGGGGGCGGGAGCAAGGTGGAATTACGTCGCGTCCTCTTGGGTTTCGACCCTCCAAGATAAGTTGCGCCGTTGCCGCTCAGGGGCTCCCCGCAACCGCATCGCTGGGAAGAATGCCCAAGCCCCGGAGATAGATCAGCATCGCCGATTCGAGAATCTCCTCGGGGCTGAACGGGAGTTTCGCCGTTCCCGGCCTCTCCTGCACGAACAAATCCGCGACGCCATGCGACAGCGCCCAGACATGCAGGCTCATCATCCGGACCGGCGGCCTCCGGTCGGGGGGGAGCGTTTGACAGAGCGAAGCGGCCGCGCGTTGCAGCACGTGGAAGGCGCGGTCCGCCGCGACCTTGAGCTGGGCATCCTCGCCGGGGCCGAGCCTCGCTTCGAACATCACCGCATAGCTCGCGGGCTCCTCGCGGGCGAAGGCGAGATAAGCGCGCCCGAGAGTCTCGAAGGCGGAAAGCGGGGTCGGCACGCCATTGTTCCAGGCAGCGTCGAGCTTGGCGGCGAAGCGCTCGAAGCCGTTGCGGGCGACCTCGGCGAGCAGCGCGTCGCGGTCGCGGAAATGCCGGTAAGGCGCCGCGGGGCTGACGCCGGCGAGCCTCGCCGCCTCGGTGAGGCTGAATCCGATCGGACCATGCTGCTCGATGAGCTTGCGGGCGGCCTCGAGCAGCACCTCTTTGAGATTGCCATGGTGATAGGTGCGCGGCCGGCGCCAGCGCGGGTAATCGGGGCCCATGTGAATGGCTTTTACATGAAAGCCCGCGTGGCTGCCAGAAACGGCGATGAAGGAGATGGCCAACAGATTGGGCGCGGGCTTGTGCTTCGAGACGGCGCTCTCAGGCGCGCCTCCTCAGTATGAGGAGTAGAGCCTCGTCCTGAGGAGCGCCGAAGGCGCGTCTCGAAGGACGAGGCCAGATCCGGACCTCTTGGCTTCGTCGGGGGTGGCTTCGCCGTTAATCATGCTCCGAAGCCATGACCCTCGCGGCGAATTGACGCCTGGGCTAACTTCGTCTCAGCCATGCCCTCGGCCAATGCTCTGACAGCGCCCTGGGCGGCGAAAGAAGGGGTCCCATGAATCAGCGCGGCGTGGTCCGAGCCCGCGGCCGTAGAGAGCCACTCCCGAACTCTTTCCTCTTTCGCCCCGACAGCTGCCGGACTCCTCAGCGCTGTGCTGGGCCCTTAGTTTCCGCTTCCTCAATTGCAGTCATTCATCTGCAAAAGCGGATGATCCAGTAACCAATGCCGTCTTGATGAGTAAGACCGCTGGTTACTGGATGCCCGCCTGCGCGGGCATGACAAAGGCTGAATATCCTCACCCCCGCGTGCGGCGGGGGTCGTGGCCATAGGTGTTGCGCTCGCGGAGGCGGCCGTCTTTGCCGTGCAGCAGGGCCTCGGATCGCTCTTTGCGGGCAATTGACTTGGCTTTTTCCCAGGCCTCGCTCTGGGTCCTGAAGATCAAGGTAGGGGCGCTGGCGCCCTCGGCCCTCACCGCCCAGCCATTGTCGTGCACAACCACGTGCTGGTTCTTGCCCATGGGCTTACATCAATAAAATCAATATGTTAATGAAAAGAAGCATGTTCGTGGCAACATATCTGGCAACATTCTGCAAATTCCGCCCCACAATAACATGAAAAAGGCCGTCCCGGAGGACGAGCCCCTAGCAACCCGCGCTATTCCATGTAGTGAATCCCGCGGATATGCTCTCGCATGTATCGAGCTACCTCCTGGGCCTTCTCTATTGATGTTCCTGGTGCCAGTTCAAAGCCGAGCAGTGTTGGCAGCACCAACCTGTCTCCATCCAATTGCTCTGCTCCGATGACGAAAGTTCCTTGGTGATATTCCTTTACGATGAATGTGAAGTCGGCGGTCGCCATCCTGTCCTCCCAACACTTGACGCCAACGACCTTAGCAAAAAAAGAGGCCGTCCCGAATGAGCGATGAGACCTGCCCCTACTGGAATCGCCCGCTAATGAGAATCGATCACTACGGTGAGGTGCTTGTCGGCTGCGTCTACTGCAATCGCTGGGGTCGTCCGGGCGACGAGAGGCTCATCATGGAAATGCTGGAGGACGATCTTGAAGCTTTGAGAGCGAGCGTAAGGCGAACACGGAGATAGCTAGCGGCCCGGCCTCCGCGCTGGGGAACAAACAACAGCGTTGGGCAGTTAGAGCGTTAGGTATCGGCGAACCAAACCCCGTGCCCCCCACGTTAACGCCGATACCAGCTGAAGCCCGACCGCTAAGGTCGGGCTTCTTTTTAAAAAAGGGGCCGCCTGGAAGCGGCCCTATCCCTCTATCCCATGAATTCCGAAGGCAATTTTAGACCTCTGAATGCGGCAACGACGCGGCACAAAAAAAGACCGCCCAGAAGGACGGCCCCTTCAACGTCAATCGCAACCTCCGCGCTCCAGACGGTGTAGCCGCTCTAGTTCGGCCCGAGTCCGTCTCCATCCCCGCGCTTGATACAGATATTAGTTCAGGCGCCGCCGGACAGGATCGGGCAGCCGGTCGCGGATTAGTACCAGCGACCCCGGCCGTACCAGCCGCCACCGAAAATCAGCAGCAAGACGATGATGATTATAAGAAGTGTCGTGGTGTCCATGTCATCCTCCCTGGAATCCCTAAAGCGAAGCCCCGGCAGAGGCCAGGGCTTACGCAACTACTTGTACCGGCTGTTTGTTACGCGGGGGGACGCCGCCGGTTACGCTGAATGGAGAACCCTCGCCGAGACAATAGGTTCCATAAAGAGAAGCCCCGAGCGGTTAGCGGGGCTGAGGTCGGTAGGCGCCCCGGTTTCGCTAAATGTCAAGGTCGGTCTCTGGGCCTACAGGAAAGGACCCCCGGCGTGGCGTCAGCCGGGCGTCCTTTTAACGGTAGACGAGGCCGCGAGACAGCAGGGGGGCGTCGGCTTCGGGTAGTTGGAGTCGCCGACGCTGAATAGGCGCCCTTGCCGCCATCCACGAACACCTGTCGTGGGATGCGCCTAGCGTCGGCCCATCGTGAAATTCCGAGCATGATGGCCAATCGCGAGCCGGTCCAAGCTTCCATAGGATTCTGGAGCCGCCACCTCAGGCGGGCTCCTGGTGTTTTCGGCAGCGGCCTCGGCCCGCCGCGCTCACCGCGATTGCGCCGCTCACCGTGCTGCATTCACAATTGTTCAAGGAGGACATCCCATCAGCCAGAGGGAAGCTCGCCAGAGCTTGCCGCCGTAGCTCCTCAGGGTCGGTCACGCCATCAGAGGCAAGAACCACGAGCCGCTGACCGAGCTCTTCTTGCAGCTCACAATCGTTCGCGAAGCGCGCAAGGAGGTCGCGCTTCTCGAGGACGCTCCAAGCGCCGTCAAAAGCAAGGTGGATTGCCGCGAGAGTTTTTGGATCACAACGACTGGAAATTGATCTGGAAGAGCCCATGGCCCCCTCACTCTTTGTAGGCGGGAGCGCGACGAAACTCTCTCAGCCACCGTATGCCTAGGAAACCTGCCTGGTGATGGGAATTCAACGCGGTACGCACTCACATGTTCCTTCGAGATTGGGTGGGGCCTATAGTGTGACCTCATGGCACATCTCGCCAACGCAACCAAGGCGCCGTGCCTAGGTTGATTGATCATGATGCGACGAACCAGGGCACTACCTCCCGAGAAAGAGATAACATTTATGAAAACGACTTTAGCTGCAGTGACTGCCCTTGCGGGCAGCCTGCTCTTAGCCCCTTTCATGTTGGGGCCGACTCAGGCGGGAAGTGCGCCTGACCTTAAGAATGGTGTCGGTACCACTCATGCAGGCGCCGTTACCCTTATCCGCGGAGGTGGTGGCGGCGGCGGCCATGGAGGTGGCCACATGAGCGTCGGCGGGTCTGCCGGCGGCAGAGCCGGCACCCAAGCGTCGGCAAGCCGCCGCTATGTCAGCGCTCAAGCGTCGACCGGCCGCCGTTATACTTCGCAAAGCCGGTCCGCTTCGCACTGGAACGGAAATCGCTCCAATAACCGCCACTTTGCTAACGGCGGCTACTACTATGGCGGCTACGGCACCGACAATTACGATGACTGCTATTCGCTGCGGCGCTATTCGTGGGCTCGGTACGAAGCCTGCATCGGCGTCTACTGACGTTGTCAAGTCTTGAGAGAAGCACGCAGCATTCAAAGCTGGCAAGCGGAAGGCCCCATTGATGCGGGGCCTTTTCGCTTGTTGGTCGAGCGTCAAGAGAGCCGCAATCCGTCGGGCGTGGCTGCAGTGATGGACACGGTGGTGCCTGTCGGGCCCCCAATCTTCTGAACTTTGGCGTTCAGTTGCTGTGCCAGCGCTTCAACAATGCTCGTGCCGAGACCGGTGTGTGGCCTCTCAGCACTGACGTCTGCAGGCCCTGTGCCATTGTCCGATACCGATAGGCGCCACCCAGAGCCCCAAGCGTCGTAGCTAACCATGATTTCACCAGTCTCGCCGCTCGGGAACGCATGCTTCAACGCGTTAATCACGAGTTCCGTCACGATCAACCCAAGGCTCACCGCTTCGCTGGATGTCGCCGCGCCGCTAGTGGCCTGCACCTTGATCGAGAGCGGCCGCCGATCACCGACCATCGACTTTGCGAGGCTGTCGCACAGCTTGGAGAGATACGGCCCGATCTCGATGGTCTCGTTCAATCCCGAGGCCTGCAGTTGCTGTTGCACTGTCGCCACCGACATGACGCGCTGGTGGGCGTCGTGCAGGTGCAGGCGAATCTCCTCGGATTGCACGGTCCGAGCCTTGAGCAGCAGAATGCTTGCGATGATCTGAAGGCTGTTGGCGACGCGATGCTGCATCTCCTGCAGCAGAATTTCCTTCTGTCGAAGCAGCTCATCTTTTTCCCGCTCGGTATCGCGGCGCTGGGTTACGTCTTCTATCGCCAGCAGTAGCGCAGTGGCCGAGCCGTCTTCGTCGAACACTTGTCGCGCGTTGA
>JBARKP010000019.1:0-9067 GCA_049801475.1 Methyloceanibacter sp.
GAGCTGGGTTTAGAACGTCGTGAGACAGTTCGGTCCCTATCTGCCGTAGGTGTTGGAGATTTGAGAGGATCTGTCCCTAGTACGAGAGGACCGGGATGGACGCACCTCTGGTGGACCTGTTGTCGCGCCAGCGGCATAGCAGGGTAGCTAAGTGCGGACGGGATAACCGCTGAAAGCATCTAAGCGGGAAACCCACCTCGAAACTAGATCTCCCTTGAGAGCCGTGGAAGACCACCACGTTGATAGGCTGGGTGTGGAAGTGCAGCAATGCATGAAGCTAACCAGTACTAATCGCTCGATTGGCTTGATTGCTCTCATTACCAGTGCCTATCGTTATTTGCCCTAACACGCTTCGCGCGAGTGAGGGCAGCGGATGAGCGCGAAGATTTGAGAAGACCAGATTTGTCACCGCCCTTCGTTGGCCTGGTGATTTTGGCGGAGCGCCCACACCCGATCCCATCCCGAACTCGGCCGTGAAAGGCTCCAGCGCCGATGGTACTGCGTCTTAAGGCGCGGGAGAGTAGGTCGTCGCCAGGCTTACCAAGGGCGGTAAAACGCCCCTGCGCCAAGCGGTTCGCGCTGCTTGAGTGCAACTCGTCGAGATTTTATCCCCTCTTACACGATCGTTGGGTTCGCCATCACGCATGCCAAAAGCCGCCGCCGGTTTCATCCCGCGGCGGTTTTTTTATCGGAAGCGCCCAAACGACCGAGTGCCGCTCAAGCCGTCAGTCGCAAGCGTGCAACGATCATCGCAATCGCCGCGAGGGCCACATAAAAGGAAAGCGCCATGATCGCCATCGTCGCTTCCGACGCAGGTGGCGGACCGAAATTGGCGTAGACCTGCAGCACCACGATCAGGGCGACGAAACCCCAAAGAGCGTTGTGTCCTCGCGCGCTCTCCGCCGGCACGGCGCGTGCATAAATCCATGCACCAGCCACCAGCAGTGCGAGCTCAAGCGGAAAGCTTATGGCCACATGCCGCCATAGGCCGAAGCCCACTTTGGCGGAGTCGTCATAAAGCGGGAGATCCGGAATATGGACGAGGAGATCGAGAATCCAGTGGGAGAAAGCCGCCAGCGATACGACGACGAAGGCTGTGGCCCGGTTCTCCGCAATAAGCATCGCGACAATGGCGGCGAATAGCAGTGATAGGGCGAGCGCGCCGGGAAGGCTGTGCGTATATGGCATATAGTAGAGATCGTATGCATTCGCTTCAGTAATGCCGGGTACGATGCGCAGCTTCTCAATGCCCAATAGGACGAAGATCGACCAGACCACATCGAGCCATTGCACGGCCAGGAAGTAGACCCAAAGCGGCACGAAGCCGCGGCCGGCTTGGCGGCAAATGCGACCGCATAGTGACCAACGAACACAGGTGCTACCTCGCGTGCGGTACTCTTCAGACTGGACAATATGGCGTCGGATTTTGTGGCGTCCAGGTGCATGACCAAGCGCAGCGCCGGTATCTTGATGTGTCGCGGCTCGGGCCCTGAGCTTCAGGTCCTCCTCGTGCATCCAGGCGGGCCGTTCTGGGCGGAGAAGGATCTGGGCGCCTGGTCGATCCCCAAGGGCGAATATGCGAAGGGTGAAGATCCGATCAAAGCCGCCATCCGCGAATTCGAGGAGGAGCTCGGCAGCCGCCCCGAGGGCGCGTTCCTTGATCTCGGCGAGCTCGTGCAACCGAGCCGGAAAGTGATCACCGCTTGGGCGATCGAAGGTGATTTCGATCCGAGCCGGCTCAAATCCAACATGTTCGAGATGGAATGGCCGCCTCGAAGCGGCCGCATGCAGTCCTTCCCCGAGGTCGACCGCGCCCAATGGTTCACGCCCGACCAGGCGAGGGCTAAGATCCTGCCGGGGCAACTTCACTTCATCGATCGCCTGTTGGCGGGGCTCGGTGAGCTCGCGTCCTAGGTGAAGTCTGGCAGCCACACCAATGCTTTTGGGGTTGCGAAACCTGCGCCATACGTGTTCGATTCCGGCTATCAGGGCGTCAGCGTGGAAAATTCGCTGCGTCCGGCCATAGAGGGAAGATAAGGGCGTGGATCCCTTGCGAGGTGCTGCGCCGACGGAAACGTGCCGCCGCATGCCATTTGAGGGCCCCGGAAGACAGCGACTAAGTACGAGCTTCGCCGCGGCAACTGCCGCCTGCGTGGCGCTGCTTGGCGTGCTTTCGGCGGTGCCTTCCAGCGCCGGCATCCTCGATCCCCTCAATCCTTTCGGGAGCGTCACCAGCGGGCCGGTAAGCCCCGAGGAGAAGGCGCGGCGGGAGCAGGCGCGCAACGAGCTCTATGACCGCTTGAGCCCGGGCTACCACGTGAGCGTGCCTTTTGTGAGCGCAACCAGCATCACGGCGCTGCAACAGGGAATCGAACAATATCGACGCATCGTGGCCGCGGGCGGCTGGCCGGCAGTTGCTGCGGGCAACACGCTCAGGCCGGGCGACACCGGCTCGGAAATTGTTGCCATCAGGCGCCAACTTGCCATCACCGGGGACCTGCCCAGTGACAGGATGAGTCCCACCTTCGATACCGAATTTCAGGATGGGCTCGCGCGTTTCCAGATCCGCAACGGATTACGCGTGAGCGGCTTCGTCGATTCAAGGACGCTTGCTGCGCTCAACGTGTCGGCTCCAGAGCGGTTGAAGCAGCTCGAGACCAATCTCGCCCGTGTCGAGTCGTTGATGAAGATCAACCAGGCCCCCCGCTATGTGCTCGTGAACGTGCCGGCCTTCACCCTGCAGGCGATCGACCATGGCAACCTCGCGCTCGATAGCAACGTTGTCGTCGGCAAGCCGGCGCGCGCCACGCCCGCGGTCTCGGCGCGGATCGTCGAGGTGAATTTCTACCCCACTTGGACTGTGCCTGAGACCATCGCTCAACAGGATCTCATTCCGAAAATTCGCAAAGACCCGAGCTACTTCGCCAATGAGCATTTCAGCGTGATGGCGAATGGGCAGTCGCCTCCACTCAATCCGGCTGCGGTCGATTGGAACTCGCCGGAGGTCGTGAGCTACAAGTTTGTGCAGGACCCGGGGACGTTCAATGCGCTTGGTGTGGTGCGCATCAACATGCCGAACAAATATAGCGTCTACATGCACGACACACCGCTCAAGCAGCTATTCAGCCAATCGGCGCGGGCGTTCAGCTCTGGCTGCGTGCGGGTGGAAAAGGTGCTCGATCTCGTAGCGTGGGTGCTCGGCCCGCAAAATTGGACGCCGGAGAAGGTGCAGGCGGCGGCGGCGGACGGGCAAAGGATCAATGTGACGCTCACCAATTCGGTGCCAGTGCATTTCGTCTATCTCACGGCGTTCGTGTTGGACAACGGCACGGTGCAGTTTCGGCCCGACATCTATGGCCACGACGCGCCCAACACCGACGAGCCCGACGATCAAGGTGCGGTCGTCGCCGAGCAGCGTCGCGCCGTTACCCCCTAGTGCGCCATCGCTTCAAAGACGATCATGACCGCGCTCCAGCTTCTTGTTGGCGCATGATCCGCTCCAAGTTGACAATTGGGCGCAGGCGACGCCGCGACATCAGAACGCAACGACACGAGCGCCGGTGCGGCATAGAGAGGGCGGGGGGCACTCGAAAAGGATTTTAAGGTTGCGGCCTTATCACAGCAGCGGCGTCCGGGTGGAAGGGCGAAGGTTCGGGCTTACCAAGCTCCGTATCATCGAGATCGCCGTGGCCCTACTGCTTACCCTCGCCGCTATTTTATTCGTCGGTCTGACGCTGTGGGCGGCTGAGCCGCCGGATAGACGCGCAGGCGAGGCGACGCTCGGCGCCGCTGTCTCCTACTGAGCCATCTGCCATCAGCAATAGGACTGCTTCGTTTACGCCGGCGGGTCGTCTGGCTCGGTCTTGCCGCCTTGGGTGCGGTGCTTGGCGGCAAAAATGTTGGCGAGCGCCGAAGTGCAATTCCCCCGGAGCCAGTCGGCGCTTTCGGCGAAGGCCGTTTCTGCCGTGGAGCGTATTTCGGCTGCAGCCGCCACGGCCTTGGCGTGCCACTACGCCTCGCCTCTAGTTCTTGGGGCCACGAGGCGAAACACCAGCCAATGCATAAACGCCACGTCGAGTGCCATGAACACGCCGGCAAAGACGACATCGCTCAGAAAATGTCCCCCTTCGCCGATGCGGATGAGTCCGATGAGGCCGCCGGCCATGACGGCCGCAGCCATCAGGGCCGCGCGCCGGCGCCGCGCGAGCATGGCGATCGCGAACCCGAGCGCAAACGTCGAGGAGGCCTCGCCGCTGACGAAGGAGCAGTTGCGGACACATTGGCCGGAACGCTCTAGCACGGGCGTGAAGCGATCGGGACCACCGAACTCGACGATATGGAGCGGGCGCGGCCGCGCCCAATTGTTCTTCAGCACCGTGTTGGCGATGAGGCCAGGGCCAGTGATGAGCACCAGCGCGAGAAACATCCATTGTGCAAGGCCGAGGTCGAGCAGGCGGCGTCCTTTGGCAAAAGCAAGGACGATGCCGATCACCGCGCCCGCGCAGGCGATCCAGGGCAGAAGTTTGAAGCCGAGGCGGAGAGCGGCGGCGAGATCGGAGTCGTTGAAGAGGAAATGGCGCGGCCCGAGATTGAAGAGGCGGCTCACGGAGAGATCGAGGTCGGACCAACCGACGAAGATCACGGCGGCGGCCAGGCCGATCGAGGCCGCAACGGCCACAAGCATAAGCCTTGCCCGTCCATCGGCATCCCGATCGGCCGCGCTTGGATCAGTCACCATCCTCACTCTCATAGCCACGCAAGAGGTAGAAGCGCCCCCCCGCGCACAGGCGCTCCGTCAGACGGAAAGCTAAGCTTTTCCAGCACATCAGCGGTACTAAAATGCGTGGGAACCGAAGTCTTGGCCCTGTTCAGGGCGACGTAGAGCAACGGCTCGGGCGCGCTCGCGGTGAAGGGGTGCGCCATCTCGAAGTAATTGCGAGGCGGTTCGCCTCGCCACCAGATCAAGAGGGGCAGGGACGTGTCGCGAAGGTAATAGAGGAGTTCTCCCGTCACTTCGTGGTTGTCGGGGGCTTGCGATTCGGCTGGGCGGCGCGTCGCGGCGGCAAGGTCGCGCCAGCCCAGCACGCGGGCGTAGCGGTTCCAATCCGGTCCGGTGATCTCGGTAAGTTTGGACGCGAAGATCGGCGCCAGCGTGATGACGAGTGCGGCCCCGAGATGCAGTCCGAATAAAAGCCGAAACAGGCTTGGCCAGTGCCGCAACAGTTCTGCCGTCACCAGGATCGTGGCGGCAGGGTAGGTTGCGGCCGCCCAATTGGCGAGGGCATGGGAGAGGAGCGCCTGAAGGGTGAGCAAAAGGATCACCGGTATAAAGGTGAGCAAAAGGATCACCGGTATGGAGAAGACAAGCAATCGGCATTGGACCGAACACGGCGAATTGCGAGCCCAAGAATGCCGGGAGGTCGCCGAGATGGATGGGCGGCTCCTTCGATCCGGCGCGGGTGCAGCCATCGGCAAGCACCTTGTCGCGGATCCAGTTGGCGAACCGGGAGGCGGCCTTTCGCGAACCCTTGGCCTTGCGGCCTTCCCTGAGTCCCGCAACCATCGCGGGTTCACTACCTCGCGCCCAAGCCGGGCCAGGAGCCGCATGATGTCCGAAGGATCGTTCTGGCCATCGCGGTCCATGGTAGCGATCACGGGCTGTGGGCTCAAGATCTATTGGCGCCAGGCCTATTTAGCGCTGCCTTATGTCACCAGCGTGCATCGGTACTTGCCGGCTCCGTTCCCCACTTACGGCCACGAAATCGCCTATGAGCCGGTGAACGATCGTCTGCGGCTCAAAAGGGCGCGTCGAAAATACACCAATCTCGGGCGGGCCCTGATTGGGCTATATGACCTCGTCGGCGTGAGCTGGCTCCGCAAACGAACTCTGCTCCCGCCGAATCGCGGAGGATTTGTCAGGCACAACTGCGACGGGCCAGAAGGCAGGCGCCAGCCAACTCAAAGTGGGGTCTTCGTCAACATGAGCATGACAAGCCTAGCGAGATGGTGGACGACTACACCGACCACGGAGCTGGTCTGGATCATGATCGGCAATCGCCCAGTTCATGTTCTCGATGCGCTTCGTCGTGCAGTGGCTCGCCACCGAGAAGGCGCGGGCGAGCATTATCCTGGAGACATTCCGGTTTTCAGCTTGGCCGGCGGCGCTATGCTCCTGGCCTACGCCATCTACCGGATGGACCCCGTGTTTATCCTCGGCCAGGCGGCCGGCCTCGTGATCTATGCGCGCAACATCTATTTCATCTGCTCGGCAAGCGAGCGCCGAGCCCAGCCGAAATAGCGTGACCGGCTGACCGGGAGTGGCACTGGCGTTCAAGTCCAATGGGCAGTTCGCGAAAGATGAGCCTTCGCCTGCAAGACCTCACCCTCGTCGAGCAGGTGGCCCTTGCGCTCTCTTTTGTCTTTATCGGCGTCTTCTTGATCGATCCATTCCTGCTCGAGCGAGCAAAGGCGCTCGCGCCGGAGGCGCGCCGCGCGCTCCGGGCCATTACCGATATCGGCAGGTCGAACTGGATGCTGATTCCGACCGGCTCGGCGGTGGCGCTCGCGCTTGTGCTGCGCCGCATGCATCAAGGCTTCCGCAATGCCGCCGGCTACGGCCTGATCGCAAGCACCATCGGGTTTGTGTTCGTGAGCGTGGGCGGTGCGGGCCTCATCGCCAATCTCGCCAAGGACATCATCGGCAGGGCGCGGCCGAAGCTGTTCGACGCAACAGGCCCACTCGACTTCCAGCTGTTCGCCTTCACGCCGGATCACGCCTCCTTTCCCTCCGGTCATGCGACCAACATCTTCGCTCTTGCCACCGTGCTCGCCATGCTTTGGCCGCGGGGAAGGGTGCTCCTTTACACTGTCGCAGCCTGGATCGCGGCAAGCCGTGTGCTGATCGGCCAGCACTATTTTACCGACGTCGTGGCGGGTGCGATCCTCGGCACGGGCTTTCCCTACTTCGTGCGCGCGCGATTTGCGGCACGCCGCTGGCTGTTCGAGCCCATGCCGCATGGCGACTACCGGTTGCGCGGGCAGCGCACACGAAATTGGCTTGGCTGGCCCGGGTCTTCCACCGCGCAGGCGTCCCACGGCTGCGCGCGGCTTTTCGGCAAAAGTGGTGCAGATTCGCTGGGGATTGAGGGGGACTGACATTGGCACCGCAAGGGCGCCAGGGCACCGCAAGGGCGCCAGGGCACCGCAAGGGCGCCAGTGTAATCAAGATCCGCAGCCACGCGGGGAGTGTCCTCGTGCAGCCGAGTTGCGGCGTGATGATCGATTCTCGAGCAACGACGCGGACCTCAATGACGGCGGCTCGCTTGAGACCGATGTTTGGACAAACCACGTGACCTTCGGTGCCTCCTGCCGTTTCGGCGCCGGCCCGAGCCTTATCAGCCCTACAATTAGGTTGCCGCTTGGGGGAATTTGGTGCCCGGAGGTCGGGCGCCGGCGGCGGACTTTGCGCCAGAACGGGCGGTTCACAAAGGCGCGATGGGCGCCTATATGCCGTCTTGAGATCGCGCCGAGGCGAATTCAGAGATCGGCGCGCTTCCCTTCTACTTCGAACCTGCTATAGGTTCCGACCCTTGTCGGCGGAGGGGGTTGTAATGACCCGCCGTTCGAGAACGGTGGAATGACGCGGGGTGGAGCAGCCCGGTAGCTCGTCAGGCTCATAACCTGAAGGTCGTAGGTTCAAATCCTACCCCCGCAACCAATTAAGTGACTGAAATTCATTGGACATCAATGGCGGCCTGCGGATCGCCATTCGTCTTTTGGATCTGGGTCGCCACCGGGTCGCCACCGAATTGTGCACGATCTTCCTCGAAGCGCGCGACCACGCGCTCGGCGCCACCGTCCGTGACATGCACGACTACCCGCCCGACCGGATCCTTTACGGCATGCGCTATCAGGACGCCATCACCCTGGATGGGCAGGGCCGGACCAGCGTCGATCTCACCCGTATCAGCGCGGTCGAGCCGGATCTGCCCGACGGCCATACCCCGAGCTTCGTCAACTGACCGGGCACCAGGCGGCGTTGTCAGGGCAACTCCGATGGCCCATTCCAAAGTGTCGACCGGACGTTGACCCCGCGTTCAGCCCAGTAAGTCTCGCAGTGTCGGTATGGTTTGAGCAAACTCATTGGAGAGACAGAATTCGCCAGAGCGATCAACTGTTCACCCGTGGGAAAAGGCCGTCCGCTACCTAGTGGCATCCACCCCACTCGGCGCACTAACTCCGCGTGCTCACCATCGGGTATGTGAATCGCCGGTATCGAGAACGGTGCATCGATAGCTGCCGCAGCAAATCTCCCTCCTCCAAGCCAGTCCACTAGCTTTGCAAATGCCTGTCCGGAGCCGAGCAGATCTTGCACCGGATGGAGCTCTTCTAGGGTCAGGCGCACTCCGCGTGCGCCCACGGTGGCCATCCAAACCGTGGGGTTTCGAACCTGCGGACGCCAAGGGCGACTGGCGCCGGAGAAGTCGATACCAATGAAGCAAGCCTCGTCAGCCCAGGAAATTGTCATCGAACCAAGCTCTAAGTTGAAGGATTCACCCCCCTCTCGGATGTGCAAGGTCGATTGGGGGCGCAAAAACCTTGAGACCGGGATGCACTTTTCAATAGCCTCGGCATCATGCTGGAGCGCACGCTGGTTCCGGCGGTCGAGTGGATTCACAGGCTCCTCTAATCCATGCTGGCGCACTTAGGCGTTCACGGCCAGGTTGCGCGATGCCCAGCTCGTGCTGCACAAGCGGGCGCGACGACGATGGCCGATTTTGCGACCCGGTCTTTGGGTATCGGTTATACTGGAGGATCGTTGCTCTTGTTTGCCTGTCTCATGGCTGTGCTTGGCCTGTGGTACTGGCGGCACGTCCACCGATGCGGCGGCGGAGACGGACGAGCAGACCCACGGCGGATCGCCGAGGTGATCGCCGCTTGAGAGAAGGCGGCAACGCTCGGGCGAGGCATGCGAGCAATCCGTGAGGGGAGGTAAGCCCAATGGCAAAGCTCTACTATCCGCAGATCAGCCTCGAGGATTACCAAATCTTCCGAAAGTTCTTGCTGC
>JBARKP010000020.1:0-14401 GCA_049801475.1 Methyloceanibacter sp.
ACCGCAAAGAGCGCGGCGCTGGAGATGGCGGCGGCGATGACCACGCTCTTGCCGGCGCCAAGCAGAAAGGGCACGAGCGGCAAGCTCGCGCCGATGGCGAAGGCGACAAAGGAAGAGGTTGCGGCACCCCTGGGCGAGCCAAGATCGTCGGGGTTCAGTCCAAGCTCCTCGCGCGCGAGCGTGTCGAGCGCCTGCTCAGGGTTGGCGGTGAGCCGCGCCGAAAGGGCCCGTGCCTCGTCGATGGGAACCCCGCGGGCGGCATAGATGAGGGCAAGCTCCTCGGCTTCCTCTTTCGGATAGCGCTGAAGCTCGTCCCGCTCCTGCGAGATCTGATGCTCGAACATTTCCCGCTGCGAGAGCATAGAGATGAACTCCCCGGCGGCCATGGAGAAGGCGCCCGCCAACAGCCCGGCCACGCCGGTCAGCAGGATGACGCTTGGCTCGGCAGCGGCGCCAGCCACGCCCATGACCAGGCATGTGTTGGAGACGAGCCCGTCATTCACGCCGAACACGGCGGCGCGCAACGTGCCGTCGCCGAAGTTGCGGTGGCGGCGTCCGACATCATCAATGGTCTTGGGCCAAGGATGGCCGGCCGGCTCCGCCTTGCCGCTATAGACGGAGACCCCGCGCACTTTCGAGGCGGAGAGGATGGGACGCATGGCGTAGGGGCCGAAGACGCCAATGAGGCCGGCAATAATGCGCGCGCGGAGCGCGGGAACGAAGATCGGCGTGTGGCCCAGATCCCCCGCGAGGATGCCTGCTTGCTCCTCGGCTGCTGCCGCCATTTGCTTGAACAGGACGGCCTTGTCCGGATCGCGCTCGGCAGCGGCGACGGCAGAGGAAAGAAAGGCGCCGGTCTTCTCCGAGCGCCAGCGGTCGAAAGCGTCTTCCATGGGATTCCGGCGTAGCCGTTATTGGTGGCTCAGAGCAAGCTCACCTTGCCGGTCGCGAGATCGTAGACGCCGCCGACGGCGGCGATCTTCTTCGCCGCCAGGTCTTCCGACAAAACCGGCTCGTCGTCGTGCATGCGCTTCACATTGAGCTTGACGTTCTCCTCGATCGCGGCGGCCAAGAGATCTCCGGGATGCCGCCCATGCGCTGCGATCACGGCGGGCTTGATGGAGTCGATCGGCTCGGGAAGATGGCCTGGAAGCTCGGCGCGATCCATCACCACCTTGATGGCGGCAGCGACCGCCCCGCAATTGGAATGGCCGAGCACCACGAGCAGCGGAACGCGGAGAAACCTCACAGCATATTTCGAGGCTCGCCAAACCGTCATCATTGAGGAAATTGCCAGCGAGACGCACGACGAAGAGGTCGCCCGGCCCCTGGTCGAAGGCAAGCTCCGGCGCCACGCGGCTGTCGGAGCAGCTCAGGATCGCCGCGATCGGAAATTGCGCCGATACCCTCGCCGCGCGGCCAGCGGAGTAATCCTTCTGCTCCGGCGCGTTCGCGGCGTAGCGTTCATTCCCCTGCACTAAGAGCTGCAACGCGGCGTCGGGGCTGATGGCATTGGGCGCCGGCCCCTCCCCCGCTGGTTCCGCGGCGAAGGCTGGCGACAACGGGAGCGCGCTTGCGGCAAGGGTCGCGCCAGTTCCGAACATGAGATTGCGCCGGGAGAAGGCCGGACGCGTAAGATCGCAAAGCTCGCACATGGCTCGTCTTCTTTCCGTTGGCCGCGCTCAAATCAGGCTCTGCGCCGCTTCGCGGGGTCAAGCTCGGGGATGATGCTTGGTGTGGGGGAAATGACGGGCGCCTCGCTCGGCGCGGCTTTTCGCCGCTCAAGCACAAGATCGATCGTGCAGACCACGCCTCGAGGCGTGAACCCCCAATCGATCTTCGCATTCGGCAGTCCTCGCCGGATGATCCTGCTGCCGAGGCCCCCCTTCGATGGCCGCTTGACCGCAGGGCCGTCCCGCTCTGCCCAGGTGAGGCGGAGCTGCTCGATGCCGTCGTCCAGTGCCAGATCCCAGCTCAGCTCCACCTTGCCGTCGGGGACTGAAAGTGCGCCGTATTTGCAGGCGTTGGTGGCCAGTTCATGCAGCACGGCGCCAAGAGCGATCACCTGCGCGGGCCCAAGCATTACTCTCGGTCCCTGGATCTTGAGCCTTTCGCCCGCATCGGGCCTGAAGGGAGCGACCTGCCCCTTCGCCAGCTCCGCCAAGTCCGCACCTGCCCAGTCTTGAGCAAGGAGCAAGTTGTGGGCGTGAGCGAGCGCCTGCAGCCGCGCCGTGAACGTCTCGGCGAAGGCGGCAGGTGAGGAAGAGGTGCGCAGGCTTTGCTGGGTAATGGCGAGAATTACGGCGAAGGTGTTGTTCACGCGGTGGGCGAGCTCGCGGAGCAGCAAGGTCTTCTGCTCCCCGGCTCGTTTCTGCTCGGTGATATCGACAAGCATGTTGACAGCACCGATCAGGGCGCCTGCCCCATCTCTAAGTGGTGTCGGATAGGGGAGGATGGGCACACGGGTTCCGTCAGGACGCTCGGCAATTTTTTCGGCGCCCCTGACGGGCTTGCCTGTTTTCAACGCGATGGCCATGGGGCAGTCCTCATGGCGAAGGGGCTTGCCATCGGCAGAGAACAGCCGCCAGGTGACACACCATTCGTCACTGCCGAGACTGGGGCGCCGACCCGAAAGCTCGACAGCAGCCTGATTGAAAAAAGTGACGCGCCCTTCGGCATCGGTCGTGTAGATGGCGGCGGGCAGTGCCTCGAGCAGACTGTGATACCATTCCTCGCGAATCTTAAGGCGTTCCTCGGCCGCTTTGCGCTCGCTGATGTCCTGGAAGCAGTTCACGCCTCCTACGAGCTTGCCATCCTCGCCGAACAAAGGATCGAGATTGGCGAGGATGGTAATGCGCGTGCCATCGGGACGCTCGACGATCAGTTCCCGGTCGCGAATCGGGCGCCCGGTCTTGAGGAGCTCGGTCATCGGCGCCGCCGCAGGCGACAACGGCTCGCCGTTGGCCGCGAAAACCTTATGGGCTCCGCAAAGCCGGCGTTCCCGGTCACCAAGGTTCGGAGCATGGCCCCACAACTCGGCTGCGCGCCGATTGTATTGAACAAGATAGCCACCGGCATCACAGGTATAGATGCCGACGGGGAGCCACTCTAAAAGCCCGTCCCCAGACAGGAGCGAGTTTTGCAGGGCTTGAGAGATCGCCGGCGTAGGCGCTAATCGGCCGTGATACGCCACGCTTTCCATAGCTATGCCCTCTGACTTCCTTGCCGGACACCCTTCATATCGATGCCTCCATCAATGCACCAGCGCTTAAGGAGTTCCAGCTTTCCAATGGGTTAGCATAATTTTCTTGGTCTGAAGGCCAGCTCAGGCCGCGGCCCTCGGCTTATGGAGCGTGAGCCGGTAGCAATCGAGACTGCGGGTAAGGAACTCGTAGGTCGCGCCCCAGAGATACAGCCTGAACTTGCGGAACTCGAAGTCGCCAAAGGTCCGTTGCACATAGTCCCTGTTGGCCTCGAGGTTCAGCGCCCATTGCTTGAAGGTGAGGAAATAGCTCCAGCGGTCGTTCTGCACGTCCATCAGCTCAAGCTCGGTCTTGGCGAGCTTGTTGAGGAGATCGTCGAGCACGAGAAACGAGTGGTTGCCGGGATAGATGTGCCGGACCATGAAGGTCGAAAGCTCATATTTCTTCCGCGCCGCGCTCCCGTCGAGAAACACGAAGCCGCCGGGCTTCAGCAACGATGCGAACTTCTTCAGCACGCGCTCATAGTTGGGAAGGTGCTCGATGACGCCCATGATCACGATCGAGTCGAACTGCTCCTTCGGTTCATAGTCGTAGAAATCGGTGAGCAGGATGTCGAACTGATCGCCGAAATTGGCGAGCTTCGATCTGAGATAGGCCTGCGACGCTTCCGAATTTGTGATGCCGGTGAAGCGCACTCCGGCTTGCAGCGCGTGGCCGGCGAAGGCACCCCAGCCAGGACCGATCTCGAGCACGCGTTTGCCTGAACCGAGCTCGCATTTCTCGATCGCCCAGTCGAACTTCCGTTCCAGCGCCTTGGCGAGCGGCTCCTCGTCATGCTCGTAGACGCCTTGGCTATAGGCGGGGAAGACGGGATCGAGGAAGCTCAGGAACAGCTTTGGGTCGGCATTGTAGTGGGAGGCGATGGCGCGCTTGTTGGTGTAGACCTGACCGAACAGGAGAGGCTGGATGAAGCGCCATGCCGTCACCAGCGGGTGATGATCATGGAGCGAGGCCCTGAGCGTGAAGGGCTTGAGCATGTCGCCCTCGAGATCGATGTCGCCTTGAAGGTAGGCCTCGGCGATGTCGCCCTCGTCCAGGGTGCATAGCGCCTTGAGCGCGCGATCACTGCGAAGCCCAACGCGAAACTCGGCTTCGCCTTGACCGATCTTCCGCGTCTCGCCGTTCGGGAGCTCGATCGAGAAAGGCGTGGCAAATCCGCTCAAGCGGTTCAGGAGGACGTCGAGCGTGGCTGCGGCTGATAACATTCTTGGCCCCTGGATTTCCGACCTTCCAAAGGTGACAGTGACGCCCGGCGCTTGGGAGGCGCCCGCCGGCCTGTCGCTTGGCCGATTGTGCCCCGGAAGCCTAAGGAAGCTCAAGGAAAGGAATGGCCCGTCTCCCCCGGGCCTTGCCGGGCTGCAGGTTATTGTACCGGAAGGCCACCGCTATCATCGGGAGAACATTCCGGTCACGAGCGTCGTCGAGCCGGCCGCCATGCCGGCCTTTGAACAGACCGCGCGAGACTGCATCGAATCGCTCGCCGAGTTCCAGGCCATCGTACAGGCCGAAAAGCCCCTGCAGAGTGAAGATCGATCCGAGCGAGGTCGAACCCTGGCGCGGGATCATGGAGCGCCACTCGCCGGGTCTTGCACCGGCCGGATCGCCGGTCTTCATCGCGCAAGGGACGCCCGACACCACGGTGCGGCCGGATATCACCAAGCGCTTCGGCGAAGCACTTGCGCCCAAGGGGTGCGTGTGAGCTTTGTCGAGCGTCTGGGGCGCGCCGGCACCCTGCGATTGCGAACGGAAGCGAGCTCCTCGGCCGTTGGGGTGGGGTCTACCCGACGGCGCCCGCCTCAGAAGACAAGCTGGCCCGCGGAAATGGCCAGGATCAGGATCACCAAGAAAATGACGAGGAAAATGAAGAACAGAACTTTGGAGATCTGCGCCGCTCCGCGCGCGACGCCCGTGAAGCCGAGCGCTCCCGCAACGACCGAGATCAACAAGCAAATAAGTGCCCATTTCAGTAGGGTCATGGTTGCCTCCGGTGTTCGGGTAGTGCTTCCCCGCGCCGCCCTTGCCCCCAACGCGCGATGACGCGCAGCACTACCGATCTTACAGGGAGTTGCCGCTAGCAGCGAAGCCCGAAACCGGCCCAGCGCCGAGCGACGCTGTCGCAGTGGAGGCGGCATTCTGATGCGCGGGCCTACGCACCCGTTGGAGGTCGACCGAGGGAAGGGGCATGGCGGTTGGGGCTGACCATGAGACCTTCATCGTCCATGCAGATCGCCTTCACGCTCGTCGTGGTAGCGCTATCGATCAGGGCCTACGTTCCCCACGATAACGAGCTGGGTTCGCCAAATCGTCCCGAGGCTAATAGCCGATCTTGATGACTGTATTCCCGCTGCCGTATTGGCGGACGAGCGAGAAGAGCTCGGCGGCAGCGGCGGGATGTAGCCGTACGCAGCCATGGGAGACCGGTCTCCCGAGATATCTGGTCTCGTAAGAGCCATGGATGGCGTAGCCGCCATGGAAGAAGATCGAATGCGGCATGGGAGAGCCGCTATAAATGGTCGAGCGGTGCCAGACCGCGAGCGCCTGCGGGCGGAAAGTGCCGACCGGCGTGCGATAGCCGGCCCTCGCTGTCGACACGGGCCAGGAATAGCGCGCGCTGCCGTCGACATAGACGTCCATGCGCTGGGTCGAGAGACTGACCTGGGCGACGACGCCGGCCTCGGCCGACGCCGGGAAACCAAGCAGAAGGCCGAGCAGCGGGAGGAAAAGGGCACACCGCCTCATCCTGCCGGTCACGGAGTCGATCATTGTGGCGCTTCCTCCCAAACGGTCTGCCTGACTTCTAGGGTTCAGTTTACCCCCTGGCGCCTGAATATCTCCTGAACACCCCAACCTTCATCCCATTTGGGGAGCGAATGCCCTGGAACAAGCATGCGGAGACGCTTGGCGCTCCAATTGCCGCCATCATTTGTGGTAGGGTCCGGCGATTAGGCATCAGAGGGAAGCGGGGCCATAACCAATGCAGAGGCTGGCTTTGGGCCTTGTGCTATTGTTGTTTTGCGGAGCGGTCTCGGCCGAGCAAATCAAGCCCACCAAAGCGCCGGCGTCCGCTGCCCCAGCCGACGCCGCCAAGACGGTCCCCGCTAACGCGGCCGGCGCCGCCAAGACGCCTACGCCTAAACCACCGCCCGCCAAGGAGCTGTTCGGCGCCGTCACGGCGCCCGCACCTCTCGCAGCTCGCGCCATCGGTTCTTACGCGAAGGGCTGCCTTGCAGGCGGCATCTCGCTTCCCATCAACGGGCCCGACTGGCAGGTGATGCGGCTCTCGCGCAACCGCAATTGGGGGCATCCACGCCTGTTGGACTATCTCGAGCGCCTGGCGAGCGACGCGCGCGCGCGCGACGGCTGGCCCGGCCTGCTGGTCGGCGACATGGCGCAGCCCCGCGGCGGCCCCATGATCACCGGCCATACCAGCCATCAGATCGGGCTCGATGCCGACATCTGGCTGACGCCAATGCCCGACCGCATCCTGACCCCGCAGGAACGGGAGGACATCAGCGCCACCTCGATGCTGAAGGACCCGTTCACCGTCGATCCGGCGTTATGGACGCCGCTGCATACAAAGCTGATCAAGCGCGCGGCATCCTACCCGCAGGTCTCTCGCATCTTCGTGCACCCCGCCATCAAGAAGATGCTGTGCGAGCAGGCCGGCAAGGACCGCGCTTGGCTGGCTAAGGTCCGACCATGGTGGGGTCATTTCTACCATTTCCACATCCGCCTTACCTGCCCGCCAGGTGCAGAGGGTTGCGAGAACCAGAAGCCGGTCACAGGCGACGATGGCTGCGGGACCGAACTCGCGAACTGGTACAAGATGCTGCGGAAGGCAGAGATCGATGCGTCGAGGCCGGCCCAGCCGGGCGCTAAGCCCGCGCCAGGCAAGCGGCCCCTCAGCCTCGGCGATTTGCCGCGTGAATGCATGACGGTGCTCAATTCCGGGGGAGGGGCGCCGGTCATCGCCAGTGACGGGACGGTGCCCGCGGCCCTCAAGGCCGCGGCGGCTAAGGATGCAGGCCCGCCCGCACCGCATCTTGATCCGGCGGCGCTGGCGGCGTTCAAAGCACAACTCTCCGGCTCCAAACCCGGGACCAAACCCGCGTCGGAGGCCGGGTCTGCGTCGGCGTCGGAGCCTGAGTCCGCGTCAGTGTCGAAGGCAGGGTCAGCATCCGCGTCGGGGGCGGTCCCGTTGCCAGACCGAAAGCCGTCGCACTAAGGCTTCACCTCTCTCCACGCTTGAGGCAAACTAGCGGACATGCAGGAGCGCGCAGGGCCTCAAAGAAGTGCGCAACGGAACGTCTTCGGCGAACCGCTCCAGAGCTGCTCGGAGCGGCCGCTGACCGGGTTCTATCGCTCAGGCTGCTGTCATACCGGCCCGGAAGACCTCGGGCTGCACACGGTGTGCGTGGAAGTCACCACCGAGTTCCTCGCCTTCTCCAAGGCGAGGGGCAACGATTTGTCGACGCCACTTCCGGAGTTTGACTTCCCGGGTCTTGAGCCTGGCGACCGCTGGTGCCTTTGCGCCGCGAGATGGCGCGAGGCCTTCGAGGCGGGAAGCGCGCCGCGGGTCATTCTGGGGGCGACGCATGAGACCACCCTCGACATCGTCGACCTTCAAGACCTCAAGCGCTATGCCCTCGACCTCGCCTAGCCCGCATGCGCGGGAATGACAATCGAGAGCGCGTCAAGCATCGCTCGTGATGCCGGTACCGATTGGGCAGGACACGCCCGTGCCGCCGAGGCCGCAATAGCCATGCGGGTTCTTGGCGAGATATTGCTGGTGGTAACCTTCGGCGAAATAGAAGGGGGGCGCCGGCAGAATTTCCGTCGTGATCGGGCCTAGCCCCCTTGCCTTCAGCGCAGCATCATAGGCGCCTTGGGCCGCCTCGGCGGCACGCGCTTGCGCGTCGGAGAACACATAGATGCCCGAGCGGTATTGCGTGCCGACGTCATTGCCCTGGCGCATGCCCTGGGTCGGGTCATGGCTCTCGAAGAAGGCCTTAAGGAGCTGTTCGTAGCTCACGCGCTTAGGATCGTGGACCACGAGAACAGCCTCGTTGTGGCCGGTGCGGCCCGAGCACACCTCCTCATAGGTTGGATTGGGTGTCCGTCCGCCAGCATAGCCGACGGCGGTGACGATAACGCCGGGGATACTCCAAAACCGCTTCTCTGCACCCCAAAAACACCCAAGCCCAAACATGGCGAGCTTGGATCCTTGCGGATAGGGACCCTTGAGGGGAGCACCACTCACAAAATGGTTCGAAGCAGTGGCAATGGCTTCCGGGCGCCCGGGGAGCGCCGTCTCCGGCGACGGCATCGACAGGGGTTTGCGCTTCAACGTGAACATCGAGCACCTCCTTGGCTGGGAAAGCCAAGTTGCGATCTCTAATTCATGAAGACCTCGGCAGGGGCGCGCTTGCGCCCGAGCCAGTAGAGCGCGAGCCCAAGGACGCCGAACACGCCCCAGGTCGGCGCATGCAACACCTCGGTAATCACCGGGTCCCACAGGAAGGGGCCCACATGGGTCTCGACCGCGGCCTTGGCGGCTGCGAGGCTGACAGGGCTCAAGCTCGCCCACTGATCGCCCAAGGGCGTAACCACCCAAGCGCCGCCGCCCGCCAAGCTCCTGGTCGCGTCGATGACGGCCGCGACCATGGCCAGCAGCAGGAGCCAAACACCGAGGATGCGTAACAGCAGGGACATGGCGAAAGGGTGATCCGCGTTCCACCCCTACATAAGCGATTGCCGGGTCGCGTTCAAATCACGGCTGCTCCCGCCCCGCGTGAAGCTGCTTGGCTTGAAGAGCGAAGTCGCTTCGTTATAGTGCGGCCTCGTTTTCTCGCGTCCTCAAGGAGGGGTGGCCGAGTGGTCGAAGGCGCACGCCTGGAAAGTGTGTAGGCGGGTAACCGTCTCGAGGGTTCGAATCCCTCCCCCTCCGCCAGTTCACGATGTAATATGTTGGTAAATAAGCAATAAATTTATGAGATACTTTATCATCCCATCAAAAGACCCCTATCCTGTGAGACACGAGGATCGAGCCGAGGATCGAGCCATCGGACCCCCAAGCTCGCTACTGTTGCGACCGCCTCGCGGCACGGACAAGCCGTCGTGCGAGCCGAAGCTCCTCATCGTCATGCGACGCCGGATCCCAAAGCTCTTGCATAATCTCCGCCTGCCGAGACGCGGTGAGCTCGCCGTAGTTGGCAAAGGTTAGAACCTTCTCGTGAGAGGTGCATCTACCCGCAGATTGCCCAAAAAACATAAACGCTTGCGCGAGAGGCCTCATTCAACTGGGTTCCAGCAGCACATAGGCCGCGAATTTGCGCAATGAGTTCCGCCGCGAGGCGGCCTTGAACGCCGATTTGATCACCATCCAGAGCTTCAAGAGCGGGGGCCACGGGGCGGGCCGCTTAAGCCGCTCGGCTTCATCGGCGATGTAGCGAATCTCTCTCGCGTCCCAGCCCCTCTCGCTGAAGAACCCAAACCAATCCTTCGGATCGAAGCGGAAGGGTGCGTTGCGCATGTGCCACGCATAGGCTCCCCGCTCCCTGAAGCGGAGCGCCTCCGGCGAGAAGTATTCGACGATCCAGAACCGGATCTTTTCCATCTGCCCAAGATCATCGGCAAGGCTCGCCACCTCTTCGACGCTGAGATAGGGGACCACACCTTCGGTCAGCACCAGGATCTTGCCGGCGCGCTCGCTCACCTCAGCGAAGAATTTCTGCCGGGCGATCTGGTCAGCGAGATCGAGTTTCACCCGCTCGAGCTGGCAGACTGCCCTTTCGCCCGACAGGGTGGCCTCCTTCAGATCGATGACGCGCGGATAATCCACCTCGATCCAGCGCAAATGTGGGGGCAACGCCATGCGGTAAGGCCGCGTGTCGAGGCCGGCACCTAGGTTCAGGACTGTATCCACGCCCTCCGCGAGCACCGCGTGGATGAAATTGTCGATGATTACGGTCCGCACCACCACCGTCCAGCCGCCGAGGAAGCTTCCCGGCATGTTCGCCACGATGGCCTCGCCGCGCTCGCCCGCGAGCCGCGCCGCCAGGGGATCGCGAAACAGCGGATCCGGCCGAGCGGTCTCGATCGCCCGAAAGGTCGCCACCATGAAGGCGTGTCCGATACGTCCTGGATCAGGCATTGTGCCGTCCGGGGAGCGGGTGTTGGCAAATTTGCCTCTACACTAGCCAGCAAATAGCTAAACGGGCTCGCGGCGCAAACCGTTCGTGGAAACCTGCTGTTCGAAGGTCGCGATCCTGCTTCGAAGTTGATTGATTTCCAGCTCAGCGTAGACCGCGGCGGCATCCCCGGCGATGCGGGCCAGCAAGGCGCGCTCATAAGTGTCGAGATCCGCACCCGATGCATGCGGTCCATAAAGAGCAATGGCAAAGCAATGGATTGGATTGGCGGCTGGAACGGCAAGAATGGGGCGCTTGAGGCCCGAAGGTAGCCGGACTTCACCGGCATCTTTGTCCTCTAGACTGAAAGGCGCGCCCTTGGACAAGCGGGCAAGGATCGGCTCGTCAGCTCTTAGGGTGCTAGTCTCGGTGCTGCCCCAGCCATTCCCGTTTCCATCGCGACTGAAGACCGAACCGTCCCGGCGGAATGCCGCGGCGGAGGTAAGCTTGAGCACGCGGAACGGCTCATCCGCTAGCAACCGATCTATCTCAGCCGGTTTTTCTGCCCTGAGTATCGCTCGCCCAAGTTCCATCGCTGCCCGGTCGAGGGCCCTATTAAAGTAGCGATCCACAAGGTCGACCCCGATGTCGTGTAGACGGGCGATCAGGAAGAGGACAATCGCTCCAAAAATAAGCCAAGCCCAGCCATGGAGGTGTCCTTGGATGCGATCGACCTCCTGATTGAGAAGTAGCACAGGAATGCTAAGCGTCAGGCCAAGAATGGTCACACGACGCAGCGGGATCGATACGCTCACCACTCGCTGGCTGCGGACAGCCTCGAACACGAAAAGGCAAAGGATGCCGTTCACGAGATAGAGAAGGCCCAGGACGTCCTCCGGGGGCGTGAAGTCGCCCCATGGGGTCACGAAAAACGTCGTCTCCTGGCCCAGCTCGGCGATGATGAAGGCGGGCAAGCCAATCAGGCATCCCCAGATCACCCAACGCACGCGCTGATAGTCCTCCGGCGTCTGGGTCCGCCGCCGCACCATCAGGATGACGACTGCACAGAGCGCGACAACAAACCCAATTAGGATTGCTACGCGCGCCACCGTCTCGGTCCGATAGCCGAACACACTGCCATAAGAGGCGATGAGTGCCAGCGCGATAGCCAGAGCGACCAGCGGCAACGCACGTTCGAGCGGGCGCCATCGGGGCTCGGTCTTGTCTCTAGGAACTCGCAGGACGAAGAGAAGCAGCCCTGCGTATCCTACGCCCTCGGCCACACAACCCGCAGCGTATTGTGCTAACAACAGCAAGGGCCACTTTTGCAGCAGGGCATAGAAGTAAAAGCTCTGCCCCGGGTTGAACCATAAGACGTACAGGAAGAAGCCCCAGCTCATCCCTCCTGGGCGCGTCCAAACCAGCCACGCGGCTGCCGACACCACGAGAATTCCGGCTATCTGATCGAGTACCTGGACGGCACGGACGAGGAAATTCGCCGGCTCCTCTGCTGCGACAATAGTAACCTTCCTCGCCTCTCCATTGGCCGCGGTAAAATCTACGGTCGCTTTGCGACCCGGCACAACATACGGGAGAACAAGCAATGCGAGAGCGTTGCCGCAGGTTACGGCATCGTATGGGATACAGTGCAGTCGCGACAGGTCGAGGCGAGCACCTTCCTGAAGCCCCGCCTTCCACGCGGGCGACGCGGTTCTGTCAGGAAATGGGCCTATTACATCGTATATCAGGCCATCATTGTCTGTGTAGAAGCCGAATGACCCCAGCGGCTGCACGACCCGCCAAAAGTCCGGGACGATCATAAGAAGCGCCCAGGCAAGGAGCACAATGAGCAGGGTTCGGTGACCGGTCATGATCAGCTCCCGCACAGTAGACGAGAAATGTTAGTTCAAGAGTGACGTTAGGGGAACTGGCTCCGATCTTTTCAAACTCGGAACGCCTGTCTTGGATTCTGCGTAGAGCAAATCTCCCTCACTCGATGCGCCGACCCCTCCGAACTGGCGCAGGGCGACCGATTCGCGTCGTGCATGGCAGCGGATGCATTTCGCTGTCGTCGGAGATAGGGCGATTCCAGCCCCCGATAAATAGTGATCGGCCTGATCGTGAATGAAATATTGGTTGGACCTATTCACACCCTACACGTGGAGGCGATTTCAGAGAGTACGGCAGCAGTGTCTCAGGGGCATTTCGAAGGGGTTAAGCGGGGAGATTGCCTACTGTGCTATTTAGAAGCTATCGCGTTGGTGCGTAAAAATTCTCGGCAGCATCGCGCACCCCCAGTCTGCGGAAACGTATACGGATATCAGCTAAGTTCTAGCACAGGAATCGCGCAGCGCTGCCACTCCTGCAACGGGGGCTAAGATGAGAGTTCGGGCACCGTGGTAGCCCTGGGTTGGTTTGTGAGTTCAACAGCCCACTGGGCCTGAATTCCGTAGCCTGCTAAGGGTCAGTCGCTGACGTGACCGGGCCCCGCGGCAATGGTCGGCTTTGTTCCACGAACGAACAGTGATGCTTTCATCTTCTGATCCCCGCCATGACTCACAGCACGCCGAATTGCATGGAGGATGGCGAGGAGGCTAATGGAGCCTAACGCTCCAACGACATAAATTCCGATCAAGAGCCCTTCGGCCCAGCGATTCGTTATCGCGGTTGCGTACGGCGCCCACAATCGCGACGAGCAGAATTGTAAAGCCCACAACGGCAAATATTAGATGGAGAGTCGCCATCTGTGGAACCTACGCGTCGGCCCGCGAATGGGAGATGCAGGATTGGTGCTATGATCAGGACATGTGATTAGGAAAAACAAAAATGCCACACATGAGTTTGAGCGTCGCTGTCGCTGCTTTGGGTCTCATGATGTTGACCGGACCGATGGATGGCACCCAAGCCACCGAGCGGGGCCGAGCCTATGTAGCGAGACACCATGCTGGGGTTCATGCGGCCCGCAGGGCCTGTTATGCGGCGCGGCACCATGCTGGCGTTCATGCGACCCGCAGGACCTGTTATTTCACGGGCGGCTATTCTCGCCTGACGGTACGGGATGTGTTGTGGGGGCCTGCCGGAATGCCGCCGGCGCCAAAAGACTTCGGACCGCATTTTGACTTTCCGCCGGCGTCTCTGAATGACGGACCTACTGAGGCTCCCTATCCGGGTTGGTGATGTTATCCTCAGCTAAAGTTCTCATCGGACTGACAAGCGGCGGAGGGCGATGCGATCGTCCGGCGCTGGAGCTGCTTCGTCACGCGGCCATTGACGGCGACTCGAGAGTGTCAAGCGGATCTGACCGTTCCACGATCCCTGTGATCTGCTCGCCTGTAGTCCGTTCCTCGGGCGGTGCCGCGATCAAGCGGCCTTAACTCCCAAGAGGATGAATGCGGTCAGTCCTGATCACTGGAACCTCTACGGGCATTGGCCAGGCCACGGCGGTCACACTTGCCGCGCGTGGCTGGCGCGTGTTTGCCACGATGAGAAATTTGGAAAAGAGGGGCCTGCTTCAGCAGGCGCTGAAAGAAGCGGGCGTGCAGCATGGCGTCGCGATCGAGCAGCTCGATGTCACCGACGCCGCTTCGATCCGATCAGCGGTCGCATCCACGCTATCGCAAACCGGTAACAAGCTTGACGCAGTCGTTCACAATGCCGGCGTGGCGGCTGCTGGCGCCTTTGAGGATGTGCCGAAATCGGAGCTGCGTAGGGTGATGGAGACAAACTTCTTTGGCGTGCTCAGGCTGACGCGCGCCCTGCTACCGACCTTCCGCGCGCAAAGGCGGGGGCGCATCGTCATCGTCTCGAGCGAGGCCGCCTTCATCGGCCAGCCCACGAATTCGATCTACTGCGCTTCAAAATGGGCGATCGAAGGATGGGCTGAGGCGATCGCCTACGAGGTTGAGCCGTTCGGGATTGACATCATCCTCGTCGAGCCCGGCCCCTATCGCACTGAGATCTGGGACAGCACGCCACGCATTCAGCCGCCGGGCAGTCCCTATCATGCAT
>JBARKP010000021.1:0-2846 GCA_049801475.1 Methyloceanibacter sp.
GGCCGGGACGACGCTGATGACCACTACGTTGATTGAGAAGGCAGCGTGAACCTCTCGCCGGGATAGGTGCGCGCCCATGTGTCGGCGGCGGGTGCGATTCTGCTATTAAGGTGAAATGGAAACCGATAATGAAATCCGTCTACCGCTACCGCCAGGAACGGCATTTCGCCAAGCCTCCGGCGGCGATATGGCCGTTCGTCTCCGACTCCGCTCGCATCGTGGAGCTGAGCGGCTTCGCGCCCTACCGTTTCGAGGAACGGGTCGACGTGCAGGGTAGAGTCCGCCGCTTCGCCCGTGGCAAGATCGGTCCCTTTCCACCATCGCTTCCTCCTGCGCCTTCATCTCAACCAGATCGACGCTCTCGATGCCGCCATGGCGACGGTCGACGCGCAAGTGGAGGCGAACCTTGGGCCCTTTCGCACCGCAGTCGAGCTCCTGATGTCGATTCCGGGCATCAAGAACCTCGGCGCTCACGTCATCGTCTCCGAGATCGGCATCGACATGAGCCGGTTCCCTTCGCACGCACATCTCATCTCATGGGCTGGCATATGTCCGCGCAACGACGAGAGTGCCGGCAAACGTCGATCCAATCGCCTGCGCAAGGGTGCTCCCTGGCTCAAAACCACGCCGCTGGTGCAGTGCGCCTGGGCAGCGGTGAAAAAGAAAGACAGCTACCTGCAGGCCCAATTCTACCGCATCAAAGCCCGGCGCGGCCCCAAGAAGGCGATCATGGCCGTCGCCGCCTCCATCCTTACCGCCATCTACCACATGCTCAAGGACGGGACGATGTACAAGGACCTCGGCTGCAATCACTTCGATCGCCGTTCCACCGACCAGCAAAAAAAGCGCCTGGTCAAACGTTTGGCCGACCTTGGCTACGCTGTGGAGATCAAGCCGCTTGCCGCCTGAGCCGTGTCTGTGGCGCCGCCAGCAAGAGGAGTTTGTGGCATGGTCCGCGTTTGTTAGTTTCCTCCTAGAGAAATTCGGTTCGGGGCGAACGATGGAGCTCGGGCGTTCGCGGCGATCGATCATGCGGCCGCCGCGGCGCCGGCGAGCTACGGGGTCATCGCCAACCCGCGGCATTGAAAAATCAGCGGAAAAGGGGCGGTCGGCGTTTACCTTTATGGCGCTTATTTCCCGCGCGCGCGCGGGAGGCGGAGCCGAGCGACGGCGCTCCGCCAGCAGACCGACCCGCTGGCGCCGACCCACGATCGGCTGCCCGACCCACGATCAGACCGACCCGCTTTGGCACCGCCTGGGCGGCGGCTGGCCTTCGTTTGAGCGGAATCCGGTTCGGGACGAACGATGGAGCTCGGGCGTTGGGGGCGAACGATCGATCATGCGGCCGGCGCGGCGTCGGCGGCGCGGGCGAGCGCAGCGCGGTTCAGCCAGGCCAAAGGCCTGAAGGATCAGCGGAATAGTTGGTTCGTTAGTCTTTTTGGTGCCGCGGTTCAGCCACGGGGTCATCGTCGAAGCATGGCATTGAAAGATCAGCGGTTTAGGGGGCGCGTTTACCTTAATGGCGCCGAATCCCCGCGCGCGCGAGGCGGAGCCGAGCGAAGGCGCTCCGCCAGCAGACCGACTGGCGCCGACCCACGATCAGACCGACGCGCTTTGGCACCGCCTGGGCGGCGGCTGGCCGACGTCCAACTTCGTTTGCGCGGAATCCGCTTCGGGGCGAACGCTGGAGCTCGGGCGTTCGCGGCGAACGATCGATCATGCGGCGCCGGCAACAAGGCGACTACTAACCAATCGCCCTTGCTTAGGCTTGGTCGATGAAGAGTCCCATTCCAAAAGAACGTCTACGCGTCAGCAATTGGGTGAGTAGGCCGCTGGAGTTGCACCATCGGCCTCTCGCAGAACCGAGCATGAGACTCTCGCCTCACTCGGCTCCCATCAGGCAAACACGCCGATCATGCCCATCCGCCAGTGCACGAACAAATCCGCGTGTTCCCGGGCCATTCGTTCGAGAAAGTGACCCGCACGAATCTTCTTTGCGGCAAAGCGCTTGAACTTCCGCATCACCCAGGCTCGAAGTGTCAGATTGACGTAGCGAAGCACGGGTGCGAGCGCCGATGGCGCGTATCGCCCATAGTACGCAAGCCACCCCCGCAGGAGTGGATTGATCTGTCGGGCGATATCTGCCACCGACAGCTCGGTTCGACGGCGGAAGCCCAATTCCCTGATCGTTGCCCGCATGGCCTTCATTGCCGAGACGCTGACGGCAGGAGTGAACCCGCAGAACAGCGTGTTGTCTCGGTGATTCAGGACCCGACGGGGCCGGAAGCAGTAGCCGAGGAAGTCAAACTTGACGTCCGGATACTTGCCTCTACGCCGTCCGTCTCTGCAGTAGACAACCTTGGTCTTGGTTGGATGCAGCTCGAGCCGGCACTCTGCCAGCCGTGTTTGAAGCTCGACTTTGAAGGTCTGCGCTTCTTGCTCGCTCCGGCAATGCACCAACCCGTCATCTGCATAACGACACCAGGGAAGGTCGGGGTGCGTCCGTGTCATCCACAGATCGAACGCGTAGTGCATGAACAGATTTGAGAGAATCGGACTGACCACACCACCCTGCGGGGTACCGCAGGTTCGTTCAATCCGTGTCCCGTCGTCCTGTTCCATCGGCGCCCTCAGCCATCGTTCGATGTAGAGCAGCGCCCACTTGCACGTCACGTGTTTGCGGACAGCCCGCAGCATCAGCGCGTGGTCGATATTGTCGAAGAACCACTCGACAGACTACCCACCACCACCTCGCTGGGTATCCGAAGCAAGTAACAATTGTTCGTGAGCGCCACGCGTTCGAGGGGATGGCGTTGGACGTGCTGGGTTGGATGCACCGCGATGGC
>JBARKP010000022.1:0-20209 GCA_049801475.1 Methyloceanibacter sp.
GCACTGAAGGTGAAGGCTCGCCCGCCGGAGCTAGCTGAACCTCCGGCGCACGCTGCTCGACGATGGGATACGCCGGAGATCTCCACCTATCGCCACGAGAAACTTCCGGCCTATCAGAGCGGACGGAAATTTGACGACGCGTTGCGTGATCGACGGGGACTCTTTCGCGCACCGCGCCTACCGTTGCCTTCCCTGGTTGCGCGCTCAAGCGATCTCTATTCCGCGTGCATGTTCACGCTGTTGGCGCTATCGAGATTGAATCAGGAGAATAAAACAAGGCAGATGCCAAAGAGAGCGATTATCAAGAAGGCGGCGATCACTTCAAATGCACCTGTACTGACATCATGGCCCTCGTAGAAGCGTTCCTTAGCCATGGTAACCTCCATAGGTTGCCTATAGGGGGAACGGCGACCCGTAGGATTCCGGATGCAACTTGACCTCCTTTGTTCCCAACTGATTTGGCTCAAGAGTTGCCAAAGGAAAGGGTGCCGGCCGAAGCCGACGCTAGGAACGTTCGATCCAATAAGGGGGTTTTGAACGGTGCTAGGAAGTCAGACGCCCTAGCTCACCGGCATCAGCACTGATCCGCTGAGGAAATTCGGCTTTGCGTCCACCGCGGCCGGGTTCCCTTGAATCACCACCATCCGCCAATTGACGTTGTGCCAGCGCAGCACACGATAAGGGAGAAAACGTCATTTGTAGCCTTTTAGGAGAAGCCCCGACGACAGCCGGCGCTTGTCTTACATTTCCTGGGGCCGATGAGTTTCCTCGGCCTGATGCATAGGGCGCCGCCCGAAGCCGACGCCCCCTAACCTGTTTGGAGAACCGGAACTAATCAGAGCATCTTGCATCTTCCGGTATCGACCACCCTACAAGTCATGCCAGTACCGTTGTTGCTGCAGACTGTGGTCTTCTCGGTCTCGCAGGCTGGCTTGTTGGATGATGACCTTCCCGTTGCTTTTTTCCGCTTGAGCTGCACTAGCCGAAAGGGAGAGTGAGAGCATCAGAACGAGAGCTGCTGACGCCATCAGTGCCATGATCTTGCGCACTTGAACCTCCGTCCGTTGAGAGGCTGCTTTCGTAAGAAATCCGGACTGAACGGAACCTGAGGGATTTGTTCATCTCCTATTCAGGAGGAGCTAGCCCCCGAAGCTGGCAGCAGTCCGAGCTCAAACGGGATCCCCTGAATGCCAGATGAATGATGGGCTCAGCTTCGGTTCAGGGTACTTGAGCTAGAACCAGCAGCATGAGCGAGGGACAGCCCCCCGCTCTTGAGACGCAAAAGCAGAAGCAGAAGCATCATTAGCTGGAGGTTGACTACGATGTTCAAGAAGACCCTTCTAATCGTCGCTGCAATGCTGATCATGGGCAGCACCACCGCCGCTGAGGCTGGAGTCCATCTTGGTTTTACGCCTCCAAAAACGGTTGGCGTCATGCAGCCGCCGTCGTCCCCGTCGGGGCCTCACCGCCAGCCGGTTGATCCCAACCCTAATACTGGAGGCGATTACAGTGGTGACAGCGCAGGAGGCAGCGGCGGCGGCGGGTATATGGGCGACCCCGATCATCCCGGGCATCAGCAATTCTGAAGCCAATGAACTTCGCGCCTGCGAGAAGTTCTAGGGCTGATCTCAGCATCAAGAAAATGGGCGCCGGCGAAAGTTGGCGCCCCCATGTTCCTTCAGATCATGGCGATGAAGCAAAGGAAGAGCCTCGCGTTGCCACTGGGCTCGTCATGCAACCGCATGACCTTAACTTCCACCCCGTACTGATCGCGCATTGCCTGTTCCAGCCCGCAGGTGTGGTGCCGATCCGCTCAAGCGGTGTCCGCTCAGCTATCTCCGCGCTCGCCTTACGCTCGCTCTCAGCGCGTCAAGATCGTCTTCCAGCAGTTGCATGATGCGTTTCTTGTCGCCTGGCCGACCCCAGCGATTGCAGTAGACGCAGCCGATCAGCACCTCACGATAATGGTCGATTCTCATTACGGCTCATTGCAGTGGGGGCAGGGCTCATCGCTCATTCGGGGCGGTCTTTTTTGGTACCGGAATTGGTACCGGACAGAGCGGGACTAGGGGCAATTCACAGTTATGAAAGCCCATCGCTTTCCTGAGAAATCCGCAGAAAACGGCTCTTAACGGGACGTGGCGGGACCATTGGATATGACCGTCACCGACCTGTCACATAAGTGACATAGTAGCGTTATTGCGCGGCGCTAACGCTCGCCCGACGGTGGGGAAGTGCCTCCCGCCGAAGGTTCCTTTGGGAACCGGATATATGCACCCTATAGGGAGAGCGAATATGAGGTTCATGTCCCATGCGGCCGCTGCAGTGGTCGCCGCAGCGTTTACCATCACCACCGCCCAAGCCGCCGATATTTCGGGGGCCGGTGCGACCTTCCCCTATCCGATCTATGCCAAATGGGCCGATGCCTACAAGAAGGAGACTGGCAACGGGCTGAACTACCAGTCGATCGGCTCTGGCGGCGGGATCAAGCAGATTGAGGAGAAGACGGTTACCTTCGGGGCGTCTGACATGCCGCTCAAGCCCGAAGAGGTCAAGAAGTGGGGACTGGTCCAGTTCCCGACGGTCGTCGGCGGCGACGTTCCTGTCGTCAACCTCGAAGGGATCAATCCCGGCGATCTCCATCTCGATGGCGATACCCTTGCCAAGATCTTCTTGGGCGAGATCACCAAATGGGATGATGCCGCGATCAAGAAGCTGAATCCTGACGCCAAGCTGCCGTCGATGGCCATCGCCGTCGTCCATCGCTCGGATGGTTCAGGAACCACTTTTATTTTCACGGACTATTTGTCGAAGGTAAGCCCGACCTGGAAGGACAAGGTCGGCGCCAGTACCGCAGTTGAATGGCCAACTGGCATCGGCGCCAAGGGCAATGAAGGCGTCGCCAACAACGTCAAGCAGACCAAGGGCGCGATCGGCTATGTCGAATACGCCTATGCAAAGCAGAATAAGCTTACTTCCGTGAATATGGTCAATAAGGACGGCAAGACAGTCGCAGCGAATGCGTCCACCTTCCAGGCTGCCGCGGCGAATGCCGACTGGGCAGAATCCGAAAACTTCTACGTCATTCTTACCGACCAGGCGGGCGCAGACACCTGGCCGATCGCAGGCGCCACCTTCATCCTGCTGTATCGGGAGCCGCAAGACACCGCAGCCACTGGCGAGGCGCTCAAGTTCTTCGATTGGGCCTACACGAAAGGCGACAAAATGGCTGAAGAGCTCGATTATGTGCCAATGCCTGACAGCGTCGTCGCTCTGATCAAGGAAGAGTGGAAGAAGGTCAAGGATTCTTCGGGCAAGCCTATCTTTGCCATGAACTAACCGATCTGGATCGAGGCAGGAGCAACCACCTTCCGCTCCTGCCTCGATTTCAGTGTGAGAGTAAGCAGGCCTTTGCAGAAGGGGCTACCAAGGATGGATATGGCGCTTCAGTCCGCGCCCATTCAGATCCGGGTCATGGACAACGAAAAGCGCGCCCAGACCTTGCGCCGCTTTCGCATCGGCGACCGCACCTTCAACATCCTGACGCAAGCTTCGGCCATTGCCGTGCTGGTGATCCTCGCGGGCGTCATAGTCTCGCTCGTGCATGGCTCGCTTCCCGCCTGGCGCGCCTTCGGCCTCGACTTCTTCACCTCGCAAAGCTGGAACCCGGTCACCGAGAAGTTCGGCGCACTGCCGGCCATCTACGGCACGCTGCTGACCTCCATCATCGCCATGCTCATCGGCGTTCCCGTTAGCCTCGGCATCGCGATCTTCCTGACCGAAATCTGTCCGGAACGCTTGCGGCGCGCGATCGGCACCGCCATTGAGCTGCTCGCCGGAATCCCGAGCATCATCTACGGCATCTGGGGCCTGTTCGTGTTCGCCCCGTTCTTTCAGACGTACCTGCAGCCGTGGTTGATCGACGCCTTCGCCAATGTTCCGGTGCTCAACCAGCTTTTCGCCGGACCCCCCTATGGTATTGGCCTTTTGACTGCCGGTCTCATCCTCGCCATCATGGTTTTGCCCTTCATCACCTCGATCACGCGGGAGGTGTTTGACACCGTTCCCCCGGTGTTGAAAGAGGCAGCCTATGGCATCGGCTGCACGCGCTGGGAGGTCATGCGCCGGGTAGTGATCCCCTACGCGCGCGTCGGCATCATCGGTGGCGTCATGCTGGGCTTGGGCCGCGCGCTCGGCGAGACCATGGCCGTGACCTTCGTCATCGGCAATGCGCACCGCATCATGCCCTCGATTATGGCGCCCGGCACCACCATCTCGGCCTCCATCGCCAACGAGTTCACCGAAGCTACCGGCGAGCTCTATACCGCCTCGCTGGTCGCGCTCGGCCTGATCCTGTTCTTCATCACCTTTGTCGTGCTCGCCGCCGCGCGGCTGATGCTGATGCGGATCGCGCAGAAAGCTGGAACTTGAACATGTCGGCCGCGGCCACGCCACGCTACGCCCGCCGGCGCCGAGGTAATCATATCGCCACGGCGCTATCGATCGGCGCGGCAGCCTTCGGCTTGAGCTGGCTGCTGCTGATCCTGATCGTGCTCGTGGTGAAGGGCGTGGGCGGGCTCGCGCCTTCCGTCTTCACCGAGATGACGCCGCCTCCCGGCAGCGCCGGCGGATTATTGAACGCCATCGTCGGCAGCTTGATTCTCACGGGGCTGGCAGTGCTGTTCGGCACGCCGCTCGGCGTCCTGGCCGGCACCTACATGGCCGAATATGGCCGTTACTCGAAGCTGACCATGGTCGTGCGCTTCATCAACGACATTCTGTTGAGCGCCCCGTCGATCGTCGTCGGCCTCTTCGTCTATGAGATCATGGTCGCGCGGATGGGCCACTTCTCGGCCTGGGCCGGAGCCGTGGCGCTCGCCATCCTCGTCGTCCCCGTCGTGGTGCGCACCACCGAGGACATGCTGCTGCTTGTTCCCAACACCTTGCGTGAGGCCTCAGCGGCGCTTGGCCTTCCGCAGTGGGTGGTGATCCGCGACGTTGCCTATCGCGCCGCGCGCGCCGGCATCACCACCGGTATCCTGCTCGCCATCGCGCGCATCACCGGCGAGACGGCGCCGCTGCTGTTCACCGCGCTCAATAATCAGTTCTTCAGTTGGAACCTGAACGCTCCGATGGCGAGCCTTCCCGTGGTGATCTTCCAGTTTGCCTTGAGCCCCTACGAGGATTGGCAGCAACTTGCCTGGACGGGAGCTCTCCTCATCACTGCTACGGTGCTGGGCTTAAGCATCTTGGCGCGCATGCTTGCCCCTAAGAGGATTCCCACATGAATTTAGCCATTCAAACCGACGTGAAGGAGCATGCGACGGTCCCCGCCGCCGAAGGGCTGGAGGAGAAGGTCTCGGTGCGCCATTTGAATTTCTACTATGGCGAATTTCGCGCGCTCACGGACAACAACTTCAACTTGTACAAGAACAAGGTGACGGCATTCATCGGCCCTTCCGGCTGCGGCAAGTCCACGCTGTTGCGCATCCTCAACCGCATCTACGATCTCTATCCGAACCAGCGCGCGGAAGGAGAGGTGCTGCTGGACGGCGAGAACATCCTTGGGCCGAACCAGGACCTGAATCTGCTGCGCGCCAAAGTCGGCATGGTGTTCCAGAAGCCGACGCCGTTCCCGATGACCATCTACGAGAACATCGCTTTCGGCATTCGACTCTTTGAGCAGCTGTCCAAGGCCGAGCTTGATGCCCGCGTCGAGGACGCACTTCGGCGTGGGGCGCTCTGGGACGAGGTCAAGGACAAACTCGATGCGAGTGGCTTGAGCCTGTCCGGAGGGCAGCAGCAGCGGCTTTGTATCGCCCGCACCATCGCCATCAGGCCCGAAGTGATCCTGCTTGACGAGCCTTGCTCGGCGCTCGATCCGATCTCCACCGCCAAGATCGAGGAGCTGATCGACGTGCTGAAGCGCGACTACACCATCGCCATCGTCACCCACAACATGCAACAAGCGGCGCGTACTTCCGACTACACCGCCTTCATGTATCTCGGCGAGCTTGTGGAGTACGGCGACACCACCCTAATCTTCACTAACCCGAAGCTTGAGCGTACGCAGGATTACATCACCGGCCGCTTCGGCTAAGACGCGTCTGGCCCGAAAGCGCTTTCGAGGAGACCGTATCGAGATGGACACGCATGAACACATCGTTACCTCCTATGAGGAGGAACTCTCCTCCCTCAACAACAGGATCGCCAAGATGGGCGGCCTCGCCGAGCAAGTGCTCGGCCAGTCCATCGAGGCGCTTGAGGGCCGCGACCCCGCGCTTGCCGGCGCTACCATTCAGCAGGACGAGGCGATCGACGCGCTCGAGAAGGAGATCGAGGAGCAGGCCATCGTCATGATCGCGCGCCGCCAGCCCCTGGCCTACGATCTCCGCCAGATCATGGCGGCGGTCCGCATCTCCACCGACCTCGAACGCATCGGCGATCTCGGCAAGAACATCGCCAAGCGCGCGCTTGCCGTGGTGGGCGAGCAGCAGCCGAAGCAGCTGATGCTGGGCTTGAAGCATATGGGCGAGCTCGCGCTCGGCCAGCTGAAGGAGGTGCTCGACGCTTATATCGAGCGCGATGCCGACCGGGCGCTGAAGGTCTGGTACAAGGACGAGGACATCGACGCCATGTACAACTCGCTGTTCCGCGAGCTCCTCACCTACATGATGGAAGACCCGCGCAATATCGGGCTCTGCACCCATCTTCTGTTCGGCGCCAAGAACATCGAGCGCATCGGAGACCACGCCACCAACATCGCCGAGACCGTATACTTCCTGGTGCATGGCAGCGCCATCACGGATCAGCGCCCGAAGGGCGACAACACGAGCTCCACGCCGGTGGCGCTCAAGCGGTCGGCGGGTTGAGATGTTGAGCCCGCCCGCCGTGAGCCCCAGAGCCAGAGTTCTGGTGGTTGAGGACGAGGAGCCCTTGGCGCTCCTGCTCCGCTACAACCTGGAAGCCGAAGGCTACACCGTCGACGTCGTGCATCGGGGCGACGAGGCGGAAGTGGCCATCGCCGAAGGGTCTCCGGACCTGATCGTGCTCGACTGGATGCTGCCCGGCATCTCCGGGCTCGAGCTCTGCCGGCGCCTGAGGACGGGCAAGGACTCCCGCACCATTCCGATCATCCTGTTGACGGCACGCAGCGAGGAGAACGACCGGATCAGGGGCCTCACCACCGGCGCCGACGATTATGTGGTCAAACCCTTCTCCCTGCCCGAGTTGATGGCGCGCGTGCACGCGATCCTGAGGCGCACCAACCCCGAGCGCATCGCCGCGGTCTTGAGCGTTGGCGATATCGAGCTCGATCGGGAGTCGCACCGGGTGACGCGGAACGGCCGCCAGGTGCATCTCGGTCCCACCGAGTTCCGCCTGCTCGAATTCCTCATACAGAGTCCCGGCCGCGTCTTCAGCCGCGCGCAGCTGCTCGACGGCGTGTGGGGCCGCAACGTCTATGTGGATGAGCGCACCGTCGACGTTCATATCGGCCGTCTGCGCAAGGCGATGATGCGAGGGTCCGAGCAGGATCCCGTGCGCACCGTGCGCGGCGCGGGGTACGCCTTTTCGGACAAGCTGGAAGAGACCGTCTGAGGCGAACCGACGGGCCTCATGTTTGGAGACGCGCCCTGCGGGCATTCCTCAGCACGATGAGATATCTCTCACCCTCAAGGAGGGCCGAAGGCTCGAAGGGGGGAGGCCCCCAAAAAGAAAGAAGGCGCCTCGACCGGCGCCTCCTCTCCCCCGATTGACCAAAAGTGGGCCTATCCGAAAGCAAAGCTCTTTTCGCGCCGCCGCGACTGCACCGGCTGATAAGCGAGCCGGGCGTGATGCTCGCAATAGGGATGCGAACCAGAGGTTTTGCGGCCGCAGAAATGGAACTCCTCCTCGCCCGGATCCCCGATCGGCCAATGGCACATCGCGTCTTTCAAGGTGAGAATGCTCGCCCTCTCGGCGGGCGGTATGTACAGCTCCTCGACCGGCGCTGGCGCCGCCTCGATGTCCTCTTCATAAGCGGGCTTCAGCGCGACATTGCCGCGCGTCCCGAACAGCAAGGAGGGGACACGGTTTTGCCGCGGTGCTTGCACCCGCCGCGGCCTTGGGCTCGCCGAGCGCGAGCTCGTGGCCCGGCCCGAAAGACCGAGCCGATGCACCTTGCCGATCACCGCATTGCGCGTCACTCCGCCTAAGCGACTGGCAATCTGGCTGGCGCTCAACCCCTCCGCCCAAAGTTTCTTCAGCAATTCGACCCTCTCATCATTCCAAGCCATGGTTGGCCTCCTCGTTTTCGACTCAGAATCCCCCCGTCTCGTCGCGAGACGGCGTTCAGTCACGCTGATTTACTGATGAGAAATGACCGCCCAGGCGTAACGCTGCACCCACGAGATCTTGTGGCTGAGCGGCTACTAACCTACTGTATCCGGGAAAAAGCGGCAAGCGTCCGCCACACTTGGTTCCGCGTTTTCCACCGGACAAACCGGAGTCTGCCATGTCTTTGGCGAGAACACAAACGGCAGAGTGGATGAAAGCGTGGATGAGCGTTGGAAAGAGCGTGCATTGCGGCTGATTGACAGGCCTAGGCGTGAGACCTAAAGCTCTTGAATTCCTTGCTGCCGCCCAGCCGGCGGCAATTTTATTTTGGGACCTACCTCCCGTGTCGAAATCGGCCCTGCTTCCGACCTATGCCCGCAGCGATCTTGCCTTCGAGCGCGGGCAGGGTGCCTACCTATTTACCGCCGCGGGCGAGCGCTATCTCGACTTCGCCTCCGGCGTCGCGGTGACCTCGCTCGGCCATGCCCATCCGCACCTCGTCGAGGCCTTGACGGAGCAGGCAAAGAAGCTCTGGCACGTGTCAAATTTGCACCGCATCCCCGGGCAGGAGCGGCTCGCCGCGAGGCTCTGCCAGGCGACTTTCGCCGACGATGTCTTCTTCGCCAATTCCGGCGCGGAGGCCGTGGAATGCGCGATCAAGGTGGCGCGGCGCTATCACGCGACACATGGGGCCCCTGAGCGCTATCGCCTCGTCACCTTCGAGGGCGCCTTTCACGGGCGGACCCTTGCCACCATCGCCGCCGGCGGACAGGCGAAGCACCTTGAGGGCTTTGGGCCGCCCGTCGATGGCTTCGACCAGGTCGCCGCCGGAGAAATCGGTGTGGTGGAAACCGCGATCGGCGAGGCGACCGCCGGCGTGCTCATCGAACCGATCATGGGCGAGGGCGGCATGCGCGAGGTGCCGTGGTCTTTTTTGCGCGACCTGCGGGTCCTTTGCAACGAAAAAGGCATCTTGCTCCTGCTCGACGAGGTGCAAACCGGCATGGGCCGCACCGGGCGCCTGTTCGCCCATGAATGGGCCGGCATCACGCCGGACATCATGGCGACCGCCAAGGGTCTCGGCGGCGGGTTTCCCGTCGGCGCCTGTCTCACCACCCAGGAGGTGGGCGCCACGATGACGCCCGGAAGCCACGGCTCCACCTTTGGCGGCAATCCTCTCGCTATGGCCGTCGGCAATGCCTTGTTCGACGTGGTGCTCGCGCCCGGATTTCTCGACCACGTGGCGGCGATGGGACTTCGGCTGAAGCAGCACTTGGCCGCGCTCAAGGACGAGCACCACGCCATTATCGAGGAGGTACGCGGCCAAGGCCTGATGCTTGGGCTGAAATGTAAGGTGCCGAACCAGCTTCTGCTTAAGGCCCTTGCGACCGAGCGGATGTTGACGGTGCAGGCCGGCGACAACGTCGTGCGCCTCCTGCCGCCGCTCATTATTGGCGAAGCCGAGATCGACTCGGCTTGCGCCAAGATCAATGCCGCTTGCGTCGGCTTGCAGAACGGCGCTCGTGGCCAAGCCCGACCCTAACGACCGAAGCCCCGTCCATGCAGCCAAGGCATTTTCTCGATATTGACGCGCTGGATCGCCAAACTTTGCGCGCGATCCTCGACGAGGCTCATGCCATGAAAGCCATGGGCCGCTCGCGTCTGCCCGGGACCGTCAAGGTCCGGCCTGGCGCCGTGCTCGCCATGATCTTCGAGCAACCCTCGACCCGCACGCGGGTCTCCTTCGAGGTGGCTATGCTGGAGCTTGGTGGAACCTCGATCATACTCAACCGCGGCGACATGCAATTGGGCCGGGGCGAGACCATCGCCGATACCGCGCGCGTGCTGTCGCGTTACGTTGACGCGATCATGCTGCGCACCGGACCGCATGAGACTTTGCTCGAGCTTGCCGAGCACGCTACCGTGCCGGTGATCAACGGGCTGACCGTTCGCTCGCATCCCTGCCAGGTCATGGCCGATGTCATGACCTTTGAGGAGAAGAAAGGCGCCATCGAAGGCGCGACCGTCGCCTGGCTCGGCGACGCCAACAACATTGCCACCTCCTGGGTGCACGCTGCCGCGCGCTTCGGCTGCACGCTGAAGCTTGCCTGTCCGAATAAGTTCGGACCGGCACCGGAGCTGCTCGCCTGGGCGAAGGCCGAAGGCGCTCGCGTCGTGGCCGGTCAAGATCCCCATGCGGCAGCGCGCGGCGCCGATTGCGTGGCGACGGACGTCTGGGTGTCGATGGGAGACGGCGAGGACAAGAAGAAACGGAAGAATCTGCTGCGACCATTCCAGGTCGACAGCGCTGTTATGGTATGCGCCAAGCCCGACGCCGTCTTCATGCATTGCCTCCCCGCTCATCGCGGCGACGAGGTGACCGCAGAGGTGATCGACGGCCCGCAATCGGTGGTATGGAACGAGGCGGAGAACCGGCTGCATGTGCAGAAGGCCATCCTCGCCTGGTGTCTCGACACGGCGTGTCTCGCCGAGCGCTCGAAGCGTCCCCGCGCTGAACGTCTCGAGGCCGAGCGCGTTAGGGCCAAGTGATGTCGGAACATGCATCGGACGAGCGCATCGAGCTCGTCATCCCCGAGGATGATTTGGTCCTACCGTTCCAGGCCGAGCAGGCCGAGGTAGTCGGCCGCCTGGTCAAGCTCGGCCCCGTGGTGGACACCATCCTGTCGCGTCACGACTATCCGGAGCCCGTGTCGAAGTTGCTCGGCGAGGCGGTGGCGCTCACGGCGCTGCTCGGTGCCTCGCTCAAATTCGAGGGCAAGTTCATCCTGCAGGCCTCGACAGACGGCCCCGTCGATCTGCTGGTTGCCGACTATCGGGTACCCGGGTGCTTGCGCGGCTATGCGCGCTTCTCGCGCGAGCGGGTCGCC
Source organism: Methyloceanibacter sp. (assembly GCA_049801475.1). Taxonomy (GTDB): domain Bacteria; phylum Pseudomonadota; class Alphaproteobacteria; order Rhizobiales; family Methyloligellaceae; genus Methyloceanibacter. The sequence continues at coordinate 11,205 of JBARKP010000022.1, forward strand.
GAGCGGGGGGCGGGCGATGGCGCCCTCTCCGGGCTTCTCGGCCAAGGCCATCTTGCCATGACCATTGACCGTGGCGCCGAGATGGAACGGTATCAGGGCGTGGTGCCGCTCGAAGGCGAAGGCCTGACCGAGGCGGCCGATACTTATTTCCACCAATCCGAGCAGCTTCCGACTTTCATTCGCCTCGCCGTCGCCAAGCACTACCGGGCCGGCCAGGCCGGGAGACGGTCCTGGACCTGGCGCGCTGGCGGCCTGCTGGTGCAGAAGCTCACCCGCGAAGGCGGCCAGGAAGGGGCGGGCGATACGGCCTTGGACGAGGAGGACTGGACGCGGGCGCGGACCCTCGCCGAGACCGTCGAGGATCACGAGCTGCTCGATCCCTTGCTACCCCCCGACCGGCTCCTTTACCGGCTGTTTCACGAGGAGCAGGTGCACGCCTACCCGGCGCTCGGCCTCGAGACCTATTGCAGCTGCTCGCGGGACCGCGTCGAGGAGCTGCTCCGGCGCTTCACCAGCGAAGACCTGAAGGACATGGTCGTCGACGGCGAGGTGTGGGTGACGTGCGAGTTCTGCAACAGCCGCTACCGCTTCGATCCCGCCGACCTTGCCGAGGCCGAAGAGCCGAATTAGTCGATACTGGTTTTTTTGTCATCGCCGGGCTTGACCCGGCGATCCAGCCGGGGCGAATTCTGTTCGCGGGCGTCGGCGGATACTGGATGCCCGCCTTCGCGGGCATGACATTAACTGAGTTGGTCGGTGAGCTCGGCGAGAAACGTCATGCAGGCTTCGAGCTGCGCGACTGTAACGAACTCGTCCGCCGCGTGCGCCTGCTCGATATCGCCGGGCCCGCAGATAACCGTCGGGCAGCCAGCCTCCTCGAACAGTCCGGCCTCCGTCGCATAGGACACGGCGCGGGTGCCGTTCGCGCCGGTGAGCGCGAGCGCCAAGGCGACGGCCTTTGAGCCGGGCTTGGCGAGAAACGCGGGCACGCTGCCCTCATGGCTCGTCTCGATGGAAGCGGAAGGCGCCACGCGCCGCATGCGCGGCAGCAGAGTCTCGGAAGCGAAGGAGGCGAGCCGGTGGGGCACCGCTGCTTGATCCGCACCCGGCAGGCTGCGGACCTGCCATTGGAAGCGGCAAGTCTTCGGCACGATGTTCGGCGCCATGCCGCCCTCGATCACGCCCACCTGCAGGGTGGAGACCGGCGGGTCGAACCGGTCGTTGCTCTCGCCGGCAGAAAGCTCGGCGCCGATACGGTCGAGTTCCTCGATCAGCTCCGCCGCGATCGAAATGGCATTGACCCCGAGCTGCGGCATGCTCGAATGGGCCTCGCGCCCCATGACCGTGGTGCAATAGGCGTCGATGCGCTTATGGGCATCGATTACCGCCATGCTGGTTGGCTCGCCCACGACGATGGCGCGGGGCCGTGGGAGATTGGCACCAAGCCTGGCGATCAGCGGCCGCACACCGGTGCAGCCCACCTCCTCGTCATAGGAAAGGATGATATGGATCGGCTCTTTAAGGGCGCACGAGGTGAAGAGAGGCACCGAAGCGAGGACGCAGGCGAGGAAGCCCTTCATGTCGCAGGCTCCGCGGCCGTAGAGCTTGCCGTCGCGGAGCTGAAGCGCGAACGGGTCGCTGGTCCAGCTCTGGACCTCGACCGGAACACAGTCGCTGTGGCTAGAGAGGCCGATGCCGCCTTCTCCCTGCGGCCCGATACTGGCGAAGAGGCTCGCCTTCGTGCCATCGGGCGACGGCGTGAGCGTCGAGGTCACGCCGTGACTGGCGAGATAATCGCGCACGAAGTCGATGAGCATCAGATTGGACTTCTCGCTCGTCGTGTTGAAGGCGACGAGCCTGGTGAGCAGTTCGTGCAGGCTTGGAACCGACTCGCTCAACGCCCATCAGTCCTTTGTCGAAATAAGCGCCTGGTCGAGATCGGCCATCAGATCGCTCACGTCCTCGAGCCCGATGGAGAGCCGCAAGGTGCGGTCGAAGATGCCGAGCTCGGCACGAACCTCCGGGCTGAGGCGCTGATGCGTCGTGGTCGCCGGGTGCGTGGCGAGGCTCTTGGCGTCGCCGAGATTGTTGCTGATCTTGAAGATCGTAAGCGCGTTTAGGAAGCGAAACGCGTTTTGCTTGTCGCCCCTGATCTCGAAGGCGATCATGGGTCCGCCGCCCACCATCTGCCGCTTCGCCAGCGCGGCTTGCGGATGATCGGCGCGGCCCGGATAGAAGACGCGGGCCACCTCCTTCCGCTCGGCAAGAAAATCGGCGATTGCCGCCGCGGAAGCCCCGTGCCGCTCCACGCGCAAGGGTAGCGTCTCCAAACCCTTGAGCAGCACCCAGGCATTGAAGGGGCTGAGCGAGGGGCCGGTGTGCTTGAGATAATTGTGCAGCTTCTCCTCGATGAACTTCTTTGGCCCAAGCACCACGCCGCCGAGGCATCGCCCCTGTCCGTCGATATGTTTGGTCGCGGAATAGACGACGATGTCGGCGCCGAGCGGCATCGGCCGCTGCAACAGGGGCGTGGCGAATACATTGTCGACCACGACGAGGGCTCCTGCCTTGTGCGCGGGCGCCGCTACGCCCTCGATGTCCACGAGCTCGAGCGTTGGATTGGTCGGCGTCTCGAAGAAGACGGCGCGGGTGTTGGGCGTGATCGCCCTTTCCCAGGCGCTAAGATCACGCCCGTCGACCAGCGTGGTCTGGATGTCGTAGCGCGGCAGCAGATCTTCCACGATATAGCGGCAGCTCCCGAACAGCGCGCGGGCGGAGACCACATGGTCGCCAGCCTTGAGTTGACAGAGCAGTGACGCAGCGACGGCCGCCATGCCGCTTGAGGTGCCCCGCGCGGCCTCGGCCCCTTCCAGCGCGCACATGCGCACCTCGAACATGGCCACCGTGGGATTGGCGTAGCGGCTATAGACGTAACCTTCCTCGTCGCCCTTGAAACGGGCCTCGGCCTGCTCGGCGCTCTCATAGACATAGCCCGAGTTGAGGAAAATGGCCTCCGAGGTCTCGCCGAACTGGCTCCTGAGCGTGCCCTCATGCACGAGCTTCGTCGCCAGGTGCCGGGCGATGCCGCGCTTCTTCTCGTCCTCGTTTGCCGCCATGGGGCGAACTCCCTCATGTTCACGCGGGCACAAAAAACCCGGACTCTGGCTGCCGCCAAAAGACCGGGATTGCTCGCACGGCCTTTTAGCGACTTGTTTAACGTGGCTGCAAGCCGGCCGGCCAAATCACCACGAGTGGGAATTAATGTCGCCGGCAGGCTCTCGCGTCAAGCCTTCTCGGCAGGGCGTCCTCTTGTGAATCCGGGGGAGAAGACCGAGGTAAGGATGACCGAAACCCCGCGAAATGCAAAGTAGATGACCCATGGAGCAGCCAAGTGAGCGCGACAAGCTGTTTGACGGGCTTCCTGAGAAGCCGCGAACCCTTGCGCCGGAGGCGTCCGTGAAAAGCTCGCTCGCCCGCACCGGTATCCTGCCGTCGCAAGCCCTCCGGTCGCTGATCGCCGCTGGCGAGATCAGGGCGGCGCCGGAGATCAATCCCGACCAGATTCAGCCTGCGAGCCTCGATCTCCGCCTCGGCAAGGTCGCCTACCGCATCCGCGCGAGCTTCCTGCCCGGACCGACCGCCACCGTGCGCGACAAGCTCGCCGAGCTCAAATTCCACGAGATCGATCTCACCCGCGGCGCGGTGCTCGAGGCGGGCTGCGTCTATCTCGTGCCCCTGATCGAGCAACTGCACCTGCGCGCGACGATCGCGGCCTTCGCCAACCCGAAAAGCTCGATCGGCCGCATCGACGTGTTCACGCGGCTGATCGCCGATCGCCAGGACTCTTTCGACGCTGTGGAGGAGGGTTATGCCGGTCCGCTCTTCGCCGAGGTCTGCCCGCGCACCTTCTCCATCAAGGTTCGCTATGGCTCGCGGCTGAACCAGATCAGATTCCTGCGGCGCGTCGGCCAGCAGCTCGACGCCGACGAGCGGCCGGGGCGCGTGTGCGACCGGGCCTTGCGCGCGATCCACTCCGATGTCGGTCTGGTCGAGGGCGACGCCGCCATCCGCGAGGGGCTGAACTTGCGCATCAGCCTCGCGCCGATCGCCGTTGCGGGGCTCGTTGGCTATCGCGCGCGCCGCTATGCCGGCGTGGTCGATGTGGACGAGATCGGTGCTTACGACGTCGGCCAGTTCTGGGAAGCCGTTCGCCTCGCCGAGGACCGGCGCCTGGTGCTCGATCCGCACGAGTTCTACATCCTGGCCTCCAAGGAGAGCGTGTCGGTGCCGCCGGCCTATGTGGCGGAGATGGCGCCGTTCGATCCCCTGATTGGAGAGTACCGGGTGCATTATGCCGGCTTTTTCGATCCGGGCTTCGGCTATGCGGAGGGCAAGGCCCCCGGCGCCAAGGCCGTGCTCGAGGTGCGCAGCCTCGACATCCCCTTCATCCTGGAGGACGGGCAGATCGTCGGGCGGCTGGTCTACGACAAGCTCACTGAGATTCCCGATCAGCTCTACGGCGAACGCATCGGCTCCCACTACCAAGCGCAAGGCTTGAAGCTGTCGAAGCACTTCAAGCAAGAGTGATTTTGCTCAAGCCGAGCAACTGCCCCCGCCGAGCACGCAGAACTTGGCGCAGTGCGGATGACAGAGCTTTACTGCGCCGTGGTCAAACATGCCGCCATCGGCGCGCGCGGCCTCGTCAAGCGTCTCTCCCATTTCGAAGGCCGGGTCGTAAGGGAGCAGCGTGCAGGGGAGGACCACGGGTCGGCCCGCGCCTTTCCGCTTCACCACCATGCGGCTTGCGGCGCACATCACGTCGCTCGGGCTCTTGTGTAAGATGCCCCAGCAGGCCGTGGTGATCTCCGGCACGTCGGCGCGAGCGTCCATCTCCGGGAAAAGCACGAGCGCCCCACGGTCATGCGCATCCAATACCCAGCCCCGCGCAGCGATCAGCGCGGCGTAGCCTATCCGCGCCGCATCCTCGCTTTCGCCCCAGCAGGTGCGGCCGGCAAGCGCGAGCGCGAAGCCGTGCGCGCTCAGCCAGTCGATCCCCTCGACGGTCTTGTCGAAACTGTTCGCGCCCCGCTCCTCCTCATGCAGAGCCTTACTGTAATGATCGAGGCTTACCCGGATGACGAGCCGGGCGCCATGCGCTTCGCGAAGCGCAAGCAGCCCGGACTGAAGGCGCGGGCGCAGCATCGGTTGCATGGCATTGGTGAGCAAAAGCACGGAGAAGCCGCGAGCGAGCGCGTCGCCGAGCATGGCGAGAATATCTGGGTTCATGAAGGGCTCGCCGCCGGTGAAGCCGATCTCCTTGGTCGGCAGCCCTGCGTCCCCGATCTCATCGAGGAAGGCGAGCACCTCAGCGCCGGTGATATAGGCGAGCCGGTCGTTCTCCGGGCTCGATTCGATATAGCAATTGCGGCACTCGATGTTGCAAAGGCTGCCGGTGTTGATCCAGAGCGTGCGCAAAGAGTCGAGCGGCACCGACGCGCGCGGCTCTCCCGTCGCGGTCCGGTCGGGATCGCTGAACTTCCCGTAGCGCGTTTGGAGCGCGAGGTCGGTAATGGCAGGGCCCCACAAACAATGAGTAGACGTTAGGTCTCACGATGCCGCGTCAGGCCGCAAGGCACGCCCCATCACCACTGCGTGAAGCGAAAACTTGCCTTCCGGGCGCGCTTTGCGCCATGCTATTGCCTTCGGTCCGATTGGACCGCGATTTCGCTCAGGGCGTTTTCCTGACGCATGATTTTATCCGAAAGTCTGCAACTTTTCAGGACCATGCTCAGCGCGGCGGGTGTAGCTCAGTGGTAGAGCAGTAGCTTCCCAAGCTACGTGTCGAGGGTCCGATTCCCTTCACCCGCTCCAGTTTTAATAATAGGCTCAGGGTGTTGGCGCAGTTGGGGGCAGTCCATTCCGACTGACCAAGCCACCCCATTCCAACTTTTGCTCTTCATTCGTTCTCTCTGAGCACGCGGCGACCCCGCTGTCGCGCGGCGTCAGCGATGCGCACGACTGCAACGCGACGAGGTAGGTAGGTATCCTGAAGCCTGCCCGAGCGATCGACCGAATTAGCCATCTTGTTCGCAAGGGAGAGGGCGTCGACTTCGCCGGCATTTGCCTCGACGGCGCCCGAGCGGCGCATATCCATCAGGCGTCTCTTATCGCCAGGAAATTCGGCCTCCCGAACACGGCGGAAGTCTCGGTCCAGGCTGAAGGTAGTGTAGGCGTTCCCGCGCACATCGCGGAGCATCGGCGCGTCGCTGTGGAGCTCGATAGTGAGCATGCGCCTATATTCGGCGATCAACCGCTCAGCGCGGCGGGAGATCGTCCCGATGACGGCCTTGCCGGTCTTGCCCCGTTGGGTCTCAAAGAACGCGCCTTGCCGGACCTTCGGCGAGATTGCGCGCATCGACGGGCGAGAACTGAGTATCCCAAATCACGGCAATGATTGCCGCGAGGCCATGCAACTGCATGCGCCAAGCGCGTTTCGCGAGCCGCGCAACTTCTCCCTCAGCCCAAGTCTCCGATCTACCCCGCGGTTGCTTATTGCGCAGGCCCTTCGATGGGTCAGAGGCGGCTTCGCAATAGCGCATCGCCGCCATCACCCTCCACAATGCCCTCCAGATTTTGATGACTTTGTGCGCTGCGTGGGGGCTGACGGAATCGCGCACGCGGGCCCGCAACTCCTCCAGCATCTCGAGCTCAATCGTGTTCGGGTCTACGTCAACGAACTCAGGCTCGATCCATCCCCAGGCGTATTCCCACTCTCGCCGCGTCCCGAGCGCTTTGCTCGCCCATGCTTCGGTACGGCGGTAGCGTTCCCATGCCTCCCCCACGCTCCCCAACAGAAAGCGGCGGCGTGCAGGGCCAGGATCTCCGCGGCAGTGGTGCTTCCAGTCCTCATAAAGCGCCCAAGCCCGCTGCCATGCCTCAGGGCCATCCACTCCGCAAGGCCGGGGCAGGAAGCCGGCCGCCTTCATCGTCGGCGTCGGCTCAAAGAAGCCATTACCGCCCTTGACGCGATAGTATGGGATTTTCACTTTGCCCACCGTGCAGTACCCCAAGCCGCAAGGCACGAGCATCGCGCGCGCGCTCGGGCTGGGTCAAGAAGAGGTGAGGGTGACGACGTCGACGCCATTCGTCGATCGCATCTAGGTCGAACATCCCTGTCGTCGGATCGGGCCGCGGAAAGCCGCGAGCATTGAGCTGCGGTAGCAAAGCTTCAAACACGGTCGTCGTCAGATGCAACCGCCGCGCAGCTTTCTCGGCCGGAACATCGCGGGGGTCGACAGCGTATCGTATGCGGGCACTCACGGAGTTTCCACCTCAGACCGCCTCAGGTTCTCCTTGGCAGTCTGATAGTCAGGCCGCCCTCTTTTCCGGACGCACGGTTGACCACCGCCGACGTGTCTCTGAAATCCCGTGAAACCCACCCTGGACGACCCTTTGAGTCTTGAATTTGGCGCGCATTCCGCATGGTTGACCTAAACGGACATGGAAAGCCACCCCCGCAACTATCATCCTACCAGATAGATAGTAAAACTCAACTATCTAAATTGTCATCCATGCCCGCAGGAAGACCCTGCGCGAGCAGTTGGAGCCGTAAATGGCTCGGCTGTGGTCTTTGGCCACCGCCCGCTCTCGTCAAGCGCCGAATTTTGCGAGTGTGGGCCTCTAGCTCGCAGAGGACAGTTCGTCGAGGAATATGGCGCATTGGGGCGGTTTCAATCAAGAAAGCCGAGTCAAGCAGCGCGCCATGTAAATCGCAGCAGCAGCGTTAGCGCGAGTATTTTCCAAGTACGCGGTGACATATTGGCCATTCCTTGCGTGATAGTATGAAATCTTGCTTGCTGCCCTCTGGCGGGTTCCATTGACGAACGTGCCACGTATCAACCAAGGCGCGACTGAGATGCTTGATCGTTGCGTTTGAGCTACCTACTTGCTCGTGATCGTAAAAGACGTAGACCTCATCTGCGACGATAGGAAGATGCGGATTTACGATCGCAATGTCTCCAGGCCGGTACTCTGGCACCATCGATTCACCAACCACGTAAAGCCCGTAGGCGTCGTTCACGCGGATCACCGGCCACGGCCGGCGCATGTAATCCACAGGATCGGCAGATAAAATCATTTGGCCCTCCCCGCGCTCTACGGATGCGTAGATCGGGAAGTCCCGGTCGGGCATGACTGGCGGGAGGGGACGAAGGTGGGCGAAGATCGGAATCTGGGCATAGTCAGGATCGAGCTGCGCCGGCTCCACGCCCAGAGAGGCCGCTATTCTAGGGAGAAATTTGGTGCTCTTGGTCGCGCCAGTTTCAAGGGCACCGATGAGCTGCTGACTACAGCCCACAAGATCAGCGAGCTCCGGCTGCGAGAGTCTAGCCTCCCTACGGCGGCGCACGAGTTCGTCTTTGTCGACCATGCTCGAGCCTACTATTGCCGTAGTTGGTTTGTGTTACAATTTTCATAGTTGATTTCCAACTATTAAGCTGGTAGCAATGGGCAGCGTTCGGTAAGCGCCGGCATTCCGCCGAAGGGGTTAGCGAAGTCACGAGGCTGATGGTGTGTGCCGTACAAAATAATTCAAGAGACACGTCCCGCTTCGATGCCGAGGGGACCTGTCCTCCGTTGCGCAGTCGAGCTGCCACTCAGGCGCCGCCACCCCTTCTGACCCGATCGCAAATCATCCGCGGTCCCAGCTCGGTAGCAACACCGCGGAAAGTTGATCGCAAACAAAACCAGACGCTGAACCTACGGTGACAACTCGTCACAGCAACCCGCGTGTGGAGAAGCCTCATGACAGTTGCTCAGCCGCCCGAAAGGCCAAAGGCTATCTCGGTTGCGGGCACGAGCGGCGGCAAGGCCGTGGCATGAGCGCGAACGGCGTCTTCGCGGTTGCGCGATTGATCTGGGACGACGGCGATTTTGCCGATGAGCCCTACACGGAGCGTCAAGCTTTCATTTGGCTTGTGGGAGCAGCGGCTTGGAAAGAACAGAAG
>JBARKP010000023.1:0-1752 GCA_049801475.1 Methyloceanibacter sp.
TGCGGACTCCGCCAAGTACGCGGTGAGCGCCACGCCAGCCGAGGTAAGGCAGTATTTGTCTTAAAGTCCATGTCAGGGTGACTACGCGACCGGGGTAACAACAGTTGGACGAGGCGGATCATAGCAAGCATCGCAAATGTTCCATCCCACCAAAAGAGGCTCAGCTTGAAATATGCCTTATGGTTCAATTGGAGAAACCGCAATGATTGGCCAAGATGATGATGCCGGTGAATATGCCTCACCAGCCTGCTTCATGCATGAAGCTGATCCTGCCTATTTCGGCCTTTCGCCAGGGGACGGCTTTCTGAAGCGTAACGATGTGATGCGCTGGCGAAAGTCGGAGAGAGCCCGGTTAATCAAGGAACGACTTGAGATTAGCGCCGACACGCGTAACCGCAACTCCGATTGCATCGCAGAGCAACTCGACACAACGATTGACGATTTGTCCGGGCGTGTCGTGAGCGCGTATCGGCCGATGCGCGGCGAGCCCGATTTGCGGGCGTGGCTCGAACGCGTGGCATCCCGTGGCGGCCGATATGCACTCCCAGTGGTCGTTGAGAAACAAGCTCCCCTTGTCTTTCGTACATGGAGACGCGGCGAGAGATTGGAGCGTGGCGTGTGGAACATCCCGGTGCCCGTCACCGGGGAAGAGGTCTGCCCAGATGTCGTGATCGCACCCGTCGTAGGGTATGATCGGGACGCGTACACTTGGCTACGGTGGCGGATATTTCGACAGGACACTCGCTGCCATCCCGAGGCGGCCGCTGATCATCGGCGTGGGATACAGCCAAGCCGCAATCCCGACGATCTACCCGCAGCCGCATGATATCCCGATGGACAAGATTGTGACTGAACGAGATGTTTTTATCCCTGAAGTCAAGACCGCTCCCGCGAATGCGTGACACAGAGGCGACGCTGGTGATCGCAGCTCTCATTCATGCGCTTGCCTTACCTTTCGGCACTTCGACCCCAAAAAGACGAACGAAGCGGGGCGCGTTCCTTCTCTTTGTGCACTATTCGCGCGCGCGAGGGGCGCGCCGCGCCGACCGAGCTCGCCGATTTCATTTTGGCAATTCCGGTTCGGGGCGGGCGACGACGCTCGGGCGTTCGGGGCGAACGCTGGTGCGGGCGGGGCGCAGCTATGGGGTCGTTGCCTTCAACACCCCCGATCGCAAACCGCATTGCATAAATTCCTCCTGCGCCTTCATCTCACCAGATCGACGCTCTCGATGCCGCTATGGCCACGGTCGACGCGCAAGTGGAGGCGAACCTGGGGCCCTTTCGCACCGCAGTCGACCTCATAATATCGATCCCGGGCATCAAGAACCTCGGCGCTCGTCATCGTCTCCGAGATCGGCATCGACATGAGCCGGTTCCCTTCGCACGCACATCTCATCTCATGGGCTGGCATATGTCCGCGCAACAACGAGAGTGCCGGCAAACGTCGATCCAATCGCCTGCGCAAGGGTGCTCCCTGGCTCAAAACGACGTTGGTGCAGTGCGCATGGGCGGCGGTAAAAAAGAAAAACAGCTATCTGCAAGCCCAATTCTACCGCATCAAAGCGCGACGCGGCCCCAAGAAGGCGATCATGGCTGTCGCAGCATCCATTCTTACCGCCGTCTACAACATGCTCAAGGATGGGACGATGTACAAGGACCTTGGCTCCAATCACTTCGATCGCCGTTCCACCGACCAGCAGAAAAACCGCCTGATCAAACGCCTGGCCGATCTTGGCTACGCGGTGCAGATCA
>JBARKP010000024.1:0-65717 GCA_049801475.1 Methyloceanibacter sp.
ATGGAATGCAGTTCATTGCGCCTGAGGGGGTGAGCACCGAAAGCGAGGCGTCCGCCAAGGACGTGGCCAAGATCATCCGCCAGATCAAGGCCGAAAAGATCCCGGCCGTGTTCCTGGAGAATGTCACCGACTCCCGTTTGCTCGATCAGATCGCAAAGGAAACGGGCGCCAAGGTTGGCGGCACGCTTTACTCCGATGCGCTGTCCGAGCCGTCGGGGCCGGCCGGCACCTATCTCGACATGTTCCGCCACAACGTCGAAACGCTATCGGCTGCTTTGTCGTCGTAACCGCTGTGAGACGCAGTGGCTGTCGCAGTGCCAAAGACTGAGAAGCCGCGGTTGGGGGTAAAGCGTGAGTGATTGGCGGATCGGGCCGCAAGTTCGAACCCTTTTGCCGATGTCGACGGTCAGGCCCGATCCATGTCGAACATCGTCATCGGACGCCAGTTGAATGGTGGGGCGTGAAATCGCTTCATGTCTGCTAAGGGTCAGTTACTGACATCATCGTGACCCCCCGGGTTGGTCCGCTTTTTCCCAAGAAGCAGACGTCCAGAAGCATGGCTTGATACCGCTGCCAGCGTCTGACGTGACGCATGGGCTGTTGCCCGAGAAGGACAGCAATGCCCAAGGAAGATACCGCCTCTTATGCCGCCAGGCGGTCTCCACTCAGAAGGCCCACCACATGGGCACCCCAGCGATCCAAGGCATCCTTACGTTCCGCCAGAAACTCATGTCGTTGGTAGACGGCGGCAACGCCGGAGATCGTTCCGGCCTGATGGTTGAGGATCTTGTCCGCGACATGTGGAGCGACACCGAGCCGCGCCATGCCCGAGACGCATGTGCGGCGCAAATCATGTAGGCGCCAACCCTCGATCCCGGAAAGCTTGTCGAGCTCGCGCTTGGCGGCACTGAAGCCCTGAAAGGGTTTGACGCCTGAACGCGAGAAGATGAATTTGCTCAGCTTGGGTATGCGTCTGAGTACGGCCATCGCCGGATCGGAGAGATGCACGATATGCGGTCTGCCATTTTTGGTTCGAGAGCCCGCCAACGTCAACGTTCGGGCGTCAAAGTCCACCTCGTGCCAGGTTAGTTGCGCCACTTCTTCACGGCGCTGGCCTGTCAATACCAGGAGTTCCAGGATGCCAGCATAAGGGTCTCCAACCAGCCGAGCGGCCCCTATGACCTGTATCAGCTCGTCATCATCGAGCATGCGGTCGCGCGCGATCTCCCGGGAAGGAGCAGGCAGGCCATTGGCGGGCGATGCGTCCATGATCGCCCGCGCCACGCACCAGCCAAAGAAGGTCTTCACCACCTTGAGGAGCTTGTTGGCGGCGACAGGAGCGCCGCGTCCAGACACCTCGGTCACCAGACCGACAACGTCACGCTTGCTGATCTCGTGAACGCTGCGCTCGCCCCAAACGGGGATGATCTCCCGTCGCAGCACGCGTGAAATCTCCCGGGCCGAGCGTGTCTTCGAGACGTGCTCGGTAATGAAAGCCTCAACCAGGCTGTCGACCCGATCGACGACAAGCTGACGGCGCGCCTGCCGCTTCTCCGCCGCGGGATCCCGTCCTGCCAACCGCGCCGCGAAGAGCTTTTGCGCAGCCATGCGAGCTTGGTGCAACGTCACCCGGCCGTAGGGGCCAATGGTGTACTTGCGCAGGCGCGAGCCCGCTCCAGCCATGCGATAGAGCACGATGAAGACTTTGCGCCCCTTGGGCGTCACCTTGACGCCGAAGCCCGGAGCGGCACTGTCCCAGTAGACGGTGTCCTTGCCGGGGATTGGCAGCGCATCTATCGCGCTCTTGGTGAGCTTTAGTCTTGGCATCCTTCCGCCTCTCTGCCGCCCCATTGTTACCTATAAGCCGAATAGGTAGCGCGGTGCTGGAAAGTAGAGGCATTAAGGTGACCGCCCCTCCAAATTGAGACAAGGAACATCAGCGGCTTATCCACTACCAGCTATGCACTTCCATCATGGGGAAACCGTATTCCGAGAACCGCAGGGGAGAGGTGTTGTCACTATGTCCGATCCGTTACGAGGTGGGGCCCAGCCGCCTCGCGACCTTGGCCACGTGATGGCCCTGGAAGCTCGCAAGATTGAGCTCCTTCTGCGAGGGCATGCGCAAGCCGTCGGGAGCAGAGATCGTGCCGGCGCCGTAAGGCGAGCCGCCCTTGACCTCGCTGATGTCGGCCAGGTCCGGTGCCGAATAGGGAAGGCCGACAATGATCATGCCCTGATGCAGCAGCGTCCAATGGAAGGAGACGATTGTGGTTTCATTACCGCCGCCTGTGCTCGTTGAGGTGAACACGCTGCCGACCTTACCGATCAGCGCGCCCTCCGCCCAGAGCGAGCCGGTCTGGTCAAGGAAGTTCCGCATCTGCGAGCTCATATTGCCGAAACGTGTCGGCGTGCCGAAAACGATCGCATCGTAGTTCGCGAGCTCTTGCGGGTCGGCGATCGGCGCAGGCTGATCCACCTTCATGCCGGCAGTGCGCATGATCTCTTCCGGCATCAGCTCCGGCACGCGCTTGATGCTGACTTGCACGCTGTCGACCGCGCGCGCGCCATGTGCGACCGCATAGGCCAACGTTTCGACGTGGCCGTAAGAGCTGTGATAGAGAACGAGCAGTCGCGTCGTGTCAGCCATGTGTCCTTGCTCCCCCGCCTCGCAAGGGGTACCCCGAACCGCCCCTCCCCCGTCAATATAACAGTCTAGTTGAAAAGTGCGCCGGGAGGCGACAACAACCCACGGGGGCCCGCGTTCCAAATTGAGACAGTGTCCGAAGCAGCTGGACCAGGGGACGCCGCCATGATATGGCAGCGCCGCCATGCGGCTAGGACTTGAAAGACTCACGATTTCGCGACGACGAGGGCGCGCATACCTCGCGCTTTCGCTTGCCCCTCGTCGCTGACGCCCCACCCTATTTATTTTCGATAGCGTTCGGTGCTCCGCGTTGCGGCTGAGGGACCATTACTTCAGTCTTTTCGGGAGAATTCCGCATGCACTCCTCAAGCTTCCAGGTCCGCAACGAATCGGCGAGCGACGCTCCGGCACTCGCAGAGCTCTCGGCCGAGGCCTTCGGCCCCGGCCGCTTCGCCCGCTCCGCTTACCGTGTCCGTGAAGGCGTGGCGCCCGTCGCGGGTTTGAGCCTCACGGGCTGGCTCGATGGTCGGCTGGTGGGGGGCATCCGTTTCACGGCGGTGAGCATTGGCGAGGAGGGGCAGGCGCTCTTGCTCGGGCCGCTCGTGGTCGACCCCGCGCATAAGGGCAACGGCTATGGCAAGGCGCTGGTCGGGGAGGGACTGGCCCGCGCCGTCGCGCAAGGCTTCCGTTTCGTGGTCCTTGTGGGCGACATGCCCTATTACGGCCGCTTCGGCTTTGCGCCGGTCCCACGCGGACAGATCGCGTTGCCAGGCCCGGTGGATCCGGCGCGACTGCTCGCGCTTGAGCTTGTGCCTGGGGCGCTCGTTGGCGCTGCCGGACTGATGCAGGCTTGCTCGCGCTAATGCCCTTCGCGGAACCAGGTAATGGCAATCAGCCCAAGCAGGAGCCCGAGCGCCAGGAACCCGGTGAAGAGGGGGAACAGGCGCACGCCCTGCACGTGATAAGCTTGGCGCTTATGCAGCCCGAGCCAATCGCCGCCATGCATCACGTGACTGCCGCGCAGCATGACGATGCGCGGCAGCGGCTGAGCTTCATCGGCGGTGCGCCCGAGCCAGAAGCTGCCGCCGCCGGTCTCCGCCAGCAGGGGCGCAAGGACCGCGTCGGTCGCGGTGACGGCCGCAAGCTCCTTGGCGTTGGCATTGCCGACGGTCACTACGCTGGCAAGCTTGCCGGACGCCACCCGATAGACGCCCTGTTCCCCGGCGGTGATCGACTTCCGCCATAGTCCAGGCTCGCTCTTGTCGAGGGTGATCGTCTCCTCCTTGCCTGACGGCGCCGTCACTGTCACCGGCTCGATGTCATCCTTGATCGACCGGCGCTGCAGCGTCAGGGTCTGACCACGGCTCGTCGCCTTCAGCGTCTCCTCTTCGAGGTCCGGCTCCTTCATCAGCCAGTGGGCGAGGCGGCGCAGAAGGTCGGTATAAGGGCCGCCGCCCTCATAGCCGCGCGCCCAAAGCCAAATGTGATCGGAAAGGAGCAGCGCCACCCGGCCCTCGCCGCGCTGCCCTAGAACGAGCAGGGGCTTGCCCTCGGCGCCCTTCATTAGAACCTCGGCGTCACGCGGATCGGCATCGACGACGCGGAACCAGCGTCCCCAGGAGGGTTGTTCGCCGGCGGCACCGGGGAGATCGCGGGTGACCGGGTGCTTCTCTCCGAGCTCGGTGAGCTTCGGCTTGAACGGTTCTTCGACCACGCGGCCGGTAGGCACCGCGGGAAGCACTTGTCCGAGCGGCGTGCGGTAGAGGCTCAAGGGTGAGGCATAGTCGTCGCCGGCTGAGACGAGCACGGCGCCGCCGCGCTCAACGTAATGGGCCACATTCTCGAGATACAGCATGGGCAGCACGCCCCGGCGCTGATAGCGGTCGAAGATGATGAGGTCGAACTGATCGAGCTTCTCCTGGAACAGCTCGCGGGTGGGGAAGGCGATCAGCGACAGCTGGTTGATCGGCGTGCCGTCCTGCTTCTCGGGGGGCCGCAGAATGGTGAAATGGACGAGGTCGACCGCGGCGTCGGATTTGAGCATGTTGCGCCAGGTCCGCTCGCCGGCATGCGGCTCGCCGGAGACGAGCAGCACGCGCATGTTCTCGCGCACGCCCTCCACGGTAAGCACCGCGCGGTTATTGACGGTGGTGAGCTCGCCGGGCGCCGCCTCGGCCTCGATCTCCACGATGTTGGGTCCGGCGTGATCCACCTTGACCGGGATCGCGACCTTTTCGCCGATGCGCACGCTCCGCGTCGCGGGTGCCTCGCCCTGTCGGGTGATGGTCAGCTTGACGTCCTGGGCGTTGCTCGGCGTCGTCTCGATGACCTTGACCTCGATAGGCTGTTCTCCGCCCACCAGGCCGAAGCGGGGTGCACGCAACACTTCGAGCCTGCGGTCGAATTCTCCCGGCTTGCCGGTGATGAGCGCGTGAACCGGGGCATCGAAGCCGAGCGCCGCGGCGCTTCCAGGCACATCATGGACATCGCCGTCCGTGAGCATGATCACGCCTGCCAGCCGGTCAGGCGGCACGTCGGCCAGCGCCTTGCCGAGGTCGGTGAAGAGCATGGTGCCGTCGCGTTCGCCGTCGCTGGCAACAGATGAGGAATGCACCCAGCGGACGTCGAGGTTGGGAAAGGTCTTGAGCCGATCTTCGAGGTCCTTGCGGATCGTTTCGGTGCGCTGGTCGCGGCCGGCGACGGTCTGGCTCTGGCTGTCGTCGACGACGACGGCGAGGACGTCGTTGAGCGGCTCGCGATCCTCCTGCTTCAGGTGCGGATTGGCGATAGCAAGCAGCAGCAGCGCGTAGCTCAAGGCGCGTAAGAACGCCCCGCGGCGTGAGCGCCACAGCAGCAAGGCAAACAGCACGACGCCGAGCGCGGCCAGGCCCCACAATACGGGCCAGGAGACGAAGGGGATGAACTCGACCGACCAGCTCATGGCGCCCTACTGACCCAGACGCTCGAGCAGGGCGGGCAGGTGCACCTGGTCGGCCTTGTAGTTGCCGGTAAGCGCATACATGACGAGGTTGACCCCGGCGCGGAAGGCCATTTCCCGCTGTACCTCGCCGCCAGGTACGGTGGCGTAAAGCGGACGGTTGCTGTCATCTAGGGCCCAGGCGCTCGCGAGATCGTTGGACGTCACGACGATCGAGCTCACCCCGTCGGTACGGCGGGAGCGCTCGGAGCGTCCAGCTTCGTTCTCCGGCTCGGCTTCGACCCAAAGTGTGCCTCCGTCCCACCGGCCCGGGAAGCTCCGCATCAGATAGAAGGACTTGGTCAGGACATGGTTTTCCGGGACGGGCTCGAGCGGCGGAATGTCGAGCTGACCGATAAGCCGGCTCAACGCCTTGCTCTGAAACCCGCTGCCGGCGGTCGCGCTTTCCTGGTCGCGCGTATCGAAGACGATGAGGCCGCCCTGTTTCATGAAGGCATCGATCTTGGCGAGCGTCGCGTCGGAGAGAGGCTCAGCGTCCTCGCGCACCGGCCAGTACAGGACCGGGAAGAACGCAAGCTCGTCCTTGTCGATCTCGACGCCCATGGGCTCGGCGGGCTCGAGCGCGGTGCGGGCGGTGAGCACCTTGCTCAGGCCCACAAGACCCTGGCGGCTGACCTCATCGATTTGGGCGTCACCCGTCATGACATAGGCGAGATGGGTCTTAAGCGAAGCCTTCAGAGCGAAGTCGTCACTGCTCGCGGCGCTATCGGGCGCCTTGGCTCTGGCGGTCCCGTGCGGCACGGGCAGAAGAGCGAGCGCGAGGAGCACGGCCGCGGCGGCACGGCCTCGCCGCCTAAGGCCGAGGCCCGAGCTCAGCAGCACCACGGCCAGAACGTCGACGGCAAAGAGCGCGAGCACGGAAAGATAGAGCCAAGGCTCAAGCGGCACTGGCTTGCGCATGATGTAGCCACTCACCTGGCCTGCGCCTTCAATGGGCTTGAGTGGCCTGAGCACGGTCTTGGCGGTAATGACGTTGAAGGCGCGGGGAGCGCCTGCGGGGCCGTAATAGCCCGGCGGATGGTCGGGCCCAGGAGCGGCGGTGTCGATGGTGTCCGGCGAAAGCGGCGCGGCACGCGGCGGCGGCAGCGTAAGTTGGCCGTAGCCGTCTAGAGTCTGGATTGGCGGCAATGCGCTCGCAGAGGCAACGGCATTCGTTGGCGCTGGCCTCGAGGCCTCTCCTGCCACCGAGGACTGGGAGGCAGGGCCGACCTTGCTTGGACCAAGGGTCGCGACACGGCGGAGCATTTCGACGAAGAGACCCGACAGCGGCAGGTTCGACCAATCCGAATTCGCCGTCACATGGAACAGCACGATCCAGCCTTCGCCCTGGCGGGCCGCGGTGACGAGGGGGGTGCCGTCCGCCAATCTCGCCCATACCTGCGCGTCCATGGCGACGGTGGGATCGGCGAGCACCTGCCGGTTCACTTTCACGTCTCCAGGCACGGTAAGCCCGCGGAATGGACTGGTGTCTTCGAATGGCGCCAAAGGCTGTGGCGTGCTCCACGACAGCGACCCGCCAAGGGAGCGGCCGCCGCGGCGCAAAGCAACGGGGAGCAGATCGTCGCCGCCTTGCTCGAGCCTTGGGCCCGCAAAGCGGATGAGCACGCCGCCTGATTTGAGCCACTCGTCGAGCTCTTCCTCGGTGCCAGCGACGAGCCTGCCGATATCGGCGAGCACAATAGTGGACACTTTGCCATCGATCAGCTCGTGCACGGCCATCGCGACGTTGGCTTCGCCTGGCGTGACGACGTCGGCGTAGGGCGTGAGCGCGCGCTGGACATAGTAAAGCGGAGAGAGCAGCGGCTGCGCAGCCTCCCGGGATTCACCAGAGATGATGCCGACCCGGCGCCACTCCGAGCCGGCGTCGAGGAGATGCACGGCGCCAGCCGACCGCTCGCCCACGATCTCCAGCCGTGCAACCTGATTGCGGATTTCGAGTGGCAGCTCGAAACGCGCTTTGGCTTCGCGCGTGCCCTGGGGGAGGGTGAAGGGGGCCTCGCCGAGTGGCTCGCCGCGGCCGGTGAGAGCCTTGACCACGCCCGAGTGCGGGCCTTCCGCTCCGCTCAACACGCGCGCGGCAAGCTCGCTGCGGTCTCCCGTGGTCTGATCGAGTGCCAGAGCCGCGTCGTCCCTCTCCGGGCGCAATGTGAGGAGCGTGCCCGAGGCGCCCGCGAGCTTGGCAAGGCTTTCTGCAAAGGCCGGTCCCTCGCCGTAGTCGAGGCCGTCGGAAAGCCACACCACGCTATAGTCCGTCTTGCCGCCGAGCTCGCGCTCGAGCGTCGAGGCGAGCGCTTCGCGGCCCGGCGCGTAGGGCTGCGGGCCAAGCCCGGCCGCGCGTTCACGCGCCTGCTCGGCGGCGACCGGGCCGGTGATCGGGTCGCCGGGTGCAGAGGGCGCCAGCACGATGGTCCTGCCGTCACGCCCGGCGCGATCGATGGCGGCGGCGATGGCCTCGCGCCGCTCCGGCCAATGGGCCGCGGAAGCCCAGCCATTGTCGATGACGAGAAGGAGAGGCCCGCTCCCGGCAAAGCTCTGCGGGTCGGGGTTGAGCACGGGGCGCGCCAGAGCCAGCACGATCAGAGCGGCAAGCAGCATCCGCAACGCGGTAAGCCACCAGGGGCTGTGAGCCGGGGTCTCCTCGGTCGACTTCAGCTCCTTGAGCAGCCGCGTCGGCGGGAACACCACGTGGTGCGGGCTCGGCGGCGTCAGCCGCAGCAGCCACCAGATCGCAGGCAGCGCCGCGAGGCCGAGGAGAATCCAGGGCTGCAGGAAGCCGATGGCACCGAGGGTCATCATGGGCGCCGGCTCTCGTCTGCCTCGCCAGGCGCGATGGGAGCCGGTGGGCGATAGCGATAGTCCCGTTCTAGACCGGCAAGGCGATTGTGCAGGGCGAGTACCACCTCCTCGGCCGGCCTGTCAGTGTGGTGGACGAGGAACGACCAGTTGAGGCGCCGCGCCTCCGCGGCGAGCGCCGTGCGATGGCTCTTGAGCCGCTCCTGGTAGCGCTCACGCAAGCTCTCGGCCCGGCCGGCAATCACGCGGTCGCTGCCTTCGCTCGAGGTGAACTCCGTGCGCCCCTCATAGGGAAGCGTTTCCTCGGCAGGATCGAGGATCTGCACGAGATGGCCGCGCACCCCTTGTGCCGCGATCTCTTCGAGCCGGGCGCTCGTCTCGTCTACCGGCTCGAGCAGGTCGCTGAACAGAAGGCACTCAGAAAAGCGGCTCAATCTTGCGGGCGGCGGCAGGCTCGTCGCTTTGCTCGCATTCCTCACCAAAACCTCGGCAACACGGCGCGTGGCGTTGCGGCCCGTGAAGGGCAGGTTGCCAAGGACGCCGACGCGCTCGCCGGCACGGGCCAATAGCTCCGAGAGAGCAAGCGCGAACACGACGGCACGGCTGTCCTTGAAGGTCTTCGAAAGTGGAGAGTGGAAGTGCATCGATGGGGACAGGTCAACCCAGAGCCAAACCGTGTGCGCGGCCTCCCATTCGCGCTCACGCACGAAGAGATGGTCCGAGCTCGCGGAACGCCGCCAGTCGATGCCGGCCTGCGAATCGTTGTGATCGAAATGCCGAAACTGCCAAAAGGTCTCGCCGGGTCCCGCGCGCCGCCGGCCATGCGTGCCATGGGTGACGGTATGGGCGACCCGTTGCGCCTCGATCAGCAGCGCGGGCATGCGCGCAGCCAATCCATGGGCCTCGGGTTCCTCGGCCGGAAATGGCTGTAGCGCTCTCTCCTCGCGTCGGGCCAAGCTCGGATCACCCTAGCGGCTTGACGAGCTTCGCCACCAGGTCGCTCATCTGTATGCCTTCCGCGCGGGCGGCAAAGGTGAGCGCCATGCGGTGCTTGAGCACGGGCTCGGCAAGCTCGATCACATCGTCCACCGAGGGAGCCAGTCTCCCATCGATCAACGCCTTGGCGCGGACCGCGAGCATCAGCGCCTGGCTCGCGCGGGGGCCGGGCCCCCAGGCAATCATGTCCTCGAACTCCTGATGGATGCCGGTGCCGGGCCGCGCCGAGCGGACCAGCTTGAGGATCGCGTCGACCACCTGATCGCCGACCGGTAGCTGACGTACCAGGCGCTGCGCCATCATCAGCTCATCGGCCGAAAGGATCGTTTTCAGCGAACGCTCCTCCACGCCCGTGGTGGCGTAGAGCATGCGCCGCTCGGCGGCCTCGTCAGGGTAGGAGACGTCGATCTGCAGCAGGAACCGGTCGAGCTGCGCCTCGGGCAGCGGGTAGGTCCCTTCCTGCTCGAGCGGGTTCTGCGTGGCGAGAACATGGAATGGGCGGGGAACGTCATGTCGCACACCCGCCACGGTGACGTGGTGCTCCTGCATAGCCTGCAGCAGCGCTGATTGCGTCTTCGGGCTTGCCCGGTTGATCTCGTCGGCCATCAGGAGCTGGGTGAACACGGGGCCCTTGACGAAGCGAAAGCTGCGCCTGCCGCCTGCGCCTTCCTCCAGCACCTCGGAGCCCACGATGTCGGAGGGCATGAGGTCGGGCGTGAACTGAATGCGCTTGTTCTGGAGCCCGAGCACCGCGCCGAGCGTTTCCACAAGGCTTGTCTTGGCAAGACCGGGTACCCCGATCAGGAGAGCGTGGCCGCCTGACAGAAGCGTGATGAGCGCAAGCTCGATGACGCGATCCTGGCCGAAGATGATGGAGGCCGTGGTTTCGCGGACCACCTCGATCTTGGCGCCGATCTCTTCGAGGCGATCGATAAGCTGAGTTTCCGTGGGAGCGACTGTTGTCATGGGTTCGATTTGGCTCGGAATGGGTCAGGAGCGGGAACTATAGGCCCAAAGGGATGGCCCGGAGGAACACTTTGAGCACAAAATCGGTCACAATAGTGTTGGCTTACGAGGAGCCCTGATTCGACAAGATAGGTAGGAGGCGGTCGGGGGCGGCTCAAGATGGCTAGCCGAGACAAAAAGAGCATCCTCGTCGCACTTGACGAGGTGCGCGGCAAATCTTCCCCAGGGAAGGAGCGCAGTCCTCAAGACTGCGGCGACATCGGCTTGAAGATTGGTCGCGACGGCACCTGGTATTACCAGAATAGTGCGATTGAACGGAAGGCGCTGGTCAAGCTTTTTGCCTCGGTACTCAGGCAGGACGACGACGGCCGATATTGCCTCGTGACTCCTGCTGAGAGGGTGCAGGTCGGCGTCGAGGAGGCGCCGTTTCTGGCCGTAGGCATGGATGTGGAGGGGAGGGGCAGGCACCAGCACCTGACCTTCCGCACCAATATCGACGAGGTCGTAGAGGCCGGCGCGGAGCATCCCTTCAGCTTTCGCGAGGAGAAGGACGGTAGCTTCACCCCCTTCGTTCTGGTTCGGGACGGGCTGAAAGCCCGTATCGCGCGTCCCGTCTATTATGAGCTCGTCGCCGCCGCGGTCAGCGAAGACCGGGGCGGCGCGCGCGAGCTCGGGGTCTGGAGCGGAGGCACGTTTTTCCCGTTCCCGGCGCGGCGGGGATCCGGCGAAGATTGAGCGGCCCTGGTCTCGCGGGCGCCGCTCGCTTTGTGCGGCGACCGCCGCTATGGTGCGGCAGCTACCTTGAAGACAAGGCTTGTCCACGCCGATGCTACGCATCGCCCTTATCGACATCCTCATGTTCTCCCTGCCCTTTCTCGTTTATGGGGCCTTTATGATCGCGACCAAAGGGACCTCGCCCGCGGATGTGTGGCAAGACGCGCCGGTGCTCTGGCTCTTGGCTGCGGGCTGCGGGCTTTTGCTGATCACCATGGCGACACTGATCTCGTTTTCCGGAGGCAAGCCCGGCGGCACCTATCATCCGCCGAGCATCGAGAATGGGATCATCAAACCCGGCGAAATCGACTGACGGCCTTAAGCGGATGCCCAAGCTTGACCTTGAGCGCCGTTCCGAACCTCCCTCGCTCAAAGGCGTGGAATGGCTCACGCGGCGGGAGACAAGGGCCGTGTTCGACGCCTTGAGCCTCGATGGCATCGAGACGCGCGCCGTCGGCGGAGCGGTGCGCAATACGTTGCTCGGACTCCCCGTCACCGAGATCGATCTGGCCACGACCGCTGTGCCGGCGAGGGTAGTGGCGCTTGCCGAGGAGGCGGGGTTGAAGGCGGTGCCGACCGGGATCGATCACGGCACGGTCACCGTCATCGCCGATGGCGTTCCTTTCGAGGTCACCACGCTCAGATGCGACGTCGAGACCTTCGGCCGCCACGCCAAGGTCGCCTTCACCACCTCCTGGGAGGAGGACGCGAGCCGTCGCGACTTCACGCTCAACGCCCTTTACGCCGATCGGGACGGCACGGTCTTCGACCCTCTTGGCGGGTTTGCGGATCTCGCTTCAGGCCATGTGCGCTTCATCGGCGATGCCGAGGCGAGGATCAAAGAAGACTATTTGCGCATCCTTCGTTTCTTCCGCTTCAACGCTTATTACGGCAAGGGCGAAATGGACCTCGCGGGGCTGAAGGCCTCGGTCAAGCTGCGCGGAGGGCTCGAACAGCTCTCCGCCGAGCGGGTCGGGGGCGAGCTCAGGCGCATCCTCATAGCACCGGGTGCGGCGCGCGCCATCGACGTGCTCTATGATTACGGCCTGCTCACTGGACCGCTCGGAGGCGTGCCGCGGCTTGGCCGGTTCGCCAGGCTGATCGCGATCGAGGCGGCGCTTGGCTTGACGCCCAACGCCGCGCTCAGGCTCACTGCGCTTACGGTCTTTGTCGAAGAGGATGTGGCGCGGCTTGCACAACGCTTGCGGCTCTCCAATGCCGAGCAGGCCGTGCTCGCGCTTGGAGCCGTGGAGGGGATGGATGTTAACTTGCTGGATGAGGCGGCAGCCAAGGCCGCATTCTATCGCTTGGGGTCGAGCGCTTATCAATCTTACCTTATGCTCGTCTGGGCGGAGTCCTGGGCTCGGGCGGACGATCCCCAATGGCGCCTTGCGTTCACGCTGCCCGACCGCTGGCAAGCGCCCTGCTTTCCCTTGCGCGGGCCAGACATCATGGCGCTAGGCGAGCAGAGGGGCCCCGCCATCGGCGAGACCCTGCGGCGTCTGGAACAGGACTGGATCGAATCGGGCTTTGGGCTGGATCGCGAGCAGCTTCTCGCCAAGGCCCGTCAACGCATCGCAGAGCGGCACTAGACCGCCTGGTGCAGGGCACAACCCAGACAAGACCAATGGCCGTGGCAGCCAGAGCGAGCGATACCGGCAGCAGCGCGACCTCGATAAACACATCGTGACCGCGCATCGTGCCGGTGGCGGTGCCCACGTCGCTTCCCGGGAACTCTCTGAAGCTCGTCTCGCGTAGACGCCCATTGAGACGCGGGTGGGCGCCTGCCCGGGCATTTCGACGCGGGCAAACTATGGCGATGTATCAGCCTTGAGCCGCTCGATCAGCGCCATTGCCGCGGCCGGTGCGCGCAGCTTTCCCGCATGGATGAAATAGACGAACACGTCCCGCGCTTTCGGCTCAAGCCGATGCTCGGCATCCCCCAGGGGAAGGTCCTCCGGCTCGCCGCCCGACGCCCAAAGGCGGGCGCGCCCTGCCCATGCGTCAAGCTCGACCAGCGGATAGCCGCTCTCGATTTTGTCCGTCCCTCTCTGCAAGCGGGCATAGACGAAATCGCCGGTCAGATCCGCAATACTCGGCTCGTTTTCGGAGAACACCACTGGGACACGGAACTCTCGCAGCAGGAGGAGGAAGGCCGGATCGCGGAAGCTCGCGTGGCGGACCTCGACGGCATGGCGAAGCGGGCGTCCGTCGATGTCTCGCGGCAGACGCTCGAGGAACTTGCCGAAGTCCGCCTCCTCGAAAACCTTGGTCGGCACGAATTGCCAAACCACCGGACCCAAGCGGTCACCGAGCTCGAGTAGGCCGGACTCGAAGAAACGGTTGATGAAGTCCCCGCCGTCGGCCAGCGCCGTGCGATGCGTGATCAGACGCGGCCCCTTTAGGGAGAAGACGAAACCGTCCGGAGCGGCTTCTGCCCATTTGCGAAAGCTCGAAGGCTTTTGCAGCCGATAGAAGGTAGCGTTGATTTCGATCGAGGTGAGCTTGCCGCTGGCATAGGCCAGCTCCTGAGATGGGGGCAGGCTCTTCGGATAGAATGTCCCGCGCCAGGGCGGATACGTCCAGCCGCCGATCCCGACGCGAATGCATCCGGATCGTGGGTTAGACTTGGGCTGTTGCTTCGGCTTCGCCATTCGGAAGCAGGTTAGCGCGGCTCGGCGCGTGGCAAAAGAAAGAGCCGCGCCCGAAAGCGCGGCTCTTGCGATACGCGACTTAAACGCAACAGCGATTAGAAGTCCATGTCCCCCATGCCGCCGTGACCGCCAGGCATCGGCGGGGCCTTCTTCTTCGGCTTCTCGGCGACCATAGCTTCGGTGGTGATGAGCAGACCTGCCACGGAGGCGGCATCCTGGAGCGCCGTGCGCACGACCTTGGCCGGATCGATCACGCCCTGCTTGACGAGATTGCCATATTCGCCGGTCGCCGCGTTGTAGCCGAAAGCGTAGTCCGCCTTGTCGACGATCTTGCCGGCGACAACGGCACCGTCCTCGCCTGCGTTCTCGGCGATCTGGCGTGCCGGTGCCTGCAAAGCGCGGCGCACGATGCTGATGCCGACCTTCTGATCCTCATTGGCGGGCTTGAGCTTATCGAGCGCCGTTTGGGTGCGGATCAGCGCCACGCCGCCGCCGGGAAGAATACCCTCCTCGACCGCGGCCCGAGTCGCGTTCATCGCGTCGTCGACGCGGTCCTTCTTCTCCTTGACCTCGATCTCGGTGACGCCGCCGACCTTGATCACCGCCACGCCGCCGGCGAACTTCGCCAGCCGCTCCTGCAGCTTCTCGCGGTCGTAGTCCGAGGTGGTGTCCTCAATCTGCTGCTTGATCTGGGCGACGCGCGCCTCGATGTCTGGCTTTTTGCCGGCGCCGTCGACGATGGTGGTATCGTCCTTGGTGATGACCACCTTCTTGGCACGACCGAGCATATCGAGCGTGACGTTCTCAAGCTTGATACCGAGGTCCTCGGAGACGACCTGGCCGCGGGTCAACACGGCGATGTCCTGCAGCATGGCCTTGCGCCGGTCGCCGAAACCGGGGGCCTTGACGGCGGCCACTTTCAAGCCGCCGCGAAGCTTGTTGACCACGAGCGTGGCAAGCGCCTCGCCCTCGACGTCCTCGGCGATGATTAGGATCGGCTTGCCGGCCTGAACCACCGCCTCCAGCAGCGGCAGCAGCGGCTGCATGTTGGAGAGTTTCTTCTCGTAGATAAGGATGGAGGGGCTCTCCAGCTCGACACGCATCTTGTCGGCATCGGTGATGAAACAGGGGGAGATGTAGCCGCGGTCGAACTGCATGCCCTCGACCCCTTCGAGCTCTGTCTCGAGCGCCTTGGCCTCCTCGACGGTGATCACGCCGTCATTGCCGACCTTCTGCATGGCCTTGGCGATCATGGCGCCGATCTCTCGATCGCCATTGGCGGAAATGGTGCCGACCTGGGCGATCTCCTCGCTCGACGTGACTTTCTTGGCCTTGGCCTTCAGCTCTTCGATGACGGTGGCGACGGCCAGGTCGATGCCGCGCTTCAGATCCATCGGGTTGGCGCCGGCCGCCACCGACTTCGCACCTTCCTTGACGATGGCTTGCGCCAGCAGGGTCGCGGTGGTGGTGCCGTCGCCCGCGGTGTCGGAAGTCTTGCTTGCCACCTCGCGCACCATCTGCGCGCCCATGTTCTCGAACTTGTCCTCAAGCTCGATCTCCTTCGCCACCGTCACTCCGTCCTTGGTGATGCGGGGGCGCCGAAGGACTTCTCGAGCACGACGTTGCGGCCCTTGGGACCGAGCGTCACCTTGACCGCATTGGCCAAAACATCGACGCCGTGCAGCATGCGCTCGCGGGCGTCCTCTCCAAACTTTACTTCTTTGGCAGCCATGTATTTGTCTCCGAAATGTTGTCCGCGTCCTGAGCAGCGAGCGCAGCTCGCGTCTCGAAGGACGACATCTGATCTGTTGCCTCATCCTCGAAGGATGAGAAGGAATGCCTGGCGCCGTTAAGCGGCCTTCTTCTTGGCGATGGCGCCTTCAAGCACGCCGAGAATGTCGCTCTCCTTCATGATGAGGAGCTCTTCGCCGTTAATCTTGACCTCGGTGCCGGACCATTTGCCGAACAGCACGCGGTCGCCGGGCTTCACGTCGAGCGGCTGAACGATGCCGTTCTCGTCCCGTGCCCCGGGGCCCACGGCGACGATCTCGCCCTGTTGCGGCTTTTCCTTCGCGGTATCGGGAATGATGATGCCGCCTTTGGTGCGATCGTCCTCCTCGATACGGCGTACGACCACGCGGTCGTGCAATGGACGAAATTTCATGGGTGGACCTCCTCCAGGCAGATTCTGATTAAGCGTTAAGCCTCTCCCCGAGGCTCGCCGCGCGCTATGTAGAGAAAGGTATTAGCACTTTCAATGCCTGAGTGCCAACCACGTTAGCAGTCACCTGAATCTGCTGCCAACATGCTGATTCAATTTAATAATCGGCTTTACGCAATTCCGCGGCGCAGTTAAGACTTACAAAACAGAAAAACGCGACGACCTTGCAGGGTGCCGATGAGCGACACGGACTTCCTTCGCCAACTCGAGGGATTCTCGCTGACCACCGCGGAGATTCTCTACCGTCTTCCAGACCATCCCCGGCTGCTCCAGAGCTATGTCTGGCAGGACTATGACCTGGCGCCAGGCTTCCCCAAGCTCACCGACTTCCTCGATTTCTGGGCGGCGAATCTCGATGGCGCGCTTTACCGGGTCCGCGTGGCGCATCGGCGGCTGATTGCGCCCACGGAGTTCAGCTTCGTCGAGGGCGAACTCCGGCTGCATTAGCCCTAAAGCGTCACCGATCTCGGCCACTCCTTATGCTGAGGGCTCGAAGAGCGCGTCTCGAAGCATGAGGCCTCATGTTTCGAGACGACCGCGTGCCGCGGTCTCCTTAGGATGAGGGACAACATGATCGCTTGCCTCGGCCTAGTGCCCGAACTCGTAGACATGGGCGTGCTCGCGGTCGAGCACCGGCTTCAGCGAGCGAAACGCCTTCGGGTAGAGATAGAAGGGCACGCGCGGGAAGAGGTGATGCACCAGGTGGAAGTTCTGGAACATGTAGAGCCAGTTCACCATGGGCTCCAGGATCTTGCCCTTCACCCAAAAGACATTGGTGTCACGATAGCGCTCACGCACCTCATGCGGCTTATGGGTGAGGTAGGCGAAGAAATAGATGATGAGCGCCGAGGCAAGGAAGTGCGGCACGATCCATAGTGCCAGCACCTCGCGCCACCAGCCAAACACCGACAGCCAGAAGGCGATAGAGTATAAGATCATATACATGGCCACGATGTGGATTGTGAGCGGCCGCATGCCCGGGATGTGCGCGTGGAAGGCGATGTGTTTCCAGAAATACTGCTGGTACCAGAACACGATGGTGAGGCAGCGGAAGAACACGAGGAACGGTCTCTGAACGGCCACCCAATGATCGGGGTCAATGTCCGGGTCGTTCGTGTCCCGGTGATGCGCCAGATGCATGCGCCGGAAGGCCTTGTATTCATGCAGCAGCAGCGCGCCGCAGACGAAGCCCACGAGATGGTTCAGCCATAGCCATTTGGACTCCTTGCCGGCGATGTTGCCGTGGCAGGCCTCGTGCAGCGGCGTCTGGTCAGCGTAGAGAATGAGCGTGTTGAGGATGGTGCCGAGCCAGAGCGGGATGACGCGCATGGTGCCGAGCGCGGTGACAATCGCGAAGGCCGCGACAATGCCGATGGCGACGAATACGGTGGGCCAGGCGACCATGCCGAGATAGGGCTTGACGAGGCCGAGCGCTTGGCGGTCGGCCGGGGCATTCGGAATGTCGCGCGGGGCTTCGGTTACGGTTCCTTCGGCGGTCGCCGTGCTCATCGTGTTCGAGTCCTTTAGCTTCGTATGGCACTCTCACTCGCGTCAGCCAGGGCAGGCGCGGGTCTCGTCATCGGACTCATCCCCGAAGGGATTAATTTTGCCCCTCAGAAGCCTCTCATTCAAGACGCAATGGCGCCTATCTCGGCGCCTAGTTGCCGCAGGGGTAAACGGCGCCTCAAAGGAGGGTGCCGCGCTTGCGGGGGGCAGGCTCCGCTTAAGACCGGGGGGAGGGGGAACCGGGCTGGGGGGCGCTCAAAAAAAGCCTGCCAGGCTGGGCCAGCCCGGCAGGCCAACCAATACGTCGCCTTACCCCGCCTATTGGCAGAAATAGGGCTGGCCGTCGTAGCCGGTGAAATAGCCCGAATGAGCATTGAAGCTGCGGTAGCGCTGGGCGCAGTAGGTGTACCACTCCGGCGTCCAGGCCGGCGGCCCGGCATACGCGGCCGGGGCATAGGCACCAGGCGGCGGTGGCGGTCCGACATAAGGCGGCCCGACATAGACCGGGGCCGCCAGCGCGCTGCCGACAACGGCACCGACACCGAGACCGATAAGCCCGGCGCCCCAGAAACCAGGGCCGCCGCCCCATCCATGGCCCGCCTGAGCCGTCGCTGGTAGCGAGAGGGCGCCGAGGCCCATCACTGCGGTGACTATAAGGGCCTTCAAAGTTGTCTTCGTCATGGAGCGTTGTCCTTGGCTGCGGCGCCCGCGAACACGACTGCTGGCGCGACCGATTCGCTAGGAGTAGGGAGGTGAGGTAAGCGCCCCTTTACGGCAAAATAGGGCCAGTAGGGTAAATCGGCGGTTAAGGATCCCGCAAGGCGGGCGCCCGGGACCAAGATAACAAAAAACCGCCGGGCGCAGGGGCCCGGCGGTCGATCAATCGCTGAACGCGCTTGCTTAGGCGAGCTGGACGTTCGCGGCCTGCTTGCCGCGGCCGCGCCGATCGTCCTCGATCTCGAAGGAGACCTTGTCGCCCTCGTTGAGCGCCGGCACGCCGGAACGCTCGAGCGCAGAGGCGTGCACGAACACGTCCTTGCCGCCGTCCTCAGGCGAGATAAAGCCAAAGCCGCGCGAATGATTGAAGAATTTCACTGTGCCATTGACACGAGCCATCAGGGAATTCCTTTCCCGTTCGAGTTTCAAACAACGGGCCACGGACTCAAAAGAGCCCTCTGGCGTCTTGAGATTTCAGGAAAGGTCGTCGCGCTCGTATTCGGCTCGATGGTCACTTTGCCGTCAGTCCAAGTCCGCGCCCAAAGCCTTGAGCGCCCGGTGCCAAGAGTATGAGCAGAAGCCACTCTATTGGCAAGCCAAAATCGGCTCGCCGAGACCACGCTCGCCGAGAATGCGGTCGCGTATTTGGTCAGCGCGCCGCGCGACGTCGCAAGGGATAGGCCTTGTTCTCGTAGAGCTGACGAATGCCGATATGGTCGAACCGTTCCTCGTTCACCTCGAGGACGGCCGCGGCCAGTCCCACCTGCGACAACTCCTCGACGGCAAAGCGGATAGCGGCCGCGGCACTCGGGAACCGGCGATAGGCCACGGGCTGGCGCATCCCGGGCCGGCCTTTGGGAGCGTACAGCTCGGCAGGCGCATTATAGTCGAACGAGCGGGCCACGAGCTAACGGCTCCTTAACGCTGCCGGCAACAAGCGGGCTTGCGCCTACAGATGCGGCGAAGCTGGCCCCTGTTTAGGTTCGCAAGTGCAAGCGTCGCACGAGCAAGTTTCGCACGAAAAAGGCTGAAAACCAAACCGCAGATGAACGGGCGTCTCAGCTCCGGTTCAGTGGCAGCGGCCTACCAGGGCCACACGTCCCCAAGCCCTGGGAGATCGACATGTGGAAGATCGTGCTCGTGCTGCTCGCCACCGCCCTTTTCATTCTCATCGCGCATCTTGTCTTCGACCCGCCGCTGATCCAGATGCGCGTCGGCGCGTCCGAAATGCCCCCGCTGATGTATGGCGGCATCCGCGGGTGACCGCTCGTCCTCATGCTGAGGAGCGGCCGCAAGGCCTCATCCTTCGAGGCTCGCTTCGCTCGCACCTCAGGATGAGGAGCTTCCCATCAAGGCCACATGACCAGCGGCGGAAGCGAGGATAGGATCGCCTCGACATTGCCGCCGGTCTTCAACCCGAAAATGGTGCCGCGGTCGTAGAGGAGATTGAACTCCACATAGCGTCCGCGGCGGACGAGCTGCTCCTCGCGGTCGGCGTCGGTCCAGGGAAGGGCCATGTTGCGGCGGACGATCTTTGGATAGATGTCGAGGAAGGCGCGGCCCACGCTTTGCGTAAAGGCGAAGTCGGCCTGGAAGTCGCCCGTGTCGAGATAGTCGTAAAAGATGCCGCCGATCCCCCGCATCTCGTTCCGGTGTGGCAGATAGAAATACTCATCGCACCAGGTCTTGAAGCGCGGATAGTCGGCCGATTTCTGACCTTTGCAGGCTCGGGCCATGGCGGCGTGGAAGTCGCGCGCGTCCTGGTCCTCCTGGTTCCGGCGCCGCATCAGCACCGGGGTGAGGTCGCCGCCGCCGCCGAACCAGCCCTTGGTCGTCATCACCAGCCGCGTGTTCATATGGGCGGTGGGGGCGTTCGGGTTCTTAGGGTGGGCGATGAAGGAGATGCCCGAGGCCCAGAAGCTGGAGTCCTGATCGGCGCCTGGGATCTGGCGCGCGAATTCAGGCGCGAGGCTCCCATGCACGGTGGAGGTGTGGCAGCCGACCTTCTCGAACACGCGTCCAGACATGAGCGCCATCACCCCGCCGCCGCCTTCCTCGCTGCTCTGCTCGCTCCGGGTCCAGGACGTGCGCGTGAAGCGTCCAGCGGCGCGCCCGGCGTAAAGCGGCAGCCCTTCCGCTTCATCCTCGATCGCCTCGAGCGCGGAGCAGATGCCATCACGCAGTTTCTCGAACCACGCTCGCGCGCGCTCTTTTCGAGCTTCGATCGGCTCGGCGTGTGACTCTGCCGCTTTCATCTCTTTTGGCTTTGCTTGCGTCATTGGCTTCAAGCTGCCT
This sequence comes from Methyloceanibacter sp., assembly GCA_049801475.1. Lineage (GTDB taxonomy): Bacteria > Pseudomonadota > Alphaproteobacteria > Rhizobiales > Methyloligellaceae > Methyloceanibacter. Next base: position 20,565 of record JBARKP010000024.1, read on the forward strand.
TCGCGCCTGTTCTAGCCAGGGCCTCCTATGACGATGCGCCTTGGCCGTGTTAGAGGTCACCGGAATGGAGTACCGGGTCAAGCCCGGGCCTTGATGACGATCAAAGTCTTGCGGTGTCGAGATGTGTTACAGGAGCCGAAGACAGTTTAGGCATGCGCCAATTTGCCCAGGGAGCGGTCCTGGACAAGCCGGGGAGCCGATGCAAGAAAGCAATCAGGAGCCATCCTGGCCGCAGCCTCGGCCGGCAAAGGAGAGGCCTAAGCTCAAGGCGCAGCATGTCGGGGCCCCGGCCTCTTGGCCGGTCGATTGGCTGAACAATTGTTACGGCATTAGCAATCGCTAGGAGCTTTGGCGAATTGGCTGACAGCACACAATTAACTCCCGCGGTTATGCCGCTTCCTGATGGCGATGAGCCATCGCGGCGCGACGTCATCATGGTCGCGGCCGGCGGCTTTGCCGCTGTCGGCGCGGCGTTGGCGCTGTGGCCACTCCTCGATCAGATGAACCCGGACCAGTCGGCGCTGTCGCTTGCCACCACCGAGGTCGATCTCGCTCATGTCGAGGTGGGGCAGGCAATCACCGTGATGTGGCGCGGCAAGCCGATCTTCATCCGCCACCGCACCGACGCGGAGATCTCCAAGGCGAAGGACCTGCCGGTCGACGACCTCCCGGACCCGCTCGCCCGCAACGCCAATCTTCCAGACAATGCGCCGGCGACTGACGAGAACCGAACAACCACGGGCCGCGAGCCATGGCTCGTGATGATCGGTGTCTGCACCCATCTCGGCTGCATTCCGAAGGGGCAGGCGGTCGGCGATAACAAGGGGGATTATGGGGGCTGGTTCTGCCCCTGCCATGGCTCGCAATATGACACCGCCGGGCGCGTGCGCAAAGGACCCGCGCCGCAGAACATGGCGATCCCTCCTTATGCCTTTCTCACCGACACCAAAGTCAAGATCGGCTGAGCCAGGGACCATGGAGCACTCCTCGACCTATCAACCGGCAAGCGGCTTCGGCAAATGGATTGATGCGCGGCTGCCGATCCCGCGGGTGATGTACACCCAGTTCATCACCTTCCCCACGCCGCGCAATCTGAACTATTGGTGGACTTTCGGCGCCATCCTCACCTTCATGCTCGTGGCGCAGATCGCCACCGGCGTCGTGCTCGCCATGCATTACGCGCCGACGGCGGAGGGCGCCTTCGACAGCATCGAGACGATCATGCGCGACGTCAATTGGGGGTGGCTGATGCGCTACTCCCATGCCGTCGGCGGCTCGATGTTCTTCCTCGCCGTCTACATCCATACCTTCCGCGGGCTCTATTACGGCTCCTACAAGGCGCCGCGGGAGGTGTTGTGGATCTTGGGCGTCCTCATCCTCGTGCTGATGATCGCCACGGCCTTCATGGGCTATTCGCTGGTCTGGGGGCAGATGAGCTTCTGGGCCGTCACGGTGATCACCAACCTATTCTCCTCGCTCGACGCGGTGATCCCCGGTCTCGGCACTAGGCTCGTCGAGTGGATCTGGGGTGGCTTTGCCGTCGGCGGACCGACGCTGAACCGGCTCTACAGCCTGCACTACCTCTTCCCGTTCCTGATCGCGGGCGTCGTGGCGTTGCACATCTGGGCGCTGCACATGCCCGGCAACAACAATCCGACGGGAATCGAGGTGAAAGGGGCGCGCGACGTGGTGCCGTTTCACCCCTACTACACGATCAAGGATGGCTTCGCGCTGGTCCTCTTCGCGATCGTGTTTGCGGGCTTTGTGTTCTACGCGCCGAACGAGCTTGGCCAAAGCGACAATTACATCCCGGCGAACCCGCTGCAGACGCCGCAGCACATCGTGCCGGAATGGTACTTCCTGCCGTTCTACGCGATCCTCCGCGCGATCCCGAACAAGCTGTTCGGCGTCGCCGGGTTGATGGGCTCGATCGTCGTCCTCTTTTTCATCCCTTGGCTCGATACCTCGCGCGTGCGCTCGACCGGCTACCGGCCAATTTATAAGTGGTTCTTCTGGGCGTTCGTGATCACCTGCGTCGCGCTTGGCTATCTCGGCTCGCAGCCGCCGGAAGGGGCCTATCTCGTCTTCGGGCGCATCTTCACCGTCTACTATTTCCTGTTCTTCCTCGTGGTCATGCCGGTGGTCGGCTGGATCGAGAAGCCAAAGGCGCTGCCGGGCAGCATCACCGAGGCGGTGCTGGGGCCGACGGAGGTGCCGGTGTCACCTGAGCCCGCTCCACGGAGCGGCAGGCCTGAGGCGGTGCTATGACCAAAGCGCCGTCGTTCGGTTTTGCTCTTGCGGCAGTTTGTGCGCTCGCTCTTGCCCTTCAGGCACGGCCAAGCGCTGCCGACGAGCCTCAGGCTAAGCACCACAACCACGACGAGCCTCTCATTCCCTCGCAGGACTGGAGCTTCACGGGGCCGTTCGGCACCTTCGACAACGCTCAGCTGCAGCGCGGCTACCAGGTCTATAAGGAGGTTTGCTCGAACTGCCATTCGATGCGGCTTCTCTCCTACCGCAATCTCGGCGAAAAAGGCGGGCCTGAGTTCCGGTCTGAAGCGGTCGAGGTTCTCGCCGGTCAGGTCCAGGTGACCGACGGGCCGAACGAGAAGGGCGAGATGTATCAGCGCCCGGCGCGGCCGTCCGACCGGTTCCGCTCGCCCTTCCCGAATCCGGAAGCGGCACGGGCTGGCAATAACGGCGCGCTCCCCCCGGACCTCTCGGTGATCGCCAAGGCAAGACCCGGTGGGCCTGACTACATCTATGCGCTGCTCACAGGCTATCGCCAGCCGCCCGCCGGGTTCGAGCTCGCGCCCGGAATGCACTACAATGTCGCCTTCCCTGGGCACCAGATCGCCATGCCGCCTCTGCTCAGTGACGGCGTCATCGCCTATATGGACGGCACGAAGCCCACGCTCGACAACTATGCCAGGGACGTCTCCGCCTATCTGATGTGGGCGGCGGAGCCGAAGCTCGAGGAGCGGCATCAGATTGGCGCGAGGGTGATGGCGTTTCTCCTCGTCTTTATCGTGATCATGTTCCTGGCCAAGCGTGTGGTTTGGGCGCGCCTGCATGGGGGAGCCGCGCCCACGGCATGAGCCCTGTCCTCCCGTCTCCGACGCCTTGACCCGGCGGAGGCAGCAGCCGAGGATGGGCGCCATGCGAGCGATCCTCCTTGCTTTGTTGCCGGCGCTCTGCGTTTTGCCCGCCATTGCCGCGGAGCAAATGGAAGCGCCGAAAGATATGGTGGTGCTGACCGTGGGAGGGGCGGTCGACCGCACCAATCGCGGTCCCATCGACGTCAAACGCGACGAGTTCCTCGCCCATCTGCAGATCAGCTTCACCCGCGCCTTCGCCTTCGATCGCCCCATGCTCGCCAGGTTGAAGCAAGACACCGTGACGGGGGTCGCCAATGAGTCGAGTGGCGCGCGGAGCTTCACGGGCCCCTCGTTGAAGGAGGTGCTAGCCGCGGCCGGCGCGAGCGTGCACCTGGCCAAGGTGACGTTCAGGGGCATCGACGGCTTTCTCGTTGAGCTCAACAACCAGGACATCGAGGACGGAGATTGGATCCTCGCGCTGGAGGCCGATGGTCAGCCGCTGGGCATCGGCCAGCAAGGCCCGCTTTGGCTGCGCAACTCGCCGCGCAAGGATCGCGCTCCTACCATGGACGAAAAGGAGCGCTGGGTGTGGGGAGTGTTCTATATGCAGGTTGAGGACTAGGCGCCGCGGCCGCGACAGGGGGAGGGGATCAGTATGACGCGCGCGGTGCTCGGCATCATCGGCGGCTCGGGGCTTTACGATCTTCCGGGCTTACAGAAGGTGCGCGAGGAGCACATCGAGAGCCCTTGGGGCGAGCCCTCGTCAGCCTTGCGCATCGGCGAGATCGCGGGGCTTCCGATTGTGTTCCTGTCGCGTCACGACAAGGGCCACCGGCTGTCGCCCACCGACATCAACTACCGCGCCAATATCGACGTGATGAAGCGGGCAGGGATCACCGACCTTATCTCGCTCTCCGCCTGCGGCTCCTTCAAGGAGGATCTGCCGCCCGGGACCTTCGTGCTGGTCGATCAGTTCGTCGACCGCACGCATGGCCGCGCCAGCTCCTTCTTCGGCAAGGGCTGCGTGGCGCATGTGTCCATGGCGCATCCCATCAGCCCCAGGCTCCGCCTCCATCTTGCGGAGGCCGCGGAGGCGGAAGGTATTGCGATCGCGCGGAGCGGCACCTACGTCTGCATGGAGGGGCCGCAATTCTCGACGCTCGCCGAAAGCCTCACCTATAAGGGGCTCGGCTATTCGGTGATCGGCATGACCAATCTGCCTGAGGCCAAGCTCGCCCGGGAGGCGGAGATCTGCTACGCGACCGTGGCCATGGTCACCGATTTCGACTGCTGGCACCCGGACCATGACGCCGTCACCGTCACCGACGTCATCAAGGTGCTGATGGCGAATGCGGAGAAGGCGGCACGACTGGCGGCGCGGCTGGCGCGCGATTTCCCGCGCGAGCACGAGCCATGCCCGATCGGATCGGACCGCGCGCTCGACACGGCGATCATCACCGCGCCGGATGCGCGCGATCCGGAACTCTTAAAGAAGCTCGATGCTGTTGCTGGCCGGGTGCTTAGGAGCGCCTAAGCATCAGGGTGTCGGAGTCGTCGGCATATGCGGCATATGGATGCCGAAAATAGCTGCAAAGATACCTACGACAATAATCCAAAGCAGCGTGAGGATCATGATCGCCGGGATCGAGGCGATGCTCCACTTTACCAGGATCATCACGATCCGCCAGAACGGCACATCAATATCGCGAATGGTCACCAGGTTGCCTATTCCGTCTGCCATGGCATTCCACCGTTTGGTTTGGCGGCCGGCGCTAGCCAGCCGCGCATGGTTCCACTATAGCCCCGCAGGCGTATTCTTTCGGCTCGCCCTCGGTGGAGATCCTCTCATGAGCTTGACGGCGAATATCGATCTCAAGGACCTCGTGCGCACGATACCCGACTATCCGAAGCCTGGCATCATGTTCCGCGACATCACCACGCTGCTCGGCCATGCCAATGGCTTCAGAGCCTGCATCGAGCAGCTGGTGCAGCCCTTCACCAATCGCCGGGTCGAGTCGGTGGCGGGGATCGAGGCGCGCGGCTTCATCCTCGGCGGCGCGGTGGCCGATCGCTTGCACTGCCGGTTCGTGCCCATCCGCAAGAAGGGCAAGCTGCCGGGCAAGGCCATCGGCCAGGACTATGAGCTCGAATACGGCATCGACGTCATCGAGATCCATGAGGACGCAATCAGCGCCGGCGAGCCGGTGCTGCTCGTCGACGACCTCATCGCCACGGGCGGCACGGCGGAGGCGGCGGTCAGGCTGTTGCGCAAGCTCAAGGCCGACGTGGTGGGCTCCGCCTTCGTCATCGAGCTGCCGGATCTTGGCGGCTCAGCGCGCCTCGCCAGGCTCGGCGTCGAGTGCCACACGCTGATGGCCTTCGAGGGGGATTGATCGCTTCGCTCACGGCGCGATCGGCATGGGCGGCATTGCCACATGATCACGCCGAGCGCCGCGATCCCAGACCGAGCAGGATCAGCCCGAGCAGGACGATCGCCGGGATTGCGGCGATGTTCCATTTTGTCGGTCAGCACGTATTTCTTTGGCTCGGCCTTCTCTGGCTCGGCCATGGGCACCTGCTGTTAGGCCGTTTCCGAGCGTCAGAGTGCTATTGTCATTCCCGCGAAGGCGGGAATCCAGTAATCGCTGTCGCCAACGAATGACAGTCCTGCCTTGGCTACTGGATTACCCGGTTAAGCCGGCCAATGACAAAAGGACCTCAGGATCGAAGCGCCATGAATATCGACGGCAAGCATTATCGCACCATCTGGCTGAATGACGACGGCTGGTCGGTCGAGATCATCGACCAGACTAAGCTCCCGCACGCCTTCGAGACGGTGACGCTCCGGACCCTGGAGGATGCTGCGCGCGCCATCTCAACCATGCAGGTGCGTGGCGCGCCGCTGATCGGGGCGACCGCGGCCTATGGCGTGGCGCTTGCGCTCCGCGAGGATGCCTCCGATGCGGCGCTCGACCGCGCCGCCGAGATGCTTGCCGCCACGCGGCCCACCGCCATCAACCTCCGCTGGGCGCTCGACGAGATGAGAAATGCCGTGCGCAACCAGCCACGCGAGGGGCGCCTAGAGGCTGCCTACGCCCGCGCCGCCGCGGTCTGCGACGAGGATGTGGAGACCAACCGCCGAATCGGCGAGCATGGGCTCGGGCTCATCCAGGCGCACGCCGACAAAAAGAAGGGCGAGCGCGTCAATATCCTCACCCATTGCAATGCGGGCTGGCTCGCCACCGTCGATTGGGGCACGGCGCTTGCCCCCATCTACCGCGCCCATGATGCGGGGATTGCGCTCCATGTGTGGGTCGACGAAACGCGGCCACGCAATCAGGGCGCCACGCTCACGGCCTTCGAGCTTGGCGCCCATGGCGTGCCGCACACCATTATCGCCGACAATGTGGGCGGCCATCTGATGCAGAAGAAGCTCGTCGATCTTTGTATCGTCGGCACGGATCGGACCACGGCGACAGGCGATGTCGCCAACAAGATCGGCACCTATCTGAAAGCGCTCGCCGCCCGCGACAACGATATTCCTTTCCTTGTGGCGCTACCTGGCACAAGCATCGATTGGAGCCTGAACGACGGCAGCACGATCCCCATCGAGGAACGCGACGCGGGCGAGGTCACGCGCATCACGGGCAAGCTCGCTGACGGCGCTATCGCTACCGTCGAGATCGCGCCTGCGGGAAGCCCGGCCGCGAACTACGCCTTCGATGTCACGCCTGCACGTCTCGTGAGCGGCTTCATCACCGAACGCGGCGTGACGCCCGCCACCCGCGATGGCCTCGCCACGCTCTATCCGGAGCGCCGCGACAATCGGTAGTTGTCATGATAATTTGCCCAACTATTACTTGGGAGGGCGACGCTATGTCTGGAGACGTCAGTGGTGTCATCGGTGGTATAGGCGTCCTTGCCCTCCGGAATGACCTTCAGCCTGCTCAAGCGAGGCACTACCTAACGCGGATGCATCTCTTTCGCGCAGTTCCCGCACTTGTCTGCTTGCCGCTGCTCGTTTTGGGTTCGGCTGAAGCGGCGGAGGTCCAATATTTCTCCGTACAGCAAGGCGACCATCCGCATGACGTGGCGCCGGCGCCGGACGGAACCGTCTGGTACACCGGCCAGCGGGCGGGCGTGCTCGGGCGCCTCGATCCCAAGACCGGCAAGGTCGAGCGCATTCCGCTTGGGCAAGGTTCGGCGCCGCATGGCGTGATCGTTGGACCTGATGGCGCGGCGTGGGTGACTGATGGCGGCCTCAACGCGATCGTCCGCGTCGATCCGGCAAGCAAAGACGTGAAGGTCTGGCCGCTGCCCGAGACCCGCGCCGAGGCCAATCTCAATACGCCCGCCTTCGATGGCAAGGGGCGCATCTGGTTCACAGGACAGAGCGGCGTCTATGGCCGGCTCGATCCGGCGACGGGCAAGATGGATGTATGGGACGCGCCGATGGAAGTTGGCCCTTACGGCATCACCGCCACGCCTGAGGGCGAGATCTACTATGTGTCGCTGGCCGGCAGCTTTCTCGGCAAGCCCGATCTGGAGACCGGCAAGACCACGGTGATCGCGCCCAAGACGCCGCAAGCCGGCACGCGGCGCGTCTGGTCCGATTCCAAGGGGCGGCTGTGGGTTGCCGAGTGGAACGTCGGAAATCTCAGCGTCTACGATCCGGCCGCGCAGGACTGGACGGTCTACAGACTGCCGGGTGGGGCGCCGCACGCTTATGCGGTCTATGTCGACGACAAGGACAAGGTCTGGGTGACTGACTTTGCCGCCAACGCCATCCTCAGCTTCGACCCCGCGACCGAGACCTTTGAGAGCTTCCCGAGCGACCGTGAAAGCGCCGCCGTGCGCCAGCTGCTCGGGCGCACGGGCGAAGTCTGGGGCGCCGAGTCCGGTACCGACCGCCTGGTCGTGATCCGCACGGGCGGCACTACGGTGAGCAATTAGCGCGGTCTGGTCCTTGCTCTAAACCAGCGCGACTGCAGCCGCCAAACCTAGCAGCGCAACCGTAGCGGCCGGCAGAAACCAGGTTGAATAAGGCAGCTCATACGGCTTTTCAGCAGCCGGCGCGGGCAACCCGGCATGCTTCTCATGCCACTTAGGGCCTGGTCCGCGCATGTAGTGCAGCTCAGGACGATAATCGCTGAAGAGTTTCCCCACCTCTACACTCCCTCACCACAACAAATCCACCCGTAGCCCCCGAGCATCCATGAGAAATTGTTGCAAATGGGTTTAGGACGGTGGCGGAAAAAAGGTTATTTTTGGGGGCGTCTAGTCCAGGCAGCTTTCCGAGCGACAAGCCGGATGCCGCCGTGCGCCAGTTGTTGGGATGGCCGAACGAAGTCTGGGGGCGCCGAGTCCGGCACCGACCGTCTCGTGATGATCCGCACCGGGGCTGCGGCGAGCAACTAGTAGTTCCTGGCCGCCTTCCCACAAGCTTGATATTAGGCTTTGGCGTCTCGTCCTCTTAGGAATCTATCGCTGCATGGGCTGTGGAGGCGAGGTCGCTTGTAACTTTAATGAGCCGCTTCCACCGCAGAACCATCATCAGCACAATCAGAGCCAAGGCAAGATCGGCGTCTGATTGTTCACAACCCGAATAGTTGGTCTATCCAACCGCGGGCTTGCGATCACCTCGCGAAGATAATGGCCCCACAAGATCGGGGCAAAACAGTGGACGCTGTGGCTATTGCCACCAGCATGGAGGCCGGGAAACCGGCCTCCATGAACTCAACCACTCTTTACGATGCCCATCTAACTACCCGTTCTTGGCGCTCTTGCTCGGAACCCAAGACCGATTGCGACGTTTAGGGCTCTAAGCGGTCGGAAATGGCAGCTCCCTCTGCCACGCGCGCTAAAGCCCCGACCGTGCAGTAGAGTTGAGAAGCCCGGCGTTGCCCTGAGTGCCGGGCTTCCCCATTTCCACAGGCACAAGTGTGATTTTGATCTATCGCAAGCGGCTTCCCGCTGGATGGGGTCAACTGTGCCCCACGGACCCAGGGCGTGGGGGGCCATTGTCCCTGGGTCGGGGCGGCTTCTGCCGAACGATGTTCGGATGAAAAATGGATCGCTCCGGTCGGAGCCGCCCCACCTTTTGGTGCGTTTGCTACCGAATGCCGCGTCGGGCATTAGGTAGCAAAGACCACCAAAGGACAAAAGAAACCTTCGCCGAGTGGACTAAGCGGAGGCTAGGATTAGGAGAACGCGCGGAATAGCGCCGCCACCCACTTTGCGGGAATTAAACTATGGGCTCATGTCTAGAAAACGAGCGCGCGTGTTCCCTTAGCCACACAAGAAGAAGCCTCGGCAAATGCACCGAGGCATCTTCTTACGCAAACGCATTAACCCAAAACAATCAGCGGGATCAGCGGCCAGAGTGCGCTAGGGGAGGGATGATGGCACGCCGATCCACTGCGCAATAAACCCGCGTTTGGACCATTGGTTCCCTAACCCGTTAAGAAGCCCGACCTAGTCTCAAGCCGGGCTTCCACGGGCCGGAGGCGACAGCATCATCCCGAAAAGTTGCGAGACTTTTCGGACAAGATGATGCGTCGGAGACGAAGACCGCTGACCTCCGGCGAAAGCGCGGCCCGGTAGCCGAATAAACGCCGCTATGGCGCGCCGAGAGACGCCCGCGCGTCCCCTCAAAGGACGCGAGCCAAAGTGGACTGCGCCTTTCGGCGCGCCATTTCCCCTCGTCACGTGCGGTGAGGGGAGACGAACAAAGCCCGGATGCGTCACGCGTCGCGGCAACGGTGCCGCATGCCTTCCTCTCATTTGTCATGCCGCGCAGGCGGGCATCCAGTAATCGCTTACGTGGCAAATCGGTTTCAGGCGGTGGTTACCGGATCGCCGGGTCAAGCCTGGCGATGACAAGTATAAGGAGGTCGTCTAGAGGGGAGAAGTTCCGTCCTTGCCGCAGCCGGCGATCTTTGCAAGAAAGCGGTCTATGCAAAGCCAATGGAACGACAAAGCCGCGCAGGACGCGGTCGAGGCCTATGCCACCAAGGGCGTCAGCGAGGATCTGGCGCTTCGCGTCTACACTACGCGCCTCTTGGGCCGCGATCCATTGCTCGTGCTGCATGGCGGCGGCAACACCTCGGTGAAAACCCGCGCCCGCGACGATCTCGGGCAGGAGCACGCAGTCATCGCGGTGAAGGGCTCGGGCTGGGACATGGCCGATATCGAGCCGCAAGGGCTTCCTGTCGTGAAGCTCGAGCCGCTCCGGCGGCTGCGGGCGCTCAGCGCTCTAAGCGACGAATCCATGGTCAACGTCCAGCGTTTGAACCTGCTCGATGCAGGCGCGCCCGACCCTTCGGTGGAAACGCTGCTGCACGCCTTCCTGCCGAATAAATTCATCGATCATACCCATGCCGCGGCCGTGCTCGCGCTGGTCGACCAGCCCGACGGGGAGGCGCTGGCGCGCGAGGTCTATGACGGCCGCATGGGCATCGTGCCCTACCTCGCCCCCGGCTTCTGGCTCGCCAAGGCGGCCGCCGAGATCTTCGATCAAGACCCGCATGTCGATGGCCTGATCCTGCATAAGCACGGCATTTTCACCTTCGGCGAGACGGCGCGCGAAGCCTATGAGCGCATGATCGAGCTGGTATCGCTGGCGGAGAGTCGCTTACGCCAGGGGCGCCCCATTGTCTTCCCGACGCGCAAGCTTGAGGGCGAGCGGCCGGCGATAGCCGAGATTGCGCCCATCATCCGCGGGGCGGTCGCGCTCAAGAGTGACAAGGCCGGCGGCGAGCCCACGCGCTTCATGCTGAATTTCCGCTCGAACCCCGAGATCCTTGCTTATGCGAACGGGGCTGACTTGGGCTCGTACAGCCAGCGCGGCGTGGTCACGCCGGACCACATCATCCGCACCAAGAACACGCCGCTCGTGCTGCCGCCGCCCGAAGCCGGGAAACTCGCGGACTTCGTCCGTCATGTTCAAGAGGCGGTTGCGGATTTTAGCACACGCTACGATGACTATTTCGAGCGCGAGAACGCGCGCGTCGGCGGGATCAAATCCAAGCTCGATTCTGCGCCCCGGGTCGTGCTCGTGCCGGGCGTCGGCCTGTTCGGCATCGGGCGCACGGCGAAGGACGCCTCGATCGCCGCGGATCTCGCGGAGAACACGGTCCGCGTCGTCACCGATGCCGAGGCCATCGGCCGCTATGAGCCGCTGCCAAAGAGCGATCTGTTCGCGCTCGAATATTGGAGCCTGGAGCAGGCCAAGCTGAAGGGTGCGGTCGTCAAGCCTCTGACCGGGCAGGTCGCGGTGGTGACCGGAGCCGGCGCCATTGGGGCGGCAACGGCAAGGGCGTTGGCGGCGGAGGGTGCGGCGGTCGCGGTCCTCGATCTCCATGGCGAGACGGCAGAGAAGGTCGCCGGCGAGTTCAGAGGTCTCGGGCTTGCCTGCGACGTGACCAAGCCTGCCGAGGTGGCGCGCGCCTTCGCTTCGGTCTGCGAACGCTTCGGCGGAGCGGACATCCTCGTGTCGAACGCTGGCGCCGCCTGGCAGGGTCGCATCGGCGAGGTTTCCGACGAGCTCTTGCGGCAAAGCTTCGAGCTCAATTTCTTCGCGCATCAAACGGTCGCTAAAGAGGCCGTGCGTATCATGCTGAAGCAGGGGACGGGCGGGGCGTTGCTGTTCAACCTCTCCAAACAGGCGGTGAACCCCGGCGCCAATTTCGGCCCCTATGGCCTGCCCAAGGCCGCGACCATGCTGCTCATGCGCCAATATGCGCTGGATTACGGCAAGGACGGCATCCGCTCCAACGGCGTCAATGCCGACCGCGTCAGAAGCGGGCTGCTGACCGACGCGATGATCAAGGACCGGGCCAGCGCGCGGGGGGTCTCGGAAGCGGAGTATATGAGCGGCAATTTGCTCGGCCGCGAAGTGCTGGCCGAGGACGTGGCCCAGGCCTTCGTCGCGCTCGCCAAGGCGCGCAAGACGACCGGCCATATCGAGACGGTGGATGGGGGCAACATTGCCGCTGCCTTGCGCTAAAGCTCAACGCCTGGCGCAAGCTTTGCCGTCATCCCATTGCAATCTGCCGTTTTCTATCTCGTTAAGCGCAGAATTAAACCGCGACCAGCGAGGCTCCTCCGGCGCGTTGCATCCGCGAGAACTCCCGCGAGCTGCCCGCGAGGGACGGGTTGGGGCAAGGGGGGCACCCCGCCTCAAGTCGCGAAGCGGAAGTGGAGAACGTCGCCGTCCTTGACCACGTAGTCCTTGCCTTCGAGCCGCAGCTTGCCCGAGTCGCGCGCGCCGCTCTCGCCGCCAAGCGCCACATAGTCTTCGTAGGGAATCGTCTCGGCGCGAATGAAGCCCTTCTCGAAATCGGTGTGGATGACGCCTGCCGCCTGCGGGGCTCGGGTGCCCTTGGTCACGGTCCAGGCGCGCGCTTCCTTGGGACCGGCGGTAAAATAGGTGATGAGGCCAAGCAGCTTGTAGCCCTCGTAAATCAGGCGACTTAAGCCGGGCTCGGAGAGGCCAAGCTCGGCGAGATAGGCCCGGCGCTCGGCTGGTTCGAGCTCGGCAAGCTCGGCCTCGATCTTGGCACAGATGGTGACGACGCCGGCGCCTTCCGTGGCTGCGCGCTCATCGACGCGCCGGGAATAGGCGTTGCCGGTCGCGGCCGATGCCTCATCGACATTGCAGACATAGAGAACTGGCTTCGAGGTCAGCAGACCGAGTGTGTTGAAGGCTGCCCGGTCATCGTCGGAGACTTGAGCAAGTCGCGCGGGGCTCCCCTCGCGCAACAGAGCGAACGCGCGCTCGATGAGCTCGAGCGTCTTCTTCGCTTCCTTGTCCTGGCCGCGGACCTTGCGCTCGAGGATCGGCATGCGCCGCTCCAGGCTGTCGAGATCGGCGAGCATCAGCTCGGTTTCGATGGTATCGGCGTCGGCTATCGGATCGACGCGGCCCTCGACATGGATGATGTCGTCATCCTCGAAGCAACGGAGCACATAAGCGATGGCGTCGACCTCGCGGATATGGGCGAGGAACTGATTGCCGAGCCCTTCACCCTTCGAGGCGCCGCGCACGAGGCCGGCGATGTCGACGAAGGTGAGCCGCGTCGGTATCACCTCGGCCGACTTGGCGATCTTGGCGAGGGTGTCGAGCCGTGGATCCGGTACAGGCACCTCGCCGACATTCGGCTCGATGGTGCAGAATGGATAATTGGCGGCAGCGGCTGCCGCGGTCTGGGTCAGGGCATTGAAGAGCGTGGACTTGCCGACATTGGGCAGCCCGACGATGCCACATTTGAAACCCATGCTAGGCAGCCATCACGAACCGAGCCAACGGCGGAGCATACTCGAGAGCGTGCCCTCGGTGGCCGGCTCTTTGCTCTCCGCGCGCGGCGAAGTTTGACGCTTGCGCGGCGCAGGTTCCGGCCGCTCGTCAGCATCAGCGTCGGAATGCATGGCATGGGCGACGAAAGACTGAAACTTGTCATTGGCGCCTTCGGCAAGGTCGGGTGTTCCTTGCGCGATCGCACCGAGCAGCGGCTCAAGCCAGACATGATCGGCCTTGGCGAAATCGTGCAGCACCCAGCTCTGCACCAGCTCTTTGTGCCCTGGATGCCCGATGCCGATGCGCACGCGGACATAATCGTTGCCGATATGAGCGGCCAATGATCTCAACCCATTATGGCCGGCGGTTCCGCCGCCGGTCTTCACCCGCACCTTGCCGGGCGTGAGATCGAGCTCGTCGTGGAAGACGATCACGTCGGACAGCTCGAGCTTATAGAAGCGCACGGCCTCGCCGACCGAACGCCCGGACTCGTTCATGTAGGTGCCTGGCTTCAGCAGAAGGACCGTCTCGCGCCCGAGCTTGCCCTCGGCGACAACGCCCCGAAAGCGCTTGCGCCAGGAGGGAAAGCTGTGGGAGGCGGCGATGGCATCAACCGCCATGAAGCCGACATTATGACGGTTGCAGGCGTATTGCGCCCCCGGATTGCCGAGGCCGACAAAGAGCTTCATCTCTTGATCCAGATCGAAACGAGGGGAGGCGGCGTGAGGCGAGGAAGATTAGTCCTTCTTCTTCTCTCTCTCCCTCTCCTTCTCCTTATCGGCAGCTGCTTCAGCCGGGGCAGCCGCCTCTTCCGCGCCGGGCTCGACAGCGGCGGCAGCGCCAGGCGCAACCTCTTCAGCGGCACGCCCGACGATGGTCGCAACGGTGAAGTCGCGCTCTGTCGTGGTTGGCTGCACGCCTTCCGGCAGCCGAAGGGCAGAAATATGCACGGCATCGCCGATTTCGAGCCCCGTCAGGTCGACGTCGAAATGCTCGGGGATGGCGTCGACCGGGCAGCGGACCTCAATCTCGTGACGAACCACGTTCAAGATGCCCCCGCGCTTGATCCCGGGCGAGGCCGCTTCATTCAGGAAGCGCACGGGCACTTCGACGGTGACCATCGAATGCTCGCCCACGCGCATGAAATCTACATGGATGGGAAAGTCGCGCACTGGGTCGAGCTGCACGTCGCGGGGGATTACCCGCGTCTTGGTGCCAGCGAGGTCGAGCATGAAGATCGTGCTCTGAAAATGGCCGGTGTGGAGCTGCTGCACGATCGCCCCGTAGTCGACGGCGACGGTCTGCGGTTGGGTCTTGTCGCCATAGACGATGCCGGGAATGCGCCCTTCGAGGCGCGACGCGCGCGCGCCGCCCTTGCCGGTGCGATCCCGGGCCCAGGCCTTGAGTTCCAGCACCTCAGCCATTCTCTCCTCCAACAAAAAATTCAAGGGCCTGAAAGGGGTCCCTGAAATTGGCCATGCCGCTTAGCGCTGAGCCAATGCAAGATTGAGCGGCTTATAGACTCCCCGCGAACCCAAGACAATCCGCTATTCCGTGCATAGGCCAGGCCCTGTCGGGGCGTGTTCTCCTCAAGTCCGCCAGGGATGGGCGGGCAGTTCGCTGACGCCAACCACCTTCACGCCGGCCTCGGCTACGGCGTGGTCGTTCTCGACTGCGCTTCCGCTGACCCCGATCGCTCCGACGAGAACGCCGTCCTCATCCACGATCGGCAGTCCCCCGGGAAAGGTGATCAGGCCGTCATTGGAATGCTCGATCCCGTAAAGTGGCTTACCCGGCTGCGACAGCTTGCCGAGTTGCTCTGTGGCCATGCCGAAGAAGCAGGCGGTCTTCGCCTTCTTGATGGCGATGTCGATGGAACCTACCCAGGCGTCGTCCATACGCAAGAAAGCCTTCAGATTGGCGCCAGAGTCGACGACAGCGATGCACATCTGCGTGTTCAGGGCTATGGCTTTCTTGCGCGCGGCCTCGATGGCCTTTTCGGCATTTTCCAAATTGACGTGCATGGTCAAACTCTCCTGATTGGCGTCGATGGTGAAGATGATCGCGGAATGCGATCCAGCGAGAGGCTAAACGCGCCATCGGCGAATTGGTGGCGTGGCAAGTCGATTAAAGGGCAAAATGGAACAACTTGCGGCAGAACGCCCGCTGCCGCGCCACCAGACACCAGATCACATTCATACTAGGATGTGTCATAAGGCAGCACAGACGTGCTCCCCCCGCGTATCTTCCGCTACGCAAAACGGTTTTGAAGGAGAAATGCCATGCCCCAGAGCACCTACAAGGTCATCGAACTGATCGGCACCAGCACAAAGTCTTGGGGGGAAGCCGCTAAGGCTGCTGTCGAGCGCGCCGCAGAGAGTTTGCGGGAGTTGCGCGTGGCCGAGGTCGTTGAGCAGGACCTCATCATCACCGACGGCAAGGTCGAGGCTTATCGGACCAAGGTCAAGGTCTCCTTCAAATATGAAGGGCATGGCTGAGGTCTTAGGCCTGCGGCCGCGATCCCCCTCAATAGAACAGGCTCGAGACCGACTTTTCCTCGGCAGTGCGGGCAATCGCCTCGCCCAGAAGCGGCGCGCTCGGCAGCACGCGGATGTTATGGGCATTGCGCACCGCCTCGCTCGGGAGAATGGAGTCGGTGATGACCAGCTCCTTTAACCGCGAGGCCATGATGCGGGCGACGGCGCCGCCCGACAGCACGCCATGGCTGATATAGCCCGTGGCTTGAACGGCGCCGTGATTGAGCAAGGCTTCGGCGGCGTTCACCAGCGTGCCGCCGGAATCGACGATGTCGTCGACGAGCAGACAGGTGCGCCCGGCCACATTGCCGATGACGTTCATCACCTCGGAATCGCCCGGCCGCTCGCGGCGCTTGTCGACGATGGCCAGAGGAGCGTCAATGCGCTTGGCAAGGCCGCGTGCCCGCACCACGCCGCCGACGTCGGGTGAGACCACGATGAGGTTGTCGGCGTCGAAGTTCTGCCGCATGTCCTGCACCATCACCGGCGCCGCGAACAGATTGTCGGTGGGGATGTCGAAGAAGCCCTGAATTTGACCGGCATGCAGATCGAGGGTGAGCACCCGATCGGCGCCGGCACGGTCGATCATATTGGCGACGAGCTTGGCCGAGATCGGCGTCCGGGGTCCCGGCTTCCGGTCCTGACGGGCGTAGCCGAAATACGGAATGACCGCCGTGATGCGCCGCGCCGAGGCGCGCCTGAGCGCGTCGATGATGATCAGAAGCTCCATCAAATGGTCGTTGGCGGGTGCCGAGGTCGACTGAATGACGAACACGTCCTCGCCGCGAACGTTCTCTTGCACCTCGACGAAGATCTCCATATCCGCAAAGCGGCGGACGATGCATCTGGAGAGTGGAGTCTTGAGATAGGCCGCAATCGCCTCGGCGAGCGGACGGTTGCTGTTGCCTGCAACCAGTTTCATGCGAACCGCTCCTTCAGCGCCTGGGCGTTGTATCCGCCGGCGCTAACCCAGCGGAAGGCGCTTTTAACAAGTGCCGAGGCCCGCTGTAAACTCGCACCCACAAGTCGCTTGTGGATGCGCCGCCTGGCCTTACGTGCTCGAGCGGGGAAGAAGTTTGATGATCCCGTCGGCCGCGGAGCCGGCAGCGGCGTCGGCGATCGCCCCCCAGGGGCCGTTCAGCGAGCCCTTGGGGATGGTGTTCTGCTGGGACACCGTGCCGAGCTTCTTGCCGTTTGGGTCAAGCACTTGCCAGTCGATGCGAATGCTTTGCTTGCCGCCGGAGGCGTCGGTCATGCTGACGCTGCCCTTTACCGTGTAGACGTTCCGGGCAGGGGCGCTCGCAAGCTTTACGCCGCTGGCGAAGAGGCGCTTTTTGAGCGCCGCGGTGAGGGATTTTTGCCCGTCACCAGGGGCTCCCGAGACCGGAGAGACCAGCGCCATCACCTCGTCGGGAGGCTCAGGGGTCACTGGCGCGGGCCGAGTGCCGCCCATCGGCGGTGATCCGGCGCCCGGGGTGGGGCCGCGTCCGGGGCTCGAGTCGGATGCTACTGGGGAAGAGGCACCGCCACCAGGCATGCTGGCGGCGAGCAGCGAGACGGTCTTGGCTGCGACACTGCGCAAGGTCGCGCTATCGACGCCGCTCCATGGATCGCTGCCGCGGCGGCTGGCGATGATCTCGTCGCCGGAGACCCGCGCGACGCGCTGGCCCTTGGAATCGGAAACATCCCAAATATACGAGATCTTGGAGCCCTTCTTCTCGGCCGAAGCCACGAGGTAGCCACGCAGCGTGTAGGGGGCGCCGTCGCTCCCCGGCATCAGCGTAAGGTGGCGGTCCTTGCCGGCGGCAACCAGGTCCTGGGTGAGCTCCTGTGCCACGTTCGGGGGGGCGCCAACGATCGGGGCGATCGTCATGCGGGTAGAACCACCGCCGAAAAGTCGGCTGCCGACGTCGCTGAAAAAACCGGCACTGGAGCTCGCTCCGCCACCCCAGCCGCAAAAGCTTAAGATAGCCGCGGCGGTCAACGCCGTGGCTGCGATACGCCTAAGCCGGCAGCACACGCGTAGTGGATCCGCGTCCAACAAACACTCCCTCTGTTGGCCGCAAAGCTCCCTTCGCGACAGCGCTCAGCACCCGCGGCGGGGCTCCTAAACCTCTTCTAAACACTAGATTACCTGCCTCCGCCTGGTTGCGTCCAGCTTAAGCATGAATGGGGAGGTCCCACGCCTTCTATGGTGAACGTGGATCAAGTGAGCACGATGGCCGAAATTTGGCGCCCATAGTCGTCTTCGCCGTGATGTTGCGATCGGCGATAGCTGAAGAATCGCGTCTCGTCGCAATAGGTGCAAAGTCCGAGATCGGCGATGGTGCCGACGCCCGCGCGGGCAACGCGCTCCGCCACGTAGCCCGCAAGATCGAAATGGGGCTCGCCGGAGCTCTCATCGGTCATAAAGAAGGCCGTGCTCGCCGGCTCTTCGGCCAGGAAGCGCTCGACATAGTCGGCTCCCACCTCGTAGGCCCTTTGGGAGATACACGGGCCGACCGCGGCGGCGATGCGCTCGCGCTTGGCGCCAAGCTCCTCCATGGACGCGACAGCGGCATCGATGATGCCCGAAAGCGCGCCGCGCCACCCTGCATGGGCGGCGCCAATGATGCGGGCTTCGGGGTCGCAAAACAGAACCGGAGCGCAATCGGCGGTGAGCACGGCGATGGCAAGTCCGGGGGTGCGCGTGACGACGGCGTCGGCCTCGGGCGTCCCCCCGGCGTCCCAAGGCTTCTCGGCGATCACGGCCTTCGCGCTGTGGACTTGACAGAGCGACAGCAAACCGTGCGGTTCAACGCCCAAGGTCTCGGCCACGCGCGCGCGGTTCTGCCTGACGCTTTCCACCTCGTCGCGGGAGCCGAGGCTGCAGTTGAGCGAGCCGTAGATGCCGCTCGAGACGCCCCCCTGGCGCGAGAAGAAGCCGTGGCGGATGCCGTCGCACCTCGCGAGTGTCGAAGCTGAGAACATGGCCTTGTCTGGCGTCACCATGGCCGGTCAGGACGATAGGGTCGAATGAGCCGGCGCGAAAGGCGGCGGGGGCGCGAGTTCGGCGCTCGTGAGCGCCAGCACCTTGAACAGCACGCCCATCTGCGCAGGATCCACGAGTCGGGCCGCGCCCGATGAAATCGCCGCCTTCTGCGCGGATGTTGCTTGCTTAAGCAGGCGCCCGCGGCGTTGGCCAAGGCCGAGCTTGAGCAGGACCTCCCCTTGCGGTAGGGGCCCATAAGCCCTCAGTCCCAGCGCCTCTGCGCCCCGCTTCAGATCGGCGAAGTCGACATGGGCCGAGAGATCCGCTCCACCGGGGCTCGCAAGCGGGTCGGCAAAGCGGTGGCCCCGCAGGGCTTGCAGCGTGTCACCAAAGCCCGTCTCCTCATGGCCATAGTCGACGACGAGGGCCGCAAGGGGTGCGCGGGCTGCACGGTGGGCGAGCTCGCACAGGAGTCTTTGGGCCGCAGGCCGCGTTTCGAAAATGGTGCCCTCAGGCGCAAGGCCTCCAAACGCGGCTCGCGGGTGATCCTCCGGCGCCACCGCCTCGCCCTCGACGAAGACGAAGCCGCCGTTGCCATCGTTGGCGACCAGGCGCTCGCGCCAAGAGTTGACGCGGCGAACGAGTTGCCGGATGGGCAGGGCGTCGATGAACTCATTGGCGAGGACGATGAGCGGGCCATCGGGGACCTCGTCGAGCTTCGCGCACCAGCGAAGCGGCACGGGCGCAACGTGGAGCGCCCTCCGTTGGGCTTCGGCAAGTACGGGGCTTGTCTCGACGAGGGCGACGGAAACGCTGTCGATGAATTTCGGCAAGGCTCGCCAGGCCCGCAGCGCGTCGGCCAGCAAGGTGCCGCGCCCCGGCCCCAGCTCGGCGACGATTGCGGACCGCGGCTCACCCATCGACTGCCAGACCGTGACCGCCCAAAGACCGAGCAGCTCGCCAAAGATCTGGCTGATCTCCGGCGCCGTGATGAAGTCGCCCTGTCTGCCGATCGGCTGGCGCGCGGCGTAAGCGCCCGCTCTTGCATCGAAAAGACAGGCTTGCATGTACGCTTCAACGCTGAGCGGGCCATCCGCGGCGATGCGCGCAGCGAGCCTTGCCGCAAGCGAGTCACTCTCAGCTTCCTCGCGGCGCATCGCCCGCATTATGGCGCCAGGGCCGGCTTCTGCCGTGCGCGCCAAATCAACCACAGGCCGATCAGGATCATCGGGATAGAATAGACGATGCCCGGCGTGAAGATGCCGATGTCGAGCGGATGTCCCGCGTGCGGTTCGCGGACAAACTCGACGAGGCTCCGGAAGAGCCCATAGAAGCAGAGGAACAGCCCGAACACCGTTCCTGGACGCGTCAGTGCCTTATACCGATGCGTGGCGATGTAGAGGATGGTGAAGAGCACAACGCCTTCCAGCGCCGCCTCATAGAGCTGGCTCGGATGACGGGGGCTGTCGCCCGCGCCCGGGAACACCATGGCCCAGGGCACGTCGCTCACCCGCCCCACCACCTCGGCATTGATGAAGTTGGCGATGCGGCCGAAGAACAGCCCGAAAGGTGTCGCCGCCGAGGCGATGTCGCCGAGCGACAGCGGGTTGATGCCTTTGCTGCGTGAAAAGAGGTAAACGGCGACAACGACGCCGAGCAGCCCGCCATGGAAGGCCATGCCGCCATTCCATACCGCCGGGATCTCGAGAGGGTTCGCCCAAAAATAGCTCGGCTCATAGAAGAGGACGAAGCCGAGCCTTCCGCCTAGGACGATGCCGAGCGTGATCCACAGCAAAAAGTCGTCGGCTTGGCTGACCGTCATCGGCGGCTTGCCGTTCCAGAGGTCGGGTTGCGAGACGAGACGGCGCCCGTACAGCCACCCAAGCAGGATGCCCGCCATATAGGCGAGCCCGTACCAGCGGATCGCAAGCGGTCCGATCTCGATCGCCACCGGATCGATGGCGGGGTAGGGGATAACGAGAAGGTGCATGGGTGCGCCGCAGTCTCGGAATTGGCCCCGACCCTTCACTGCCGCTCGCTGGCTGTCAAGGCGCCCGCGGGAGCCGCGTTCCATGCCTGCCGCTTGATCGACGCGTGCCCCCACCCCATAGTTGGCGGACATCAGGGCGAACTCGAAGGTTCTTACGATGACGCAGACCACCGGCCGTTTCTTCGACGAGCTCGGCAAGCTCATCACTGACGCGGCAGGCGCGGCTCAGGGCGTGCGCAAGGAAATCGAAAGCATCGTGCGTTCGCAGGCCGAGCACATCCTGCGCGAGCTCGACGTCGTGCAGCGTGAGGAGTTCGAGGCGGTCAAGGCCATGGCGCAGAAGGCGCGCGAGGAGAACGAGCAGCTGAAGCAGCGTATCGCCTCGCTCGAGGCGGTTCTCGACGACATCGAAGCCGAAAAATCTGCGCCGTGGACGCCCCGGCCGATTCAACGCCGCAAGCCGAAGCGAGCCTATTGACAGACCTGCGCGCGAGCGCGCCGAACATTCGCGAATCGGAGTCTCTCACAAGGACTGGGCGCAAGTCCATCCACAGCTAATTTTGGTCCGTCCACAGCAATTTGAGTCGGCGCTCGCCAGCCCAGTTGGTGTGCGCACAAACTCCGATATATAACTGATTCACAATCTGATTCGCGGCGGCGTGACGCGTGCGCGGTAACTCTGCGGAGGCCACAGAGGACACGCATGGCAACGACACAGGCTAACTATGACCATTTCACCAACCCGGTGGACATGGTCGAGCATATTGCTACCATCCACGATTGGACATTCGAGCGAAGCGCCCCTGACGAGCTTACGCTCTCGGTGTCCGGGGCGTGGTGCGACTATCACATCTCGCTCACCTGGCGTGACGATTTGGAGGCGCTGCACCTTGCTTGCGCCTTCGACTGCAAGGTGTCGAAACCCAGGCTGAACGAGATTTATCGTCTCATCGCGCTGATCAACGAGCAGCTCTGGCTCGGTCATTTCGATCTGTGGAAGGAGGACGGCATGTTGCTTTACCGTCACGGATTGCTCCTTGCCGGTGCTGAGACCCATGCGGGCCAATGCGAAGCGCTGTTGCGTGCGGCCCTGGAAGCCTGTGAACGCTATTACCAATCCTTCCAATTCGTGCTGTGGGCCGGCAAGTCGCCCGAGGACGCGCTCGTCGCCACTATGCTCGAGACGCAAGGACAGGCGTGACACTCCGCCTCGCCCGCCCGCTGCTCCTGGTGGGCGCGGGAAAGATGGGCGGCGCCCTGCTCGCCGGCTGGCTCCGGCAAGGGTTCGACCCCGCATCCGTGCACGTCCAGGATCCGGCGCCCGGGCCGGAAGTCGCCGCGCTAATGGCGAGCCATGGAATCCGCGCGCGGCATGAGGCTCGGTTGCCGGCAGCACCCGCCGTCATCGTGCTGGCGGTGAAGCCGCAAATCATGGACGACGTACTGCCCCGGCTCGCACCGCTCTTAGGGTCCCAGACGGTCGTGCTGTCGATCGCCGCCGGGCGCACTCTGTCGAATCTTGCATCGCATTTGCCGCAAGGCACTGCCATCGTGCGGGCGATGCCGAACACGCCGGTGGCGATAGGGCAAGGCATCACCGCGGCTAGCGCCAACAGCGAGGTGACGCCGGAGCAGGCGCGAAGCTGCGACGAGCTGCTCGAAGCCGTCGGCGAGGTGGTCTGGATCGGAGACGAGGCCCTGATCGACGTGGCCACGGCAGTCTCGGGCAGCGGGCCGGCTTACGTGTTTCTGCTCGCCGAATGCTTGGCGGAGGCCGGTCAAGCCGCAGGGCTCGATCCTGAGCTTGCCGCGCGGCTGGCACGGGCGACGGTGGCGGGTGCTGGCGAGCTGCTGCGCCGTTCGGACCTTTCTCCCGCCGAGCTCAGGCAGAACGTCACCTCCCCCAATGGCACGACGGCGGCGGCACTTGAAGTGCTGATGGGCAAGGATGGATTGGCAGATCTCATGACCCGGGCTGTGGCCGCGGCCGCCAAGCGCTCGCGGGAGCTCTCGTCCTAGGCGGAGGGCCTACGCATCGGAGACGGCGCGTTCCGCGCCTCCTTAGGGCAAGGAATTCCGTATGGTGAGGCGGCCGAAGGCCCGTCTCGAACCATGCTGCCGGGCGCCCGCGTCTTTCGATGGCCACAGAAACACCCTATGCTCCAAGGCAGAAGGAGCCATAGCCCATGTTCGACGATTCCAGCAAACGTAACAAAGCCATACAGGCGGCGCTTGAGCTTACGGCGGAGCGCGGCTGGCGGAATGTCACCTTTACCGCGATAGTGGAGCGCGCAGGGCTAAGCCTCGCCGATCTCCGACGTGAGTTCGCCTGCAAGAGCGACATCCTCAAGGCCTTCCAGGCCGAAATTGATGCAGAGGTCCTGGCCAAGACGAAGCTCGCGATGCCTGAGCAGATGCCTCGCGATCGCCTGTTCGACCTCATCATGACGCGGTTCGAGGTGATGGCCCCGTACAAACCTGCGCTCGGCCGCATCCATGCGGATCTTTGCTGCCATCCGGGGGAAGCAGCTTTGCTCGTCTGTTCGACGCTCGCCTCGCAATATTGGATGCTGGCCGGCGCCGGCGCCAAGCTCGACGGCGCGGGCGCGGGGCTCCGTGTTACCGGCCTTGCCGCGATCTATGGCAAGGTATTCAGGGTGTGGCTCGACGACGCGTCGCCTGGGCTCGACCGCACCATGGCCGTGCTCGACCGCAAGCTTAGGAAGGGAGAGGATTGGCTCGCCGGCATGGAGAGCGCGTGCCAGGACCTCTGCCGCTTCGCCTGCGGATTCATGCCGCGGGGATGGAAGCGGCGAGCGGCTCGTAGCACCGCCGAGCATGCCGCCGGCAGCGCCTCGCCAAGTCCGGGTGCAGTGTAGGGAGCCGACCTATCATCCGGACCGGAGAGATCCTCCGGCCCCTCGCCTGGCAACTCGGCGTCGACCGGGTCACCCGCTTCCGGGGCGTCCGGATCGTTCGGAACGTCGAGGCCGGTGTTCCCGTCGACTTCGATCCCGCCAGAGGCCAGCTGCCTCCGCAGCGCTGGCGCGATGTGTGTCTCCTTCTGAACGATGGGGCCGCCCCACCTAATTGCCCCCGGGGTCGAGAGGCTCCTCGCCCTCCACCGAGTAGGGGGCTCCCAATTTGCTTCGGGTGTCTCCGAACGCCGGGGCGCTCGCGGTGCCATCGCCGTCGGCGCCGAGCCCGGTTGTCAGGGGGCTCGTCAAATCGTGGGGAGGATGAGGGTCGGCATCGCCTCTCCGGTGCCGGCGCCCGGATCGCTCAGCGTTTGCGCGTAGGCCGCGCTCGTCCATGTGCCGGCGATCAGCGCCAAGGCCGTGACGAGTGATCTCAGCATTTCCGCTTCTCCCCCCATTCGTCGGCAACCAATTACACGCGCTGTGCTTAGACGGGAACCTTCAGAACCGCCTTTAACCCACCGAGCCGCGACTGGCCCAAGGCGATGTCGCCCCCGTGGATGCGGGCAATGTCGCGGGCGATTGCCAGGCCAAGCCCGGTAGAGCCGGCATCCTGATTGCGTGCGTGGTCGAGCCGGTAAAAGGGCCGGAACACATGCTCGCGCTCGGCTTCGGGTATGCCTGGACCGTCATCCTCGACTTTGACGACGAGCGAGCCGTCTTGCCTCCCGGCGCTGACAGCGACGTGGTCGGCGAAACGCACCGCGTTGTTGACGAGATTGGCGATGGCGCGTTTGAAGGCGTGTCGCCTGAGCGGCACGACCAGAGACGTGCCGCCGATGTCGATGCTGATGTTCTTCGTACCATGGGCCTGGTTGCGAACCTCCGCCAGGATCTCGCCGATGTCGGTGCGAACGATGTCTTCACCGGCATCGCCTTGGGCGAACGCCATATAGTCCTCGAGCATGGCCTGCATCTCGTCGACATCGGTACGCATGGCATCGAGTTCCGGCGAATCCTCGAACATCGCAAGTTGAAGCTTGAAGCGCGTGAGCACGGTCCGGAGATCGTGGCTCACGCCTGCCAGCATGGTCGTGCGCTGCTCGACATAGCGTTCGATGCGGTCCCGCATCTCGATGAAGGCATGTGCCGCTTGACGCACCTCCCGCGCGCCCCTCGGGTGAA
The DNA here is from genome assembly GCA_049801475.1 of Methyloceanibacter sp. GTDB lineage: Bacteria > Pseudomonadota > Alphaproteobacteria > Rhizobiales > Methyloligellaceae > Methyloceanibacter. The sequence goes on from JBARKP010000024.1 coordinate 45,561, forward strand.
AATCGGGAGGCGTGGGGCGACCCTTGCCCAAGCTTTCGGCGGCCTCGGCCAGGCGCAGAATCGGCTTGATCTGATTGCGTAAGAACAAGATCGCTACGGTGAGGGAGACGAGCGAGGTGCCGAGCATCCACAACAGAAAGATCTGCGAGTTTGACGCATAGGTCTGGCTGCGGCGAGCAAGCACATGCATCACGCTGTCGCTGAGCTTGATGCGAATCTCGACGAAATCGGAGGCACCGACCGTGTCGATCCAGAATGGGCGGCCGATCTGGCGTGTGATCTCATCGGAAAGCGTGCGGTCGAGCAGGTCGAAAAAGGGCCGCGAGCGGGTCTGTGGCAGCTCCTCGTTGGGCACGATCTGGAAGCGAAGCCCGAGGTCCTCATTGGCGAGCTTGACCAGCGTCTGGTAGTCCTTGTCTTGCGGATAGGCCTGATAAATGTCGATGAACATGGCGATGCTCTGCACGGTGGCGGTGGACAGCCGCCGCGTCACCGTTTCCCAGTGACGCTCGAGGAACACGAAGGTGATCACCGACTGCAGCAGCACCATCGGGGCGATGATGATGATGAGGGCGCGGGGATAGAGGCCCTTCGGCATCCGCTCGCGGATCGCCGTAGCGAGCCGCCCGTAGAGCGAGCGGTACGCTTGTAGGAGAGGCTTGAGGTCGGGGATCGCGAGCATCACTCGGGATAGAGAATGTAGCCTTTGCCGCGGACTGTCTGCAGATAGACGGGATTGGCGGGATCCTTCTCGATCTTGCGCCGCAGCCGGTTGATTTGCACGTCGACGGCGCGCTCGCCGCCATTCTCGCCGTCCTTGGCCAGTTCGTGGCGAGACACCGGCGCGCTGGGCCGCTGGGCGAAGTAGCGCAACAGCTCGCGCTCGCGCTCGGTGAGGCGGACGGTTTCACTCCCGCATTTGAGCTCGCCGCGGCCGATATGAAAGACGAAATTGCCCATGCGCACTTCGCCGGAAGCGGGTGCGTTGCCGCCGCGGCGGAGCACGTTGCTGACGCGGAGCAGAAGCTCGCGGGGGTCGAAAGGTTTGGCCAGGTAATCGTCGACGCCGGTCTCCAGACCTTCGATCCGCTGCTCCGGCTCGGCGCGCGCCGTCAGCATCAGGATCGGCACCTGGGACTCGCGCCGCAGCGCGCGCGCGAAGTCGAGGCCGGATTCCTGCGGCATCATCACGTCGAGGACGAGCAAGTCGAAGGAAAGGCTGCGCATGGTCGCCCGTGCGGATGCCGCATCGACGGCCGTCGTCACGCGGAAGCCGTGCTCCTGCAGATAGCGGGCGAGCAGGTCGCGGATGCGACTGTCGTCGTCGACGACCAGGATGTGGGGGGAATTGTCGTCAGGTGCCCGACCGCGCTGGGCTTTGATCGGCACTGGTATAGTCATGACGCCTCCGCTTTCCCGTCGCCGTCGACGGCGCCCAGCGACGAGGACATGATGGAGGAGACTTTGGGCCGTTCTTCGGCATTGATCATGGCTTGCAGGAAGCGCCTGATCACGGCATCGGCCCCTGGCCCCGCGGCTCGCAAGGCTTCGGCAAGGCGGATGAGCTGAGGCGCGGCGAGTCGCTTCGCCAAGGCGCGACCGGCCTCCGTCGGATAGAGCAAGCGCTCGCGCCGGTCGACGCTTCCGGCCTGCTGCACGATATAGCCTTTGTCGATGAGCTGTTTCAGCACGCGGCCCAAGCTTTGCTTGGTGATTTTGAGGACGTCGAGCAGGTCGGCCACGCGCAAGCCCGAATGGCGATTGACGAAGTGCAGTACCCGGTGGTGGGCCCGGCCGAAGCCAAAGTCCTGCAGGATCGCATCGGGGTCGCGGGTGAAGTCGCGATAGGCGAAGAAGAGCAGCTCAGCGAAGGCAAGCAGCTCCGCATCTGGTCGGCGCGCGGATTTGAGCGTCAAGGCGGCACCGGCCAAGCGTTTGGCGTCCGCAGGCTGCGCTAAGCGTTCATTTATGTCAGTCATGTTGACTTGTTTTTAGGCCTGCGTTAGAGGTCCATTTATGTCAGTCATGTTGACTTAATTCGGCCATTGATACTCCCCGGAGCTTGCTTGCGCAATTCTCGTGCTGCTCCGGGGGAGTCATAATAAGCCCCCTTTGCGGGCCGGGCTTTGGCCGGCAGGCCCTATATTGTTTGGGAGGGAAGCGCCTGATGGCTACCGAGCCTTACGATCAGCGCGACGGCGTCATCTGGATGAACGGCGAGCTCATTCCGTGGCGTGACGCGCGGGTGCACCTCCTCACCCATGCGCTGCATTATGGAAGCGCCGTGTTCGAAGGCGAGCGCGTCTATGACGGGGAGATCTTCAAGCTCACCGAGCACAGCCAACGTCTACACGAGTCGGCCAAGGGGCTCGACTTCGAGATCCCCTATTCCGTCGCCGAGATCGACAAGGCGTCTCGCGAGGTGGTCCGTGCCAACGGGCTGATCGACGGCTATGTCAGGCCGATCGCCTGGCGCGGCAGCGAGCAGATGGGTGTGGCCGCCCAGGCTACGAAGATCAATCTCGCCATCGCTGCCTGGGATTGGGGCTCCTATTTCGATCCGTCCGCCCGCTTGAAAGGCTTGCGCCTCACCATCGGCCAGTATCGGCGGCCCGACCCGCGCACGGCGCCGGCGAAGAGCAAGGCCACGGGCCTCTACATGATCTGCACCATCGAGAAGCACAGGGCCGAGCGGGCAGGCTATGCCGATGCGCTGATGCTCGATTGGCGAGGGCAGGTGGCCGAGGCCACGGGAGCCAATATCTTCTTCGTCAAGGATGGGGTGCTGTACACGCCAACTCCCGACTGTTTCCTCGACGGGATCACCCGCCGCACCGTCATCGGTCTTGCCAAGCAGCGAGGCTGGAAGGTGATCGAGCGCGCGATCATGTTGGAAGAGTTGGCGGGCTTCTCCGAATGCTTCATCACCGGGACGGCCGCCGAGGTCGCTCCTGTGTCGGAGATCGGGCCCTATCGCTTCACCATCGGCGATATCACCAGCACGCTGATGAACGACTATTCGGCGCTCGTCCATCCCGCCAAGGCAGTCGCTGCCGCGAGCTAAAGGCGGACCCGGCCGGCGGGGCGATCCGTGCTAGGGTCGCATCCATGGGAGCGGAGCCAGAACGGCGTCATCGACGCCCGGACTTCGATGCGGAATTTCGGGAGCGGTTGCATGCCCTGTTGCAATGGCGCCGCGACGTCAGGCGGTTCAAGCGCGAACCACTGCCAGAGGGCACAATCGACCGGCTGATCGACGTCGCCTGTCTCTCGCCTTCGGTGGGCTTAAGCGAGCCATGGCGCTTCATGATCATCGACGATCCCGCTCGGCGCGCGGCAATCCGCCAATGTTTCGAGGCGTGCAATCAAGAGGCGCTGCAAAAGCAGACCCCGGATCGCGCCACACTTTATGCGCGGCTGAAACTCGCTGGCCTTGATGATGCCCCATGCCAAATCGGCGTCTTTTCCGACCGGACGACGACGCAAGGCCATGGGCTTGGGCGCCTGACCATGCCGGAGGCCCTCGACTATTCCGTCGCCATCGCCATTCATACGCTCTGGCTCGCAGCCCGCGCGGAAGGGATCGGCGTCGGATGGGTCTCGATTCTGGATCCGGCGCGTGTCGCGGAAATCCTGGACGTCCCGGCGGAGTGGGTATTTATCGGGCATCTTTGCATCGGCTATCCGGAAGCAGACGACGACACGCCGGCCTTGCAGCGCCAAGGCTGGGAGCGGCGCCACCGGTCAGCGGGGGCCGTGATCCACCGCTGAGGCCAAGGCGGGGATGCTGGCGAGGCTTGAATAGTCGCTGATCAAGCGGCACTCTGTTGGCTCGGTGGGCGCCGTCAGGGGGAGGGGCATGCACAAGTCTCTGATTGGGCTATTTCTGGCCTTTCTGCTCGCGACCGCTCTAGGTGCGATGCCGGTGACCGAGGCCATGGCTGGCGCCGCGATGGCTGGCAGCATGGCGAGCTCCATCCAGCATCAGCCGCTCGTCACCCCGGTTATCATTTGGCGCGATTGCCAGCGGATCGCTCATTGCTACGGCTGCCGGCCCGTCTATCACTGCCGTTCGTGCAGCTATCAGAGGATCTGCAAACGGCGTCTGTGCGAGTGGGCTGACATCTGCGTTTGGGGCCCGTACCTTCCAATCGCCCCGCGCGGGGTGCCGATCAGGGAGTAGCGAAGCTACTCGGCGGCGTCCTTGGTTTTGTCCCAGCGGGCGCTGGCCGCTTCGTCGCGGGCGTCGGCCTCGACCCAACGGCTTCCTTCCGGCCCGCTCTCGCGCTTCCAAAACGGCACGTGCGTCTTCAGATAGTCCATCAGGAACTCCGCCGCCGCGAACGCCGCCTCACGGTGCTCCGAGGCGGTGACTACCAGCACGATATTGTCGCTCGGTCGCAGCTTGCCGTAGCGGTGCACGATCAAGCACGCCGCAAGCGGCCAGCGGGCGCAAGCCTCCGCTTCAATGCATGCAAGCTCGCGCTCGGTCATGCCGGGATAGTGCTCGAGCGTCATCTCCTCGACGGCGCGGTTGCCTGCCCGATCCCGTACCGTCCCCAAAAAGGCGACGACGGCGCCGATGTCGCTGCGCCCAGCCTTCAGCCGCGCAATCTCGGCGCCAATGTCGAAGTCCTCCTGTTGGACCCGGATCATGGCTAGCCCCCGGTCACCGGCGGGAAAAAGGCGATTTCGCGCGCCCCCCCGATGCTCGCGTCATGGCGCATATGGGTCTGGTCGATCGCCGTCCTGATGACCTCGGAGCGCGCAAAGGCGTGGGCGAATTCAGGACCGCGGGTTTTGAGCCAGGACACCAGCTCGGCGATGGTGGTGACGTCCGCCGGAATTTCGACGTCCTCGGCGCCGACGCCGGTCTTTTCCTTGACCCAGGCAAAATAGAGAAGGCGCATAACTCGTCAGTCCTCCTCGGTCATGACATGGCGAACAGCGGCGCGCAGATAGTCATAGCCCGTGTAGAGCGTGAGCAGCGCCGCGATCCAAAGCAGCGTGATCCCAGTGCCCGTGGTGTAGGGGAAAATCTTGTCGCCCGCGCTGCCTGCGAGCAAGAAGCCGATGGCAACCATCTGCACCGTCGTCTTCCACTTGGCGAGCCGCGTCACCGGAACGCTGACCGAAAGTGTGCCCAGAAACTCGCGCAAGCCCGAGACGAGGATCTCGCGGCAGAGAATGATCACGCCGGCCCAAAGCGACCACCCGGCGATGGTCTGATCCGCGGCGAGCATCATCAGGCTCGCAGCGACAATCAGCTTGTCGGCGACCGGATCGAGCATGCGACCGATCGCACTTTGCTGCTGCCAGGCGCGAGCAAGATACCCGTCAAGGAAGTCGGTGACGCCGGCGGCAATGAAAATGCTCATGGCCAGCCAATTGCCGAGATCCCGCTGCAAGAAGAAGCAGGCGACAAGCGCCGGGATGGCGACGATGCGGCCATAGGTCAGAAAATTGGGAAGGTTCCTGAAGCGGCCGCGCGGGACTCCGCGCGACGGCACTCCCTGCCGCACAATGTCGGGGCGCCCGTCCAAGGTCAGGTACTCTCCTCGTAGAAATGCTCGTAGATCGCCCGTGCCATCTGTGCGCTGATTCCGCCTACGGCCGCCAGATCGGCGATGCCCGCGCGGCTCACTGCCTTGGCCGAGCCGAAATGTTGCAGAAGCGCCCGTTTGCGTGAAGGACCGATGCCCGGCACCTCGTCAAGGGGAGAGGCATGCAGCGCCTTCTTGCGCCGGGCACGGTGGGCGCCAATGGCAAAGCGATGCGCCTCGTCTCTGAGCTTCTGGATGCAATAAAGCACGGGATCGCGAGGGTCCAGAAGCAACGGCTCACGTCCCTTAAGGTAGATGCGTTCGCGCCCGGCGTTGCGGTCCGGTCCCTTGGCGACGGCGGCGACCTTGATCTCGGAGAGGCCGAGCTCGTCCAGCACCTCGGAAGCCGCTGAAAGCTGCCCCGGGCCGCCGTCGATCAGCACGAGATCGGGCGCGGCCCATCCATCGGGGGCACCCTTGTTGCGCGCGAGCTTGCTGAAGCGCCGTGTCAGCATCTCCCGCATCATGGCGTAATCGTCTCCGGGGGCAAGGTCCTCTGAACGGATGTTGAACTTCCGATATTGATTCCGGATGAAGCCCTCGAGCCCGGCGACGATCATGCCGCCCACGGGATTGGTGCCGGAGATGTGGCTGTTGTCGAACACCTCGATACGCTCGGGCACATCCTCAAGCTCGAACAGCTCGGCAAGGCGCGCGAAGATGGCGGCTTGCGACGAGGACTCCGCCAAGCGGCGCGCCAAGACTTCGCGCGCGTTGACGAGGGCATGGGCCACGAGCTCGCGCTTCTCTCCCCGCTGCGGCGTGAGCACGCTGATCTTGTGGCCCGCGCGCAGCGACAAGGCTTCGCCGAGCAATCGGCGACCTGCAAGGTCGTGGGAAAGCAGCACGAGTTTCGGCGGCGGCTTGTCATCGTAGAACTGGGCGACGAAGGATTCGAGCACCTCTTCGATCGCGACACTCTTGTCGGCGCGAGGAAAATAGGCGCGGTTGCCCCAGTTGTTGCCGGTGCGGAAGAAGAACACTTGGATCGCGGTCTGGCCCGCCTCCTGATGTGCGGCGAAAACATCGGCCTCCTTCACCGTCTGCGGATTGATGCCCTGATGCGATTGGACGTGGCTGAGCGCCGTCATGCGGTCGCGGAAGCTTGCCGCGCGCTCATAGTCCTGCTTGAGGCTTGCGTCGTCCATGAGCTTGTGCAGGCGCCGCTTCACCTCGTCGCTCTCGCCGGTCAGGAAGCGGAGCGCCTCGTCGACGAGGCTTGCGTACTCCGCTTCGGAGATCTCGCCGGTGCAGGGCGCGCTGCAGCGCTTGATCTGGAACAGCAGGCAAGGCCGAATGCGGCTCTCGAAATAGGCGTCGGAGCAGGACCTGAGCAGGAAGGCGCGCTGCAGCGTGTTGATGGTACGACCGACCGCGCCTGCCGAGGCAAAGGGACCGAAATAATCCCCTTTGCCGCTCCGCGCGCCGCGATGCTTCAGGATCTGCGGAAACCTATGGTCGCGTGCGATCAGGATGAAGGGGAAGGACTTGTCGTCACGGAGCACCACATTGTAGCGGGGCTTGAGCCGTTTGATCAGATTGGCTTCGAGCAGCAGCGCTTCGGTCTCCGTGGCGGTGGTGACGAATTCCATGCTCGCCGTGTCCGCGATCATGCGGGCGATGCGGTTGTTGTGCCCTTGTGCGCGCGCATAGCTCTGCACGCGCTTTTTCAAGCCGCGCGCCTTGCCGACATAGAGAACCTCGCCTTCGGCATCGATCATGCGGTAGACGCCTGGACCCGTGGGCGCGGTCTTGGCGTGGCGGGCGATGGCCAGTGCACCTTGCTCAACGTCGCGCAGGGCGTTGCGCGCGCGGGAAAGGAATGAGGCTCTAGCGCTGTCGCTTTTCTCTAGGGGCATAGGATCCCAAACATGAGCGCGCGGAAACGGAATGCGCCTCAAGAGCTGAAGGTATGGTCTCAGAGCGGCCAGCTTCAAGGCCTAGGGGCGCCGCTTGGCGAAGTCCCGGCTATTCCGCGGTCTTCGCGTCGGAATCGCTTCTCCACGCAAGGTGCTGGCCGCCGTCGAGGGCGATCATTTGGCCCGTCACCGAGGGAGTGTCGAGCAGGAAGCGGACTGCGGCGCAGATCTCCTCTGCAGTGGCTCCGTGGCCGAGTGGGGTCGAGAGGCACTCGCGCTCGAAATCGGCTTGGCTTTGCCGTCGGTTCGGAAGCACCGGGCCCGGGCCCAGCGCATTCACCCGAATGCGCGGCGCGAGCGCCTGCGCAAGCGTCCGCGTGGCCGTCCATAGTGCCGACTTGGCGATGGTATAGGAGAAGAACTCCGGGGTGATCCGCCAAACCCGCTGATCGATCATGTTGATCACGCAGCCTGAGGCGCCTTTCGGCAGCGCCTTGGCGAAGGCCTGGGTGAGAAAGACAGGGGCGCGGAGATTGACATCTAGCTCTGCCTGCCAGTCGGTCCAGTCGAGCGTGTCGGGCGTATCCCATTCGAACCGCGCGGCATTGTTGACGAGACAGGTCGGCGGACCCAGCCGCTCGGCGCAACGATGCACGAGGGAGAGAAGCTGATCTTGGCGCGTCAGATCGGCTTGAAGGGCCACCGCCTTGCAGCCGAGACGCTCGATCTCGCCAACGAGGTCGTCCGCCTCGGCGGAAGACGTATGATGATGCACCCCGATTCGCCAGCCGCGCTTCGCCAAATCAAGCGCGATGGCGCGACCGAGCCGAAGTGCCGCGCCGGTCACAAGCGCGGTCGCAGGGTCTTGTTGTTTGGCCATGATCCAATTGTGAGAGCGTGTTGGCTCTCGCGCGATTGCTCGAGCCGGCGATTCGCCTCTGACTATACTTCAACAACTACTACTCGCCAGACGTCTTGGGTGGTCTCGGCCGCAACGATGTCCTTGAGTTCGACTACGGCTGGACCTTCAAACAAGGTTTGGTTCTTCACGCCGACCGTCAGTGGCGTGGTCGGCCAGCAGTGGGGCGACACGAATGATGGCGGGATCGACTACACCTATTGGAATGTCGGTCTGACGCTGGCCGTCTGGGACAAGCCGGCATTGACCTTCGACGTTCGCTACTGGGATACCAATGTTAGCGGCTGCACGGATAGGGCTGGCTTCAACGATTGCGGCCCGCGGGTCGTGGGTACGATGAAGGCATCGTGCTAATTTACCCTGCCCAAAAAGCACTTCCCACCTCAAAGGGCGCCAATTGCGGCGTCTTTTTTTGCGCTCAGGTGTGGTGTCATATCCTGCCTGTATGGCGGAGAACCAAGCAGCAAGCCGTGACTTAGCGCCCGACGCTGCAGCGATCGCGGGGTCGCACGCGATCTACACGCCTTTGATGCTCGCCTTCTATGATCGCCTGGTTCACGGCTTCTCCAATCGCTTTGCCTGGCATTGCCCCACGGAGCGGCTGCTCGACCTCTACCGGAACAATCTCTCTTCCCGTCACCTTGAGGCGGGGGTCGGTACCGGCTTCTTCATCGATCGCGCTAACCCGGCAGCGTTCGAGCGCCTCGTTCTGCTCGATATCAACCGCCATTGTCTGGCCCGGTCAGCGCGCAGGCTCGCGCGTTTCCGGCCGCTGTTGCGGGAGGCGAATCTGCTTGCGCCCGTGACCATCGACCTTAAGCACGTCGACAGCATTGGGCTGACTTACGTGCTGCATTGCCTGCCCGGCCGCATGGCGGACAAGCTAAAGGTCATCGACCATCTGCGACCGTTCATGCGCGAGCGTGCCGTGCTGTTCGGCGCGACCATCCTCGGGCGCGCGATCGACCTGAATGCGGCTGCAAGAGCTCTGCTTGCCCTCTACAATTCCAAGGGGGTGTTCAACAATCTTGAGGACGACCTTGTGGCTCTTGCCAATGGTCTGCATGGACGCTTCGCCAAGGTCGACATCGAGACATGGGGCTGCGTCGCCCTGTACCGCGCCAGCTGATCGTCGCTCGCGGCAGTGTCGCCATCAGGACTAAACACGGCACGATCTTCATTTCCGATGATTTCGGCGGCGTGGTTTGACATGTCGCGCCTCGCACGCGATTTGGACGCCGATCTCGCACCTGGCGCGTGCCTTGGGATGGTCATTAACCGGCCCTTAACCCTACCCAGTTTTGCCCCACTGGCTGGTTAACCGTTAATAAGGGTAGCCCACTACCCTGGGGCCGCGAGCGCTTGGTCTAGCGCGAATTGCTGCGCTGGCGCGGCGACGGACCGAGCCTCCAATCGTGAGGGAGTCTGTTTTTGCGTACGCGATTTGACCAGGCTGTGGCTCTTGCCGCCATGTTAATGGCCAGCGCCGCGGTCTCCAACCCAGTTCTTGGTGCGGACATTGTGAATGGCGGGCCACCGCCTCTCCTCTACGAGACACCGCCACCCATATCACCCGACCTATTTGCCGGGTGGTGGATCGGCGGAACCCTTGGGGGCGCCACAGCCAATTTCAATTTCTCCAAGACGAGCGCCGACATCGGGGCGAGCGGCGTGTTGGGTGGTATCACCGGCGGCTGGAACTGGCAGAACGGACCGATCGTCCTTGGCCTTGAGGGCGACGCCTTGGCCGCAGGGATCAGCGGCAGCGAGCGATTCAATGCAGGCGCCAATGTCGCGCAACCCGACATCGACGCCATGCTCAATTTGCGGGTGCGCGCTGGCGTTACCGTGGTGCCGCAGGTGTTGCTCTTCGTCACGGCTGGCGGCGCCTGGGCGGATGTCGACCTGCCGATCAGGGGTCCTGGCGGTGCATCCGGGAACGGCTCATTTTTCGGCTGGAGCGTGGGTGGAGGCGCGGAGGTTGCATTCAATCCGCATTGGAGCGCGCGTTTCGACTACCAATTCACCAACTTCGATTCCGATACCGTGTCCTATCCCGGCGGCGATGTGAAATACGATCCCGATGTGAACACCTATCGGGGCTCGTTGATCTATCGCTTCTAATTTCCACGGCCGTTAGCCTATCGGTCCTGCGCGGGCGACACGCCCACCTGAGGGGTGCGGCAAAGGGCCTGCTCTTCATTGGGCCCGCAGCTCCTCGGAAACAGATCGCGCCTGAAGCAAAAGCGTACGTCGAGCAGCTCCTGCCGGCGAAAGGTCACCGAGATCATGCTCGGCTTGACCCAGGGGTTGGCGCTTCGTGTAGTTTCACTGCCAAACCGCAATGCTGAGCGGGGCCCACATCGAATGGTCCCTGCGGGCACAAACGCGAAATCGTCCGCGATGGCTCGCAAATGTGGCGGAGACTACGACGACCGGATAGGCCGCTTATTCGCCGAGCTGCACGTTGGTGGCTTGAGGACCTTTACCGCGGCGGTCTGGCTCGGTTTCGAAGGATATCCGCTGGCCTTCGTCGACGGCAGGAAGGCCCGAGCGTTGCAGAGCCGAGATGTGCAGGAAGACATCCTTGCCGCCATCGTCTGGCGTGATGAACCCGAAACCCCGCGAATGATTGAAAAACTTGACCGTCCCGGTCTGGCGCATGGGAAGCTCCTTTCCCCCTTCCAAATAGTCCGCGTGCGAATTAGGCCGCGGACTAAATCAGGGGAAAGACACCACGATCTCCGAAGAACGGACGCGGCCGATCTTCACCCGGATTCAATGCATAAAGCGGCTCACTCTATGGTCGCGAGGCCGCCAAGTGCAAGGCCGATCTACCCATTTGCGCGGGGTAAGACCGGACGGTTGGCGTCGCTAATTCGGATAGGGGTCGTGGAGTAGGCCACCCTCCAGGGGCTGAGGCGGGAAGTCGAAATGGGGGCCAAAATCCTTTGGCGCCGGAGGCATTTCGGGGGGCCCCCAAATCTCGCTCAGGGTCGTCGAATAGCCGCCGATGACGGCGTCACGGGGAGCCACGGGCGAGGTGGCGCCTGGGCCCTGCTTGGCCGGCGCAGCTAAATCGCCTGCGTGGCTCTCATATGCTGGCCAACCAAGCAGGGAACTAGCTGCCAACAGAGCGGCGAGTGTGAAAAGCCGGCAAAGGGCGGTGCGCTCGATCATGACGAATCACTTATCTTTGAAACTGGTTGGTCCGAATCGGTCTCCAGCCTAAGTCTCGCAGGTTAGCATTGCGTCACCTCCCCTTGAAAGCGGGGATTAAGCCTAAGGACAGACCTTCGCCGAACCCCTGCAAACGAAGAGTGGGCCTTTGGCGCAGGCGGTTGAGACGCGTCCAACGCGCACCACCTTGAGCTTGTTCTTGTGGGCCCAGTGATTGATGTGCCTGTTCAGATTCTTCGCTGACCTACCCGTGGCAGCGGCCTCGTTCAGGCCTCGCCCTTTGGCAGTCACGACCGCGCAGCTTCTGGCCTGCACCGGCTGCGAAACGACGATGAAAGCGGCAATTGCGCCAACGGCGGCGCTAGCAATCAGCAATTTACTACGGATCATAGTTGTCCCCCTGGTTCATTCTCTGGCGGTGACCCGCCTCGTTTACGACTATGCAACCTTTGCCGCTCGTTGCCTAGCGCTTCGGTGTCGCGGCGCAGGGTGCTGCCTAGCCTTCACATTTTCGTGTGGCAGAAATTTTCGAAGCAATTTGCCGTTGCTTTGTCGTCTAATCCCGATGTTCGTGCCCGGCGTTTGTGTCTATGGGGCTAAGGCCCGTATGTCTCGGGTGTTTGCTGCCGGTCCCGTAGTAATAAGGGTTCCGAGACCGGGAGACCATAGGCACGCAAGTCTATCGGTTCTCAGCTTCAGTCCTTCATGAAGCCGGGGGTGGTCCGCCCGAAGACGCTGTAGGGGTTGTCGGCTGAAGCCAGGACGACCCGAGCTGAACCACGATGTGGACTCTTCCGTGGTTCTCTCGACGCCACCGCCACGGTCTTGCGGGCGCTGGCGCGCGACGCCACGCGCTTTACCTCGGGCGCCGACCGCATCAGGCCCGCTACGTTGTGGCCCGAGCTCTTCGCTGAACTGGTGCCAGCCGAGCTGACCCTCACTCTCGCGGTACCAGAGCCGAGCATGCCAAGGCTCGAGGCCGCAGCTTGAGACACGTCGATGATGCGTCCCTGGACGAAAGGTCCCCGGTCATTGATCCGCACGACCACCGAGTGGCCGTTGCTGAGATTCTCGACCAGAACCCTGGTGCCGAATGGCAGCGAACGATGCGCCGCCGTCATGTCGCTCGGGTTCATCATCTCGCCGCTCGCCGTACGCGAGTGCAGCGCGTACCACGATGCATGGCCGACCTGCTCAGCCTGAGCAAGGTCGAGCGGCAGCATGACGGCGCCGCCGATAAGGCCCATGGCAACGATCTTAGCTCGCATTTTGAACATGCGTTCAGTGCTCCTATTCGATTGTCTTGGGGGAAATGACCGACGACGAATCAAGCCGGCCTGCGCACGTAGGTGCTGGATGCTAAGCTACGGACCAACAAGGCGAAAGATCGGCTTTGGAAGGGTCATTGAAGGGCGATTTGGAGGCGGGCGGATTAATCCCCGCTGCTCGAAGCACCTTGGAGGGGTCGCCGTTGCTCGCTGTCCGAAACAAAGGACAAGGCGCCAGCTTTTCTTGGAGCTGCCGCCTTTCGTATCGTCTTACGCAATTGGCTGCGGGGCAGAGACTGCCGCGCAGCCGAAGTGACGTTTAATAATTAACGTGCGCGAGCGTAGGAGTCGGGTCCATAGCCGGCGCAGGAGCCTTCAGCCGCGAGTTCATGGCCGAGGGTTTGGCAGAGATACACCTTCGTCAGCGGGTCATTGCGGACCTGAGCCCCGGTTACGTTTGATCCATAGCTCCTGGCGACGAACGCGATCTGCTCTTCCTCACAGTAGGGCGTGGCGATGGGTCCATATTTGGTGATCTGAAAATTGCCGCGGCACTCGATGCGTGCGGCGGCGGGCTCGGGGGCAGCCAAGGCCATCAGCACCGTCACGGCGCAACCGGCCAAGCAGGCGTCAGGATTCGGTTCATATCGTCTCCTTGCACGAAGTGGCGCCGGCGTTTCGGCCCGAGGCTAGGCAACGCGTTGCAACGCTCGATGAACAAAGCTCCTCACGATTCGAAGTCGGCCTTATCCCGTGACGTAGTCACCGGTCTATGCACTTGCCATAGGCTGCGCTCATTGCTGCCTACCTTCATCAAAGGCCGCCTAATCATTGCCCTTTGCAGTCATTACATGTATTTCATTGAAAAATAGAGCACCAAGGGTGCGCTGGGGACTAAGTGATGCAGAAGAGGAAGATCGCGGAAACGCAAGTCCAACAAGAGCTGAGCTCTGAAAGGTCGTCGGCTACAATGAATCCATACGCGTGGGCGCCGGCAAGGGAGCCAATGACCGGTGCCCAGGCCACCTCTCTCAAGCGACTCGCGGAAGAGATGAAGGAGCCGCAAGCCTTCGACGTGGGCTTGAGCAAAAGCGAAGCTACGAGACGTATCTACAGACTGCAAGAGAGGCTTCGGCTCGGACAACTGCCACCGCATACGGACTAGCTTTCCCGCTCTCCTTTCGCCCACATGAGACTATGGAGCGGAAGCAGGCTGCGCATGGAGGCGACGATCCGGTCTCGATCCGCTCAATTTGCTGTTGTCTTGGCCATGCTGCTCGGGGCCGAGGCTGTGCCCATGGAAGGAGCCGACTCGGCAATGGCTCTGACGCTAACCTCTTCCGCTTTCGAGCCTGGTACTGAGATCCCTTCGCGCTATACCTGCGAGGGCGAGAACATCTCGCCGCCGCTTTTATGGGATGACGTGCCGGCGGGGGCAAAGAGCCTCGTGCTGATTATCGAAGATCCCGATGCGCCAGACCCAAAAGCGCCAAAGCGCGTCTGGGTGCATTGGATTCTCTACAATCTGCCACCAGGTACGCGCGGGCTTGCCGAGAATGCGGATAAGACCGGCATCCCCGAAGGGGCGTCCCCCGGCCTCACGGATGCGAAAAAGACCTCTTATGGAGGTCCTTGTCCGCCGATCGGGCGGCACCGCTATTTCCACAAGCTCTATGCGCTCGACACCGCACTCGATCTCGCTCAACCGACCAGGGCCGAGCTCGAGGCGGCGATGCAAGGCCATGTACTGGCGCAGGCGGAGCTCATCGGCACATATCAGAAGGGCGATCGCTAAACGGCTTGCGAGCGATCGTCATCTCTTGACTGCGGCTTCCCACCTCGCTTCAAGTGCATGCATGGCTAGGCACAAGATCATGCGCAACATGCGAAATGCAGGTCTCGCGGCGTTGAGCTGCGCGATGCTGCTTGGAACGACGACCCCGATGCTCGCGGCCGCCTGTGCGAGCCCCGCCGGCTTCGACAAATGGCTGCAAAGCTTCAGGCAGGAGGCAGCGGCGCAAGGTATCTCGCCGCAGACCCTCTCCGCGGCACTCGACGGGGTGAGCTACGACCCCGCCGTGATCGCCAAGGATCGCGGGCAATCGGTGTTCGCGCAGAACTTCCTGCAATTTTCCGACCGCATGGTCGCCGGATACCGGCTGCAGCAGGGTGCGGCGCTGCTCAAGAAGAATGCGGGCACCTTCGCCAAGATCCAGCAGCAATATGGCGTGCCGGGTCCGGTGCTCGTCGGCTTTTGGGGACTAGAGACCGATTTCGGCAAGGTGATGGGCGACATGGAGACGCTTCGCGCGCTCGCCACGCTTGCCTTCGATTGCCGCCGGCCCGACGAGTTCAGGACGCAGCTGCTCGATGCGCTCCGCGTCGTCCAGCGCGGCGATCTCAGCCCGCCAGAGATGCGTGGGCCTTGGGCCGGAGAGGTCGGCCAGTTTCAGTTCGTACCGAGCGTCTATTACAAATACGCAGTGGACTTCGATGGCAGCGGCCATCGCGATCTGATCCGGAACACGCCGGACGCGCTCGCCTCCGCGGCCAATTACCTCGATGGCCTCGGGTGGAAGCCGGGCCAGCCATGGCTCGAGGAAGTTCGCGTGCCGGCGGACATGGACTGGTCGCAGGCGGACGTCACCATCAAGAAGCCGCGCGCCTTCTGGGTGAAGAGTGGCGTCACCTATCCAGGCGGCAAGACGCTGCCCGCCGACAATGTCCCTACAGCGCTGCTCCTGCCCATGGGGCGAAACGGCCCGGCTTTCCTCGCCTATCCGAATTTCGACGTCTATCTGCAGTGGAACCAGTCGCTCGTCTATTCCACCACCGCGGGCTACTACGCGACGCGGCTAGCCGGCGCGCCGGCGCTGTCGCGCGGCAATGGGCCCATCGAGCCCTTCAGCCAGGCGCAGGCGAAGGAGCTGCAACAGCTTCTCGCCAAGCGCGGTTACGACGTGGGCAAGATCGACGGTGTGATCGGCGCATCAACTCGCACGGGCATCAGGGAGATGCAGCGAAAGTTCGGGATGCCGGCCGATGCCTATCCGACGCCTGAGCTGCTCGATCATTTGCAGGCGGGGCGTTAGCTCGCTTCGCGAAGCCTTCGCCTTCCAGCTTACGCGGCGCCAACCAAGTGTGCGACCCTGAAATGGGGTTTCCTCCTCCGAGGTGTTGCATGGAAGGTCAAAGACATGGAAGGTCAAAGAGAGGATCCGAGACGCGCTAGCCCATGGAAGCGCACGCTGAAGAAGGGGCGCATCGTCTTCAACAACAGGCGCTCGGTGATCGACTGCACCGTGCGCAATCTCTCGGCCGGGGTCGCGCTCCTGCTGGTAAAGAGCTTGGTCGGCGTTCCCGACAGCTTCGATCTCACCATCGACAGCGACAGCACCACTCACGCGGCCAGCGTGATGGGGAAGCGCGAGAGGTCGGGCCGGCGGTGAAGGAGGCCGGCTTGCGTCCGCGTGAGCCCACTCGGAACCTTGCGAATGGATAGCGGCCCGCACCCTAGTCGCTCCGCAAAAGCTTGAGCCAAGTCAATGCGCTCGCAGCGAGGCCCGGGTGAAGTTGGTCGAGAGAACGACGACGGAGTGACGCCCATGACCACCGGCCTCGATGTCTTCGATACGACGGTCCAAGAGACCAACCTTTGGCTTAAGGAGCTGATGGAGCGGCTTGGTACCTATGATCGCCATCGCGCCTATTCGACGCTGCGGGCGGTGCTGCATGTCTTGCGCGACCGCATCGGGCCAGCCAACGCGATCCATCTCGGCGCGCAACTGCCGATGCTGGTTCGTGGTCTCTATTACGAGGGCTGGCACATGGGCGGCACGCCGACCAAGGAGCGCCATGAAGCGGAGTTCATTGCGCATGTCAGCCGGGAGTTGCCCCGCGCCGACGAGGCGGAGATCGAGGACGGCATCCGCGCCGTGTTCGGGCTGCTCGCCAAGAAGCTCGACTTCGGCGAAGTCGTCAAGGTCGCCGGCGTCCTCCCCAAGGAGTTGCGCGAGCGGTGGCCTGTGCTGATTCAGGAAGCCGTGCAGACCAAGCAGGCCGGGGCTGCCTGAGCATCCGGTGCCGGAGCGGAAGAGGGGCGTCTCTTAGGAGCGGTCTAATGACGCTTCTTGCCGTAAGCGTGGGTGCCGGGCTTGCCGGCCTTGGAGCGGCCGCGCCGTTTCTCGATCGCGGAAAGCGGGATCTCGCGGTTGTGCGGGCCCATCTCGTCGAGCGTCGGCTTGTGCGGGCGGTTGAGCGGATCTTGTATATTTGCGCTATCGCGCTCCGCGCTACTTGAGCGCTGGGTTTCGAGTTCATATTGCCGCGCCAGCGGGTCGTTGGCGATGGCGAGCTCCATCTGACGCAGGCGCTTAATCTCGTCGCGGAGCCGCGCCGCCTCCTCGAATTCGAGGTCCGCGGCGGCGGTGCGCATGCGCTTCTCCAGATCGGCGACGACAGCCTCGAGATTGTACCCGATCAGGGCCTGATCGGCCTCGCCGAAGCCCGCGCCGGCGTCGACCAGCACGTGATCGCGCTCATAGACGCTCGCCATGATGTCACCGATGCGCTTCTTCACGCTCTCCGGCGTGATGGCGTTGGCCTCGTTCCAGGCCGTCTGCTTCTCGCGGCGCCGCGCCGTCTCGGCCATGGCCCGCTCCATCGATCCGGTGATGCCGTCGGCGTAGAGAATCACGCGGCCGTCGATGTTGCGCGCGGCGCGGCCGATGGTTTGGATCAACGAGGTCTCCGAACGCAGGAAGCCCTCCTTATCGGCGTCGAGGATGGCGACGAGCGCGCATTCCGGAATGTCGAGGCCCTCACGCAGCAAATTGATGCCGACCAGCACGTCGAAGGCGCCTAACCTCAGGTCACGGATGATCTCGATGCGCTCCAGCGTCTCCACGTCGGAATGCATGTAGCGCACGCGGATGCCTTGCTCATGCATATATTCCGTCAAATCCTCGGCCATGCGCTTGGTGAGGGTGGTGACGAGAACGCGATACCCTTGAGCGACCACCTTCCGCGCCTCGTCGATGAGATCGTCCACCTGGGTCGTGGCCGGGCGCACCAGCACCGGTGGATCGATGAGACCCGTGGGCCTGATGACCTGCTCGGCGAAGGCGCCGTGCGTCTGATTCAGCTCCCAGCCGCCGGGGGTGGCGGAGACATAGACGGTCTGCGGCCGCATCGCGTCCCATTCCTCGAAACGCAGCGGCCGGTTGTCCATGCAGGACGGCAGCCTGAAGCCATATTCGGCAAGCGTGGACTTGCGCCGGTAGTCGCCGCGGAACATGCCGCCGATCTGGGGCACGGTGACGTGGCTCTCATCCACGAAGACGAGGGCGTTGTTCGGCAGATATTCGAACAGGGTCGGCGGCGGCTCTCCGGGTTTTCGCCCGGTGAGATAGCGCGAATAGTTCTCGATGCCGGCGCAGGAGCCGGTCGCCTCGATCATCTCCAGGTCGAAGAGCGTGCGCTGCTCGAGCCGCTGCGCTTCGAGCAGGCGTCCGGCGCGATGCAGCTCATCGAGCCTCTGCTTCAGTTCCTCCTTGATGCCGCGTACCGCCTGCTTCAGCGTCGGTTTCGGCGTCACGTAATGGGAGTTGGCGTAGATCTTCACCAGACTGAAATCGTCGGTCTTGGCCCCGGTCAGAGGATCGAACTCGGTGAGGCTTTCCACCTCGTCGCCGAACAGGGAGATGCGCCAGGCGCGGTCTTCCAAATGCGCGGGCCAAAGCTCGATGGTGTCGCCGCGCACGCGGAAGGAGCCGCGGGCGAAATTCACGTCGTTGCGCCGATATTGCAGCGCCACGAAGTCCGCCATCAGCCGGCGCTGCTCGATCTTGTCGCCGCGCTTTAGGCTGAAGGTCATCGCCGTGTAGGTCTCGACCGACCCGATGCCGTAGATGCAGGACACGCTCGCCACGATGATCACGTCGTCGCGCTCGATCAGGGCGCGCGTCGCCGCATGGCGCATGCGGTCGATCTGCTCGTTGATGGAGCTATCCTTCTCGATATAGGTGTCGGTGCGCGGGATGTAGGCCTCGGGCTGGTAGTAGTCGTAATAGGAGACGAAATACTCCACCGCGTTGTCCGGGAAGAAGCTCTTGAACTCGCCATAGAGCTGGGCGGCGAGCGTCTTGTTCGGCGCGAGCACCAGCGCCGGGCGCTGCGTCGCCTCGATCACCTTGGCCATGGTGAAGGTCTTGCCCGAGCCCGTGACTCCGAGCAGCACCTGATCGCGCTCCGCCGCCCGCACGCCATGGACGAGCTCGACGATCGCAGAAGGCTGATCGCCCTTCGGCCTCAGCTCCGACTGGATGTCGAGCGGCACGCCGCCTTCGGTCTTGTCGGGACGGGGCGGCCGGTGCGGCATGAACATGGCTCCGGCCTCGCCGGTCACCAGCGGATGGTTCTGCATGAGCGGTTGGGGCGCCTCGCCGAAGCCTGGCGTGCGGCGGTCGCCCGAGAGCAGTATTCCGCTCGCCTCGCTGGTGACGGCGCGCGGCTCCGCTCTTGAGCCGAAGGTCCTGGGAACACGGAGGGGCATGGTCCGAATATGGCCGCGGGGAGGGGGCTTGGCTAGGGGCCAGGGACCTCCTCGCCGTCGGGGCCATGCGGACAGGCGCATTCCGTTGGAGCGACGACGGCATTGCTGATGCGCGGCCGCGGCCAATGTCGCTCGCACGGCTCGGTGCGCTCAGAAAGGATTGGTGGTCGAAGCGCGCGAACATTCACCCGCCAAATTGACACTTTCTGCTGCGATCAGCGTATAATGAAAAAAACAATTGACTCGTTACGTGGGACGGCAAGTTTGGACTGTGAAGCGTGATTCGTGCATGCACGCGCCCGCTTGCAGCGGTCGCCTGCAGCGACAGATTCAGAATCGGAGCAGAACCATGGCTACGAAAACGAGTGGGAAGAAGCGCACAACGAGTAGGAAGACGAGCTCACGCAAGACCACTGGCCGAGGCGCGAGCGCGAGGAAGATGACCGCAAAGAAGAAGACAGCAAAGAAGACGACCGCGAGAAAGGCCCCTGCGCGGAAGAGCACCGCCCGCAGGGCTACGGCGCGCAAGACGACCGCGCGCAAGACCTCGGCCCGGCGGCCTGCCGCACGCAAGAGCACGGCTCGCAGGGCACCGGCTCGTAAGCCGGCGGCGAGGAAGCCTGCGGCAAAGCGGGCAACAGCCAAAAAGGCTGCCGTGAAGAAGCCGGCAGTCGCCGCATCGGTTGCCCCGAAATCTGCGGTGCAGATGCCGAAGCCGGCTGCTCCGTCAATGCCGCAACCAGCCCCGGCGCGGCCCATGGCGCAACCTTCGGGC
>JBARKP010000025.1:0-1980 GCA_049801475.1 Methyloceanibacter sp.
TCCAAAATCTTGGCACGTCGTACGGCGTGTACCTCGCGGTCGACCCCGAAGGACGAGCACCTCGCTGGGCAAAATCACCAGCGGGTCGATTGGCTCGTGACCCGCATTTTGCCGTCCGGCTGGGGTAGGGCGACGAGTGAGAGTTTGTCCGTCTTGGCGTGGATTTGGCTCATGGACCCCCGACTTCCCCTGTATTCCCCATTGGCCATAAATTATTGGAAAGGATTTGGAGACGGTTTGTTAGGACTGCTTACCGCGTCGTTCAGACTGGTTACCGCGTCGTTCACCATGCTCATTGCTTCTTCATTGGTGGTTCACCAACGTGAACCGTGAACGCACGGCGCTTCTGGACCATGATGCGTCTGCCGTTGATCGTTGGGTGGCGACGATGATGCGGCCGCGGCGTCCGTCGCTCATCTCGACCTTCACGGCTGTTGATTCGCACCCGCCTTAGCGTAGCATCGCGCTCCCTAGGCGCTGCGGAGCGATGGAGGCGAGACCATGACGGCTGTCAGGGAGGCGCGCCGTGACGAGGCAGCGCTTAGGCAAGCCCGTATGTTGATAGGCGGCCAATGGGTCGAGAGCGCTTCGGGCGAGATGCTCGAGGTCGAGGATCCGGCGCACCGCCGACCGGTCGCTGCGGTCCCGCGCGGCCGTGCCGAGGACGTCGGGCGCGCGGTGAAGGCCGCGGCTGAGGCCTTCCCCGCTTGGTCACGCACAATCCCACGTGAGCGCGGACGGCTTCTCGCGCGGATTGCGGACGCGATCGAAGCGCGCCTCGAGGAGCTTGCGCGCACGATCGCGCTCGAGACCGGGAACGCGCTCCGCACCCAGGCGCGCCCCGAGGCGAAGACGACGGTCGATATCATCCGCTACTTTGGCGGGTTGGGCGGGGAACTCAAGGGCGAGACGATCCCCTTGGGCGAGCATGTCCTGAGCTACACGCGGCGCGAGCCGCTCGGTGTGGTCGGCGCCATCATCCCGTGGAACGCGCCGGTGCTGCTCGCCGCCCTCAAGATTGGCCCCGCGCTCTGCGCTGGCAACACGCTCGTCTTGAAGGCCGCAGAGGATGCGCCGCTCGGCGTGCTGCTGCTCGCCGAAGTGTGCCAGGAGCTCCTGCCGCCCGGCGTGCTCAACGTGTTGACTGGGTTCGGCGAGGAATGCGGCGCGCCGCTGGCCAACCACCCAACGGTGCAGAAGCTCTCCTTTACTGGCTCCACGGAAGTGGGCAAGCTCATCATGCGCGCGGCCTCTGACCGCGTCGTGCCTGTCTCGCTCGAACTCGGCGGCAAGAGCCCGTCGATCGTCTTCCCCGACGCGAACGAGGACTGGGTCATCGACGGCATCATCGCTGCGATGCGCTTCACACGGCAGAGCCAGTCCTGCACTGCAGGCTCGCGCCTTTTTCTGCACCGCGATATCTTCGACGAGTTCCTTGATGCCCTCGGGCAGAAGGTGAAAGCGCTCAAGCTCGGCGATCCACTCGATGAGGCGAGCGATATCGGCACCATCATCAACGAGAAGCAGTTCAGGAAGGTGTGCGGCTACGTCGATGAAGGACTCAAACGACGCGAGGCGCGCGTCGTGACCGGCGGCCTTCCGCCCAAGGAAGGGCCGCTCAGCGAAGGCTATTACGCGATCCCCACCATCTTCGCGAACGTGGCGAACGACTGGCGCCTTGCGCGCGAGGAAATCTTCGGCCCCGTGCTCGTCGCCATCCCCTGGACTGACGAGGCGGACGCGATCCGCATGGCGAACGACAGCCACTACGGGCTTGCCGCCTACGTCTGGTCGCACGACATCGGTCGCGCACTCCGCGCCGCGCACGCCATCGAGGCCGGCTGGGTCCAGGTCAACCAGGGCCTCGGCCAGACCCCCGGTCACTCCTACGGCGGCTACAAGGAAAGCGGCATCGGCCGCGAGTTCTCCCTCGAAGGCATGCTCGAGAGCTACACGCAGAGGAAGAACGTCACAGTCAAT
>JBARKP010000026.1:0-23233 GCA_049801475.1 Methyloceanibacter sp.
CCCGGCTGCCCTGAGACATAAGGCCCATGCACTCGGAATCCCGCTCGGCCATCGCCGCGCCAAAAAGAAGCGCGCTTGAATAGCTAGCCGTCTGACGCTTCAGTTCGCGCTATCGGAGACGCATAAGACGTCTTCAAGCCGCTTAGCGCTGCCCTTGTGGCCACTAAGGACCGGCGAGACGCGTGGACAAGATGACGCTCGACTTGCTGAAGAGATCACTTACTTTCATGTGAAGCGGTATCCGCCGAGCACGCGCGCTTTGCAGCCAACTTTCAACATCTGGAGATACGTCGATGAGCTTCGTTAAAAACAAGCAACCTAATCGCATGCGGAAGGCGAGTAAGCGGGTGTTGCTTGGCGAAACGCGGGAAGAGGAGGCCGCTCGACTTGAACAAGAGATAGCCGCCCATCCTGTGACACGGTACGAACCTGGCGAGCGTAACCCTTCCTCATCGCGACCGGGTTGGAGTAGCAAGCCATTCATTCCGCTTTCAGAGCGGAGAGTCGCCGAGGGGATCGCGAAGAAGATAATGCGGAAGGCTTAAGCGGAATCCTGGTTTCCCTTCCGCAGGGCGCCGGATCACATCTTCTCCGCGGGGCCCATGCCGCCGCCAAGGTCGCGGAGGCCGTCCGCATCATGCCACCCGCTGCCCTCGCCTTCCCCGAGGAGCTCGAGGGCCCAGGTGAATATTGAGCTACAGAGCGATCGTCGGCTTTGTCTGGCTTTGGCGGCTTCGTGACACAGAAGCCGACGGGGTATTCGCACTTTGCTCTTCCACGCTCCCCTGGGTGGGGACGAGGGCCAGCGAAGGCCTCATCGCCTCTACGGGGCTAGGTTCCTCAACCGATTGCGTGGACGAAGCAGTCTGCGGAGCCGCCCCACTCGTGAGCTGCTGTCGTTTGGAATTTTTCGAAACTCTTCCCGTTGCCGCAACTCGGGCTTGTAGCGCGTGGCGTTTAGCATCGGCGGTGGCTAGGTTCTCTTTTGTCTGCGCCTTGGGGTCAGCTTTCACCAATTCAAGCTCCCTACGAACGACCGCGGCCTCGGCGGGGTGGTCCCGGTCGATAGCGCTTAGCATCAGCGTGACGACCGGATTAGTGGGCTCTGGCTCACGGAAATAGCGCTCAACGATTAGGAGACTTATGACCTGTTGATCATTGATGCCCCGTTGCTGAATGACTCCTCGGAGGTAGGCGCTTTTAATTTCCCGGATCTCAGTCATGAACAGTTCCCCCCAACGGGTCCGGTTACTGACAGGGACAACGGCACCCAGGCTGAATCGAGGTTAACAGTCGTGGGGTGTGTCGGTGAGAGGGCGAAGGTAGTTTTCGAGAATAGCTAACAGGAAAGTTCCACGGGCACCCAGGGCATGGCATGAGAGTGGCACCTGGCGATGTCCGCTTCTGGCACCAAGCGGACAAATTCGACGGTGCGAGGTGACGTCAGCTTTTGACGCATAGCGAACATTGAAGCGCCGATGTGGGCTGCGCATGAGGCCTGCTGCGTTTCTCGCGCACCGCCAGGTCTCAGCGTCTCTCGGCGTTTAGATTTTGGTTTGCAAGCTCCCCTAATTCTTTGCCGCCAGACCGCTTGGGTCGAGTAACGTCATACCAACCTACCAGTACCACAGCCCTGGTGGAACGCCCGCGTGCGCAGCCTCGAAGACAACACGCTTTTGGTGCTGATAATCGCGGTATCGCTGGCCTTCGCGTGGATCCTCTGGCCTTTCTACGGTGCGGTTCTCTGGGCAGTTGTCTTGGCAATCGTGTTTGCGCCGCTCTATCGGTGGCTTTCGAGCTCCTTGGGGCAGAGGCGCAACCTTGCTGCCCTCGCTACAGTCCTGATCATCGTGACGATGGTGATTCTGCCATTGACGCTGACTGCCGCATCCTTGCTGCAGCAAGCGACAAGCCTGTACCAGACGATTCACTCGGGAGAGCTCGATTTCGGCCGGTTTTTTCAGCAGGTCCTAGACGCCTTGCCCGCATGGGCAACCAATCTGCTGGACCGCTTTGGGCTGACGAACCTCGGCGCTCTGAAGGAGAGACTATCCGCCGCCCTCATGCAGGGCAGCCAGTACCTTGCCGCCCAGGCCCTCAACATCGGCCGGGGCACGGCCAACTTCGTCGTCAGCCTGTTAGTCATGCTGTACCTGCTGTTCTTCTTTCTGCGCGACGGAGGTGCGCTGTCCAGGCGAATCAAGGATGCGATTCCGCTGCGCGCTGAGCAACAGAACGCTCTTTTCAGCAAGTTCACCATCGTCACTCGCGCCATGTTCAAGGGCAACATCCTCCTGGCGGCCCTGCAAGGAGCGCTCGGCGGCATAATCTTCTGGCTTCTTGGGATCCACGCCCCGGTGTTATGGGCCGTGGTGATGGCCTTTATGTCCTTGCTGCCCGCGATAGGTACCGCCGTGATCTGGCTACCGGTGGCCGTCTATTTTCTGGCGACGGGCGCTGTGTGGCAGGGCGTCGTTCTGATCGCGTACGGCACGCTCGTAATGGGCCTGGTGGACAACTTCCTGCGTCCGCTTCTAATCGGCAAAGGCACCAAGATGCCCGATTACGTTGTGCTGCTCTCCACGCTGGGCGGCATCGCGATTTTCGGTCTCAACGGTTTTGTCATCGGGCCGGTGATCGCGGCGATGTTCATTGCCACCTGGGAGATATTTTCTGCGTCGCGGCAGGGTACGCAGAACGACGACACCAGTAAGTAGGTGCCAGGCAAAGGCGATCCACTTCGTTCGTTCGAGCACGGACCAGCTCAATTAACAGTCGCGATGTGAGCTTCTGACCCATACCGAACATGTGCGTCCCGTTGTGAGGAAAGCTCGCCTTCGAGCGTTTTCTTAGCGTGACGCCATAGTGGAAAGTGCAGTCCGCTTTTATAATTAAACTGCCCCCGAACGTTCACGGAGAATTGGTTCCCCATGCAAGATCGCCCCAAGACCACGCCAGATCTCTTCACCCCCATAGACGTCGGGCCGCTCAGGCTCCCTAACCGCGTCGTCATGGCGCCGCTCACTCGGAGCCGCGCCGGCCCCGGCAACGTGCCGACCCAACTCAACGCCCTCTATTATGCCCAGCGCGCGAGCGCCGGGCTCATCGTCTCGGAAGCGACCCAGATCGCGCCCGAGGGCCAGGGTTATATCAGCACGCCCGGCATCCACAGCGCCGAGCAGATCGCTGGCTGGAAATGCGTGACGGGCGCGGTGCATGTCTCAGGCGGCCGCATCGTGCTCCAGCTTTGGCACGTCGGCCGCATTTCCCATCCCTCCTTTCAGCCCGGCGGCGCTTTGCCGGTGGCGCCCTCCGCCATCAAGCCCAACGGACAGGCCTTCACCGCCAAGGGCTTCGAGCCAATCCCCACGCCACGCGCACTCGAGACCGACGAGATCCCGGGGATCGTCGCGCAATATGCGCAAGCCGCGCGGAATGCGCTCGCCGCAGGCTTCGACGGCGTCGAGGTGCACGCCGCCAACGGCTATCTGATCGATCAGTTCCTGCGCGACGGCACCAACAAGCGCACCGACCGGTATGGAGGCAGCATCGAAAATCGCAGCAGGTTCCTGCTGGAGGTGGTCGATGCGGTCACCGCTGCCGTTGGCGCCGAACGCACCGGCGTTCGTATCTCGCCTCAGAACGGGCAGAACGACATCGCCGACAGTGCTCCGCAAAGCCTGTTCAATCACGTCGCCAAGGCGCTCTCGGGCAAAGGCCTCGCCTATCTCCATGTGATTGAGGGCGACACCGGCGGCGGCCCGGTTCCGCCGTTCGACTATCTTGCGATCAAGCGGCTCTTTGGCGGGCTCGTCATCGCCAATAACGGCTTCGACAAGGAGCGCGCCAACGAGGCCATCGCGCAAGGCCACGCCGATCTCATCGCCTTCGGCAAACCCTTCATCGCCAACCCCGACTTGGTAACGCGGTTGTTTCTCGACGCGCCGCTCATACCGCTTAATCGCGAGACGCTCTACGGCGGCGCGGAGCAAGGCTACACCGACTATCCGATACTGCGGGGGGTTGCCCCACATGCCTGCTATCACGACGTGGAGGGGGCTTGGGGGTGATAATCACGCGTTACGTCCAAGACTTCCGATATTGGCACATAGCGGACGTGCCACTGGCGCTGACGAATGTCTGCTTTTGGGGGGAAAGAGGACATCGCGCTGACTTCCCACCATGTCGCCTTATGACCCAAAGCAGACATTTGCGGTATCGACCCGGACCGCGACAGACTGACTCACTTCTTCACTGGCGCGTAAAAGACGCTATCGATCTCCACGATATCATCGTCAAACAAGCGCTGGACCTCGACCATTGTTCGGGGCGGGTATGGCGGCTTTCCCCAGAGCTCCGCTTGTGTCTTTTCCACCATGGGTGCGTACCGGTGCAGGTCACTGACGTAAACAGTGAGCCGCACGCAATCTTGCAGGCTGGCGCCCTCCGACTGGGCAATCAACTTGATATTGAGGAATGCACGAAGAATTCGGGCTTGAGGATCCTGCACCAACATATTGGTCGAGGGATCGATGCCTTGCATACCGGCGACAAAGATGAAGTCCCCGGCCCTGGCGCCGAGACTCCAAGTACCTTCCGCCTTGATAGCACCAGGAGGATTGAGAGTTTTGACATCATTTGGCGAGGGTGTCTGGGCAAAGCCGAGAGTTGATACCATGGCTATTGCCGCCACGCACGAAAGGGCAAGACGCTGCAACATTTGGGTGCTCCACAAGTGATTATTTATCCGCTGGCGAAAGCTGCAGCAGCGCCCACCATTACGCATTGCGACTCGCCAGGGGACGCTAATACTTACTACAGTGATTTAGTGAGGGAAGTTATGAGAGTTCCAATCTTTATACTCGGGTTGCTAGCAGGCCTTTCTTTGTCTTCGAGTAGCATTGCGGGCGCTCGTGCTAAGCCTGACCAATCGCAAGGAGGCAATTCATCAGCTTCTCTCACAGACCCAGTACCGTACTGCAAAGTGGTAGGCACGATCGACGTGCGTGACGGCAGATACCGAGGTCCGGCGGTGGCTGATTGGCTCACCGCCGCGCTCTACACTCCTCAAGAGATTGCAGCGCAGAGGGGTGCAGGAATAGATATCCGCCGGTCAATCGTCTGGCGCTGCATGCAAGGATTAGTGTTTGGCTGTGCCCAGCCGAACAACCCCATTTGTGGGAAAGCAAACACGAATCAAACGCCGACTAAGGCGATGCGAGACTTCTGTGCTGCTAACCCCAATTCGTCAGTGATTCCTCTCGTCGTGATCGGGCATGAGAATCCGATGATCTTCGAATGGGCTTGCCATGGCCAGCAGCCGACTATCACTCGTCAGGTTTTCAAGGTAGATGCGCAGGGATTCCCGACAGAGCTTTGGAAGCAAGTGTCTCCTGCTCAAAAGTAGGCCGTAGGTGTGACTGCGAACGGCTGATGCATAACGGGTGTGAACTTATTGAGCCTCCTGTTGGCCCCTGTCCGCTTGAGTTGCAATAACATACACTACGTCAGTTCTTTCCTGGAACGCGAGGAGTCCGCCATGTCAAGACAAGGCCGCCTGTGCTTTCTCACCGCTCTCGTTCTATTCATCATATTCGCCATCGCGCTTCTCGGATCGGGTGCGGCCTTTGCATCCGACGACGCTGTTCGCAATGCGCTAGCGAAAAAGGACTGCGTGCGCGGAAAGTTTAAAGACTACTACCTTCAAGGGGAGGGCGGCGATCCGCCGGCCGACTACAAGGGAAGAGTTTTCAAGTTGAGCCAGGATTATCCCAGGCAATTGCCGCCCAAGGAGGACTATCCGTGGCTCAAGATCGAGTTCAAGAACGGTGGCCCTGTCGATCCGAGAGCCTACCTGCAAGCTCTTCTTGAATATGGCCTTGAGGGCAATATCGATGTCGATTTCTACGTCCAGGATAACAAGGTTCGGAAATGGTACGGGATGCCATGGATGGACTGGAACACCGAGGTTGCCTCGGACTGGCCCGGGACGGACGGTCGCGAATTTGTCCATGGCCTCACCCACGAATTCGATTCGGCGGGCAATACCTTTGCCGAAGCTCAGAAGGAGTTTGTCGATACCTGGGCGCAAGCGTATGTGAACGACCGCTACGCTTTCAGCATCGGGCAGGTTTATTGCAATCCCGATGATCCCAAACCCGGAGCGCTGAACCCGGACCCGACCGGCCTCAACGGCATGCCGGACGGGTCATACGTGATTAAGCTCCTCTTTTCGACCGTGAACGAGACGGAACTGTCGATCGTCAAGGGCGCTTTCGAATGGGATGCCGACATCTACGTCAACAAGAGCCCGCCCTTCCGAAATGCCGGGCCGCTATCGCGCTTTGAGCGCAAGCTCGACAAGGTCCGTCTCATTCAGATCGACCTTCAGGTTCGCGACGACCGCAGCCCCAACGGATGGCTCCTCGGAACCTACGGCTATGATGGCAACGTCCCCGGCGACACCCCGTGGGAGCGGATGGTGCCACTCGGCCTTCAATGGGGGAACAATCCCACGGTCACCTTTGCTCAAAGCTGTTCGGGACCCAATGGACCATGCGACTACGACAAGCTGACGGAACAATGGATCAACCGCCAAGCTGTCAAGGACCTGGCAACCCCGCCGCTCAGCTTCAACCACCTCGGATTCGGCGGCCGTCTCGCTGGACCGGTCGACAATCCAAAGAGCTCCTGCATGGGGTGCCATCAGACCGCGGGCTTCCCGACGGTGCCGATTCTCGCCGAGTTCGCTCCAAATGGAGCGCTGCTTAAGCTCGACGCCCAGACTCATCCGGAAACCGCCCAGACCTTGCGGATGATGTATTTCGGGAACGTGCCCGGCGGGGCGGTTTTTAGCGATACCCAGCTCTATTCCTCGGATTATTCGCTGCAGCTCTCAATGGGCCTTCAGAACTTCGTCTCCCTGCGTTGTGCCAAGGATGCGAGCCCACCCCGGCCTTCGCTTTGCGACCAGCTGGCCACCTGGACCGAATTGCAAAAGAAGGGGATCAGCAGCGTTTCGGTATTTGGCACGCCTGGCCCCGATGGCGCCCCGCTCAGGCCCCAATAGGCATGGTAACCCAGCCAAAGGTCCAAATGCCGCTTCGGGCGAAAGTCCTTCAGGCTTGCCCTGGCGAACACGCCGGCCGTCTGCGGCGATCCCGGATACGCACGTGAGTGACAAACAGCGCCTCTTTCCATGTGCGACTAGATCGGCGGACTAATGACGAAGGCTGCTGGCATCAGCCGATGGCCGCGCTGGATAACTTCCTGAACACAGAGAGTGAGTAGGAGCGCTGCCACCTCCGAACGCCTGAGCGATTTCCGATCGAGTGCTTGTCTGAATGCTACTGGGCCATAGGGCTCGGCAGGGCCTCGACCTTCACCACAGGCGGCGGATTCCATTTGCCGGTTAGCGCCTCGCTCGTTGGCGCATAGAGGCGCATGGTCAGGTTGAACGGGCCCTTGGGCGCCGGCAGCCAGTTCGCTTCCTTGTCCGCACCTGGGCTCTCGTTCTGGAAATAGAGGTCGAGCGAGCCATCGGCATTGGTCTTGAACGGCATCCAGCTACTCACAGCGAAGCGATTGATCGGATTCGCTACCTGGAAGCCTTCCGCGTCATAGAGGGTGATCGACCAGAACGCCTCCACCGGCGGCGTGGCCCCTTTGTCGAAATGGATCTTGTAGCTGTTGGCGCCGTCGAGCGGCTTGCCAGTCTCGTCACCGAGGTTAAGCGGATAGATCGCGTCCTCGGGCAGATTGGCGCCGAGACCGAGTTGAGCAATCATTGCTCGCTTGAGATAATAGTTGCCGTAAACGCCCATCGTGTCGGTATTCATCGACCAGCCATTTGTGACCCGCGCCATGGTCGGGGCCTTCCACGCCATCAGCTTCTGCGCATCCTCGGGCGCGCTGGTTAGCCCCTTCCGGGCGGCGGCATCGACCTTCTCGATGTCGAAGCTCTTACCCGGCTCGATGCCGATCCGCTTCATCCGGTCGAGGATCGGCTGATCGGTCAGATGCGGTTGCTGAAGCTTGAGCAACTCCGCCGCATAGGCGAAATACTTGCTCGCCGGCATGGTGTCGACTTGAACCTTCGGCGGCGTCTTCATGTCGACACTCGGGTCGATCTTCACCTCGATAGGCACTGGATCCCGGCCCCATTGCGAAAGCGGCGCGATCTTATAACCTGCCTGGATTTTGTGAACCGCATCATAGTCCGCTGGACCGTCCGTCTTGGTTCGCCCGACGATCCAGACATAGAGCGTGGGCGCTATGATGTGCTCGGTGCCCCGAGGCAGCTTGAACTCCTCGATGAAATTGTCGCTGACGTGCCAGCCTCTAGGCGTGATCAGGAAATTGCCGGCGCCCGTCCCGGTGGTGCGCGAGCCGGGCGAAGCGAACACGTCGGTCCACATGTCGAGCATAGGCAGAAGATAGTAGCGTCCGCCGGTGTCGGGGACCGAAACGACCATTGGCTCCTTGGTGAGATCGAGCCACGCGCTTGAATAGAGTGTATCGAAGTTGGGTCGCACCACGACTTTCATGTCTGCGGTAGGAAACGCAGCAATGTTGTTGAAGGCGTTAGCGGGCCCCCCAATTGTTCCCTTGCCGGCCTCCACATTGGTGAGCTGCTTGCGCGTCAAGTCCATGGTCACGATCGGGTAGAAATAGAGATAGGCCTCGACGCCGATGGCGTGCGCTTCGTCCTCGGTGATCGTGGGAGCCTCGGCCGCAGCCTGAGCGGGAAGCGATGGGATGCAAAGCCCCAAGGTCAGCGCAATCGCATATCTATGCATGACGTACTCCTGTTTGCTTGAGGTCCCTTGGTTTCTCAGCGCGCAGCAAGCGTTCCTTCGGATAAATTAAGCCGATGCGACGCCCGCCGAATGGCGGCAATCGATGCTAATGCCTTGCGACGCCAGCCACGAATTCTCCCGGCCGGGACGGCGTCGTAATAGAAATTGGGCCAGAAATGATTGCAGGCGACATATCCGGCAAGCAACAACAGCGTCAACAATGACTGCGGGGTTCTGGCACGCGTCGTTGACCTCGATCCACTGAATCGGTACCGGCCCGGAGATGTCTGCTTGTGGCACAAAACGGACATGCCAGCTCATCCGCCGAATGTCCGCTATCGGGGATAAAGCGGACGTGACGCGGACATCGCGGGATGTCTGTTTATGACCCAAAGCGGACATCGTTGCCTTTGGCTCACGCCGAGGCGTCGTCATCTTCAAGGCTCATTCGCCCAGGATCGTCATGAGGAGCTGAAGGTCATGCATGTTGGATTCATCGGGCTTGGCAACATGGGCAGCGGCATGGCCGCCAATCTGCTCAAGGCCGGACACGCCCTCACCGTCTATAACCGCACGCCTGCTAGGGCCGAGGCGCTCACCGCTTCCTAACGCTGCTGGGGCGGCCGATCTCGATTGGTCAGCGCTGGCCGCGCTCGCCAGCCGCGACGCGGGCGGGCCATCGTCGCTTTCCGCTCATTCGGATTGGCTTTCGAGGTTATCGCTTTGGGCATACGCGGCTGAGGCGCTCAGCAGCGCGCATGGATCACCGCCTGTGACTTGCGTGCGGTCCCGCGCGTCGTGCCGGAAGGTGGACGTTCGAGATCTACTCGCCGGGCGAAGGACCTGTGTTCAGGACAGCGCGCCGTTATGGCGACGTCGGATAGATCTTGGGGGTGGCAGGGCGTTACACCGGCAGCTATCTTGACTGATCCAACAGCTCCGTGTTGCCGCAAGCCTCCGCAACCACGGGTGCGGCGCTGCGGGTCGATGGGGGCGTGGTCGACACCATCGCTTAGATGGAAGGAGTTGATGAATTGGTTCGAA
Source organism: Methyloceanibacter sp. (assembly GCA_049801475.1). Taxonomy (GTDB): domain Bacteria; phylum Pseudomonadota; class Alphaproteobacteria; order Rhizobiales; family Methyloligellaceae; genus Methyloceanibacter. The sequence continues at coordinate 9,843 of JBARKP010000026.1, forward strand.
CAGTGAAAAGCGACGAGGCACAATCGGCCGAAATCGTAATGGACTTCGCCGAGATCCCGGGGACGGCGCTCGAGGTTTCCCGCATTGCCCTAGGCACTTGGGCGATCGGCGGCTGGATGTGGGGTGGCACCAAGGAAGCCGAATCGATCGCAACGATCAGGGCAGCGCTCGCCCACGGCATCAATGTCATCGATACGGCGCCCGTGTATGGTTTTGGCCGCTCCGAGGAGATCGTAGGCAAGGCGCTGACCGACGGCCTGCGCCAGCATGTGATCCTAGCCACCAAGGTCGGACTCGAATGGCGTGACGGCAAAATCACGCGCAACGCGAGCCGCGAGCGGATCATGCGCGAGATCAGCGACTCGCTGCGCCGCCTGCGCACCGACACGATCGACGTCTACCAAGTGCATTGGCCGGACCCGAAAGTCACCATCGAGGAGACGGCCAAGGCCATGCTCGAGCTTTACGAGCAGGGAACGATCCGCGCCATCGGCGCGAGCAACTTTTCGGTGGCGCAGATGGAGGCGTTCCGGCGTGTCGCCCCGCTACACGTGCTGCAATCACCCTACAATCTGTTCGAGCGGGCGATTGAGTCCGAGATCCTGCCCTATTGCCGGAAGCATGGGATCGCCACCTTCGGCTACGGCGCGCTCTGCCGCGGGCTGCTATCGGGCCGCATGCGCGCCGAAACGAACTTCACGGGCGACGACCTACGCCTGAAGGATCCTAAGTTCCAACCGCCGCGCTTCGCGCAATATCTTGCGGCCGTGGAGCGACTCGATCGGTTCGCACTGGAGCGATACGGAAAGCGCGTTCTCGACTTGGCCGTACGCTGGGTGCTCGACCAGCGCATCACCACGGCGCTGTGGGGCGCGCGCCGTCCGGAACAGCTCGACCCGGTCGAGGAAGCGATGGGATGGTCGCTCGACGCCGCGGCCAAGGCCGAGATCGACCGCATCCTGCAAGAGACCATCGCCGATCCGGTCGGACCGGAATTCATGGCGCCGTCCGAGGAATCGTAGCCCTTTCGGCAACGCCGCGTCAGTCGCAGCAAACCGGCAAAGTTATCACGCGACCCCGCACTAAATTTCCTTCACGGGAAGCGGAAGGCATGCCTTCAGACGAGGTGCGGCATTCTGCGCCAATGTCCGGGACGCCCCCAACGCCGGAAGCCTTGCAGGGCACCGCCTTTGGGCTTCCGCGTACCCCGGCAGAGTGCTAGCGTTCACGCCGATCCCTGGTCATCTGGGAATGTCGGAACAGATGGCTCGCTCAGAAAATCAGTCCCCGGCAGCATCCGATCAGAGCGTGTGCACGGTGCGCCGTGAGCTGGTGCTGTTTACTCCGTTCCTCGCGGCCCTTTTGTTGTCAGGATTAAGGAGGCCGGCCATAGCTGCCAAAATCGACCCATCTCAGACCGCCATCACATTTCCCGATTCCATCAAGTTGACCGCGTGGGAAGGGCTTCCCCCAGGCAGCGGCGAAATGGCGACGCTTTACGGTGACCTCAATAAGCCCGGACCTTACCTGGTGCTGATGAAGTGGTATCCGGGCTACTACAGCGCTCCGCATTCCTATGCGACCGATCGGCTCTCTTTGATCCTCTCTGGAATGTGGTGGGTTAACAGCGGCACTGACTTCGATCCCGATAACACGGTGCCGGTGGGCGCCGGAGGGTTCGTGAGGCGTGTTGCCCGCACGCCCCATTATGATGGCGTGAAGAAGACAGCCACGGAGCCTGCCGTCATCGCCTTGTTTGGACTGGGACCTGTCGACCTCAAACTTGTCGACCCGAGCCAGCCGAGCTGGCGATCAGCCTAACATGCCGCCGGTGTAGCCGTTTCAACAGCGTGATCGGCATTACCATCGAGTCCTCGACAGAACGAGCGCCCGGTGCGGCGAGGGCGACCATGCAGTCTCACGGCATTTATCGCCTGCGCGCGCCTTCGCTCACAAAGCGTTCGAGGTCGCGGAGATTCTGGCGCAGCTGCTCGAGCGCAAACCCGAGCGTGAAGATGCGTTCCACTGTGTCGACGGGCAGACCCAGCGTAAGACCCTCGCGGCGAATCGCGGCGAACGCCTCCGCGTATCCGTCGAGGGACGCTTCTGCCTCATTGAGCGGCGGTGGATCGCGCCGGGCGGTCAGCGCTTCTCCGCTTCGACGTAGATAAGCGGCTGCGGTCACCGCGACGCGCGCGAGCAACGGTCCGAGCCGCGCCTGGAACGTCTGTGGAAGCGGCACGGTGGCGGCCCGTCCGATCATGATGAGGTCGTGGCGCAGCCGCAGCAACGTGCGCAGCGGGCGTCCCGGGTCAGGCTCGGCGGTGAGAAAGCCTATCCGCTCGTGCCTCGCCTCGGCGGCGATGGCGTCCAACCGTGCAAAGGCTTGGCCAAGGCTGTCCTGGATGCGCCCAATAGCCGTGGCATCGCGAGTTTGCACGAACCCCGTGAACAACTCAGGCAGGGACCGCGCCGCTAGATCGAGCATTTCGCCTGCCGCCTCGAGCGTTAGAGAATAGGCACGCGTTGGCAACACCAGGAACGACACCGCTAGTGCGGTGATGCCTCCGACCGCGACCTCGAGCACACGATCGACTGCGGATTCGACGGGGCTTACGTGGGCGATGCCAGGCACCAAAAGCACTAGCACCCCCGTGAACGTCGCGGCGCTGAAGCTCGGATTAATCGCTCCGAGCAAGGCTAACGGTGCAACCACGAGCGCGAGGACGCCCGCGAGCGCGATTTCATTCGTGTGGGGAACCAGTGCTGCGACCGCGCCGGCATAAACGGCGCCACAGAGTGTGCCTGCCAGATAGTCGATGGTCGCCTTTAAGGACCTGCCAAAGCTCACCTGGGTCAGGATGACGGCCGTTAGCACTGTCCACAGCGGCAGGGGAACATGCAAAAAGTGCGAAAGCACGAAGCTCAACAAGGCAGCGATCGTCACTCTGAGGGAAAGGGCCAGTTGGCCCCTATGCTCCAGGACTTGCGTCCGGGACGATCTCCACTCGGTTACGATGCGGTTCATGGCGAGCTCCCGCGGCAAAGGTCTCCAGCGAGACTCGCCGCATCGCGTAGAATGTGTCGAGCGCAGCGAACCCCACGCAAGAGTCTAAAACGTTCAAGGGGCATTTGGCCGAGCCGGACGAGATAAAAATGACTCGCCCCCAACCACGATGGATCAGGTCCGGCAAATACGCGCGCGACAGGCGCACTCCCGACATCACATTGACTGCTAGCCCGGCCCGCATGTCCGCTTATGGCACAAAGCGGACGAGGTTGCGCTCTTAGTCTAGGTCTGAAGCTCGCCGATAAACGGACATTGAGTCCTTCAACGGTTCCCCGCCTCGTTACACGCCCTAGGATCTTGGGATTCCTGGAGGGCCATCCCTCAACAACTGCGTCACATCGGCGATTGGACTATGCTGCGCAAGAATATGGTCCCGCAACTGCTGGAATTGGGCATTGCGCCCGTCATCTGGTGAGCGAACTTGGTCTCGCCAATTGCGGATTGTTGTCGACGTAACGGTCTGCGCTTGAAGCCCGGGCCACTTTTGAGCAGCAGAGGCCACCTGCTGCGCAGCCTCTTCCAGGCCCTGCCCCAGCTCCATTAACACCTCCATGGCGACTGCTGCCAGCATCTGGACGTGCTTTCTTTGCGATGAACGCTCCCGCTCCCTTGGTCTCGGTTTTGTCGAAAAGAGTGGAGGCTCCAAACCCTGCTCCAAGTCGACGAAGGACTGCATAATGGCTAAGAAAGGTGCAGCGAGCTCGGGGTTTTCGTGCCTAACCGCGATGAAGCGCGCTACTGCTCGGCACGCGAGCTTCGCTCCCTCGAGACCGCCATCACCTTCATTCTTGAAAGTTTCGCAAGCGTACCAAAGCGATTCCAGCAACTCGCGGTAGGCTGCCGCATGGTCCTTGAACGGAGGAGCTCCTGCAGGTGGGTCAGACATAGTTCCCTGTTAGAGACTTGGCTTTGCTGCAACATGCTTGGTCTGCAGCCGCACAATTTGGCCAGACCCAGTGGTCACATAAGAAGCCCAAGCGTTCATCAGCAGACGACGTCTGTCCAAGAGGTCTCCGCGACGGTAAGCAGCCTCGGTCTTGTCCTTGATCGTATGCGCCAACGACATCTCGCAGACCTCTCGCGGGAAATTCGTGCGCTCCGCGGCCCAATCCCGGAACGCCGAGCGAAAGCCGTGGGCGGTCACCTTTAGGTTCATGCGACGCAGCGTCATCAGGAAGACCATGTTGGACATAGGCTTCCTAGCTGAACGGCCCGGAAAGACGTAGTCACTGCCAGCCGCAAGCTCCTGGGCTCGGGCCAAAATCTCGAGACAGCGGCCCGCCAGTGGCACACGATGGTCGCGACCGGCCTTCATGCGCTCAGCCGGAATCACCCAAACCGCTTGCTCAGTATCGATCTCCGGCCATTTGGCTTGCAGGACCTCGCTTGTCCGTGTGGCCGTGAGGATCAGGAACTCGAAGGCAAGCATTATTGGCTCGCCGACATGGCTCGCGTGAAGGGATCTGATGAATGACGGGATTTCGGCGTAGGGCAGCGCTGAATGATGCTGCTTGCGATCAGGCTGGCGAGGCAGACCCTTCGCGACACCGTTGACCGGATTCTCTCCGGAACGGAAGCCGGCCGCCTTGGCCCAATCCAAAACCGTCCTGATCCTCTGCTTCAGCCGTCGGGCTGTTTCTGGTTTCGTCAGCCAGATAGGCGAAAGGACCCGTAGAATCTCAGGAGTCTCGATGTGGTCGACTCGCAGATCGCCGACGATCGGAAAAGCATACGCAGAGAGAGTGCTAATCCACTGGGCTGCGTGCTTGGCATTCTTCCATGCGCTCCTGTGCTCGGCATGCACTGCACAAGCGGCTTCAGCAAAAGTCGGGGTTGCCCTCTGAGCCTTTCGCCTCTCGGCTAGCGGATCGCCGTCCGCCCGCGCGATCTTTCGATATTGGAGCGCCTTTTCGCGCGCCTCGGCGAGCGAAACCAAACTTAGACCTCCGAGACCCATGTCGCGGCGGCGCCTCTGTACAACTATCCGTAATATCCAACGTTTAGAGCCAGACGGATCGACAACAAGGTATAGTCCGTTTCCATCGGCATAACGCCCAGGCGTCGTCAGTGTCCGAAGCTTTACCGCCGTGAGCGCCTTTTCAGGATGGCGAGCCCTTAGCTTCATGAGGTCCGTCCCACATTTCCCCCCACAGTTTATGTGGGATGAGACTGGACGTCAAAGGTCCGCCGTGGACAATCCACAGGCTTAACTTATTGATCCTATCTCGTATTTGGACAACAGCGGATTTAACTGGACGTGAAGTAGGCGGACACCCTCTCCGCCAGATAATTGGCATATGTGATTGTAATACAATTGTTATAATCAGTAATGGCGATCCTATGCTCTAGCCAAAGCAACAAGTCCGGGAGATTTCGGCAATGTCGATTTGGGGGAAGCTCGCAGCTGCTACTGCCGAACTCTCGATCGGGGGCCCAATCGCCGCGCTGCTTGGTGGCGGGGCAGGGCACTACGTCATCGATCGCGATCAGGAGCAGGATGGGCCCGCCGAGAACCAGGTGGCGTTCACCGTCGGCGTGATCACGCTTGGCGCCAAGATGGCCAAGGCTGACGGCGTCATTACCTTGGACGAGGTCAACGCCTTCAAAGAGGCGTTCAAGGTGTCTGACGTGGAGATGAAGCACGCCGCCCGCATCTTCAATCTCGCCAAGCAGGACGTGGCGGGCTACGAGGCCTGTGCCGAGCAGCTCGTCACCATGTTCAAGGCCAACCGCAAGCTGCTCGAGGACGTGCTTGAAGGCTTGTTCCACATTGCCAAGGCCGACGAGGCGCTGCACCCTCAGGAGGAACAGTTCCTCGGGCAGGTCGCCAAGCGCTTCGGTTTCACCGACACCGAGTTCAGCTACATCAAGGCCCGCCACGTCATCGCTGCCAAGCGCAATCCCTACGACGTGCTCGGCGTCAAGCCGTCGGTCAGCAATGAGGAGCTGAAGAGCCACTACCGCAGGCTTGTCGCCGACAACCATCCCGACAAGCTCATGGCGCGTGGCGTGCCGAAGGAGTTCGTCACCATCGCCACCGAGAAGGTCGCCACCCTCAACGAGGCCTATGACGCAATCGCCAAGGAGCGCGAGATTTAGCTTGCACCGCCGCAGCGCTGCCAAGTCACTTCAGGTGCAATACTCTGGTCCCGGCCGGGCTGGTCGGGGCGACATCGATCACGTGGTGCCACTGCGAGCGGACCTCGCCGTGGCCCTTGATGCGGAATGCGGGATCAGATTGCCTGATTCCATCGCACTCCGGGACCGGACACCTAGCATGCTCAGAGAAGGGCGTCGGGGTGAGCGGAACGCGCGCCCGTCCGCGCAATAGCGCTTCTGAAGTGAATGCTGTTCTCGCACACAGGCCTGACCGTGCGGCTTAGAATCCGTCGCCGCGCTCTACCAGATCGCGGAAGGCATGCCAGGTCGCGTGACCGATCAACGGGAACGTGATCACAAGGCCGAAGAAGAGCGTCACGAAGCCAAACAGCATCGCGCCGGCGATCAGCGCTGCCCACAGCGCCATGGCCTTTGGATTCTTGCGGCAGGCCCTGACGCTCGTCAGCGCCGCCGTCACGACATCGACACGCTCGATCATCAGCAGCGGCACCGCGACCGCCGACACGGCGAAGACCGTCGCCGCCAACGCCATCCCGACCGTAGTGCCAACGATCAAGAGACCCAACCCCGGCCGAGTGAGCAATAGGTTCGGAACGAACGCCTCCAGTGGCGGCGCTGGCCCCAGCCCCTGGAACAGCATGAAGGGCAGTAACGCAATCTCAACCCACGCGAGGTAGATCAGCATCAAGAGAAGCCCCATGTAGGCGAGCTGCCCTCCCCCGAAGAAGCCGGTACGCATCGTGCTCGCCAGGCTCACAGGCTCGCTCTTTTCCAGGCGGCGGCTCGTCTCGTAGAGACCGGCCGCGATCATGGGGCCAACTAGAATGAAGCCGGCCGCGAGCACGAGGATCAGCGATTGCAGGCCGACCTGCGTCAGTCCGACGGCCACCAGGAAGCCTGCAACGGCGAAGATCGCGCCATAAGCGAAGCTGACGCGCGGCACGCGCCACATGTCGCGCCATCCGGCCGCGAGCCAGCTATAGGGCGCATCGAAGGGCACTTCGCGGATGGCGTAGGCCGGCGCCACGCCCGGACTCGCTCCTTGCTTGGCTTCGGCTTCTGGCCTCGTCTCTGCGGCTGTCATCCTCGCTCTCCCCTCAGAACGTCTGCCTGCCAAGTAAGTGCTGGCGCGCCGTCGCGACCCTGGCTGACATCGGTCAAGGGGCGTTCCGAACTTCGCTTCGGAGTTTGAACCGGACGGGGCATCCGGGCACCTGTATGTCGCAGATGTGCCAATAGCGGCTCTCCGGAGCCGCCCAGGAACCTCAATGCTCGCCGCTGGGCGCTGCCGCGCTAGGTGGCCTCTTCATCATGATCGTGCCCAGGCCGACTGCAGCGAATAGCACGGTCAACGCCAGAAACACATCCGAGAATGCCATCACGACACCTTCCCGATGCGCCATCATGAACAACTGCTTGAGCGCCATCATCTTCGCGTCCGCGCCGTAACCCTGGAAGCGCAAGGTGAGATTGTCGAGCGCCTCGAGCGCCGGCCGATAGGCCGAGTTGAGGGCCTCGTGCAACCGCGCGAGATGCAAGTCGGTGCGGTCGTTGAGAAACGTGTAGATGGCCGCAAGCCCCACTGCGCCGCCCAAGTTGCGCATCAGGTTGTAGAGCCCCGAGGCGTTCTTGACCCGGTCGGGCGGCAACGTGCCGAGTGCGATATTGTTGATCGGGATGATGGCGAACATCATCAGTCCGATGCCGCGAAAGATCTGAGGCCACCACAACTCCCAGAAATCCCAGTCCTTGGTGAGATAGATCATCCACCAGGTTCCGATTGCGAAGCAGAAGAACCCGAACATCAGCATCATTCGCTGGTCGAGCTTCACGACCAGCCGGCCGGCGATAGGAGCCGTCAAAAACATGGCCAGCCCGGATACGAACATGGTCTCGGCGATCATCAGCGCGTCGTAGCCACGCACGCGCCCGAGATAGAGCGGGTAGACCAGGGTGAGCCGATAGAGGCCGATGCCGAGAACGAAGGAGAACAACGAGCCCAGGGCGAAATTGCGGCTCGAATAGCTCCGGAGGTCGACGATCGGCTGTTGGGCGGTGAGGACCCGGGCAAAGAATGCCACGGCGGAGATCGCCGAGACCCAGGCGAACGTCAGGATGGTGTCGTCATCGAACCAGTCGTACCGCGGCCCGTCTTCGAGCACGTATTCGAGCGCGCCGAGAAAGCCTGCCATGCTAAATGAGGCCGATCCAGTCGAAATGCTTGAGCATCGCCAGGTTCGGCTGGTCGAAATCGACCAACGCCAAGGTCGCGATGGTCACGCAGATTCCGGGCACGACATTGATGAAGAACAGCCAGTGCCAGGACATGGCATCGGTGAGATAGCCGCCCACGGTCGGCCCGATGGTCGGCGCGAGCGTGGCGACGAGACCGATCAAGGCGGAGATCACCCCCATTTTCGAACGCGGAAACACGATATAGGCCGTCGCGAACACAGTCGGAATCATGCCACCGCCGATGAAGCCCTGAATGGCCCGCCACACGATCATTTCGTTGATGCTTGATGCGGTCCCGCACATGAAGCTCGCCGCTGTGAACCCTGCCGCCGAGATCGCGAACACGAGCCGGGTGCCGAGCGCCCGCGACAGATATCCGGACAACGGAATCATCACGACTTCGGCGATCAGGTAGGCAGTCTGCACCCAGGGGATCTCGTCCGCGCTGGCCGCCAGGCCTGCCTGGATTTCGGTGAGCGACGCCGAGATGATCTGGATATCGAGGATCGCCATAAACATCCCGAACACCATGGCCAGGAAGGCCAGGAGCCGACGTGGGTCGATACGATCCGCATCCGCCGGCGCAGCTGGGACCGCCCTTGGTGGGCGCATGAATGAAGCGGTGAGAGTGGGTGCGTCGGCCATGCCTTGCCCCATGACGATGGTCGCCGGCCTAGCGCGCCGCGGTCCGGTTGCTAGTAGCAGCACGATGCTTGGTGTCGACGCTGGCCACGACCGACATGCCCGGCCGTAATACCGCCTCGCGTGCGACGTCAGCCGGCACGCGTATTCTGACCGCCACCCGCTGTACGATCTTGGTGAAGTTGCCGGTGGCGTTGTCTGGCGGCAGCAGCGAGAAGACGGAGCCGGAGGCCGGCGCAGAGCTCACGACGGTACGTCGATCGTGCGGCCTGGCAGTGCGTCGACAGAGATTGCCACGTGCTGACCCGGCGCAAGCTTGGCAAGCTGCGTCTCCTTGAAATTGGCGTCGATATAGACGGCATCGAGCGGCACCAGGCTTGCGAGCCTTTGACCCGGCTGCACGTAATCGCCGGTCTGGACGGCGCGATTGCCAATCACGCCGTCGAAAGGTGCGTGAACGACGGTGAAGGAGAGGTCCCGCTCAGCTTTGGCGAACGCTGTCTGCAATTGCTTGAGCGCGTTGACGGCTTCGTTTTGTTGGGCCTTCAGTACGTCGACATTGGTCTGCGCCAACTCGACACCTGCTTCTGCGCCCTTCACGGCAGCGACAGCCTGATCACGGTTCTGTTGCGCTTGCTCGAGCGCCTGCCTGCTCGCAAATTGGTGCACGGCAAGTTCCTGCTGCCGTTTGAGCTCGAGCTCGGTGCGCGTTTGCCCGGCCTCGGTCGAAGCGAGTTGCGCTTTCGCCTGATCGACGGCGGCCTGTTGCGCGGCGATCTGCTTCTCGACCCGGTTGATCGTCGCCTGCTCAGTTGCAACGTTGTCTTGCGCTGTCTGGACAGCGAGCTGGTAGTCGCCGTCGTCGATCCTCGCAATGACGTCGCCTGCAACGACGCGTGCGTTATCATCGACCGCGATGGCAGATACGTAGCCTGAGACCTTGGCTTCGAGGGTAGCGCCGTGTGCCCCCACATACGCGTCGTCGGTCGAGACGATGAAGCGTCCCGTAGTCCACCAATAATCGCCGTACCAGGCACCGACTCCGAGCGCGGCTAGCAAGCCAAGCCCGAGGACAGCCTTTCGGATAGTGCGGCGGGGCCGCTTGCCAGGAGCTGCATCATCGGAACGGTAGGGCTCCTCGATCTCGAGTGGCATCTCGGGAGGCTCGGGGGTGGCTTGGCCGCTCTTGCTTGTTTGCCTCAAGATCAGGCGCCGACTTCACCTGCCTTAGAACAGGATGGGTGCGGCCGGTCTCGTGTGTGCCTTTGCCCTGATCAGAAGGCTGACGGGCTTCGATTTCTTCACTAATGGGTTGGCGTTCTTGGTGCATTTTCTGACCAGTTGAAGGGCCGGGGGGCTCACCAGTGATGAGCTACCCAGTACGTCAGCTCGGCTGCGGCTGCCACGAACGACAGGGCGTCGAGGTAGAACTCGCCGGCCTCGGATCTCAGCCACCCGGGAAGGTAACGTCTAATCGACAGGTATCTCAGCATCTGCCATCTCCTTGGGCCGCCGGGGCGATCTCACGTCCGTAGTCGTTTGCTGACCGAACCGTTCAGTCAATGCTTGACATACGCGTTGGCGAGCTATAAGTCAATACCGACCGAACCGTTCGGTCACAATTTCGCGTGGGGCTGAGAAAAATGACCTTAGAGACGACAACGCCGTCTGAAACGGCCGAAAGTGCGAAACGGCGCCAAATCCTCGAAGGCGCTCGCGCGGTGTTCCTTGCCCAAGGCTTCGATGCCGCGAGCATGGGTGAAATTGCTCGCGCCGCTGGCGTCTCGAAGGGTACGCTTTATGTCTATTTCGACAGCAAGGAACGGCTATTCCAGGCGATCGTAGAGGAGCAGTGCCGATCCCAGGCCGAGCAGGTGTTCGCCCTGGATTCCGAGGATCACGACGTAGAGGCCGTGTTGACGCGCTTGGGCCGAGACTTTGTACGCTTCGTGTGCCGGCCCAATAGCGTTTCACCTTTGCGTACAGTGATTAGCATCGCCGACCGCATGCCGGAGATCGGCAAGGGGTTTTACGAGACGGGCCCGGCTTGCGGCATTGCGCGGGTTGCCCGCTATCTTGAAGATCAGGTCGCCGCGAGTGTGCTTGCTATCGATGATTGCGAGCTCGCCGCCGCTCAGTTCCTGGATTCCTGCCAGTCAACGACCTTCAAGCCAATGCTTTTCAATTTCGCCGGGCGACCGAGTGACGAGCGCATCGATCACGTCGTGGCAACGGCGGTGCGCACATTTCTCGCCGCTTATCGTCGTTGAATTTCCACACCGACCTTATCTCTCGGCTGGCTCCCCCGAGAAAATGGTTCAAACCTCTTCTTATCTTGAACCATGGCGCACCGGTGAAGGATGACCCACTGTGGACCTGAGTATCTCACTTGATCTGCGTTGATTCTTCACTCGCCTTTATTGCGGTTTCGAGTGTGCCGATATCGGGCTTCACCATTTTCATTACTGCCGTCATGACGCGGCTCGTCTTCGCGACATCGGGGTCCTACGCCGCCGCCGGTGAAGCGGACACAACGAGCCATCGACTCAAGAGTTTGGGCAATGTCCGCGATAGGTCAATCGACGACATGATCGGGCCATGCGTTGATGTCCGAGAAGGGCCTGGAACCGGACATTAAACCGCGCCGCGTGAATGTCCCCTGAGTGCCAATAGCAGACGTTAGGTCGTTTAAGTGATTCGCCCATGCAGTGTTGGACCGTCGGTTACGACTTACCGGCTATCGTGATGCCCTCACGCGGCTGTCGCGCCGAGGCAGTCTTCCTATTCGAGTGTTCCGATCTCCTCATTGGCATGGCGCAAACGCTCGGAGAAGTCACGCGTCAGATTGCCGAGCATAGTGATCATGATATTGGGGTACTCGGCTGCGAGCTCTTGCAGCTGCTCGACCGCGAGCCCGTAGCAGATCACCCGCTCGTCGGCGACGATGTCGGCCGAGCGCTTGCCGCCGTCGAGCAGCGCCATCTCGCCGAAGGTCAGACCGGGCCCGATCGACGCCACCCGCTTCTTGCGCTCGCCTTGTCCCTGGACGCTGATCTGCACGCTGACTGTGCCGCGGGCGACCACGAAGAAGAGCTTGGCCTCGTCGCCCTCTCGGATGATGACGTCTCCCTTGTCGAAGATGAGCGGGCGGACGATGGGCTCGATGAGCCGATATTCCTCCCGCGTCAGGCCCTTGAATAGTTCGAGCTCGGCAAGGGCGAATTTCGGCCCCGGGCTCCCTCGCGGCGAGCGGGCGAGCAGCTGATCCTCGCACCATTCCAGCGCCGTGTCGGTGTCGGAAAAGACGCGGAGCAGACGCTCTTCGATAGGCAAGGCAAGTTCGCGAGCAAGGCCAGCAAGCGGACCATCATTGGCGATCGAGGCAAAGACAAGCTCGGCCTCGCTTTCGGCCATGGACAGCGCCGCGCGCGCGATTAATTTGCGTGCAGAGGTGTCGGCGAAATGCACCCGCTTGAAGTCAACGATTAGATAGCTCGCCTCGCTCGCAAGTTGCGTGAGCCTGCGCAACAGCTGCTCGGTCGAGCCGAAGAACAGCGCCCCCTGCACTTCGAGCACGGCCACCTTGTGGCCTTCTCTCGCCAGCACTTTGCGCTCCTCCGGCGTGCGCAGGCGGTTTGAGCTCACAACGTCGCCGCGATAGTCGCGCCGGATCACGCTCCGCGCATTGGTGCGGTTGTTGAAGGTATGCAGCTCGAACTCGTTGGAGATCTCTTGGCAAACGCGGATGGCCCGGACGCTGTTGCCGATTGCGTCGATCGGAGGGGAATAGACGGCGACGCTGATCTGCCCGGGAATGACCGCCATGATACATCCCGACACGCCGCTCTTGGCCGGCATGCCGACCTCATAGGACCATTGTCCGGCATAGTCGTACATGCCGCAGCTGTTCATCACCGTCAGCACGTCGCGAACATACTGGATGTCGAACACGGCCTTCCCGGTGATCGGGTTCCGTCCGTCATTGGCAAGCGTCGCCGCCATGACGGCAAGGTCGCGGCAGGTAATGTTGACCGAGCATTGGCGGAAATAGAGGTCGAGCACCTCATTGGGGTCACGGGTGATCATACCGGTGTTGAGCATCATATAGGCGATAGCGCGGTTGCGGTGGCCAGTCGCCAGCTCCGAGCGGAACACCGACTCGTCGATCTCGAGCGTGCGGCCGGCAAGATCTGAGAACAGCGCGAGCATGTTGGCGATGCGCTCGTCCGGCGAGGCGCCTTGCATCAGCTCGGTTACGGCGATGGCGCCGGCATTGACCATGGGGTTGAACGGGCGGTTGGCGACCTCGTCGAGCACGATCGAG
>JBARKP010000027.1:0-10658 GCA_049801475.1 Methyloceanibacter sp.
TTGAATACTTGGCCGACGCCGATGGAGCAGGGATCGTGCTTGGCGCCCGCGTTCCCATCGTGCTGACCAGCCGGGCCGACAAGACGCTGAGCCGGATGGCGTCTTGCGCCATCGCCCTGTTGCTCGCGCATCACGACCGCAAGCAAGGCGCGCTATGAACGGACCGATGGCGCCGGAATGCCAGGGGTGTGGCTTCTGCGTCGATGAGTCGGATTGTGTCTAGCAGCTGTCACGCTTAGTTTGATTGGTCTTGCTGGCTAACATGGCTAGCGGCGCGATCGGCGATCCGGTTCCACGCCCAGCGCTTGGCAACGCGGCGGCTGGGTTCGCGCCGTTTGAGGATGCGCCCGGGCGCTTTGGTGAGGTGACTAGGCGCAGGCGCATGGACCTAAAAAACAAAACGATTGTGATCACGGGTGCGGCGCAAGGGCTTGGCCAAAAAATGGCGGAGGTTTTAGCGGGCCAAGGAGCCAAGATTGCACTTGTCGACCTCGATGAGGCGAAGCTTCAGGAGACCGCTCGCATCTGCGCAGATGCCGGTAGCGAAGCCAAGAGCTACCCGGCCAATGTGGGGGAGGAGGCAGCAGTGGAGGCGCTCTTCGCCGCCGTGCGCAAGGACTTTGGGAGCGTAGACGGCCTCATCAATAACGCCGGCACTAATCGCGATGCCTTGTTGGTCAAGGTGAAGGACGGCAAGGTGCAAGACAAGATGTCGCTCGGCGACTTCAACAAGGTGATCGCAGTCGACCTGGTTGGTGTCTTTCTTTGCGGTCGGGAGGCCGCGGTGCACATGGTCGAAGGCGGACGCGGTGGGGTGATTATCAACATCTCCAGCATCTCTCGCGCCGGCAACATCGGACAAACCAACTATGCCGCCGCCAAGGCAGGCGTGGCCGCCATGACGGTGACCTGGGCCAAGGAGCTGGCGCGCTACAAAATACGTGTCGCCGGCATCGCCCCGGGATTTTGCGACACGCGTATGGTTGCCAACATTAAGCCGGAGATCCGCGAGAAAATCATCTCGACGATTCCCTTGAGGAGATTGGGGGAGCCGGAAGAGATCGGGCGAACCGCGCTCTACATCCTGCAGAACGACTACTACAATGGCCGCATCCTCGAGATCGATGGGGGCCTGCGTTTGTGATTGCTGGCAGGTTGGCGTCAAGGAACGAAGAATGGCTACACGCGAAACTGTGCTGTGCACCCCCCTTCGCACAGCGATCAGCACGTTCGACGGCAGTCTGACGTCCGTGCCGGCGACCGAACTCGGCGCCACCGTAGTGCGCGCCGTACTGGCCCGCTCGAAACTTGATCCAGCCAAGATCGGCACGCTGGTGATGGGCAACGTGATCCAGGCCGGTAACAAGATGAATCCAGCACGACAGTCAGCCGTATATGGCGGGCTTCCCGTCGACGTCCCCGCGATGACGGTCAACCGCGTATGCGGCTCCGGCGCCCAGGCTATCGTGTCGGCTGCACAGGAGGTCATGCTCGGCATGTTGGACAGTGCTATCGCTGGCGGCATGGAGAACATGGACATGGCCCCCTATCTCGCCGCGAGTGGGCGGTGGGGCTATCGGCTTGGCGACGCCGAGATCTACGACAGCATGCTGCGCGATGGGCTCAACGATGCGTTCTCGGGCGAGCACTCCGGTTGGCACACCGAGGATCTGGCCAAATCTCGCCAGATCACGCGTGAGGAGCAGGATCGGTGGGCCGTGCGATCCCAGCAGCGCTTTGCCGCAGCGCAAGCCGCGGGGAAGTTCAGGGACGAGATTGTTCCGGTTGAGGTGAAAAGCCGGAAGGGTTCGGAAGCCTTCGACAAGGACGAGCACAACCGGCCGGGCACGACACTCGAAGCTCTAGCCAAACTGCATCCGGCATTCCGCAAGGATGGAACGATCACCGCCGGAAATGCACCGGGTCTCAATAGCGGCGCCGCCGCCATGATAGTGGCGGAGCGGGGCTGGGCCGAGCAGCAAGGTCTTCAGCCGATGGCGCGGCTCCTGTCTTATGGTATTGCCGCGGTCGAGCCGGGCATGTTCGGCCTTGGGCCGATCCCTGCCGTCCATCAAGCTCTTGCCCGCGCAAACTGGACGATCGCTGACATCGAACGCATCGAGATCAATGAGGCCTTTGCCGCCATCGTGATAGCGGTTATGCGTGAGCTTGGCCTGGCGGAAGATATTGTGAACGTGGAAGGCGGTGCCATCGCTCACGGGCACCCGATCGGGGCGACCGGAGCGGTTCTGACCACGCGGCTGCTCTATTCGATGCAGCGGGACGGCATCAAGCGGGGCGTCGTGACCCTTTGCATCGGCGGCGGCCAAGGAATCGCCTTGGTCCTCGAGACACTGCATTAGGCGGGGCGGCAAGGGTTCGCCTGATCTGAAGCGATCAAGCGCGTGCAATTTTGAGGGGGTAACCGCCCTCACGCCGATTGAGCCAGGATCCATGCTGCAATGTCTGGCCAGATTTCGGCCAGGGTGCGCGGGCCCATGAAGAGGCCGATATGGCCACCTGGAGCGAGTTTCTTCACAATCGCTGAAGATGGTGTACCGATGAGCTTCTCGGCATTGAACACCTGCTCCTCAGTGGTGATATCATCGGACTCTCCGGCGAGAAGGTAGGCAGGTGCGTTGACGTCCTTCAGCGCAAGCTTGCGGCCAAGGGCCACGAAGGTGCCTTTAGCCAGCCGGTTTTCCTTGAACAAGAGTTTGACCGCCTGAAGGTAATAGACGCCCGGCAAGTCAATCGGGTTTTCGTACCACCGTTCAAAGCGCTCGGTACGCTCGATGTAGCACTTGTCCTCGATATGGGCGAATAGGTCCACGTATTTGCCCATGAACTGCTCGCCGGGATGCATGTCCTTCCAGCCGGCCAGCATTGTCTTGCCGAGCATCCGGCCACCGCCGATGTCGACCATCTCCTGATAGGTGTCGAGAGGCAGTGAATGGGCGAGCTTCTTGATGGGACCATCTCCGGCGTCGGTGTCAATAGGTGCGCCGGCAAGGACCAGAGTCTTAACCTTTTCCGGGAAGCGGGCTGCAAACATGGCGCACATCCAACCGCCTTGGCAAAGGCCGATCAGGTGCACCGCGCCGCCAAGATCGTCCACCACGACGTTGATTTCCGCCAGGTACTTATCGATATCGAAATTCCGCATCGCATCGGTGGCGCCCTTCCAGTCGGTGACGAGGACGTGATCGAGGCCTGCCCCGAGCAGGGTCTCGACCAGGCTCTGGCCCTTGGCATAGTCGGCGATCGTGGAGCTGTGGCCGGCATAGGGCGTGTCGACGAGGACCGGGGGGCCGGAAGCTCCGGCCTTGGAGAAATCCCTGAGTCGCATGGTATCAAGATCGAGGACGACGCGGTTGTCGGTTGCCCATTCGGGGGACGGTGGGGCGCTGATCTCTCCAACCTCGGCGGCGAATTTCAGGTTGTCTTTGAAAAGTTTGAGACCTTCCTCGCCAAGCTCGATTGCCGCCGCGTAAGGCCAGAACCACGGGACCGAATGCTCCCATTTCGGGTGGATTGCTGCTTTGCGAGATTTCATCCCCATCACCTCATCGGAGGGCTCCCTCACCTAGCTTTTTGAGGATCGCGAGAGTGTGGCGGGCGATCATGCGCTCCTCATCGGTCGGGATCACCCAGACGGAGACGGAACTGGCGGCCGCGCTGATCCGTTGCTGGCCACGCATATTCGCCGCGGCATCCAACTCGATACCGAGCCAAGCCGACTGGCGGCAGACAGCTTCGCGGACAGGGCCAGCGTTTTCGCCGATACCGGCGGTGAAGACCAAGGCATCGAGGCCCTCGGCAGCGGCCGCGAGCGAGCCGAGTTCCCAGCATATTCGGTAAACAAAAAGATCGACCGCCTGCCTCGCATGAGGATCATCACTGGCCAACAGATCACGCATGTCACCGCTGAGGCCCGATACGCCCTTGAGGCCGCATTCGTTATAGAGCATCGCCTCAATCGCTTTCACCGTCATGCCCTTGGCCTGCATCAGCCAGAGCAGCAGGCCTGGGTCGAGGTCGCCAGGACGCGTGCCCATCAAGAGCCCCGAGAGGGGGCTGAACCCCATCGTGGTTGCCACGCTGCGTCCACCGACGAGCGCGCACATGCTGGCGCCGTTGCCGAGATGGGCCATCACCGTGCGGCCACCGGCAGCTCGCTCATCGAACCGCGGTAGGACGCTGGCAATGTATTCGTAGGAGAGCCCGTGAAAACCGTAGCGTCGGGCGCCGGCCTCGGTCAGCGGACGCGGCAGGCCGTAAAGCTGCGCAATCTCAGGGATGGTCCGATGGAAGGCCGTGTCAAAACAGGCGACCTGCGGCATCTTGGGGTTCAACTTCGCGAGTGCCTCGATCGGCTCCAGGTTGCGGGGCTGATGCATGGGAGCAAGGGGGATGAGCGCGCGCAGCCGGTCAAGCAGGGCCGCGTCTACCAGCACGGGTGCTGTATGCTCGAGCCCACCGAGCACGACACGGTGCCCGGCGGCCATGATCCTGCCGCGACCGCACTGTTGCTCGATCCAGTCGATCAGGGCTTCGATCAGCTTGTGAACCGAGAAATTGGCGTCCTTGGCCCAAGGCATTCCGGCAATTTCGGCGCCAGAGGCATCGCGTGCATGGAAGCGTGGCAACGTCCCGATGCCGTCGATCTCGCCATGGGCCAGACGATCGAGCCCATCACCGCCTACGCCATAGACGGCGAATTTGATGCTGGACGAGCCCGCATTGACAACGAGCACGACGTCTTGGCTCGGATCGATCTTGCGGGCCAACTCAGACGGGTCCTGCAGCGGCGGGGCGCCAATGCCGCGAATGGGGTAACCAACTCATTCTATGTCTCCAACCTCCTTGCGGATCGCCTGCAACATGAACTCAGCCGACTCAAGCCAGGGAAGCGAAGGTCGTGGGAGCAATGTATCGGGCCTGTTCTTGGCTCCGTATTATGGGTCTACTTAGCGGATAGGCCTCTCTAGGTGTTCAACGCCTGATGGTACAAATCGGCCACTTCCAATCCCGTATCTCGGGCATGTCCTCGCCATGCTCGACAATGTAATGGCGATGATCGGAAAGCTTGTCCGCCATGGCCTGGCGCACGAATGCCGCACCGGTGGCGAGCGACGGGACACGGTCGATGACGTCGATCACCAACTGGAAGCGATCGATGTTGTTGCGCACGGCCATATCGAAAGGCGTCGTCGTGGTGCCCTCCTCCTTATAGCCGCGCACATGGAGGTTGTGATTGGTGCGCCGGTAGGTGAGCCGGTGAATGAGCCACGGATAGCCGTGATAATTAAAAATGATCGGCTTGTCGGTGGTGAACAAGGCGTCGAATTCGCTGGCTGAAAGCCCGTGGGGGTGTTCCTCCTGCGGTTGCAGGCGCATGAGATCGACGACGTTCACCACTCTGACCTTGAGCTCGGGAAAATGCTCCCCTAACAGACTCACCGCAGCCAATGTCTCAAGGGTTGGCACGTCACCGGCGCAGGCCATAGTCACGTCAGGCTCGCCATCGACATCGGTGCTGGCCCAGGCCCAAATACCAATGCCGGCGTCGCAATGGTGAATGGCATCTTTGAGCGAAAGCCACTGCAGCTCGGGCTGCTTGCCGGCCACGACGACATTGACCAAGTTTCGGCTCCGCAAGCACCTGCCGAAAGTGACGAGCAAGGTGTTCGCGTCTGGCGGCAAGTAGACCCGGATCACATCCGCCTTCTTGTTCACAACATGGTCGATGAAGCCTGGGTCTTGGTGGCTGAAGCCATTGTGGTCCTGACGCCAGACATGGGAGGTGAGAAGATAGTTAAGCGACGCGATGGGCCGGCGCCAAGGCACCTCCCTACTCGCCACCTTCAGCCATTTTGCGTGCTGATTGAACATTGAATCCACGATGTGGATGAAGGCCTCGTAGCTCGAAAACAGGCCATGCCGTCCCGTGAGCAGATAGCCTTCGAGCCAGCCCTGGCAGATATGCTCGCTCAGGATTTCCATGACGCGGCCGTCTGGGCTGAGATGGTCGTCGCTGTCGAGGCGCTCAGCATCCCAGGTGCGGTCGGTGACCTCGAATAGGGCGTTGAGGCGATTGGATGCAGTCTCGTCAGGCCCAAAGACGCGAAAGTTGCGGGTGTCCGCATTGCGACGCATCACATCGCGCAGATAAGTGCCAAGAACCTTTGTTGACTCAGCATAAGTCTCGCCTGGCTCAGGCATCTCGACCGCGTAAGCCTCAACTTCGGGCAGCTTAAGGTCCTTAAGCAAACATCCGCCATTCGCATGCGGATTTGACCCCATGCGCCGCTCGCGCTCAGGCGCAAGCGCCGCAAGCTCCGCTCGCAGCCTGCCAGAAGCGTCGAACAGCTCTTCGGCTCCATAGCTGCGCAACCATCGCTTGAGGATGGCGAGATGCTCAGGATTGGTACGCACCTCGGTGAGAGGAACCTGGTGCGAGCGCCAAGTACCTTCCATCTTGAGGCCATCGACCTCTTTGGGCCCCGTCCACCCCTTCGGCGTGACAAGGACAAGCACCGGCCAGCGCGGGCGGAAGGCTTCTCCTCGGGTGCGTGCGCGTTTCTGAATTTCACCAATCTCAGCAACCATCTCATCGAGGGTCTCGGCCATTTTGAGGTGCATCGCAGCCGGCTCAGACCCCTCCACGAAATAAGGCGTGTAGCCGTAACCGCGTAGCAGGCTAGTCAATTCGTCTCGGTCGATGCGTGCCAGGATAGTAGGATTAGAGATTTTGTAGCCGTTGAGGTGAAGGATCGGCAGAACAGCGCCATCGGTCGCGGGATTCAGGAATTTGTTGGCGTGCCATGCAGCAGCAAGCGGGCCGGTCTCGGCCTCGCCGTCACCGATAACGCAGACAACGATCAGATCTGGATTGTCAAAGGCCGCACCATAGGCGTGGGCGAGGGAATAGCCGAGCTCGCCGCCTTCGTTGATTGAGCCTGGCGTCTCTGGCCCGGTGTGACTTGGAATGCCGCCCGGGAAAGAGAACTGGCGGAACAGCTTTCTTAGCCCCTCGACATCCTGAGTGATGGCGGGAAAGAACTCGCTATAGCTTCCTTCCAAATAGGTGTTGGCTACGATTGCGGGTGCACCGTGACCAGGACCGGTGACGAACATCATGTTGAGGTCGTGGTCGCGAATGACCCGGTTGAGGTGAACGTAGATGAAATTAAGTCCGGGTGACGTGCCCCAGTGGCCGAGCAGGCGAGGCTTGATGTGCGCCGGTCTCAGCGGCTCGCGCAGCAGCGGATTATCAAGCAGATAGATCTGTCCCACGGAAAGGTAGTTTGCCGCGCGCCAATAAGCGTCAATGCGGTCGCCCTCGTCCTTACTCAGCCGATCATTCATTCCTATCCATGTGGTTCACTGGATGCCAAGCAAGACAAGATATGTGCCTCAAACTCAGAGCGCGTTTGTTAATTTGATTGCTGTCCCCTGTGAGCTTTCCTCAAAGGTTGAACGTCTCATTCAATGCGGGTATCTCGATGCGTGTGTCGGCCAGTTTGGTTGCAAAGGATCGCATAACGTCCTCGTCGCCGTGAACAAGGAAGGTGCGGTTGGCACCAGTCTGTTTATGCCATGCCAGCAACTCGGCCTGATCCGCATGGGCAGAAAACCCGTTGATCGTGTGTATGCTGGCTTTGACCTGGATATCTTCGCCGAAGATGCTGACTTGCTTTGCCCCATCGATAATGCGGCGAGCCAGGGTTCCCACGGCAGCATAGCCCACGAATACGATGCTCGAGTTCGCTCGCCAAAGATTATGCTTGAGATGGTGCATGACCCGCCCGCCGGTGCACATTCCTGAGCCAGCAATGATGATCGCCCCGCCTTTAATGTTGTTCAAAGCGACGGACTCCGATGTCTCCCGAACGAAGTGCAAGCCAGGCAGGTTGAATGGGTCGCCGCCATTGCGGAAGAGTTCGGCGACCTTTGGCTCAAGACATTCAGGGTGATGCTCGAAGATTGCGGTAGCCGAAATCGCCATCGGCGAGTCCAGAAATACTTGCATGGAATTTGGCAGGCGGCCCTGTTCCAGGCCTTGGCGGAGGAAATAGAGCAGCACTTGCGCACGTTCGAGCGCAAAAGTCGGAATGATTACGTTGCCCCCACGCGCGAACGTCTCATTGATGGCCTGGTAGAGTTCATCGACCGAGAGATCCAGCGGTTTATGCAGGCGGTCGCCATAGGTTGTTTCCAGCACGACGACGTCCGTCTTGGGTGGGGTCGCAGGGCTTCGCAGCAGTGGGCCGCCGATGTTGCCGAGATCGCCGGAAAACAGAACTCCGCAGTGAAGGTCACTCTCCTCGAGTTGCAGGAAGATGCTGGCCGAGCCGAGGATATGGCCTGCATCGAGGAAGGTTGCATGGATGCCCGGGGCGATGACGAATGATTGTCCATATGTGGCAGTCCACCCGAAGAAGTCGAGAGTGTTGAGCGCATCCAGCACCGAGTACGGCGGTTGGAGCGCTTTCTGGTTGGCGCCATGTCGTGCCGCCCTGTGGGCACGGTAGCGCGCCTCTTCCTCCTGCAACTGGGCCGCATCAAGCAACACCAGCCGGGTGAGCTCACGCGTGGCTGCGGTCGTGATGATTTCACCTCGGAAGCCTCTTTTCGCGAGAAGCGGCAAGCGTCCGCAATGATCAAGATGGGCATGCGTCAACAGTGCATAATCGATTGCCGTCGGATCAAAACCGAAGGGACCAGCATTCTCCTCTGCAAGTTCACGCTCGCCCTGGTAAAGGCCGCAATCGATGAGCAAATGGCGACCGGCGGATTCGATTAGGTGACAAGAACCTGTGACACTTCGATCGGCGCCATGAAAAGACAGCTTCAAGGAAAATCCTCCCGTAATTCAGATTGCCGCACCGTATTACATTGCGAGGGGCGTGACCGAACTCGCGTGAGACAGCTTGTCAACGCATGGACGGCAGGGGTTCGCCGCTTTGCTTATGCCAATGCAGGATCCCGTCCCAGATCTCTTGTGCGGTTTCAGCGAACCAGAATAGATCGCGATCCTCTGGATCGATGACGCCTTCATCAACCATGTAATCGATGTCGACGACTCGCCGCCAGTAACTCTCGCCCACGAGCACGACGGGGATCGGCTTGATCTTACGTGTCTGTACCGGGGTTAGGACCTCGAACAGTTCGTCGAATGTGCCATAGCCGCCTGGAAAGGCAACGAGCGCCCGCGCCCGCAGAAGCAGATGCAGTTTGCGCAACGCGAAATAATGAAAGTTGAAACAGAGATCGGCTGTGACGTAAGGGTTCGGATATTGTTCGTGCAGCAGGCTGATGTTGAGGCCGACGGATTTGGCCCCGACGTCGAAAGTCCCGCGATTGGCCGCTTCCATTAGACCCGGGCCGCCGCCGGTCATGATAACCGTATGCGGCGCAGGGTGACCGCTGTTGGCCTCGCCGACCAGGCGTCCAAACTCGCGGGCAATCTCGTAGTAGTGGCTCTTCGCTAGAATTCGCTCGGCGATTGCGAGCCGCCGCTCGAGGTTCTTGTTACCAGCGTCGGTTGCCAATGCCCGGCGCAGCATTTCGACCTTGCGGCGTGCAGCTGCGCCTTCGCAGATGCGCGTGCCGCCGAAGACTACTATGGTGTGACGAATTCCATGCTCGGCAATTAGCAATTCCGGCTTAAGATACTCGATCAGAAGACGTACGCCGCGAAGGTCGTTGCGCGCGAGGAAATCAACGTCCTCCTCGGCCAGTCGATAGCTCGAACTGTTCAAAATCGCCTGAACGCGACGTAGCGCTTCGGGATCTTCCTCAGTGGCCTTGGGGACTTGCCACGGCAATGGCTCGCGCCGCTCCCGCGGGTGGGTAGGCTCGGGTACCTCGCGTTTCTGGCCGCCTGTCGATTGATCTTTTTCCATCGTCATCTGACCCCCAACGTACGTGTAGGCATTCGCGCGCAGAACCTATAAATATGCCCCGCCAGCGGGAGCCCGTCGCGAAGGCAATTGCACCACAGGCCCAAGGACAAGCATGCCTGTAAGTCAGCCACTATTGAATGACTCAGGTCGAATGCCGGTTTGGAGCTGGCGATAGGATAGCTTGCGAAGTGATTGGAGCACACCCAGACAAGAAGTGAAGGCTGACGCACAAGGGTCGTCTGATGCCGAAAACAACGAGGTCTACGCCGCAGCAGCTCAGGTTCACAGAGCCACCAATGCGCGGCTTCCTGATCCATCTTACCGTCTATGTTGTCGTTATCGTTGGGCTCGCGGCCTTCAACCTGATCACCAATCCCGCCCATCCTTGGTTCCTTTGGGTGCTTTGTGGCTGGGGCATCGGCCTTGCCATCCACGATCTCGTGCTGCTGATGAAGTTCCGATGAACCACAGGAGACCTTTTCGGCCAAGCGCGTCAGAAAAAGGCCGCGCACCAGAAGGCGACGTTCCACACGGTCCTGTATACGACCAAGAATTGCCAGCTCGTTGTGATGAGCCTCAAGCCCGGTGAAGATATCGGTGAAGAGGTCCACCAGCTCGATCAGCTGCTCCGGTTAGAGGAGGGGGAAGGCAAGGCCGTGCTTGATGGCATTGAGCATCGCATCAAGCCGGGGTTCGCAATCCTTGTGCCGGCTTACGCTCCGCCGAACCATCGAGACGGTGTAGTGC
>JBARKP010000028.1:0-11713 GCA_049801475.1 Methyloceanibacter sp.
GACCTCTGGAAGATCATCGCCTGGATGAGGTCGGTGCATTGTAGCCGGCGAGTGGAAGGAAGATGTTGACGAGAGCGTCCGAATCGTCCGCGTGCCATGTCGGTTCGAGGACGCTGACACCTGGAAGTTCGCCTTCTTTCCGACAGACACAATACTACTTCGTAGCCTGTGAACCCCTGATGCCAGACAAACCCGAGTTCCGTGGAGTCAAATCGACTCCAGGTGAAGCCGAGCGCATCGAGACGCGCCACGCGCGCCGAGGACTGCGGCGAAGATCCATGCATGCTGGCCTCCTTTACCAGCATGCAGCTTGAATCAGACTCGACGAACCTTGGGAATCCCCAATGATTCAATCGGCCCGGAAAGGGCTCTAGCGACGTTAGACCGTCTTCTTGGCCAAAGCTGACTCGACGGGCTTGTAGGCGTTGCGGGCCAGGCCGACATACATCTCGCCGAGCTTCGACATCTCGGCCATGTAGGTGTCGTAGGCCTTCTTGGCGTACTGAGATTGAATCTCGATAGCCTGCTCAAGCGTCTTTGCGCCCATCAGCTGCTCGAAGGCACGTGTGCTGTCCTCGACCGCCTTCTTCGAGTAGTCGGTCACCTCGGCAGCAATGGCCTGCAAGCCCTTGTTCACCTCACCTAACGAGCGGACAGCCGCATCGAAGCCGTCCTTACCCACCTTCTGAAACTCTTCGAACCCTTTGTCCATCTAAGACCTCATCTCGATACCGGCTGTCCGGCAACTGTTGCACACGACTGCTTACATACAGGTCACCTTGCGCTGGATCAATAATGACCGACGCCATTTTTGTTTCTTTTTTCATTTATGGATCAAAGCTCGTTAGTCGGCCAAAGAGCGCGCCTCTTTTCGCGCTGCCTCAAGCTTATTTCGCCGGAAATGTCACTCGCTTTTGCGACGATCCTCCTCGGGGTAATCGCTGGTATCTATTTTGGCTTTGAGGGACGGGAAAAGCCCATATTGAAACACGGCTAAGTATCTGAAAAACACGCATTTCTTGAATTTACCCCCGTGCCTATGGGCTAACAAAACCACTTCAGGGCTCCGGCAAACTCTTTATCCGCCTGTTCTCAGTCGCTCTGTTGTCGCCCAGCTCAGCCATGTCCCCAGTGCTGCAATTTGGGTTTCCAAGTGCCGCGGTATTCGTCGCATTGTTCTGAGGCCAGGGTGTGGCAAATCTCACAGCGCTAATCCGAGCGGGGAACTAGAATCTCTCTCAAGCTCAAGATGGTCTTGAGTAGCCACGCGAAGGAGATCCCACGATGTTCCCGCTCACTCGCATCCAGTTCCTGAAATTTGCGGCGGCTGGCGCAATCGTCGCCTTCACCGCTGCTAGCACCCCCGCCCGCGCCGAGGAGATGGTCCAGAATTTAGGGCCGGTCGGGCCTCACGAGCCTATTCTCGCTACGGTTGGCAGTAAGCGCGTCATAGCGTTCTACGTTCCCGGCGGTGGTCACTGCGCTGTCCACGCAGTGGTCTGGAATGGGGACGACACCGATGCCAACACAGCGACGCGCTTTCGGGTCAGCCTGAACCCAGGTGAGACAGTTCAAATCGACACCGCCGAGAACAAGTCGTTCACTCTCCGGTGCGGTGACTACGCTGAGACCCTTGCGGCTGACGACCCCGAGGCAGACGTTGCCTCGAAGTAGTGTTGTAGGGCCAGTGGCGGCTTGAAGTTACCCTCCTCGTTGCGTGGGTGTGCCACGCCAATGTGCCACGCAACGGGGTTCCTTGCATTGTTATTCGTTGTTTTTTCAGCACCACCCTGTACCGGGTCAGGTCTCGCGCGGCCAACTCGCCTGCCCTGCGTACAGGGCTTGCAGCCGGTGGCAACCGAGATCCTAACCGCAGCCAGTTCCTTTTCCTTCACGCTAATTGCCATGAAACACCTCACCGTTGCAGTCACACTTGAGAGCCTGCGCGACGGAATTCCGGCAAGTCTTAGCTCATCCTAGTCTCATCTATGTCTGATGCACGGTGTTGACATTGACCCAGGTCAACAATGGCGTTGACGTCTCCCCATAAATGTCGGCTTTTGGCACTAAGCGGACCAACGCGATGGCGCGCTGTGACGTCCGCTTCTGACCCGAAGCAGACATTGACTCGAGATGGAAGCGGCACCCGTCACCAAGACGGAGCGGTTTAGGTTTCGGAGGCTCTGCATTCCCTATGCCGTCTGCTCGAGCGAACAAAGGACCTCTAGGCGGGATAAGCCCGAAGCATTTGTTCTGGACGGCATCGTAATGCACACTAGACCCGAGTAGCTGTACGACACGGTCCCGGTGCTGCTCGTGTAGGGCTTGGGTCTGGATAACGTCTTGTCGATGGTGATGAGGACTTTGGACGCGGGGGCCAGCGTCCGCAGGCGCCGAGAGAACCATGGAAGAAGCCGACGAGAATCGTGATCGCCGTCCCAACTTTCGTCACCGCCGCCCGCGCACGGTCGCGACGAAGGCGATGGTCGAGCAGCCGGATTTGTCGCTCTTGCTGGCGCAAATCTTGAAGAGATAAAAGTCCTTGCCGGTAAAGCGGGGATTCGGCGTGAAGACGAAGCGCGTGCCCCTGGTCTGCTTCAGTTCGCCATGCTCGGGCGCACGGTCGATCGTGACGCTATCGAAATGATAGCCCGGTCCTTCCGCAAAATTATGCGAGCAGGACGAACCGGCATCGACCAGCGACGTCACCACGACGTTGTCGTTCTTGTTGGGGTGAAATTCGAACGGCTTGTAAAGGCAAGCGGCGTTGGCATTCGCCCACAAAACGCGATAAGACATGACCGACTCCCTGGTGATTTAGCTAGCACTCCGCAGACAGCCGGGAATTGAAATCTAGATTGGCCCTGTCTCCGCGACAAATATTGCGCAAGGACCTTTCGGTCAAGGTCTCCCTGAAATGCGCAGGCGTGTTGATCGACACATGCGAAGGCCCGCGCTCTGTTGCCGAAGCCGACGTGCTCGCGGTCTATCACGACCGGCCCGATGGCCCATCCTCCGGCACAAAGACAGGCTCCGTAATTGCCGAAGCAATTGCGTTGTTGGCGGTGAAATTTCGCAAAGCGGTTTACTCAGTAGCGACGAGCCGTATCGGCAGCTCGTCCGGTACGTGTTCATCGTTAGGCGTTACGCTTTCAGCCGTTACGTCATAGGCTTTGCCGTCACGGTGACCTCTCCCGTGGCGGAAGATGCGCTTGGCGCGCTCCGTCGCGTGCCGTTTGGGTTTGAGCTCGTGAGTGGGAGCGGCCATCGCGATACCTGCGAGCTCCACGTCGAACCCTGCCGGCCCCTGCTGGGACGGCCCAATTCTGCGGGTGGTCTTGAGTATGCCGACCTTGAATCACCGTCGTTCCCGCTGGAACTATGGCAGTGCTGGCCACGATGGCACTAGCGGTTGCAATGGCGGAGCTTGCTCAATGCTTCGTGTTCGAAGACGGCCTCATTTCGCCATAAACGACGTTCCGCTGCGGTCGCCCTATGGGGCTTTAATCTCCTGCCCGTCGGGACCGTAATGCTTGGCCTCGTCGTGCTTACAGTCGAAGCTGCGCGCGTCCTTGTCGGCGATGGCGCGGGCCTGGTCGTTGGCTTGCGGATTACGGGCCGCATCGACATAGGCCATATGACAGGCGTCATCCTTGTCAAGCTTGGTCACGACGAGCGTTACGCCCTTCTCGCCGTTTGCTTCCCAATTGTAGCGGAGGATGGTGGCAAATGGGTTCCAGCGTGTTCCCTCCCGCTCCACGCGCCATTCGAGCGTTTTGCCGATGGTGTTGAACTTGGGAAGCGTCTGGCCGGCCGCTATTTGGTCCTCGGCCTTCGGCCCGAAGGCCGCGGACATGCGGAGGTCACCCTCTGCGACCTCGACGTCGATCCCTTCAAAGCCGGCACACCGCCACCGGCCGCTGCCTTCCTCCAATCAGGCTTCTCGATCAGCTTGCACTTGTCGAGATCAAGCGCGGTGTAGACGCTCGAAACTTCCTCAGCCTTGAGCTGAATCGGAGCCACGATTGCACCTGCGGCCAGACCCATAATCCCAAGCTCGACCACTCTTCGCATCAGCACCTCCGGGGTTGCCTCGGCAATGCAGTCTTGTGAGCAAGCGCCCCCACGTCATAGAAGGTCTTGCGCTCGCGCCCTTCTAGCATGGCTGGGCTACTCGCATTCGGCTCGCCTGACGGTTCATCGGCCATGAGTGACATGAAGATCGCTGTGCTGGCCGGCGCCGGCCGCATGGGCCAGGCTGACGCGAGTTTTCCTGCGTACGGAATAAAGGGGGTGAGGATGGTGAAGATGCGCAGGGATCGCCTTCGGCTTGCCGCGGCGGTGATCGGCCTGTTGGCCTTTGCGACGATGCCGGCACTTGCCGAAGATCAAAGCGCGGCCGCTTACATCCGGTCCTTCTACCCGCCAGATGACCCGAACGCTCCCGAAGCCCGCTACACGCCGCAGACCGCCGAGGCGGCGCCCGGCAATCGATCGCGTGTGGGAGGATGGCGGCGGGGCCTGCCCCAGGATCCGTAATCAGCCTGTGTGAGATATTATAGCCGTAGCGCGCCCTTCGGTTACGGCTGGGTTTTAATTGAAGACGCGTTTCGTTGCGGCCTCGACGAGGGGCGCACCCGCCTGGTGCCGCTGAGAAACAAGGTCGGTCATAACGGTCCCGTTATGTGGATTATGTACCACTGCTCACTGGCGCCGCGCGCGGGAAGAGGAGCCGTTGATAGAACCAGCCGATCCCCATCAACACGAGCCCAAGGCCGATGAAGGATAGGGCGCGGTAGATACCCGTGAGATCGGACATGTCAATGAGAAACACCTTCAGCACCGTGAGCATGACCACGGCGGCGGAGGCAAAGCGCACCGCTCGTGAGTGGAGCAGAACTCCGGCTGCAAGCAGCGCCACGCCGAAGGCAAGCCACACCACCGAATAGGTGTATTGCTCGGCGTCGGTGTTAAGGCCTTCGCTTAAGATCGCACCGTGATAGAGCGTCCGCACCTCAAGCGATAGATAGCCGATCGCCAAGGCCACGGCGACCACGGCGGCGCTGGCGCTATAAGACTCGGGCCGGTGCCCGCGCGTTACGAGCGCAAGCACAGCAGCAAGCACCGCGGGGATCCCGTAGCCCAGCAGGATCAAATTGATGACAGGTCCGCCGACGGATTCAGACGAGAACAGCGGATTTCCAGTG
This sequence comes from Methyloceanibacter sp., assembly GCA_049801475.1. GTDB lineage: Bacteria > Pseudomonadota > Alphaproteobacteria > Rhizobiales > Methyloligellaceae > Methyloceanibacter. The sequence continues at coordinate 5,208 of JBARKP010000028.1, forward strand.
AAGCCGAGCCCGACAACAATGATGAGCAGGGTCAGCCCGGCAATGGCGATTGCGCCGATAGAGTGGACAATGCTGCCCGAACGAAGCCTGATCCGCTCAAGCCCGATCGTAAGCGCCAGCCCGACCACGACAAAGAGCGCGATCTCGTTGAGACTGCCCGAGCTCTCATAGGGATCGCCCGTCAGATAATGGCGAATCTCGAAGGAGACGAGCAGGATGGTGAACAGGATCGCTGCGGCATCGACGATGCGCGCTGGAACATCGTCCTTGCCCCGGCTAAGCAGATGGCCGGCCACCCAGAATGAGGCTGCCGGAATGCCATAGCCATAAAGCAGCCAATTGAAAAACGGCCGCGTGCCGAGATCAGCGCCGACAATGCGCGGGTCCCAGGCAATGCGAGCAAGCACGAGCATGACCATCGCTGCCGCAAGCCAGCGGAGCGCAGGAAAGGGCCGCTTCTCAACGATCCAGGCGATGCCCGGCACCATTAGCGCCAATGCGACGGTGAGCCAGCCCTTCTCAAGCGCCATGCTGAGGGAGAGCGCTAGCGAAGCAACGGCGCCGGTTGCGAAGATGGCGGCCGCCGACGCCGAGCCCGGACGCGGCTCGCGTTTCGCCAAAAGCTCCGTGGCGTAAGCGAACAGGGTCGCAAGCAGAAGCGCCGCGGTCCCAAAGGGCACCGAGCGGTCGAACTCGGCGATGCGGTAGTAGAGGGCGACGAGGATCGCGATCGGCGCAAAGACCGCCGAAGCGCTCCATAGAATAGGCGGAAGCGGCCGCCCGCTGCGACCTTGCGCTAAAAACCCTGCGGCCCCGAACAGGACCGCGAAGCCGGCGCCGAGAACGAGATGCATGCCATAAAGATAGCCCTCAAACTCAGGTACTTGGCCGCGGCCATAGACAAACTCGCTGATATTGAAGCCGATCGCCCATTGCGCAAACACAAAGGCGACGAGGACTGCTGCTGCGGGTAGAGCAGCAGCCACGCTTTCGGCGCGCCAAGCGATGACGACGGTCGCTGCAACGAGCAGCGAGAAGGCTGCCAAGGCTGCCGCGTCGTGTTGACTTGCAACGACAAGCAGGCCTGCGGCGAGGAGATAGCTTGCGAGTGCACCTGAGGAGATGCCATCGATACGGCCGGGATCCGCGTCAGGGCCGAAGAGAAATCCGGAGACGATCAAGGCCGCGGCCAGCACGAACCCAGTGATCAAGTGGAAAATATGCGGGGCAAGCACGCTTGGATCGTCAATGCCGGGCAGAACCCAAGCAAGGCTGAAAAGGACCGCCGTGATAGCTAGCCAGCGCCACAGGCGCGCTCGGGCAAGCGCAAAGGCAGCAGCCGTGACGACGGCAAGATAGAGGTAAAGCGCCCAATAGCTCGGCGCCTGAGTCGAGACGATGAGCGGCGTGAGGTAGGCGCCGACAAGTCCGAGGCCTGCAAGGGCCGGACCATGCAACAGCGCAGCCGCAAGCGTTGCGAGCGCGACAGCACCGAGGAGTAGGAAGGCGATGGTCGGCCCGATAAATCCGTAGAGCGCGTAAGCTGCATAGGCGTCTGCGTATCCAATGGCAGTACCTGCCGCCGTCAGCACGCCGGGGATATAGGCCGAAGGAAGACCGGTGATTCCGGTATCGATCTCGTTTCGCCGCGTCCATTCGCCGGCAGCGATTAGCGTAACCGCAAGCAGTGCGCCAAGAGCGACGCGCATGGCCGGTCCGAACCAGCCCTGCTCGATCGAATAGCGGACGAGGAAAAAGCCGCCCAGCGCGAGCGCGAGTCCTCCGACCCAGACCACCCATTGGGTGCCGAAGCGCTCTTCCAGGCTGATTAAAGACCTTGCTGCTTTCGCGGCTTCGATCGTGGCTTCCTCAGGTTGCAACGGTTCCGGCTCAGCAGGCTCTGCAGGCTCGGGCTCGGTTGGCTCCGGCATCACCGGCTCGGGCTGAACCTCAGCGGGTCTTGCCTCCTCGACGCCGCCGACAAAGCGGGCCTCAAGCCCCGCCATCCGGTACTCAAGCAGGCGGAGGCGGCTACGCGCCCCCACCGCCATCACAAGCGCGGCAATGGCGCAAATCGGCACGGCAAGAACGCCGAGAATCAGGAGATCCCACGTGTCCATCATGCATGCACCCCCCCCCGCCCGGTCCGGCCCGCGCGGGATGCTAAGGCCTGATCGTCATCAGCGAAAGTCCAGATCAGTCCAGCTAAATCAATTGGGTGCTGTAGCGGCTCCCACGGCCTTGATCGCAGCTATAGCCTCACGCGGCCGCGCGGACGCATGCGGGTACTGCCCGTTGTATTGTCAGGTCGCTGACTCGAGGCGCTAAGATCTGAACCGCTTCGCGCCTCACCGCACTTGGCTCTTGAGCGTACTCACGCTCTCGCGGCAACCTGCGTAGTTCATGCCGCATTCTATGCCGCCTGTCGGTCCGACCACTGGCCGGCATGCTGGCCGCCATCGACATGCAGGACCTCGCCGGGTGCCCGCGTACCGGGTCGCCGAAGCTGATCAACACTACTCATCGGATCCGCTGACTGAATTGTTTAAACCGACGGGAGCTAACTTAGCTCATGCACGCTGGTCCGATATGGATCGAGTTGCTCAGCGGCGGCGCATCTAGTCAGAGGTATGACGTTCATAGTCACTGTTCTGATTGCGCCAGGCGCAATGGTATCTACGGTTCCGAGCTCGGGCGAACGACCGGCTTCGCCATGTAAGACCTTCGGCTCGGATCTACGACTGCCCATGGGGATCTCGGGATCGCACCAGCGAGCCGACGCTGAGGCTGGTGTGCCTCGGTTTCACCCCCTTACCAAAGCACAGGCCTTAAGCCGCCTCCCTCTTTCGACTGGTGGCCTTCTAATATGTTACAGCCCGCAAGGGGCAATGCCGGGCTGCAGGGAGGGGCAAATGGATTTCACCTATCTCTTCACGTCGTTGCAGGGGCGTATCAACCGCGCGAAATGGTGGGCGGGACAAGTCATCCTTTTCGTCATCTTTTCCATCGCCGCGTGGATCGGCAACCAAACGATAGTCGGGCAAACCATTTCGGCCTTAATCTGGATCATCTTGTATTTACCGGCTTACCCCCTTGCCGCGAAGCGGTTCCAGGATCGCAATAAGCCAGGAGAGACGGCTCTCTATGGCTACATCCCGTCCATTATCGCGCTTGGACTGCTAAGCTTTGGTCCGGTCGAGGGAAACCCCCAGACGCTAGAGCTCCCAGTCACTGGTGTCGACGTTTCCTTGAACTGGAATACGAACACGCTTGGCTTGATTTGTTTCTTCATATTGATCGGCATCACGGTCTGGTTTCTGATTGAACTTGGGATGCTAAAGGGCACGCTCGGCCCCAACCGCTTTGGTCCCGATCCATTGAGCCGCACTGACGCCAAATTGCGGCCGACGGGCTACGCGTGACGAGGGTTTTTTCTCAACTTCCAAAGTTGAGCGGACATACCGAGAATGAGTGCGAGACCCGCGAGGCAAGCGCCTGACGAGGCGACAAGGTTAACCACCTTGAAACGGCGAAGGCTTGGCGTCACGTGGCCAAGAGTTTTGAGTTGTTGGAAGCCTAGAGCGCAGTTCGTGCTCGATGCGTACAAGAACGGTTGGCCCGCCGGGATCGAGCAACGGCCCAGCCGCCGCTCGAGCAGACGTTGTGCGAAGGAAACGACGCTCCGTACAACTTCCTGACGATCTTTTCAGCGGTTTTCTAGCGGTCTGGCTGCTCGTGCTGCTGTACCTCTACTACCGCTGGGGAGGGCCGGAGGCCAAGAGCGAGCTGACATCACTAAGCCCCATCGCGTTGGTCCGCTTTGTGCCATTAGCAGACGTCGAGCACCTCGCCACCCTGCTCGTTGCCATCGTCCACCCAGAGCGCGGCCCTCAGCGCGCCAGCTGCCAGCTCCCGCCGCGCACCGCATCGACGACCTCGCGAATTGAATCGATCACGAGTTGGGGCTGCTCGATCTGCACGTAGTGGCTGCTGTTGGTCGCGATCAGATGGGGCGTATTGGGGAAGAGCTGCGCAAGTTGCTGTTGGCCCGCGGTCCAGGCCCGTTCCAGCGTCGCAGGAAGCCACGCCGGCAGGTCGGGCGGAAGTTCGAAGGGACGGCTCTTCGAAATCACGATCAATGGTATGGAGGCGAGGGGCGTGCGTTTGGCTGCGCGCCGCATCTGGTCGAAGCTGGCATCGAAGTTGATGGTCTCAAGGTCCTTGTAGTGGGCGAGTTCTTTAGGCGGGTCGACCAGGAGGAGGCGGTCGTAGGCGGCCCAGTGTTCGGGCGTCATCGCCGTCTGCAGCCCCTCGGATATGGCATCCATCAGCACGAGGCCTGCGACTTCTTTCGGGTAGGTGCTGGCGTAGAGCCTGATAATCAACCCTCCAGTCGAGTGACCGACGAGAACGTAGGGGGTAGGAATTGCTGCCGCCTGCAGCAGGGCATGAAGGTCTGCCACGGCATCTTCGGCGGTGCGAGGCATCGGCACGGGATCGCTGCGGCTGAGCTGGTCGGTGCCGAGCGTGGTTCCGGGGCGATCATAGGCGCACACTTTGGTGAAGGCCGCGACGGCGGGAAAGACCGCTTCGCCGGTTTCGGGCTTGACGCTCCAAATATCGGCCCGATTGCGCAATCCCGCCTCGAGAATGACGACCGGGCTCCCGGTGCCCTTGCACCCAAGATACATCTTGCGGCCGCCGCCGATGTCGACCAGCCCGGCAAAATCCCCGCTTACCGCAGCATGGGCGGCCGACGGGTCTAGCGCGGAGACGAGAGGAACAAGAAGCAAGAAGACGCGAGCGCCGAGGGACATGGTGCTACCAAGGAACATACCTGTCCCTCCTAGCTGCAACGGCTCACGGCGAAGCCCGCGAGGTGAAGCTAGGCGGCTTCAGTGCGCCGACGCAAGATGTGTCAGGGGCGTCCGGATCGGCGAGGAACGAGGCAATCACCGCCTGGGCGCATTGCGATTCGGGGGAGACAAAATGCCCGATGCCCGAGATGCTGACGATCGTCGCGTTGGATAGGCTCGCCGCCGCGGTCTTGGTCCAGTCAAGCGACGTCACCGCATCGAAGCTGCCCGAGATGAGCAGCGTCGGGATGCTGCTCGCAGGGGGCTGGCGCACCGTCGCCGGGGCGGCCGGGACCTTCCACATGTCGCGGCAATCTTCGTTCGCATATGCCCACGTGCCGACGGCCTCGTCCTGCAGCGAGGCCGGGTACAACGGAAACGCTTGCCGACCGGCGGCGACCAGATCCTCCTGCGTCGCGAGGGGGTACCACTCGCGGCAAACGACGCCGAACCCCAGGCCGTACCCAGCGGAGGGGACGCCTGGGCCTGGGCGAGGTGCCCCGGCATCCCGATCCTTGGCGATGGCGGCGATCGCGCCAGGCTGGCCGGCAGCGAGCCCCCCGATCAGATCGGGCACGTCGCGGAGCAAGGGCGTGGAATAGCTCTGGTTGCGGAGCCAGTCGACGAGCGCCCCGCCGTCGAGCACGACCTTGACGTCTTCGCTGGTGGCGGGGTCGCTGACCATTGCCGTCAAAGGCTCAACCTCGAGCTTGTTGACCAACCCCGTGAAGGTTTTCTCGAGACGCGGATGGGCGGCGTCGCAGGCCGCTTCCGCCGCGCAGGCGCGAAACAGGTGGTCGAACCCGGCGCGTGCGTTCAGCCAAAACTCCGGAATGGTGACGGTGAGCGGCACGGTCGAATCGAGAACAACGCTGCGGATGCCCTCGGGGTGATCGCCCATGAGCGTTTGCGCGAGATACGTGCCGTAGGACACGCCTAAGACGTTCCACTTAGCGTAACCGAGCACGCTGCGGAGGTCGGCGAAATCGGCGGCACTCTCGCTGGAATTGTATGCGCTCAGCTCCGCGCCGGTGGCGGCGAGTGCGCGGTGGCAGGCTTCCGTCGCGGCCAAATGGGCCCGCTTGGTCGACTCTGCATAGAAGCGAAGGCCGAGAAGCTCTCGGTTGAACTCGTCGATGGACGCGCAGCTGAGCGCCGGCTCCGAGAAATAGGTGCCGCGCTGGTTCATCAGCACCAAGTCGCGGTCGCGGTTGAAACCGGCGGCGACGACCAAGTCGGCCTCGCCGAGGGCGATGCCACCCGGCCCGCCGACGAGATAGACGACTGGATCAGGCTCCGGCCGTGCCGAAAGAGCGGGGATAATGGCGACGATGAGCCGGATGCTGCGGCCCTCCGGCCGGCTGCGATCCTCCGGCACGACGAGGTATCCGCAACGAGCGTTGGCCAGTGCCTTGATCGGCATTGCCGGGCATGGCGCGGACTCGAACCGCGGCACGGTTGCAGTTCCTTCGGGCGCCGGTGCGGCTCGCGCCACAGCGAGCGAAGCAAGGAGAAGGGCGAGCAGCAGGAGATGCTGGCGGGTGACAGCTATGGTGCGAGCCTTCCGTCTGGCGTAGGCGCCCACCAAGGCGCCCTAGGGCAGCCTACGCCGAGATTGGCGATAAAGCCTTGCCAATGTCCGCTATGGGT
>JBARKP010000029.1:0-2546 GCA_049801475.1 Methyloceanibacter sp.
CCCGAGGATTCCGGGCCGAAGATCTCCACCACCCGGCCGCGCGGCAGCCCGCCGACCCCGAGCGCGATGTCGAGCCCGAGCGAGCCCGACGAGATGGTTTCCACGTCCATCGACCGGTCGTTCTTGCCCAGCCGCATGATCGAGCCCTTGCCGAAATTGCGCTCGATCTGCGAGAGCGCGGCATCGAGGGCCTTCGACTTGTCCATGGACGATCCTTCGACGAGACGCAGGGCTGCCTGATTCATGAACACAGAAGGCAGCCGTGCGTCGCCTCAGGCCGATCGGCGACTTCGTGCACACCATCACCTTCGACAATGGAAAGGAGTTTGCCGCGCATCAGGACATCGCCTCTGTCAACGCCGCACCGACCCTTGCTACTCCAAAATAAGTCTGCGCTTTTCCTCGAACTCAGCCTTGTCGATCTCGCCCTTGGCGAAACGCTCCTTTAAAATCTCTTAAGGCGCGTGAAGCGGTCTCGTATACCTCAGGCTCTTCGTCGCGACGCGCTCTCGGGCGACCGCAGCAGCACATTAGCATGGTCAAGTCCTCCGTCGGTTCCCCCCGTGAAGATCCAGTGCATCAGGCCATGGGCAAGCCAAGTCTCTCGCCCACGGTTCAAAGCGCGGCCCCGGTCCCGATTTCACCGCAATCCCAGGGCGGCCCTGCCGCGCGGGTCGATCGATCCGCGTGCGCGACCGCCAAGCATTAGGATCGATCTCTGCCGTGCACAATAGCGTCCCCACGATGCGACTCGAATGCGTCATGGTGACATGTCGACCTCGCCGCCGAATGGCCCCTACGAACGAGACGCCGCCGCGGTCAAAAACCTTCACGAGCTTGGCAAAATCGGAAAGCGCTCGCGTCAACCGGTCCACCTTATACACGACGACCACGTCGATCTGGCCTGCCTCGATATCAGTCATCAGCCTTTTCAAGGCTGGTCGCTCCATCGTGCCGCCGGAAAACCCGCCATCATCATACAGCGTCGGCAACATCGTCCAGCCTTCGTGCTTCTGAGACAGAATGAAGGCGGCGGGCCGCCGCCGATTTCTTTTTGACTTGATCGAGGGCGGCGAGCGCTGGCGGGTGGCGCCCGAGCTAGGCGGTCGGCGGCACGTGCAATCCTTCGATAATTCCGGGTTATGTGCGGGCCGAGCTGTGGGTCGGGCCGCCGGCGATTTCTTTTTGCTTAATTGGCCGCGGCGTCTGAGCTAGGCGGTCAGCTTCGCCAGGACGGGCTCGCAACAGCATGGGCACAGCGTTTACCTTACTCGCGCCGAATCCCCGCGCGCGCGAGGCGCGCTGGGCGATCAGACCGACCCGCTCGAGCCGCGCGAGCATAGGAAGCATACGCCGTCGAACAGGATCAGGCCGTGCGGTGAGTCGACGCCGCCAGGACTTTTTGGATCAACAACGATTGACTGCTCCGCTTGCATGGGAAAAGCAAACACCCACACGGGACGGCCGACGCAATAGGGGTGGTCGTCGCCGTAGAGCCTGGCTCCGGCCTGCGATTCTCCCCCAGACCTCCGCCGGAATCTCCCGACTCCCATCCGAATGACCGCCCGTTAGCCGGTCTGGTTACGGAGTCGCGCCGCTACGTCGGGTCTGTTCTTGTCGAGCCAAGCCAGCGCTTCGGATCTGGCTATGCTGCAGCCAAACGTCTCCCACATCGGATCTTCGATTGATTCCGTCCCGAGCCGGCTCGCCGCATAGCCGATCAACTGGTGGAGACGCTCGTAGCCTGGACGATTTTCAAGGGAATCGGCGATCCTGGTGCCGGACCAGCCTTGCTGTGCCAGATTGAGGATGCTTTCAGCGTCGGCCTCCTTGAACCAAGGCGTAGCGTCGAACTCGAGACTCAATGTATTGTCGGCTGTGTGGCAGCGGCCGTGAATCATGGAAGCTCTCTTGCGTTGCCAAGCTAACCGTTGTCCGGCGCAGTAGGTTCATCTTCGACAAATGAACAGACACTGCGAGACCCGCTCGGCGCACGCCGCCGCCTGCAGACAGGCATTGTTTGGCGCCGCTCCCGGAAAGGGTCGAGCGGCGCTTTTCGTTATTGACCGGCCATATGCTGGTCCACTAGGCCCTTCGCTTCGGCGATGACTTTATTCCGCTCGCCGTATTGACGTGTATTTGGAATTTTTTCGAAACTAAAAATACTCCCCGGAGCATATATGAAAATGCGCCACCCGGATCCAAATCGTCTCATCTTCAAGCGAAAGTTATTATAGTCAATGTCCTCTTCTCCTGGCGGCAGTGCCATTTTGACCTCTGATACCAACTCCGGCTGATCACTTCTTTGCTCGCTGACATGGCCACCAGTGGAAGAGCGTGTTGTCGCGGATCGTGTTTGGCTGCTGGACGAGGACGGACGCAGCGGTCGCTGACCGCCTGCTCAAGGCTCTCGATGGTCGCAAAGCAGCAGTTGGCGAGCGGTTCGTCGACGAACGCCCAAAGATGCTCGGCCGGCTGTAGCTCGGGGCTGTGGGCGGGCTGGAAAACGAGGCGGATGCCATCGGGCACGGAGAGGTTCTCGGGGC
>JBARKP010000030.1:0-1551 GCA_049801475.1 Methyloceanibacter sp.
GCATGTCGTTGTGACAGAAGACGCCGCCGGGCTTGAGAACCCGATAGATCTCCTTAAACGCCTTGATGATCTCGAGATGGCGCGAAGCGAATTGCAGCGTCACGGCGTCGAACGAGTTGTCGGGAAAGGGCAACCCATGGGCGTCACAGACGTGGGCATCGATCGTCAGATTGCGTTCGCCGGCGCGGCGCTGTCCCTCGGCTAACATATGCGCGCTTCCGTCCACGGCGTGGATCTGCAGCGTCGGATCGAGCGCCAAGAGCCGCAGCGGAATATCATGGGTGCCCGAACAAACGTCGAGGACGCAGGCTCCGCGCGGCAGATGTTTATGGATGGCGGAGGCAAACTTGTTGCTCCACCGCGCGCAATTCCCCAGCGATGCGACCGCGTTGCCCTTGTCGTAATAGGTTGGAACATCCCGAAAAACTTCAGGGATCAAGTTCCGCCAGGTTTCTCGAAAGAGATGCGAACGAAGGTCTTCTCTCTTCAAGAAATCTTCTGAGATGCTCATCCGATTCTCTCCTGCTGATCGGGAACTCCCGACGGATTGTTCGGCCGCCGTCGCCAGGCTTGGACTTGAGGCCTACATAACGAAGGCGGCCAGGACCGGAGCCACCAAAGGACTCGAGGGCTCGGTCAAAGCCGCCCGGCTCACATGCAATCCCCCAATCCGGGATTCATCTGAACCAAACATAACCGTAAGCTCCTGAGCTCAAATCGCCTTGATGTTAATCAAATGATCCTGCCGCTCAGACTTGATCTTAATCAAGCGGTCCTGTCACCCAAAAAAAGGGCTTCAGGACCCTCAATCGCTTCCGGGGTTGTCGGCACGGATGTCCAGCCCCGGCATTGCCCGCAGGGGGCATTCCGCTATGAAACTGCTTACGAGCTTACCGGGGAAGCCGTGGAGTCATTGGTGGGCGGTGACGGATTCGAACCGCCGACATCCTGCGTGTAAAGCAGACGCTCTACCAGCTGAGCTAACCGCCCTGCGGCAAGATTTATCTCTCCGAGACGACGGCGCGCAAGGGCGAGTTGGAACGTTCGGGTGCCGCCGTTGTTCTCGGTCGTACCCGCGCGTAAGGGCTAAAGCACCCAGGCCTTGCGACTTTGCCCTTGGCTGCGGCCGCGGCGATTCTGTGCCCGAGCGAATACGCGGCGCGCCTTGACGACGCGACGCGCATCGTGCGTCGTGGGCTGCCTTTCCGGGCAGTGACCCGCGAGGAAAGAATGTGAGATAGTCCCCGCCGCGTGGCGGGAATACCCAACGAGGGACTGATGCTTCGGACGTTCTGCATGATCGCTCTATTGCTCACCGCAGCAGTGGCGCAGGCGCAGTCGCCGCCACCGCCGCCAGCCAATCCGCTTGGGCTGGGGACCGACAAAGAACGCAAGGCGTGCGCCCCCGATGTGGTCAAGTATTGCGGAGAATTTATCAAGGATAACGCCCCACCGGACGTCTTTGAGATCCAGGGTTGCCTGCTCAGCAATCGGCCGAAAATCAGCGCCGCGTGCCGCGAAGTGCTCGACAATCACCCGCAGTGAGCGAGC
>JBARKP010000031.1:0-17697 GCA_049801475.1 Methyloceanibacter sp.
GGCTCGCGCCGCGCGGCGGGCAGCGGCCACCAAATCGTTACGCGAGTCTAGGGAGGCTTCCGGAACGAACAGAGGGCCTGACCGGGAAGACTTGCCCTCGTCAAGATCCACCGCCTCCTCGGCCAGCGGACCGCGCTTCGCGCGCCCGAAGGCAGGCGCGGGCTCAATCTCCTCTAAGTCTGGGACGGTGGCGTCAGGCCGGCTGCGCAACGACCTGTCCCCGGACCGGACGTCCTCGGCGCCGTCTCGCGTGACTGCCTTCTCGACGCGCGTCTCGGCGGAGGAGGGCGCGGGCTCCAAGCGCGGCTGCAGCGGGGCCAGGTCGGCCCGCTCTTGTTCGCCCGAGGCAGGCTGCCGACCACGCTCAACCTGGTGGACGAGGTCTCTCAACGACTCGTGCATCGCCGCGAGCGTATCGACGAGGCGGTCGTCGGTTGCGCGGCTCCGCTCGTTCATGGCCACGATGTCGCGGTGGATGGTGTCGAGTCGCTCTGCCGCGCTCGGTTTGCCAAGGCCCGTATCGGAGACGAGGTGGACGGCCTCGTTCGCGGCCTTGCTTGCCGCTTTTTCCATCTGGGCCGGGGTATCTTCTAGACGCTCAATCATCCGGTGCAGCTGGCCTTCGATGAGGCCGATGCGGGCGACTTGCTGCTCTACGCGCCCAAGCTGTTGTCCCATCTCGGTAATTTGCCGTTCTAGGTGTTGCAGGTTCTCAAGCTTCGGGCTTTGTTCGAGAGCCGCCTCGAACCTCCCCGCGATCTCCTCCATGCGCGCGTTCAGCGTTTCGATCGCCGCTGCGGGCATCGCCTCGCCGATCGAATGCTCAAGCCGCTGCGCCAGGTCTAGTAGGTGCTTGTCGAGATCAGCTTGCTCGGTCCCAAAGGGGGGCAACTCGAATGACGGCGCGGAATAGCTTGGGCTTCCGGCGGGCATGGCGAAGCTGAACGCGGGCTCGGTCTCGGCGAAGGGAGCTGTCGCCGGCGGCAGCGGCGACGCGAACAAGCCCGCCTCCTCGACCAGACGGGCGGAAAGGTCCCGGGCCTCGGCCCAAGCCCTGCCAAGCTTGGCAGGATCGTCGAAACCCGGTGCGGTCTCCTGGGGTTGGTCCAGTCTCCGTGCCAGGCTGCTGAGCTGGCTGCGCAGCCGCTCTAGGGTCTCAGTTTCTTCCGAAGAGTCCGTCGTCGGCGCGGCGTCTGTGGTTTGCGAGAGCTGATAGAGCCGTGCATGCAGCTCATCGAGCGCTTCCCCATGCCGGCGTTCGCTCTCTTCCACGCGCTCGATGAGCCGGCGCAGAAGGCCTTCGACCGTCTGCTGATCTGCGCGGGTTCCCGAGAGCGAAACGTCGCTCCAGCCGAGCGTCTCGGCGCTGCTCGCTTGCCAACTTGCTTCCGCAACCATCCCGTTCCCCTGGCGAAAGTGTCGCCCTGTTCAATGGGCCGATTGGTCGTGAGATTGGTTTGAGGGAGACCCGCGACCGACGGTCTCCAATACCGTCGCAAGGCGCAGTAAATTTTGGGTTAAGCCGGGCTTTGTTGTGGGACGAAGGGTACGGAGTCCGAGGGAACGCAAGCACTGTCCGCCGGTCTCCTGGCCGGTCCCGGAGGGGCTTGCCAAGCTTGGGCGAGAGGACGACGATGGCTCGTTTGGAAGGTGCAGCCATGCAGGCGAGATTGAGGGTGCTGGCTCTTGCTCTGTTCTGGCCCATAGCCGCTCCGAGCTGCTTTGCCGGCGAGCAGCTCGGCCGCTACTCCATTGCTCCCGCGGGCGATGGCGTCTTGCGCCTCGACAGCGCGACGGGAGCCGTGTCGATCTGCAGCCAAAAGTCTGGCGGCTGGACCTGCGAGAGCGTCACTGACGACGTCTTAGCGCTCAAGCAGGAGATCGATCGCTTGACGCGAGAAACCGAGGAGCTGCGGAACAGGCTCGCCAAGGCTGAAGGGGCGCCGGGCGCAGACAAGGAGCGGCTGCCGGCCGGCCCGTCCTTTCATATCCCGGGACTGGCGGTCGATGAGATCAACGACTTCGTCGCCAAGATGATGCGCCGCCTCCAAGACGTGGTGCGCGACTTGGAGCGGCCTGAGTCGGAGAGGGCGCTTTGAGGCTTGGAAGAGCGGCCCGCTGCCGCGCGACGACGGCCTGATGCCATGGCCGAATTCATGCAAGCGAGCCATGTGCTCCGCGTCGCCACACGCGGCAAGGGTTTCACCGAGATCACGGCGGATCTACGGCGCTGGCTCGGCGGTATCTCCGCCGAGGATGGGTTGCTTACCGTGTTCGTCTGCCATACCTCGGCTTCGCTGATCATTCAGGAGAATGCCGATCCCAACGTGCGTCGCGACCTGATGGCGGCGCTCGAGGGGCTGGCACCCGAGGGCGGGCGCTATACCCACGCCGAAGAAGGTCCGGACGATATGCCGAGCCACATCAAGTCGATGCTGACGGAGGCGAGCCTATCGATCCCGGTCAGGCGAGGGCGCATGGTGCTTGGGACCTGGCAAGGCGTCTACCTGATCGAGCATCGTTCTGCGCCGCACGAGCGGAACATCGCCCTCAGCTTCTTGGGCCACTGCGCCGAGGCCTAGAGCGCCGCGAAGCGATTTGTGGCGGCCACGAGTTCATGCACGATGCCGGCCTCGGTCATGGCGTGACCCGCGTCGGCCACGATTCGCAGATCCGCCTCTGGCCACGCGCGGACCAGGTCGACAGCGATCTTGGCGGGCGTCACCACGTCGTAGCGGCCATGCACGATGACGCTGGGAATGAACTTGAGGCGATGCGCCGCCGCGATCAGCTGGTCGTCGGCGTCGAAGAAGCCGCCATGCTTGAAGTAGTGGCACTCGATGCGAGCGAAGGCGAGCGCGTAGGCGTCCTCCGAGAAGCGCCTGACCCGCTCGGCGTCCGGCAAGAGCGACAGGGTCTTGCCTTCCCATGCGCTCCAGGCGCGCGCGGCCTCCAGCTGCACGTCGGGATCGGAACCGGTGAGCTGCCGGTAATAGGCCGAGATCATGTCGCTGCGCTCATCGGGCGGGATGGGGCGTAGGTAATCCTCGAACGCTTCGGGGAAGATCCAGCTGCAGCCCTCCTGATAGAACCATGCGAGCTCGGCGCGCCGGAGCGTGAAGATGCCTCTGAGCACGAGCTCGGTCACGCGCTCGGGATGAGTCTCGGCGTAGGCAAGGGCAAGCGTCGAGCCCCAGGAGCCGCCGAACACCTGCCAGCGCTCGATCCTAAGATGCTCGCGCAACCGCTCGATATCGCCGACAAGATGCCAGGTCGTGTTCTCCTCGAGGGAAGCATGCGGCGTCGAACGGCCGCATCCCCGCTGATCGAAGAGCACGATGCGGTAGCGAGAAGGATCGTGGTACCGACGCATGATGGCGTTCAAGCCCCCACCCGGGCCGCCGTGCAGCAGCACGGCAGGCTTGCCCGACGGATTGCCGCATTCCTCGAAATAGAGCTCGTGCGAGCCGGAGAGCTTCAGCCGTCCCGTCCGGTAGGGGACGATTTCGGGGTAGAGCGTCAGGCGTCCTTGGGGTTGGCTATCGTTCATGACCGCCGCTCTTGCCTTCTGCCCGATATGCGTTGAGGCGATGACGCTTACGGACTGGCCGAGGCCGCGCGCCGCAGCGCCCGGTCGTAGAGAGCCTCGCCGTTTGGATCGCGCAGCTCCTCGAAATAGGCGTCCTCCGCCGCTGACGGCCGCGGCCCGATGAGGCTGCCTGAAAGACCCCCAACGAAGCCGAGCGTGGCGCCGATCAGCGCGGCGATCACCGTGGTGAGATGGACATGGCCCGAACCGAGGCTCATGGCAGCGAAGCCCAATACCAGGCCGACCATGGCTCCCCAGCGGGTGCATCGCTTCCACCAGATGGCAAGCAACAGCACGGGAAAGAAGGTCGCCGCCGCGAAGGCAAAGGCGGTCACCCCCGCTTGCATCAGGTCGATATCGGCAAAGGCGAGAAACACGGCGGCGCTGAGCGCGGTCGCGGCGATGGCCACCCACACGACCATCACTCGCGGAAGCACCGTGTTACGCGGGTCGACGACACGGATGACATCGTCGGCAATGCTGCCGGCAAGTGTGAACAGATGCGAGGCCGCAGCGGCAAGCGCGATGGCCATTCCCGCGGCAGCCATGAGCACGGTGCAGATGAAAGGAAGCCGTGCCGCTATGGGCAGCGCAAGGGCAATGCCGTCGCGCGCGATGAAGAGCTCGGAGGCCTCGATCGCTCCATCGCCGTTCACGTCCTGCGCCAGGATCAGCCGGTAGGCGCTCAATTCGTTGAGCCAGGCGGGAAGCGCGCCGGCCGGGGTTTGGGCGATATCCTGGAACATGAGCAATCTGACGAACGCGGCCAAGGCCGGCGCACTCGCCGCAAATAGCGCGACGAACAGGGCGCCCCAGGCCACCGACCGCCGCTGCTCGGCCACGGAACTCGTAACGCCGCTGCGCACGAGCAAGCTCGGCAATGCCGCAGTCCCAAGCGCGAGACACAGGAACAGCGTCAAGAAATCCGTTTGACTGATGGCGCCGAAGGGCTGCAGGAAGGGTTTGATGCTAGGCCTCGGCTGCTCCGCGGGAAGCGCCGTCGCGAGCTGCTCAGGAGCCGATGGCGAGATGCCGGCGACGCTCTCCGATCGCTGCAGGGGAGCGAACATCTGCCCGTAGGTGAGCTGGGGCGCCGGCAGGTTGGTGAGCAGCACCGAGACGATGATCAAGGGCACCGCGAAGCCGACGGCGCCGACGATGAACTCGGCGCTTGCGCTCCAGGTGAGCGATCGCATGCCGCCGACGAGGGTGACGAAGGTGATGATGGTGGCCACCCCCGCCACGGCAAGCTGATAGGTGAGCGGCAGGAACAGCACGGCGACGAGGGCCGCTATCTTAATCTCGGCAGCAAGTAAGAGCGCCGCCGGCGGCAGCTGGAGCAGGCTCGCAAAGGCACGCAAGGTCGGCGACCTGAAACGTTGGCCGAGAAAGGCCGGCAGGGTGTAGGCGCCGGCCTTGCGCAGATAGGGCACGAAGAGCAGGCCGGAGACCAACAGGCCCGTCGTCCAGGCAAGCCCGATGGCGAGGGCATCGAAGCCTAGAAAGAAAACGGTTCCGGTGTAGGCGAAGAAGCCCGTGCCGCCGATCAGCACCGTGGCGAGGACAAAGCCGTTGAACACGGGAGGAACGCGACGTCCCGAGACGAAGAAATCCCGGACGTCGAGGGTGCGCGTGCCCACAGCGATGAGGAGATAAAGCGCCAACGGCACGACGATCATCGCTTCGGCGAGCCACAGCGGCGGCCATCCCAGCTGCTCGAACAAGGCAAGACAAATCGCGAGCGAGACGAAGGCGCTCGTGATGATGCCGTAATAGGCCCCGAGTTGCGGGTTAGCTTGACGCCGATGCGAGGGGGCACTCATGACACGCTCAGGCCTCCTCGCTTTCGCTCAAAGTCCGGTCGATGTGCTCCTGCATGCGGGCCGACCAGAAACAAGCGGCGACAATGCCGATCAGGAGTCCCTGGGCCAGAAGATAGAAGCCGAGCGGAAAGCGTAAGAAACCGATCTGATCGAGGGGGGTCGCCATCACCACGACGGCGCAAACGGCGCCGAACACGATGACGAGGGTCGCAACAGCGAGAAAAAGCGTCTTCCACCGGTGACGATCGCGCCCGGGCTGTTCCGACACCGAAGCTCCCTCCTTCAGGCGTGGCGGGCAGGGACGAGCCCGCCAACGCCCTCAAACGCACGACCGCTCCCCCACCGTCTCACCTTGCCAAGCAGTTATCAGCTGAAGACTGGCCTGGAAATCGAGAAAGCTGGACCTGCCGCTTCCATGCCACGCAGCGGTTGGATTTGAGAGGCACTTTGGCCCCAATCATGGCAAGCTAGAGGCTTCGGACAAATGAGCTTTTGGAGAAGGCGCCAATGCTCACGGAATTCAAGGAATTTGCGGCTTCGCGGCAATGTGGTCGAGGCCGTCGGCATCGGCGCCTCTTTCTCCACCATCGTCAAGTCGCTGGTTGACGACATCATCACGCCGCCGATCGGCGTGGTGACCGGCGGCTCGACTTCAGCAACATGTTCACTGCGCTGAACGGGGAGCATACGATTCGTTGGCGGTGGCGAGGCACGCTGGGGCCCTCCACCATGAATATCGGGGTGTTCATCAATAACCTGATCAGCTTCCTGATCGTGGCTTTCGTGCTGTTCATGGCGATCAAGGGCATGAACCAGCTTCGCCGCAAGCAGGAGGACGAGCCGCAGACCGAGCCGCCGCCCTCATGGGGAGTGCAGCTTTTCGAGGAAATTCGGGACGCGCTCTAGGGCCGCTCGCGGCATCTCCTGTCTGGGGGGCGCTTGAAAAGAAAGGATTTTGCCCAAGTTCGGCCAGAGGAAGATTGGATATCTCGACGCAGGTCTCTGCGCAAAATATTTCTTCTGTTTCGCACGTTAAGAAACAACTTTGCTCTTTTTCTGCCAGAACGCCTATCAGGGGGAATGATTTTTCAGTAAATTGCCTCATCCTCGAATATGGGGTGCGGTAAACCTTCTGGCGGGATGAGCGATGGCGGCCGAGGCTTCCACCGATGTCATTATTATTGGCGCGGGCCCCGCGGGCCTCTTCGCGGTGTTCCAGCTCGGGCTGGCGCAGCTCAAGGCGCATGTGGTCGATATCCTCGACAAGCCCGGGGGCCAATGCGCCGAGCTTTATCCCGAAAAGCCGATTTATGACATTCCGAGCGTGCCCGTCTGCACCGGCCAGGAGCTGACGGACCAGCTGCTCCAGCAGATCAGACCCTTCGAGCCCGTGTTGCATTTCGGCGAGATGGCGGCGGCGTTGAACAGGACCGAGGCAGACCATTGGCGCCTGACCACTGACACTGGCCGGGTCATTGAAGCCCCCGTGCTCGTCATTGCCGCGGGTGGCGGCAGCTTCGTGCCGAAGCGTCCCCCTATCCCTGATATCCAAACCTATGAGGCTACGAGCTCCGTACGCTACGCCGTCCGCCGCGTCGAGGATCTGCGCGACAAGGATCTCGTGGTTGCTGGCGGCGGGGATTCGGCGCTCGACTGGACCATCAGTCTCGCGCCGCTCGCGAGATCGCTGACGCTCGTGCATCGTAGGCCCGCGTTCCGTGCCGCGCCGGACAGCGTGCGCAAGATGCGGGAGCTCGAGAGCCAAGGGCTCGTGCGTTTCGAGCTTGGTCAGCCGGCGGTGCTCAAGGGCAGCGACGGCATCCTTAGCGCCGTCGTGCTAAAGCGCATGGACGGCTCGACCGCCGACATCGCCGCCGACGTGCTGCTCCCCTTTTTTGGACTCACCATGAAGCTCGGGCCGATCGCGGACTTCGGCCTCAATCTCAACGAGAACTTGATCCCGGTGGACACCGAGAGGTTCGAGACGAGCACGAAGGGCATCTTCGCCATTGGCGACATCAATAGCTATCCCGGTAAGCTTAAGCTGATCCTGTCGGGCTTCCACGAGGCCGCGCTCATGGCGCAGGCGGCACACTCCTATGTTCATCCTGACAAGAAGCTGCGTTTCCAGTACACGACTTCGTCGTCCGAGCTGCAGCGTCTGTTGAAAGTGGCCTGACATGATCCTCAACGTGCGCATGCCGAATGGGACCGTACATGGCCTCGAGGCGTTGGAGGGTTGGCGGGTCATGGAGGTGATCCGCGACTGGGGCTTGCCGATCAAGGCCGAGTGCGGCGGCGCCTGCGCCTGCGCCACCTGCCATGTGTGGGTCGGCGCCGAGTGGGTGGCGAAACTTCCCCAGCCCAGAGACGAAGAGCTCGAAATGCTGGACGGCGCCTTTCATGTGGACGAGCGCTCGCGGCTCTGCTGCCAGATCATCATGTCCGAGGCTCTTGACGGGCTTGAGGTCGAGCTTGCGCCTGAGAGCCTCGGCGATGCGCCTCCCGCGCGGCTTGCGGTCGGGAGCTAAGGTCATGCGTACCTTTCCGATCTTCGTCAGCGTGGACCGCAAGCCGCCCTTGGTGGTGGGAGGCGGCGAGCTTGCGGCGATCAAGGCGCGGCTCCTCCTGAAGCGCGCCCCGTCAGTCGACATTGCCGCCGACCACATCGTGCCGGAGCTGGCCGAGCTCCTGCGCGCCCGGCGGGTCGCGGTCATGCCGCCGCGTCCTGGCGTGGACCAGGTGCGGGGCCGACCTTTGGTCATTGCCGCAACTGGCGACGATGACGAGGACGCCCGCGTTGCCGCGATCGCACGAGCACTCGGCGTGCCCGTTAACGTTCCAGACCGCCCTTCGCTGTGCAGCTTCGCCATGCCGGCAATCGTGGATCGTGGCGACGTGACGGTGGCGATCGGCAGCTCCGGCGCCGCGCCGGTGCTGGCGCAGCGCCTACGGGCCTGGCTCGAGCGTCAGCTTCCCCCGCGGCTTGGTTCGCTCGCGCGCATCGCCGGCGAATTCCGCGGTTCCGTCGCCGAGAAATTGCCGGCCGGCCGATCGCGGCGCAAATTCTGGGAAAGCGTGTTAGATGGCGCCGCGAGTGAAGCCGCACTTGCGGGCGAGGAGGGCGAAGCCCGACGCCTGATCGGGAAGGCGATCGAACAGGCCGCAAAGGCGCAAGACGCGCGAGGCCGCGTGCTTCTCATTGGCGCCGGACCAGGCGATCCCGAGCTCTTGACGGTCAAGGCCGTGCGCGCCCTGAAGGAGGCCGACGTTATTCTCTACGACCGCCTGGTCGGGACCGGCGTGCTCGACCACGCCCGCCGCGAGGCGGAGCTGATCCCCGTCGGCAAGTCTAAGGGCGAGCACAGCGTTGCCCAAGAGAAAATCCAACAGCTCATGGTCGGGCGGGTGCTTGCCGGCCAAACGGTGGTGCGGCTGAAGGGCGGCGATCCTCTGGTGTTCGGCCGCGCCGGCGAGGAGATTGCCGCCTTGCGGGTGGCGGGGATCGAGGTCGAAATCATTCCCGGCATCACCGCCGGCCTCGCCGCCGCCGCGAGCTTGCAGATGCCGCTCACCCATCGCAACATCTCCCATAGCGTCACCTTACTCTCGGGCCATGAGGCAGGAGGCGATGAGCCGAGCTTCGCTCATCTCGATCTTGCCGCGTTTAGCCGCGGAGAGAATACGTTGCTCGTCTATATGGGCGTCGCCACCGCCAGCTTGATCGCGGGCCGGCTGCTGGAAGCCGGCTGGAAGCCAAAATGCCCCGTTATCGCCGTGGAGAATGCAAGCCGCGACAACGAGCGCCGCGTCGCCACCACCCTTGCCGATCTCGCCGCGCATGCGGAGCGCATGCGGCTGGCGAGTCCGGCGGTCCTCATTTTCGGAGAGGTCGCCGGACTTCCCGTTGCGGGCGTCGTCGAACAGGTGCTCTCGCTGCCTGAGGTGAGGCACGTCTATGCCTAACGTCGTCACCGCCAACCGCCTCGTCGACGGCATCGTCGTCTATCTCGCCCCCGATGGCGGCTGGGTGGAAGAGCTCGCTCGCGCGTGGCTCGCCGATACCGAGGAGGAGACCAAGGAGCTAGAAAGCGTAGCCGCCAATGCAGTTGCCGAGCGGAGGGTCGTCGCGGTCTATCCCATGGAGGTCGCACTTCAGGACGGCGCCCCGGTAGCGCTCTCCGTGCGGGAGCGCATTCGCGCCTCCCACCGAACCACTCTCACCAAGGATTGGTACGATGTACCGCTATGATGAGTTCGACCACGCTTTCGTACGCGAGCGCGTGTCTCAGTTTCGCGAGCAGGTGGAGCGCCGGCTCGCCGGCAAGCTGACCGAGGACGAGTTCCGGCCTCTCAGGCTTCGCAACGGGCTCTATCTGCAGTTGCACGCCTACATGCTGCGCATCGCCATTCCCTATGGTGTGCTCTCGCCACGCCAGCTGCGCCAACTCGCCATGATCGGCCGGCGCTTCGACCGCGGCTACGGCCATTTCACCACGCGACAGAATTTGCAGTTCAACTGGGTCAAGCTTGTCGACGTCCCGGACGTCCTGAGCGCGCTTGCCGAGGTCGAGATGCATTGCATCCAGACGAGCGGCAATTGCGTGCGCAACGTCACCGCCGATCCGTTTGCCGGCGCTGCTCATGACGAGCTGGAAGACCCCCGGCCCTGGTGCGAGATTCTGCGCCAGTGGTCGACGCTGCACCCCGAGTTCAGCTGGCTGCCGCGGAAGTTCAAGATCGCCGTCTCCGGCGCCGCCGAGGATCGCGCCGCCGTGGCCTTCCACGACATCGGCCTGCGCATCGTGCGCGGGCCAGAGGGGCGGAACGGCTTCCGCGTGTTCGTGGGCGGCGGCATGGGCCGCACGCCCTATGTCGGCCTCGAGATCCGGCCTTTGCTCGAGAAGGAGCACTTGCTCTCCTACATCGAGTCGATCCTGCGCGTGTACAATCTGCATGGGCGCCGCGACAACCTCAACAAGGCGCGCATCAAGATCCTGGTAAACCAGATCGGCATCGACAAATTCCGCGAGGACGTGGAGGCCGATTGGGCGCAGAGCCGCAAGGACGCGGTCAATTTGCCGGCGTCCGAATATGCGCGCATCCACTCCTATTTCACGCCGCCCGCTCTCGCCCCCGGCCCCATCAAGGATGAAGGCCTCGAGCAGCGGCGCATTACCGATCCCGTCTTCGCCAACTGGCTCAAGCATAATGTGCGGCCCCACCGCGTGCCGGGCTACGCCATCGCCATGATCTCGCTGAAGGAGCCGGGCCGCACTCCGGGCGATGCAAGCTCCGACGCGATGGACCTCGTTGCCGATCTCGCCGAGCGCTATAGCCGGAGCGAGGCGCGGGTGAACTACACCCAGAACTTGGTGCTCCCGCACGTCGCTCGTAAGGATTTGCCGAGGCTCTATGACGAGCTTGCCGCGGGTGGACTTGCCACCGGCAACTACGATCTGCTCGGCGACATGATCTGCTGCCCCGGCCTCGACTATTGCAACCTGGCCAATGCGCGCTCGATCCCGATCGCCAAGGAGATCGCCAAGCGCTTCGCCGACCCTGAGCGCCAGGAGCTGATCGGGCCGCTCCGCCTCAACATGTCGGGCTGCATCAATGCCTGCGGCCACCACCATTCGGGCAATATCGGCATCCTCGGCGTCGACAAGAAAGGCACCGAGCTTTATCAGATCTCGCTTGGCGGCAGCCCCAAGGACGAGGCCTCGGTCGGCACCATCATCGGCCCGGGCTTCAGGGCGGAAGCCGTGCCGGAAGCGATCGACACCATCATCTCCACCTACCTCGCCAACCGCAACGAGGGAGAGGATTTCCTCGCCACCTGGCGCCGGGTCGGTGCGGCGCCCTTCAAGGAGGCTCTGTATGGCGCTCCTTGATCTTGTCACCGGGGCTTTGCTCACGAGCGGGAGCGAGCCTGCCGTGGTGCTCGAGCCCACCGCCGATGCCGCGGCGCTCGCCGCGGCGGCGGTCGCGGACGGCGTCATCGCCATTCGCTTTCCCACCTTCGGCGACGGCCGCGGACATTCGCTCGCCGTGCTGCTCCGCGAGCGTCACGGCTTCAAGGGCGAGCTCAGGGCCATCGGATATCTGATCCCTGACCTGGCGCCATTCCTGATGCGCTCGGGCTTCGATACCGCCGTGGTCACGGATGGGAACGACATCGAGACATGGAAGGCGGCACTGACGCGCATCCGCTACCTCTACCAGCCCGGCTTCCGCAATTTGCAGCCGCTTCGCCGCGATGCCTCCAAGCGAGCCGCCGAGGAGCTCAACGCGCGGCTCGAAGGGATCAGCGGCCTTGCGGACCGGATCGCGGAGGTGAGGCGGTCGATCGGGGGACGCATCACCTTCTCGACGAGCCTCGGTCTTGACGACCAGGCCATCCTCAACGCCATTGCCGAGGCGCGCGCCGATATAGACGTCTTCACCCTCGATACCGGCCGACTGTTCCCCGAGGTGTTGGAGACAGTTGAGCTCTCCGAGCTTCGTTACGCATTGCGCATTCGCCTCGTGGCGCCCGAAGCCACCGAGATCGAGGAGCTTGTCGCCCGCGACGGCGTGTTCGGCTTCCGCAACTCGGTCGAGAACCGCAAAACCTGCTGCGAGGTGCGCAAAGTGCGTCCCCTGAACCGCGAGCTTGAGGGTGCGCAGGGCTGGATCACCGGCGTGCGGCGGGAGCATTCCGAGGAGAGGGCCGAGGTGCCCCTGGCGGCCTGGGATGACGCGCGCGCGCTTTTCAAGGTCAACCCCATCGCCGATTGGTCGACGCAAGTGCTGACCGCCTACATTGCCGACCACAACATCCCGGTCAATCCGCTCCACGCCCGCGGTTTCGTCTCGATCGGCTGCCAGCCTTGCACCCGCGCCGTGCAACCCGGCGAGCATCCGCGCGCCGGCCGCTGGTGGTGGGAGTACGAAGAGAAGAAGGAGTGCGGCTTGCATCTGAACCCGCGTCGGGAAGGGAAGGCCGCATGACCGCGCTCGTCTCGCATCTGAAGCTGCTCGAGGCCGAGAGCATCCACATCTTCCGCGAGGCCGCGGCGCAATTCCGCGCGCCCGTGCTGCTCTACTCCATCGGCAAGGATTCGACCGCGCTCCTGCACTTGGCGCGCAAGGCCTTTTGGCCGGCGAAGCCGCCTTTCCCGCTTCTGCACATCGATACCACCTGGAAGTTCCGCGACATGATCGCGTTTCGCGATCGGACCGCAAAAGAACTCGGCCTCGATCTGATCGTGCACACTAACCATGAGGGTCTTGCCCGGGGCATCAATCCCTTCGATCACCCTCCTTCGATCTACACCGACATCATGAAGACGCAGGCCTTGCGGCAGGCCCTCGACGCTGGCGGCTTCGACGCGGCCTTTGGTGGCGCCCGCCGCGACGAGGAGGCTTCACGCGCCAAGGAGCGGGTGTTCTCCTTCCGCGCCGCGGGCCACCGCTGGGAGCCCCGCCGTCAGCGCCCCGAAATGTGGACCTTGCTCAACGGCCGTCTCGGCAAGGGCGAGACCGTGCGAGTCTTCCCGCTGTCGAATTGGACCGAAGGCGATGTGTGGCGCTACCTCGCTCTCGAGAAGCTCGATATCGTTCCTCTATATTTCGCGGCGATGCGTCCCGTGGTGAAGCGCGACGGCCAGCTCATCATGGTCGACGACGAGCGCATGCGGCTTGAGCCGGGCGAGGTACCCCAGATGCGAAAGATACGGTTCCGCACCCTCGGTTGCTGGCCGCTCACGGCGGCCGTCGAGTCCGATGCGAACGACATCGATGCCGTGGTGAGCGAGGTGCTGAGCGCGAAATATTCGGAGCGGGCAGGGCGGTTGATCGACCACGATCAGGCGGGCGCCATGGAGATGAAGAAGCGTGAGGGTTATTTCTGATGCATGTGGCTGCGCTGAAAGAAGAGGTTGCCGTCGCGCCTGTGCCTCAAGTGCGCCTCCTGACCTGCGGCTCGGTCGACGACGGCAAGTCGACGCTGATCGGCAGGCTACTTTGGGACGCGACCGCGATCGCCGAGGACCAGCGCGCGGCGGTCAGGCACGCCTCGCAAAATCGACTCATCAACGGTGAGAAGATCGATTTCAGCCTCCTGCTCGACGGGCTGCAGGCCGAGCGGGAGCAGGGCATTACCATTGATATTGCCTGGCGCTATTTCGAGACGGCGCACCGGCGTTTCGTCATCATCGATGCCCCAGGCCATGAGCAATATACGCGCAATATGGCCACCGGCGCGTCCCACGCCGATGTGGCAATCCTTCTTATCGATGCGCGACATGGCGCCAAGCGTCAGACGCGCCGTCACGCCGCTATTTGCAACTTGGTCGGCATCAAGAAAGTCGTGCTCGCGGTCAACAAGATGGATCTGATCGACTGGTCGGAGCAACGGTTCCGGGCTATCGAGGCGGAGTTCCGCGCTATGGCCGCAGGCTTCGCCTTTGCGCAAGTCGCTGCCATCCCGGTGGCGGCGCTCCCCGGCGATAATGTGGCGCGCCCGTCGTCTGCCATGCCCTGGTATGACGGTCCGACCCTGCTTGACTATCTGGAAATGGTCGATGCCAACGTCGAGCCGCGCGACGCGCCCTTCCGCTTGCCTGTGCAGCTCGTGCTCCGCCACGCCGGTTTCCGCGGCTACGCCGGCACCGTGGCGTCGGGTAGGATCCGGCCCGGCGACCGCATTGTCGATGCGAGGAGCGGGCTTGGCGCCTCGGTGCGGCGGATCGCCACGATGGACGGCGATCTCGCCTTTGCCGGGAAAGGCGACGCCGTGGCGCTTGAGCTCGACACCGACCTCGATATCTCGCGCGGAGCGGTGTTGTCGGAAGTAGCGCGGCGGCCGATCAATGCCGACGTGATTGAGGCGCGCCTGGTCTGGCTCGCCGAGACGTCGTTCGATCCCGAGATGGGCTATCTGCTCCGCACCGCGACCGATCTCACCCCGGTGACGAGCATGAGCGTTTCCGCCCTCGTCAACTTCGAGACATTGGCCTCGACGCCGGCGCATGCTTGCGCGGTCAACGACATCGCCGATTGCCGCATCTTGCTAGGTCGGGCGACGGCACTCGATCTCTTCTCCGACCTGCCCGCCACCGGCAATTTCGTCCTGGTCAGCGCCGTCGATGGTACCACCGTGGCGGGCGGCGTCATCACTTGGGCGCAATCCGGTGCCGCTACCTTGGGCGACAACGTCTTCGTGCTCGATCGGGAGCTGTTGGCGCGCGGCCTTTGCTCCGACCTTGGCGATTCTCCCGCCGACCTCGCCGAGTTTCATCGGCGCGCGCAAGAGGCGGCAATTCTGCTACGCTCCCTGGGAATTCTCGTCCTCATCGAAATCTGAGGACAACCGAGCCAAAGTGCGACAACACGGGAAATAATCCCGGCCCAAGCCAAGGGGGAGGCTTCGAGCCAATGATCGATCTCAGCTGGGCGGCAAGTTTCCTGCCGTTGACTGGGGCTGGCTTTGGCGTGGGTTTCCTGGTCGGGCTCACCGGCGTTGGCGGCGGCGCGCTGATGACACCCTTGCTCATCTCGAGCTTCGGCGTGAGCCCGCAAGTCGCGGTCGGCACCGATCTGCTCTATGCCGCCGTCACCAAGACCGCCGGGAGCTGGCGCCATCATGTATCCGATCACGTCGAATGGCCGATCGTGTTGAGGCTTGCAGCGGGGAGCATTCCGGCCGCCATCATCCTGCTTACAGCCATTGCGTTTATCCCGCTCAACACGGTGGCGCTTGCCCACTGGATCCGTATGGGGCTCGTCGTCGCTCTGCCGCTGAGCGGCGTTGCCATCGTGCTCTATCCCCTGTTGGCGCGCCGGCCTGAACGAGAGGCGGACGGCAGCCCTCCGCCGCGAACGCTGGCGACGGTCATGTTCGGCGTCGCCTTGGGGCTTCTCGTCACGCTCACCTCAGTCGGCGCGGGCGCGATCGGGGTTTCCGTGCTCGCTGCCCTCTATCCGCTGCTGCCGGCCAAGCGCATCGTGGGGAGCGACGTCGCCCATGCGGTGCCGCTCACCTTGGTCGGAGGGCTCGGTCATTTCAGCCTTGGCCATGTGGATAGCGGGCTGCTGCTAGCGCTGCTCAGCGGGTCGATCCCTGGCATACTGCTTGGCGCGAGGCTCGCCGGCATCGCTCCAGAATGGCTGTTGCGACCCCTTCTTGGGATCATGCTCTGCTACGCGGCCTACGTATTGTTCAACAAGTAGCAGCGAACTGATTCTCGACGAAGCCGGCCGAGCAGCTGGTGCCGGCGATTTCGACCACGATCGTGTAACCAGCGGACCAGCCGGGGCTCGCTCTCGTCTCGAAGGCAGTAAGACAAGGCGCGTGGATCTGGGGTGGATCGTGAGCTGGGGTGGATAGTTTGCTAGGATGACTTTCATCGGCACGGATAGAGAGCCCTCAGAGCTGCTAATATCCCGTCGGATTTCCCCATGTAGCGCGTCTCAGGGTGTGCATTAAGCCAATTGACGACCGACGCAGTCTCCACCTCCGGGGAATCTCTGGGCGGGCAAGCGATGTGAGCACCATGCGGGTTGAAGTCATCATAGAGGTCGATGGTTGACACCGCGAAAGAGCATTCCGACCATGCTTCGCTATTCTTTGCGCACACTGCCAGGAAATTATCGACTGTCTGATCCTGCTCCGCTGACGCATCTGAGACCAGTCCTCCATACAGAAGCGCGAACGCGACACCAGCAATAACCTTGCGCATCAGAACCCTCCCTTCTCGTGGCTGTTTGTAGTTTGGCGCGCCCCGCATACTTTCATAGTGCGACGCTTTAGCCCGTGGCGATCAGAACGATCATGCACCGGCTGCACGCATTCGGCCGATACCGATAGGCGACCCCATTGGATTACGCCAAATGCCAGGCTGCTTGGGGCCATGGCGTCTCCGGGAGGCGCCCCCTTATCGAAAGAAAACGCGGGGCCCTCCCTCCTTACTTTCTGACTTTCTTATGATTGGGCTGGGCGAACAGAATGAACAAGCCCGATCAGCACACGCGAGCCTTGATTTTGAAGAGTGAAATCGATCCTCGCCGCGCCGCGGTGTGGGACCGACGACGCATCGGGCGGGCGATGATCTCGACTATCTGCGCGGACGTGAGCCTGGCGCGCGCAATCGCTGTTAGCTGTCTCTCGGTCATCATGGCAGCCAGCCGGAGCTGGCGGGCTCGTGGAGCGGGCGCAGGATGGGATGCACGGTCACGCGCGCTGATCCGCCCCACTAGTTCTAAGCAGCTCGCCGCTTGACGACGGCCTCGGCCTCGGCGGCGAGATCGCGGCTGATCATGCGGGTCACGTCCCGATACGCGGCTTCGGCTTGATCGTCATCAGCGCCGGAGTGCGTGTTGATGAAGCGCCAGAGCGCTAACTTCACGGCGATACCAGTGAGACCCTGGGCAGGTGTCCTGCGGATCGTCTGCTCTGTCTTGCGCATGCGTTCGTGGGCGCGGTTGCCGTCATGCTCTGACGTAGCAGCCGCCTCGTCGCCTAGGGCGATCTTCCACTCCTCGAACAAAGCAAGCAGGTCGGTGTCGGTGCCGGTCATGTGGGTTGCTCCATAGGATCGTAAGGCTCACCAAAGCGAATATAGGCGATATCGACGAATTGCTGCACGGTCGCAAGCAATGCTTCGTTAGTTGCCTGGCGAGCCGTGCGGGCAGTCGATCACGGATAAAGCTCCTCAAAAACGTAAACGCCAGCCTCCCGGCAGCATTGGGCTGGATCCAACGTTTGGGCAGTTCAGTTGGATGGCGAAAGTCGAGCGACGGAGCGGCGCTAGAGCGCCGTGACCTAAACCTCCGGTACCGGCACGTCGAATGTGTTGAGCGTGATCGACACAAAAGCATAGAGCCCGACAAGGTAGGACAATTCTGCCGCGCCGTGCTGGCCGAAAGCCGTGATCGCGGTCTTGTAGGTGAGCTCCGGCAGCACGCCCCCGTTCACCAACGCGCTCGCGAAATCATAAGCAATCGCCTCGTCCCACGTCAGATCGACGGGGCGCTGTCCGGCGACGATGGTCGCAAGCTTCTCGTCCGACAGGCCACGCTGCTCGCCGACGAGCACATGGGCGTAAAGCTCGTAAGCCGACTTGAAGTGCGCACCGGTGACGAGGATTGCTACTTCCCGTACCGGCTTCGGCAGCGAAGGCTTGTCGGCCAGCGCCCTGACAAGGTCCCAGCTCGCTTTGCCGAAAGAAGGCTCGTGCAGCCAGGGATTCCATGGCCCAAGCAAGGCGCCGTCGTCGCGAATAGCGACGAACCCCTTGAAAC
>JBARKP010000032.1:0-19565 GCA_049801475.1 Methyloceanibacter sp.
CACGCAAATCC
Organism: Methyloceanibacter sp.; assembly: GCA_049801475.1. Classification (GTDB taxonomy): domain Bacteria; phylum Pseudomonadota; class Alphaproteobacteria; order Rhizobiales; family Methyloligellaceae; genus Methyloceanibacter. The sequence continues at coordinate 12 of JBARKP010000032.1, forward strand.
TGGCTGTAAGCGCGCGCCATGGTCGCCCTCCATCCCCAAAGGAACAGAGGACTCGCACTGTTCGCGCGATTTGGGAATCCCTCCAGGAATCGGAAAAACCTGAACTTGCTCTAGCCATTGGCACCATTGAATAGGAGGGTAAAGCTATGACAAGACGCTATGACTATGATGACGAGGAATGGAACGATAGGTGCAGAACCTTTGCCGATCCTGGCGGCAATTCCGCCTTGCGGGCGGCATCTAAGTCTAACCCGCGCAATCTACCTTGTCCGACTTGCGGGGAGCCCAACAGGCTGACCCCGGCTGACGTTCGGCGCGGCTATCAATGCAACGCTCGCGCCGACGCTTGCGAACGCGGCTTCTAAGCCAAGCTCTGGCCTAAACCTCACGGCCCCAGGTTCGACGCCTGGGGCTTTTTCTTTGCCCGCAGCTTAGCCACACGTTCGCGGGTCAATCGGCGGGTCCGCTCCTCCTTAGTCTCTGTAACGCTCCCTGTAACGCTGACCGGCGTTACAAGCGGCACGCAGCGATGCACAAAACCCACCAGAGCCGATCCTTGTTACACCTTGGGCAAGGGTCAATCATTGCTCGATTCCGCGATTCCTGGCCTCGCCCTGGCCTCCGACGCGCCCATAGAGGCTTATCTGAGGCGGCACTTCATCATGGCACAATGATTCGATTGGTGGCGGGCTGTAGGTAACCCTAAACTCAAACTCGCGGGGAACGTCGCGGCCATGGTGCTGCGTCAACAGATTTTCAGCGATCCAACTTTTCAATTCCGACATTATGAATAGCGCGGTGTGGGGCCAACCCAGCATCGGCAAAGTGAGTTAGAGTCTCGGCGGTGATCTTGAGGCGAGTTGCCGCGACTTCTGCCGTTAACAGCTTGTCGGGGTATTGTGTGGTTGTGCCAGTTACGTTGAACATCACGCGCCCTCAGTCTTAGAGCGGCGCTTTAGGAAGCCTCGGTGGGTTGCCTTGTCGCTGGGCTGGGCTTCGATCCAGCGCATGACCTCGGCCTCGGTCCATACACGGAACCGGCCAAGTATCCGGCCAGGGGGAAAGCCCCTTTCGTCAACCCATTTGTTGAGGGTAGTCCAAGTGCGGACAATGCGCTTCGCGCGCAGATCCTCGAAAAACAGCAATTCCAACTCTTAACTCCCAAGGGTCAAAAGGCTACGGTGCTGGATTCAACCCATGGTGCGACTCGACTGATGGCGGATTCCCACCACGCGGTCAAGCGATCTTCAGCTTCCTCACATTCTCAGGCGGCGGGGTCACAATATCCCTCACCATGCCTGCCAACAGCTTGAGCGCCTCGGCTTTCTCTGCCGCGTAAGGATGCCGGTCATAAACGCCTTCAACGCCTCGGATGCTGTGGCCCATGACGCGCTCGGCAATGTCGGGGCGGACACCGGCACGCGACATGAGAGAACGCGCTGACCTGCGTAGATCGTGCAGCACCCAACCCGATACGCCGGAGTCTCGATCCAGTTTGCGCTTGTATTTTGCCAACCCGCCTAATTGATTGCCGCCGCGACTCGGAAACACCAGACCGTCGCCCCGTTGCCGTGCCGATACGACCACCATGGCAAGGTCGGGAAGGATAAGCTCACCCGCATTCCCCTTCTCGCGGGCTTCGGTTCTGATCGCCCAGACGTTCCCATTGAGATCGTCCCAGCGCATCGAGGTCACCTTATCGAGCCTCTGGCCGGTAACGAGCAGCATCTTGACGATGCCCCCAAAAGAGGTCCCCGCGTCGGCGGTACTCCACACTATGCGGATTTCGTCATCCGATAGGATTCGCGTTCGCTCTCGCTCTTTGGGATTGGTCCGCCGCATACCCCTGACAACGGGGCTGTTGTAGTTATCGTCACGGGTGGCGTGCCAATTGGCAATGCGTCGGATAATGTCGAGCGCATAATCCGCTTGCCGCGCTCCGTGCTCGTCCTCGATATGGTCTAGCAGTGCGGCAATGTCTTTGCGCTTGATCGAGGTAAAGTCGCGCCCCGTCCATGCCGGGGTGATATGCCGCTGCAAGAATCCCTGAATGTCATCGCCGGAACGGAGTCCTTTCTTCACCACATGGCGCTTGAACCATTCGGACGCTACCCCTTCGAAGCTATCCGGCGCGGCTTCCCGAATCGACCTAATGATCTTGCGCCCAATGTCGCGGGCGTCATCAATCGGCATCGGTGGTGCGCCCACTGTCCGCCAGTGTTGCTTGCCGCGCGGGTCACGAGTCACCACCACAAACGACTTTGATCCATTAGGCTGCACCCTCACGTAATGACCTGGAAGCTCAGGGTCCGCGAAGGCGTATCGCTTCGCCTTCGGCTTCAGCTTGGCCACGCCATCATCGTCCAATCTCTTGCGGCGGCTCATTGCAGACTCCCTTGGGCTAACGTCTCGGCTAACGACTGTTAGCCGGCTAACATGAGGCTAACAGATGACTAGGAAATTAGCCTACACAAGGGGTTTTGGTCAACCCAATTCTGCTGTTTTTGCCAGAGTCACAAGGCTTTCGATCGGATGCACCTTGGATTTGAGGTTTTCCAGCCCCTTCGGGCAGGGACCGCCGGTCGCCCAGTCGAGCAGCTCGACGGTGTGGACGACGGGGACGGAGCTTCCGCGCGCAAGCTGAGTGATGCAGCCGATATTTCCGGTGGCGACGACGTCGGGTTTGACGCTGGCGATATGCCCAAGCTTCCGCTCGCGCAATTGGCCCGAAAGCTCGGGCTGCAGGATGCTGTACGTGCCGGCCGAGCCACAGCAGATATGGCCTTCGGGAATTTCGACCACGGTGAATCCGGCCTGGGACAAAAGCCCCCGTGGCTCTTTGTCGACATGCTGCCCATGTTGCAGAGAGCAGGCCGAGTGGTAGGCGACGCGCAAGCTCGTCCAGGCGAGCGGCGGGGCTAGCCCGATCTCGTGAATGAATTCGGTGATATCGCGGGCGAGCGTAGACATCTCGGCCGCGCGCCCTGCATAGCCGCGGTCGCGCGCGAGCAGATGGCCATAGTCCTTGACCATAGTGCCGCAGCCCGAGGCGGTGATCAGGATGGCGTCAAGCCGGCCCTCGCGCAGCGCGCTCGACCAGGCATCGACATTGCGCCGCGCGGCCTTCTGCGCTTCGTCCTCGCGGCCGAGCTGGTGCTGAAGCGCGCCGCAGCAGGCCTCATCCTTGGCGAGGATTACCTCGACGCCGTGGCGCCTGAGCAGCCGGATCGCCGCGCTGTTGATGGAGGGTTGCAGCACCTCCTGCACGCAGCCGAGCATGAGTGCCACGCGCTTAATCGGCGGCCGCTCGGTGCGGAACACTGTCTTTCCCTCGCGCAGCTTCAGCCGCGGCAGACGCGCCGGCGTGACCTCGAGAGCCGCGGCACCGGCATGGAAGCCGAGCTTCGACAAGAGACCGCGGAAAGGCCGCGCCAGCCAGCCGAGCAAGAGTGCAAAACGAAAGCGGCCGGGGTTGGGGAGCACCCTGGCCAACAGCCAGCGCGTCGTCCGCTCGGAGACCGAGCGGTGCCCGCTCTCCTCGATGCGGGTGCGCGCGAGATCGACGAGGTGCATGTAGTCGACCCCACTCGGGCAGGTCGTCATGCAGGAGAGACAAGACAGGCAGCGATCGATGTGATGGGTGATAGGCGCCGTGACCTTGCCCCCTTCGAACATTTCCTTCATCAGGTAGATGCGGCCGCGGGGACTATCGCGCTCGTCGCCGAGGAGCACGTAGGTGGGACAGGTGGCGGTGCATAAGCCGCAATGGACGCAGCGCCGGAGCATGGCATCGGCGCGAGCGATGGTCGGGTCCTGAAGCTGCTCCGTGGAGAAGTCCGTGTGCATGATGAGCCTAAACCCCAAGATACATGCGGCCCGGATTGAGAATACCGGCCGGATCGAAGGCTGCCTTCAGTCTCGCGGTCAGCCCCGAGAGTGCCAAGTCGAGCGGTTGAAACACGTCGACGCTCGCGCGTGTCGCGCGCTCAGCGCGGATCAGGGTGGCATGGCCACCGAATTCGGCCAAGTTGCGGCGGATCTCGACGGTGCCCGCGTCAGAGGTGAGCGCGGTATCGAGCCAGATCAACCCGCCGGACCAATCGTAGACGGCGCGGACGTCGAGCGTGCGGGCAATGATGCTGACGAGCTTTGCCGCCCGTGACGGCGTGGTGGAGATGCGCCAGAGCGGACGATCCGAGCCCGCAAACATTTTCAGGGTCCTGACCTCCTCCCAGAAGGCGCGGCTGCGCGCAGTGTCGAGCTCAAGCGAAGGCGAATAAGCGGCAAGGCGCTCCTTCAGCCGGCTGGCGCGGTAGCGTGCGGAACTTCGGAAATTCTCCAACCGAATGGCCGTCACCGCCACTCCGGCCTTGGCGATGTCCGGGTCGGAAAGCCCCTTTGCGAGCGGCGCCTGCACATGCACGGTGCCAGAGACTTCGAAGGGGGTCCCGACACACAAACACATCGCCTCGACGGCGGCCTGATCGGGAAGGCCGAAGCACAGCAGCGTGCGGGTCTCCGCCGGCGTAGGTAGCACTTTCATGGTGACTTCGGTCATGACCGCAAGCGTCCCCCAGGACCCCGCAACCGCCTTGCAGAGATCGTAGCCGGTGACGTTTTTCATTACGCGGCCGCCGGCCTTGAAGGTCTCGCCCCAGCCGTTAACGCAACTCACCCCGAGCAGGTGGTCGCGCGCGGCGCCGGCCAGGATGCGGCGGCTGCCGGAAAGGTTGGTCGCGAACACGCCACCGACCGAGGCCTGCCCCGGGGCGCTGCCTAAGGCCGGCCCAAGATCGATCGGCTCGAAAGCGAGCTGCTGGCCGCGCTCAGCGAGCACGGCCTCGACCTCCGCCACGGGCGTGCCGGCGGCCGCCGACAAAACGAGCTCGGTCGGCTCGTAGAGCGAAATGCCGACCAGACGCTCGGTGCTTACCACCGAGCCCGTTTGCACTAGCCGTCCCACCTCGTGCATGGAGCCACGCCCCCTCACCTCGATGGGGATTTTCGCGTGCGCGGCTTCGGCCAGCAGGTCGGAAACCTCCCCCGCGGTCTGAGGCGCATGGAAGCCGAGCCGTAAGTTTCCGGTCACTGGCGCTCCCGCCCTTCCAGAGGAAACACTTTGGCGGGATTGAGCAGCCAATCCGGATCGAACGCGCTCTTTACCCGCATCTGCTGAGCGAGGTCCGCCGCCGAAAACTGCACGCGCATCAGCTCGCGTTTCTCGATGCCAACACCGTGCTCGCCGGTCAGGCAGCCGCCGAGCCTGACGCAAAGCTTTAGGATCTCAGCCCCGCAGAGCTCGGCCCGCTCGAGCTCGGCCCGGTCGTTCGCATTGTAGAGGATCAGGGGGTGCAGATTGCCGTCCCCAGCATGGAAGATGTTGGCGACGCGGAAGCGATAGCGCCGGCAGATCTCGGCGACCTCGGTAAGAGCCTCCGGCAATTTCAAAAGTGGTATCACGCCATCCATGCAATAGTAGTCTGACAGCTGGCCGATGGCGCCAAAGGCTGCCTTGCGTCCCTTCCAGATCAATGCGCTCTCTTCGGCGCTGCGGCTCGCCCGCATGACGCGCGGAGCGAAGCGTTCCGCAATCTCAGTGATGGTCTCGAGCAGGGCGTCGATCTCGTCGTCGGAGCCTTCAAGCTCGACGATGAGGAGCGCTTCCACGTCGAGGGGGTAGCCGGCGCCCGCGAAGTTCTCGCAGACTTGGATCGCCGGCTTGTCCATGAATTCGATCGCCACCGGGATAATGCCGGCCGCGATGATGCCCGCGACGCAGGCGCCAGCGGCTTCCGAGGAGTCAAATCCCAGCAGCATCGGCCGAGCGCCCTCCGGTGCCTTGAGCAAACGGACGGTAGCTTCGGTGACGACACCGAACTGGCCTTCCGAGCCCACGATCAAGCCAAGGAAATCGTAGCCCGGGGCATCGAGGTAGTCGCCGCCGATGTCGACGATCTCGCCGTTCATGAGCACGATGCGGAGCGCAAGCAGATTGTTGGTGGTAACGCCATACTTCAAGCAATGAGCGCCGCCCGAATTCGTGGCGATATTGCCGGCGAGCGTGCAGGCGAGTTGGCTCGACGGATCGGGGGCATAGAAGAAGCCATGCACCGCGGCGGCATTGGAGATGGCGATATTGGTGATGCCGGTCTCGACGCGGGCCACGCGGTTGGTCTCATCGATGGCGAGCACGCGCCTCATGCGCGAGATGCCGAGCACAATCGCGTCTTCGAGCGGCAAAGCGCCGCCCGACAGCGAGGTCCCGGCGCCGCGTGGGACCACCTTGATCTTATTGTCATGGCAGAAGCGGAGCACCTTGCTTACGTCCTCGGTGCTGTCCGGGAGAATGACGACGAGCGGCATGCAGCGATAGGCGGTAAGCGCATCGCTCTCGAAGGTGCGCCGCCCTTCCTCATCGACGATCAGGATCGCGTTGGGCACGAGTTTCTTCAACTGCCGGATGATGTCGTCCCGCCGGCCGAGGATCGCGGCATCGGGCTTGGGAAGAGTGAGTAGAGACATGGTGGCTCCAAGGAACCCCGCGGTCCGCCCAACCGCTCTTGGAAATAGGTCCCGTCAGCTCGGTTGTTGTTTCGCACACGGGACCTTCGCGGGCAATATGCCCTCGCCTCCGGGACCGTCGCCTGGCGCGAATTGGAACTTCTCAAGCCTGCTCCGGGTTACGATGCCACACCTCGTCACTTCCCGGGACATTGGGGCTTCTGTTAGAGTTTCGCACCAATCGGGAGCAAGGAGAACTCTCGCAGTCATCATCCAAACAGGGGCCCTCGAGAACTCTGTAACGACAGTCGGAAGGGAGGAACGAGAATGAGGAACATGCTAAGTATAGCGGTCTGTGCAGCGGCGGTCCTAGCTCTAGGCGGATCCGCCTTTGCCGGGGGTGACGCCGCCAAGGGCAAGGAAGCATTCGCGAAACCGCAATCATGCGGACTCTGTCATCAGGTCGGTCCTGGTGCCAAGACCCTCATTGGACCGGAACTGAACGGCATTGTAGGGCGCAAGGCTGCTAGCATCGCGGACTACAGCCTGTATTCCGCTGGATTGAAGAAGCTCGGCGAGTCGGGCTGGGTTTGGACCGAAGAGAATCTCGACAAATGGATCGCCGATCCCAAGGCGATGATCCCGGACTCGACGATGGCACTGGCGTTTCCGGGAATTCCCGACGCTAATGAGCGGGCCGACATCGTCGCCTATTTGAAGACATTCTCGCAATAAGCCGTTCGCGATTTCTCGCATCAGCCCACTCGCGGCCGGAAAACCGGACCGCGAGTGGAGCCGTTCCTAGCCTCAAGGCGTCGATGACGCGGCGGATGGCGCAGGAGTTGCGGATAGCGCCCGAGCGGCGGCCGGCATAGGAGGCAAGGACGGCTCGGAGGGGCTTGGTCTTGGAGCCCGGAAGCTGTCGAGGTCGTCCAGAACCGCCCTGAAGAAGGCGTCGCGGTCGCCTTCCTCCTTCGCCACTGCATCCCACGCAGTGCGGAAGGCTTTAAGCATCTCGTCAGGCCAGGTCTCGATGCGAACTCCCTTGGCGGCAAGCTCGGCAAGGGCTTGTGTCTGCATGCGGGGGCTTTCGGCGAGGGTCGCCAGCAGGGTCGCCTGACAGGCCGTCTCGATCAGCACCTGCTGTTGATCGTTGAGCGTGCTCCATCGATCCTGATTGACCAAGAACTCGAGCACCGTCTCGGGCTGGTGCCAGCCCGGCACATAGATCAGCTTGACGTGGTCCTGCAGACCCTGGCGCTCATCGACCGCGGGGGTGAGGAACTCGGCCGCATCGATCTCGTGCTTGTCGAAGGAAGCGGCGAGCGTCCCGCCGGGGACAAGCACGGTGGTCGCGCCAAGCTTAGACATGACGCGGCCGCCAAGTCCGAAGATGCGCATGCGCAATCCCTTGATGTTGTCCGGTCCGTGGATCTCCTTGGCAAACCAGCCGGAGGTCTCGGCGCCGCCGAAGGCGCAAGGGATGACGTGGACGTGCAACCCAGCCTGGTCGTAGAGCTCCTGGTAAAGCTTGCGCCCGTTGCCGCCGAAGAACCATTCGACGTACCCCTTGGCGTCGGGCCCGAAGGGGAAGCCCGCGAACAGCGCCGCAGCCGGGATCTTCGCCGCCCAGAAACTCGCCGTGGAGAAACCCGCATCCACCTTGCCACGCGAGACCTTGTCGAGAATCTCTTGCGGCTGAGTGCCCTCCCCCGGCTGCTTCAGGTCGAGCTCAAGCGTGCCCCCGGAGAGCTGCTTGACGAGCTTGGCAAGTCTCGACGCCGGTTCGCCAAGCCCCGGCAGATGCGTCCCGTAGACGACGGGCATCACGAGACGCAAAGGCTCCGCCGAGACGCCCGGCGTTAAAAGCAGCCCGATCAGCAAAAAAGCGGCAAGACCTGCGGCTTGGCCCTTCCCTAGCACGCCCTTCCTCCCTGTCCCTGGTTACTCCACTCTGCCGATGCTACATCGGAGACTCCCTCCCCCGCCACCCATTGAGCCTTACGCGTGAAGGGCGTGATGACGAGAGAAGCAGCCGCAACTTGGGAACGTCCCCTGGTGGGTCTCTTCGTCACCTGCCTCGTCGACCTGTTCCGGCCAAGCGTCGGCTTTGCTGCGATCAAGCTGCTCGAAGACGCCGGCACCAAGGTCGAGGTGCCGGAGAGCCAGACCTGTTGCGGCCAGCCCGCCTATAATTCCGGCGACCGCGCCGACGCCAAGGCGATTGCGCGCCAAATGATCGAGACCTTCGAGCGCTTCGACTACGTCGTTGCCCCGTCGGGCTCTTGCGCCGCCATGCTCAAGCTGCATTACCCGGACCTCTTGGCGGACGATCCCGCTCTTGCCCCTCGGGCGCGCGCGCTTGCTGCCAAGAGCTTCGAGCTTACGAGCTTCCTTGTCGAGGTGCTTGGGGTCGCAGCGGTGGAGTCCCGCTTCTCCGCTCATGTCACCTATCACGATTCCTGCTCGAGCCTGCGTGAGCTCAAGGTGCGCGACGCCCCGAGGCTTCTCTTGGCAAGCGTAGGCGGCCTCACGTTGACCGAGATGGAGGAGACCGAGGTGTGCTGCGGCTTCGGCGGCGCGTTCTCCGTGAAATATCCCGACATTGCCAATGCCATCGTCGAGGCCAAGGCCCGCAATATCGTAAGGTCCAGCGCGGCTTGCGTGCTCGCCGGCGATCTCGGCTGTCTCCTGCACATTGCCGGCAAGCTCGCCCGCGAAGGTCGAGCGATCGAATGCCGCCACGTGGCCGAGGTGCTTGCAGGCATGACCGAGGCTCCGGCCATCGGCCAAGCCCGGAAAATTGGGTGAGCCCAGTGTCAGTTACTTCGGAGGACGCTTCACCTCAAGCCTTCAAGGAAGGCGCCGCACTGGCACTGGCCGATGCAAAGCTGCAACGCGCGCTCGGCAACATCAAACGCGGCTTCATCGTCAAGCGTGCGCTGGCGCGATCGAAGCTGCCGGAGTTCGACACGCTCCGCGACGAGGCCCGTGCGCTCAAGGACCATACGCTTGCGCATCTCGATCTCTATCTCGAAGCCTATGAGCGCAAGGTGATGGAGAGCGGCGGCCAGGTGCATTTCGCGCCGACCGCTGCGGACGCTCGCGCCATTGTGCTTCGACTCTGCCGCGACGCTGGCGCTCGCCTCGTTACCAAGGGGAAGTCCATGGTGTCCGAGGAGATTGGCCTCAATCCCCACCTTGAAGCCGCAGGGCTTGAGGTGGCGGAAACCGACCTTGGCGAGCACATCATCCAGATCAGAGGCGAGAGCCCAAGCCACCTCATCGCTCCGGTGATCCACCTCAACAAGGAGGAGATAGCGGAGGATTTCGCCCGCGCCCATCGCGGCCTGCCACAAGGGCGCCCCCTTGGCAGGGTGCAAGACCTCGTGGCCGAGGCCCGCGCCGTGCTGCGCGAGAAGTTTCTCGCGGCGGACGTCGGCATCACCGGCGCCAACCTCCTCGTCGCCGAGACGGGATCGTCGATCATCGTGACCAATGAGGGGAACGGCGACCTGACCGAGACCCTGCCGCGCATGCACATCGTCATCGCCTCGATCGAGAAGATCGTGCCGACGCTCGAGGACGCCTGCACCATCCTGCGCCTGCTCGCCCGCTCCGGTACGGGCCAGGAGATCACGAGTTACACTACGTTCGCCACGGGTCCCGCCCGCGACGGCGACCCGGACGGGCCGCGCCACTATCACGTCGTGTTGCTCGACAATAGCCGCGGCGAAATGCTCGGAAGCGCGTTCAGGGACATGCTTCGCTGCATTCGCTGCGGGGCCTGTCTCAACCATTGTCCGGTCTACGGCGCCATCGGCGGGCATGCTTACGGCTCGCTCTATCCGGGGCCCATGGGCGCCGTGCTGACGCCCGCGCTTGCCGGCATCGATCATGCGCGAGACCTGCCCAACGCTTCGAGCTTTTGCGGCCGCTGCGAGGAGGTCTGCCCCATGGCGATCCCGTTGCCCTCGCTCATGCGGAAATGGCGGGAGCGCGATTTCGAGCGCGGCGACCCGCCGCCGGCGCAGCGTCTTGCCTTGAAGCTTTGGGCCTTCGCCGCTAGGCGCCCGCGCCTCTACCACGCGCTTGGCCGGGCCGTCGTGCCTCTCCTTGCGCGGCTGGCGGGCGCCCAAGGGCGCTTCCGCTCATTTCCCTTCGCGGGAGCCTGGACGGGAACCCGCGACCTGCCTGCGCCGGAGGGCAAGACGTTCCAGGAGTTGTATGCCGAAAAGACGAGGAGCACGGACCGATGAACGCACCCGATCAGGCCCGCGCCACCGTGCTGTCGCATATTCGCGTCGCGCTTGGTGTGATGGGCGCCGACAGCGCACGCGAGGCCACCGTCGCGGACCGGCTCCGGCGTCACCCGCGTGGAACCATTCCGGCGCGTGCGTTGCAGAACCACGAGGCGTGCATCGAATTGCTGCAAGCGATGCTTGCAAGCCAAGGGGCCCAGATGACGCGCGCAGCGACGCCGGAGGCTGCAGTCGGGGCCATCACCGACGATCTCCGCACCCATGAACTGCCTCCTCACCTCCGTATGGGCAACGATCCGCTGCTTCGGGCGCTGCCCTGGGAAGCGGCACTGGAGTTGGAGCGGCATTTCGGTGTTGCCCAGCCTCAGGACCGGGCAGCGCTGTCGCGGGCCGTGGCCGCGGCGGCCGAAACCGGCACCTTGTTTCTCGTCTCCGGAGCCGACAATCCGACGACGCTCGCCTTCCTCCCCGAGACCCACACCATCCTGATCCGCGCTGGCGATGTCGTCGGCTGCTACGAGGAGGCCTTCGACCGGCTGCGCGCGCTCTACGGCGCTGGCACGCTGCCGCGGACTGTCAACATGATCAGCGGCCCCTCGCGCACCGCCGATATCGAGCAGACGATCGTCAGGGGCGCCCACGGGCCGAAGCGCCTGCATGTGGTGGTGCTGGGTTAGAGGGGCGTCGCAACGCGGCCTTTTTTTGCAGGGTCTCCGATGTTAAGGACGGATTGGCGATTGCTTCCGTTCGCGCCGACCATCGGCTATGGTGTGGCGCACTCTTATTCAAAGCGTTACCGCCAAAAACTTCCAGGGGTCCCGTCAAAGGGACCGGGTCGGGTGGCCCTTCAATGCGTTCAGCCGTCTGGCTCATCGAGCGGCCTCGCTGGTTCAAGCGAATCCTCCTGATCGTCAACGACATTGTGATGCTCTCGATCGCGCTTTGGGCCGCCTACTCGCTGCGCCTGAGCCAGCTCTATGTGCCGGAATCCTTCGGCATGGTGGTGTTGATGGCCGCGGCGCCCATCATCGGCGTCATCACCTTCCATTTGCGCGGTCTCTACAAGCTCGTGACCCGCTTCATCGGGCCGGAAGGCACCACGCGTATCTATGTCGCGGTGATCATTGCCGTGCTCGTTTGGGCGCTGCTCGTTCTCATGTCGGGCATCAAGGGCCATCCGCGCTCGGTAGTGGTGATCTATGGCCTGATCGCCGCGGGCCTCATTCGCCTGAGCCGGCAATGGGCGGCCTCTTTGCTGCTTAGGGCTGCGCCGCAGCACAAGGCGGTCAGCTTCGACGAGCGCAAGAACGTCATTATCTACGGGGCGGGCACCACCGGCATTCAGCTGCTCCGCGCCCTGAACGAAACCGGCCAATACAACATGGTCGCCTTCATCGACAACGATCCCTCTCTCGAGGGCCAGGTAGTACACGGCGTCAAGGTGCTCCGGCCGGCAAAGATCGGCAAGGTGATCACCACCGAGAACGTCAAGGAGGTGCTGCTCGCCATGCCGTCCGCGCTCCGCAGTGAGCGCCGCGTCGCGATCCGGGCACTGGAGCCCTTCCCCGTTGTGGTGAAGACCCTGCCCGCGCTGGAGGAGATCGCCTCCGGTCATGTCGAGGTAAGCGATCTCCGACCGATCGAGGTTGAGGACCTGCTTGGACGCGATCCGGTCGCGCCCGAGCTTGAGCTCCTGACCGCCCATGTGCGCGACAAGGTGGTCATGATCACCGGCGCCGGGGGCTCGATCGGATCGGAGCTCACCCGCCAGCTCCTGCTGCTTGGACCGAAGGCGCTGATCCTGTTCGAGCTGTCGGAGGTCGCCCTTTACGAGATCGAGATGGAGATCGAGGAGGCTCAGCGGCGAAGGTCGAAAGAGGCGGACGCCGCGAGTACAGGAGACACCAAGATCGTTCCGGTGCTCGGCTCGGTGCTCGACCGCAGGCTCGTCGCCCGGACCATCCACGCCTTCGGCGTCGAGGTGATCTACCACGCGGCCGCCTATAAGCACGTCCCCCTCGTCGAGATGAACCCCTTTGCCGGCGTGCAGAACAATACCTTCGGCACGCTCGCGCTGGCCGAGACCGCCAAGGAGCTCGGCGTGGAGCGCTTCGTCCTCGTGTCGAGCGACAAGGCGGTGCGCCCAACCAATGTCATGGGCGCAAGCAAGCGGCTGGCCGAATTGATCCTGCAGGCGCTGGCCGAGCCGCGCGGGGCGCCCACGATCTTCACCATGGTGCGTTTCGGCAACGTACTCGATTCATCGGGCTCGGTGGTGCGGCGCTTCCGCAACCAGATCCAAGCGGGCGGCCCCGTGACCGTCACCCACCCGGAGATAATCCGCTACTTCATGTCCATCCCCGAGGCCGCCCAGCTTGTCATCCAGGCCGGAGCCATGGCGAGCGGCGGCGAGGTCTTCGTGCTCGACATGGGGACGCCGGTGAAGATCGACGACCTCGCTCGCACCATGATCCGTCTTTCGGGTCTCGATGTGCGCGACGACAACGCCTCCTCCGAAGGCGACATCGCCATCGAATATGTCGGCTTGAGGCGCGGCGAGAAGCTCTACGAGGAGCTCTTGATTGGCGAGAACACGACCGGCACGAGCCACCCGCGCATCTTCAAGAACTCAGAGCCGGTCTTGCCTTACGCAGATCTCGTTGCGGCGCTGGAGCGTCTCGACGACGCGATCCAGAAGCACGACGAGGCGGAGCTGCAAGACCTGTTGCGCGCGACTGTCGAGGGCTATACGCCGGGAAGCACCGGACGCCCGGCGGCGCTCAAAGACGACTGGCAGCCGGTCTCGCGCACGCTGCATTGAGGCGATGCAACAGGGTGAGATCGCGCTTGCAATTGTCGTGGTGGCAGCGGCCGCAGCGCTTGCTGGCGGACTGATCCTCATCCTGAAGTCGGTGCTCGTCCGCTATCTCCTAGCCCATCCGAATGCGCGCTCATCGCACGGGACCGCCACACCGCAGGGTGCAGGGGTCGCCGTCATCCTTGCGCTGCTCATCATCTTTGCGGCGGCTTGGCTGTTCTGGACGCCGACAGAAAGCGCCCGGTCTCTCGTCCCGGTGCTCGCCGCCGCTCTCGGCTTGACGGTGCTTGGCCTTGCCGACGACGCCCGCGCGCTCCCCGTCTCGTGGCGATTCGCCGGGCAGATGCTCGCCGCTCTCGTCATGGTCTTCAGTCTTCCGGAGAGCTTGCGTCTCTTTCCCGACATCCTCCCCGTCCTCGTCGAACGAGCGCTGCTCGTGCTTGGCACCGTCTGGTTCGTCAACGCCGTGAACTTCCTCGACGGGCTTGACTGGATCACCGCGGCCCAAGTCGTGCCGATGACGCTCGGGGTGGCCGTGCTTCAGGTCTTGGGCGCCGTTCCCGCGGGCGTCGGATTTCTGGCCCTCGCGCTGCTGGGGGGCATGCTTGGCTTCGCCCTTTTCAACAAGCACCCCGCGCAAGTGTTTCTCGGCGACGCCGGCAGCTTGCCGATCGGGCTCCTGCTCGCCTTCATGTTGATCTTCGTGGCAGGCACCGAGCTTGCGGCGGCGCTGCTGCTTTCGCTCTACACACTCGCCGACGCGACGATCACGCTGCTCCGCAGGGCCTTCAACCGCGAGCCGATTTTCAGCGGGCATCGCTCGCATTTTTACCAGCGCGCCATCATCAATGGCATGACCGCGCCGCAGGTGACGGCGCGGGTCTTTCTGCTCGGCCTGCTGCTGGCCATTTTGGCGATCGCCGCGGTGATCGCGCGCTCGGCATTCGCCGACATGCTTCTGCTCATACTCGGCGCTCTTGCGACGGCGCGCACACTTTATCTGTTGGCGCGAGGTGCCAAGTGACGCGGTCACAAGTGATGCGGACGGTCCTCGTCACCGGAGCGTCGGGCTTCATCGGCAGGCACATCGTTGGCACGCTCGCCAAAGCGGGCTGGCAGGTCCGCGCCGCTTCGCGCGATCCAACCTCCGCATCGGCAATAGCAGGCGCGGAGCGCGTGGCCATGCCCGACCTCGCCCGTCCGGCGGACTGGTCGCCCCTCGTAAAGGGCGTCAACCATGTCCTGCACCTTGCCGGCATCGCGCATGGACCGGGCACGCTGCCGGACGATCTTTACCGGCGTGTCAATGCGGAGGCCGTAGGCGAGCTCGCGCAAGCGGCGCGCGACAGTATCGAGCGTTTCGTGCTGATCTCTTCGGTGCGGGCGCAAGCGGGGCTCGCTGCGGACCATGTGATCACCGAGCACGACGCGCCGCAGCCCACGGATCCTTACGGCCGCTCCAAGATCGAGGCCGAGCGCTTGCTCAAGGACAGCGGCGTGGGCTTTACCGTGCTCCGCCCCGCCGTAGTCTATGGCAGAGGCGTCAAAGGCAATATCGCGAGCCTCGCCACGCTTGCCCAAACGCCGATGCCGCTACCCTTCGGCGCCCTCGACAACCGGCGCTCGCTGCTCGCGCTGGAGAATCTCGCCTCGGCGATCGCGCTCGTGCTCACGTCCGCGGAGGCGGAAGGCGAGACCTACCTTGCCGCCGACACGGAGCCGATCAGCGTGGCCGAGCTCGTCGCCGCCATGCGCCGGGGGCTTGGGCGGTCTCCGCATCTAGTGCGCGTGCCGGCCAAAGCCGTGAAGCGCCTGATAGCTACCTTCGGCAAGGAATCCGAGTGGGAGCGGCTGTCGGGCAGCTTCGTCATCGATGCCGCCAAGCTCAGAGGCATCGGCTGGGCGCCTCGCGTAAAGACGCCGGACGGCATCGCCAAGATGATGCGTGCCTCTGACGACAACGGGGCCCCTCCGCCGGGCTAAGTCGGCTTCAAGGACTGATAGAGTTCCACCGTCTGGCGGCCGATGGCGTCGGCCGAAAACTTGGCTTCCACGAGCGCCCGCGCCTTCTTGCCGAAAGCCTCCCGCATGGGCGCATCGCCGGCGAGCCGCACCATGGCGTCGGCGAGAGCCGGCGCGTCGTCGACCGGGACGGTCAGTGCCGTCTGCCCTTCGATCGCAATCTCGCGGCAGCCAGGCGTATTGGTCGCCACCATCGGCCGGCCGCAAGCCGCGGCCTCGAGCAGGCTCTTCGGCAGCCCTTCGCGACGGGAGGCGAGCAACGCGAAATGGGCGCGTGCCCAAACCTCGCGGATATCGGTGACGTAGCCAAGCCAATGAATGCCGAAGGCGGATGCAAACTCCCTGAGCTGTTCTGGGGCGAGCGAGCCCGGATTCTCCTTGTCGGTATCGCCGGCGAGCAAAAGCTGGAGCGGAACTCCGCGCGAGGTCGCGAGCGAGAACGCCTGAATAAGCGTCAGCACGCCCTTGTCGGCGAGCATGCGGCCCACATAGGCGGCGGTGACCGGCGGCGGCGGCTCCGGCAGCGGCGTGAAATGCCCAGTGTCGACGCCCGAGCCCGGGATGGTCACGACGCTCGCCTCCGGGACGCCGAGCTCCAGGACGAAGCGGCGGTCGTCCGGGTTCTGCACGATTGTGCGGTTGTTTGGGCGCTTGAGCAGGAATTTCAGCGAAAGACGCACGACGGGACGCGCGAGCCCGCGCGAGCGATGATTTCCAATGAACAGGGTGCCGAGCCCGGTCAGGCTATTGACGACGGCGATGGAGGAGAGGCCAAGGCTCGCCGCGGACCCAAGCAACACGGGCTTCAGCGACACATTATGGAGGATGTCCGGCTTGAGCGTGCGCAGCAGCTTTCGAACCTCCGCCACGCCGGCGATGCCGTGCAGCGGCGAGAGGCTGCCCCGGCGCCAGGACAGCGCGTGGAGCGTGAAGCCCTCCGCCTCGATCGCTGCTTTGCCGCTGTTCAGGCGCGTGGCCACATGGACTTCGTAGCCTGCCAGTCTCGCCGCGCGGGCCATCGGCAGCCGGTGCGACAAGAAATACCAGTCCTCGGTGACGACGTAGAGGATGCGGGGAGCCATGACGCGTTCTACCAGTCATGGCGGGGCGGTGGAACAGGACGTCCTAATGCTGCCTGTGGCCGCGGGGGGAATCCTCCGCTAGTCCCCAGAGCGCAAGTCGCAGCTCGATGAACTCGGATTCGTATGGCCCCTCTAGGAGGCCCGCTGGCGCGCCCGTCCCGAACCGCCTTCCGCCTGCCAGCGGCTTCCTGCGGCCGTCTGGCGCTACCTTTTCTGCTACCTTTTTCCCGTACCGTCGCTGGGCCAAGCACCTAAGTCTTTGATGGAACTCGTACCGCTGGGGGGATCGAACCACCGACCTCTTGATCCACAGAAAGGAGGCATTAGACAGCAGGCGGATGCACAAGGATGCACGCTAGGCTCTAACTCCCTGGAAATAAGCCAAGAACCTCTGTAAAACGGACGCAGGAATAGGCAAGATGCAGCAGAAGGCATCTTCCCACCGTCTTCCCAGGGACATTTTCCAGTGAAACTTCACCAGTCCAGCATTCCCAAACTCTCGCTCGCGCGCGGCAAGGCCGAAGCCATCTTTTTCGACGACGAGCTCCCCGGCTTTGGATTGCGGCTGCGCGCCGGCGGGGCCCGCGGCTTTATCGTTCAATACAAGATCGGTGCAAAGCAACGGCGCATGACGCTCGGCTCCGTCAGGGAGCTCAGTCTTGCTCAGGCGCGCGCACATGCCCGAGATGTCCTCGCCGAGGTGCATCTCGGCGAAGACCCTCAAGGTGATAAGGCCATGGCCAGGGTCACGGCCTCAGAGACGTTTAGGGCTGTCGCCGAGCGGTTCCTGACCCGCCAAGCCAAACGCCTACGGCCGAGCAGCTATGCTGGGACGAAGCTTTACCTGCATGGGCTCAAGCTCGACAAAATTGGGCGCGCCGAGATTGCCTCTAGGCTCGCCACCATTGCAGAAACCAGCGGACCTGTGTCGGCAGATCGCGCTCGGGCGGCACTTTCGGCCTTGTTTGCGTGGGCCATCCGCGAAGGGCTCTGCGACGTTAATCCGGTGATCGGCACAAACAAATCGGCCGAGACGAGACCGCGTGAGCGTGTCCTCTCTGACGAAGAGCTGACAACCATTTGGCGTGCGCTCCCTGAGACTAACTATGGGCACATCGTCAAACTGTTGATCCTCACCGGATCGCGGCGAGAGGAGATCGCCGGCCTACGCCATTCTGAGATTGATTTTAAAAGTCGGAGAATTGCCTTAGCGGCCGAGCGCACGAAGAACCACCGGCCGCACGACATACCCCTCTCACAGGCCGCTTATGGGTTTCTGAGCAGCCTTCCGCAACGCGACAGCCGCGAGCTCGTCTTCGGTGCGGGGGTCGGTGGATTTCAAGGCTGGTCCAGGTCCAAGGCGACACTTGATGCCAAGCTCAATGACATGGCGCCCTGGCGCCTGCACGATCTACGCAGGACCGTTGCTACGGGCATGGCTGAGCTCGGCGTGCATCCTCACATCATCGAGGCCGTGCTGAACCACATCTCTGGGCACAAGGCTGGCGTCGCCAGCGTCTACAACAGGGCCGTTTACGCGCCCGAGAAGGCGGCAGCGCTCGAGCTGTGGGGGCGGCATGTGCTGAGCTTGGCCGAGCGCGCGTGATGTCCACATCCACGCCGCCCTCGAAGGCGCCCCCCGGATGGGGCACAGACGAGCTCACGAAATTTCTCGACAGTGCTCACAGCAATCAGTGGGCAACCTTCTGGAACAAGCGCGGCGCTACTGAGAAGCTGATTGCAATCGACGCGCAATTCGTGAACGTCTCCAAGGATTGGCTGGACCCGGAGAGCCACATCGAATGGGGCGGAGCCGTGCTCATGGTCGTCGAGAATGCGTCGGCCAGGCTGCTTCAGCCCTTACCTCTACCGAGCTCGTAACTTGGTCGAGCGGTTCTTCAACAAGATCAAGCAGTGTCGGCGTATCGCCACCCGCTACGACAAGCTCGCAGCCAACTACCTTGCCTTCATCAAGCTTGCTTCAATCCGTCTGTGGCTGCGCGTTTATGAGTACACGGCCTAGGTTGAGAACTCATACAGCAAGTTGAATATTTGGGCGAATCGCGGCCTTCATTGAGTCTAACTGACAAGGAGGCCAGCTATGACGCATTTGTTCTGGTTGTCGAATGACGCCTGGGCAGCGATCGAGCCCCATCTTCCGCGCGGCAAGCCTGGCAAGCCGCGAGTAGACGACCGTCGGGTGATCAGTGGCATCCTGCATGTCCTTAAGACCGGATGCCGCTGGCGCGATTGCCCCTCGAAGTATGGACCGTACACAACGATCTATAACCGCTACAACAGGTGGTCGAAGCGCCGTATCTGGCAGCGGATCTTCGAGAAGATGGCGGCGGCAGGACCAGTGCCTGAAGAGCTTTGCATCGATACCAGTCACGTCAAAGCGCACCGCTCGGCCGCTGGCTCAAAAAGGGGGAGTATGCGGAAGCGATTGGGCGCTCGCGCGGCGGAAGAACGAGCAAAATCCATGCTTTGGCCGATGATCGTGGCCGACCGGTCGCCTTCGCCCTGACGCCCGGCAACGTCGCCGACATCACCATGGCCATTCCGCTCCTGGGCGCCGTGGACAAGCCCAAACGCTTGCTTGCCAATAAGGCCTATGATGCCGACAGTTTTCGTAACTGGCTCAAGCGACGAAAGATCAAGGCTGTTATCCCATCAACCGCCACCCGACGGATCCCATACCCCCTCGATCAAAAGACCTATCGGCGCCGCAATGTCATCGAGCGCATGTTCTGCAAGTTGAAAAACTGGCGACGCATCGCAACCCGATATGATCGCCACGCCCAAAACTACCTCTCAGGACTCGCACTCGCCGCCATCATGTGTCAGTGGCTTTGAATGAGTCCCCAAC
>JBARKP010000033.1:0-48201 GCA_049801475.1 Methyloceanibacter sp.
ACCGCTCGCGCGCGCCCGGCGCACCCACACAATCGCCGTGGCGATCCCGATCTCGAATTGGGTCGCCGCTCGCCGGGCCGGCATCCCGCCGAGCGCCGCCTCGATCACCCGATCACGCAAATCCTGGCTGTAAGCGCGCGCCATGGTCGCCCTCTATCCCCAAAGGAACAGAGGACTCGCACTGTTCGCGCGATTTGGGAATCCCTCCAGGAATCGGAAAAACCTGAACTTGCTCTAGCTAGCCGAGCAGAGTTCTTCTCGAGCCTGGAAGCTCGCCCGTGGTCACGTCCGGCCTTGGCACCGACTATGAGGGCTCCATGATCTTGCGGCGTTAGGCAGCTGCTGATTTCAATGCGACCAGCGCGTCGCGCACGGCTTTTATCGTCCGGCATCAGCGCCAAGGGGCACGATGGACGAAGCGAGGCCCGAAGGCACCAACCCGACGGAATTTCTTAAGATCAAACCAGACCTGTGGCTTTACTTCTATGAGTCCACATTCAAGCCGGTCGAAGCTACTCCTTCGCTTGTCTAGCGCTTTTCAAGGCGTGACGACGATCTTTCCCGTCATTTTCGGATGGATTGCGCAGAAATACTCGACCGTACCTGCCATCGAGAACGTCTGCGAAAACTTGTCATTGGTATCGAGGGCGCTTGAGTGGAACTTGCCGTCCTTTTCCGTCACCAAATGCGGGATGTCGTCAGCATTGACCCAGGTCACCGTGGTGCCGGCCTTGACCGTCAAGGTTGGCGGGTCGAAGGTGAAGTTTGCGATCTTTATGGTCTCGTCGTCGGCCAGTGCCCGGCCGCCGCTTGTAACCAAGCCCAATCCGAGAATTGCTGCAAGACCTGCCAAGGTCAACAGCAGAGCGCGAACCCCGCCTGCTCGGGTCTAGCGCGGGGGCGCGTTGTGTGAAGGTCTTTTGGTCATGTCTTCTGTCCCGGAGACAAGATCAGCCGGCAAGCGGCGTATCGGTAATGGCGAGCGGCCTGTCGCCGGTCCGCACCTCGACACTCGCGATCCCGAGCAACGAGCGGAGCTGCTCGGCCGGCACCGTCATCGGTCCGGGCGATGGCGCAGTCCCGGGAGCGGGCTGCGGGAACCCAGTGGAGCGTGCGGTGTGGAAGGTCATGTTGCCTTCGACCTTCTGCACGATCTGGTGAATGTGGCCGTTCAGCACCGTGACCGAGCCGAACCGCTTCAGCAGGTTGAGCGCCTGCAAGCCGTCGTCGGTGCCCCAGCCCCAATCGGCGTAGACCGTCCAGAGCGGGATATGGCCGAGGACGACGATCGGCGTGGAGTCCGATTTGTCCTTGATATCGTCGGCGAGCCAGGCGAGTTGGTCGGGCCCGAGCCGTCCAAGGCCGCCGGCCTTGAGGTCGAGCACGTTGACGAGGCCAATGAAGTGAACGCCGTGATCGTCGAAGCTGTACCAGCCCAAGCCCTTCGTGCGCTGCGTTCTGCGGCGACATAGAGAACACCAGCGCATACTACGTGACGGCCAAACCATTCGCGGTCGGCGGAGATATTCCCGCCGATATCACCGGCGATGACGGACTTAGCAGACCCCGGCGCGGCGGCGACACAGGACAGCTCGCCAGCGCCGAGGAGGTTCGCGATGAGCCAGTCCTTTCGGGGAGCCGCGTCGATGTCACCGTACAGGGTAAGGTGCAGTCCGGCTCGGGGAACGGCGTTCATGCCGCCGACCTCGCTGGCCACGCCAGGGCGCGACAGCAGCGCTTAAAGGTCTCGACTTCGGCGCGGAGGCTGTCCTGTTCGCGGCCAATCGTGACAAGCTCGAAGATCAGTTGCCTTTGACGAATCCGCCGAAGGAGATCCTCTCGCCAATCTGCGATGGTTTCGAGGTCTTCGAGGCGTTTCCTGGCGGCTGCTAGTTGACCAGCTCCACCACGTTCTCGGGCGGCGGCTCGACAATGCTGCGCAACCTGGCGGCCCACAGTTCAAGAGCCTCGCGCATCTCGGGCTCGTATGAATGCTGATCATAGACGCGCTGAATTCCCTTGCGCCCATAACCGATGACCATTTCGGCCACCAAGTCAGACACGCGCAGGGACGCCAGTTTTGTGCGCATAATGCGGCGCAGATCATGAATGACGAAGGGCGGCGGCGTTTTGCCTAGCTCCTCGGCCATTAGCCGATCCAGACGCTCTTTGGCTTTGGCAAAGTTACCAACCGGCCTCGCGCCGAAGGTGCAGCTAAATATGTAATCGCCTTGGAAGCGCGGCAGTGCCTTGAGGATTTCGCAAACAGCGCCACTAAGCGGGATGAGGTGCGTGGCGTTCGACTTGAAGCGCTCTGGCGGGATGGTTAGCAGACGCCGGTCAAGATCAACCTCGCCCCATGTTGCGCCAGCCCATTCGTCCCTGCGCGCGCCAGTGAGCAACAGAAGTCGATACAGGTCGCCAAACGGGTAACCCATCTTTGCGGTGGCGTGCCACAGCGCTGCCAGCTCGTGGTCGTCAAGCGTGCGCTGCCGTGACTCCTTCTTGCCGATCAGTACCGCAGGCTTAAGTCTATCCGTGGGGCTTGCTTCCAGCCCGTAAATGTCCCTAGCGATAGCCCATCCGAAGATCGTGCGGATATGGCCAAGGGCGTTGCGCGCCATGTAGGGCGCACGTTCGGCGATCTCCTCGACTGCTGCGATCACGTCGGCCTTGGTGATCTCCGTCACGGGCCGATGGCCCCATCTGGCGATCAGCTCGCGGCGAATCGTTCTCTGGGTATCGGCGGCAGTCCTCTGCCCTTTGACGCGGAGTTTGATGAAATCGTCGGCGACGGACCCAAAAGTATTTTTCTGCTTCTTTAAGTCCCCGAGCCTCCTCTGCTCAGCCTCTTCCTTTTCGACCAGCGCAGGGTCTCGTCCGTCCTTAATGATCTGACGCCAGAGCCGTGCCTTCTTGCGCGCATCCTCAAGTGAGAGAGACGGATATTCTCCTATGGCCCTCCTGGTGGGATGTCCCTTCCCGGCTCCTGGGTAGCGACCGACAAGAATAAATGTGCGCTTGCCTTTATCCGAGACACGAACGCCAAAGCCGCGCACGTCGGCGTCCATAACGTCATAGCGAGAGCCTGGGCTAGCAGGCTTGAGAGACTTTAAGGATCGATCCGTGAGACGCTTGTGCATCACCAGTGGCTCCTTTGGGCAACCTCTGGGCAACCTCTGGGCAACATATATCACGCGCTTGTAGGCGCGGCAATGCTGCAATACGCTCCTATGAACAGGGTAGATTTCAGCCATTTACTGGATTATTAGAGGATGGTTGCGGCGGTATGCTCTTCTACGCGCACGCGAAAACACTGGTTCTTGCCCATGGCTCCCTCCTCGCGACCCGCAACCCGACTATAGCCTCGACTCGGCGTGAAGACGAACGAACCGCAGCAGCAGGCAGCCCATTGGCAGAACGGCCTTGCGCGCCTTAGATTGAGTCTTTGGTGGATGAGAGTTTCTAAAGCGGCATGACAGACCGGCGCCTAAGCTCGAGTGAGATGTTGCGGGTCGGCTGGCGCGAATGGGTACGGCTTGCCGACCTCGGCGTCGCCGCCATCAAGGCCAAGATCGACACCGGGGCACGGACCAGCGCGCTACACGCCTTCGCCATCGAGCCCTTCCGGCGACGCGGCGCGCTTTGGGTGCGCTTCGAGGTGCATCCGATGCAGCGGGGCAACGCGGTGAAAATCAAATGCGAGGCCCCTACAATCGACGAGCGGTCCGTGCGCAACTCCGGCGGCCAGGTGGAGCGCCGCTTCATTATTCGGACGCTCCTGATGCTTGGCGACCGCTCCTGGCCCATCGAGCTCGCGCTCGCCAATCGCGATCAGATGGGCTTCCGCATGCTGCTCGGGCGCACCGCGCTGGAAGGCCGGGCGCTGATCGAACCAGGCCGCTCGTTTCTGGCTGGCCAGCGGCCGCCCCGCCTTCACCCCCGGCAGGCGCGGCCGGCGCTTGAGCCTAGCAAGGCTCTGCCCTAGACCCTTATCCCCCAAGGACGGGAAGGCCCATGAAGATCGCGTTGCTCGCGCGCAATCCGCATCTCTACAGCCATCGGCGCATCTGCGAGGCGGCGCGCGCGCGCGGCCATGAGATCGAGGTGCTCAACACGCTCCGTGTCTCCATCAACATTACCTCGCGCCGGCCGATGCTCTACTACCGCAAGCGGCGGCTGGAAGATTTCGACGCGGTGATCCCGCGCATCGGCGCGTCGATCACCTTTTACGGTCTCGCCGTGCTGCGCCAGTTCGAGGTGATGGGCGTCTACCCCATGAACGAGTCCGTCGCTATCGGCCGCAGCCGCGACAAGCTCCGCTGCCTGCAGCTGCTTGCCCGCCGCGGCATCGGGCTGCCCGTCACCGCCTACACCAACGACCCGAAACAGGCCGAGGACGTCATCGACCTCGTGGGCGGCGCGCCGGTGGTGATCAAGCTGCTCGAAGGCACGCAAGGGATCGGCGTGGTGCTCGGCGAGACGGTGAAGTCTGCCAAGTCGGTGATCGAGGCGTTCCAGGGGGCAAAGGTCAACATCCTGGTGCAGCAATTCATCAAGGAGGCGAGCTCGACCGACATCCGCGCGCTCGTCATCGGCGATCGCGTGGTGGCGGCGATGCAGCGACGAGGACCGCCGGGCGAGTTTCGCTCCAACCTGCATCGCGGCGGCTTGGGCGAGAAAGTGCGCATCACCCCGCAGGAGCGGGTGATGGCGGTGAAAGCCGCGCGGACGCTCGGCCTCAATGTCTGCGGCGTCGACATGCTTCGCTCCAAGGGCGGGCCGCTCGTGATGGAGCTCAACTCCTCGCCCGGCATCGAAGGCCTGGAGAAGGCGACGGCCGTCGACGTGGCCGGGTTGATGATCGAGTTCCTGGAGCGCAACGCCCCCCACGGCAACACCCGCACCAAGGGCAAGGGGTGATCAGCTCAGCGCGAAGCGCTCAGCGGGAGGTGTAGCGCGCCTCCTTGTCGAGCAGCGCGCGCTTCCGCTCGACGCCCCAGCGATAGCCGGACAGTGCCCCGTCGGTCCGCACCACGCGGTGGCAGGGGATCGCTACGGCGAGGTGGTTGGCGGCGCAGGCCCGCGCCACGGCCCGCACCGATTTGGGCGAGCCGATCGCTTGCGCAATCTCCCGATAGCTGGCCGTGGAACCGGCCGGGATGCGGCGCAAGGCGTCCCAGACGCGGTGCTGAAATGCCGTACCCTGGACATCCAAGGGAAGGTCGAGACCCATGGAGGGGCCTTCTACGAAGCCTATCACCTTGGCGGCAAGCTGCTCGAAACCCGCATCGCCACCGATCAAATCAGCGCGGGGAAACACGTTTTGCAGTTCGCGCAGCAGAGCCTCAGGATCGTCGCCGAGCAGGATGGCGCAGACACCCTTCTCACTCGCGGCGACCAGAATGGAGCCGAGCGAGCATTCGCCAATGGCAAACCGCATCGCTTGATTGACGCCGCCGGAGCGAAAGTCGCTCGGTGTCATGCCGAGAAGCTGCGAGGAATTGGCGTAGAAACGTCCATTCGAGCTGAAGCCAGACCCATAGATCGCCTCGGTCACGGTCTCGCTCCTTCCAAGCTGCTCACGCACGCGCTTGTTACGGTGAGCCGTTGCATAGGCCTTCGGCGTCACGCCCAGAGCGGCCTTAAAGATCCGATGGAAATGATAGGGGCTGAGCCCCACAGCCTCGGCCAATTCGTCCAGCTTGGGCGCCTCTTCCATCGCCTCGATCAGGCGGCACGCTTTGGCGACTTTCTCCACATGCTGCCGGTCGAAGGAAGGCTGGTCCGGCTTGCAGCGTTTGCAGGGCCGAAAGCCCGCCCGCTCGGCAGCTGCCTTCGTGTCGTGGAAGCGGACATTAGAGCGTTTGGCAAACCGCGCGGCGCAGGACGGCCGGCAATAAACGCCGGTTGTCTCGACCGAATAGTAAAACTCGCCGTCGAAGGCGGCGTCCCGCGCGACCACGGCCTCCCAGCGGGCGTCATCGCGGGAGGAGGCCGGAAGCGGCTTTTGCAGGGTGCGGGTCATGCTCGTGTTCCTTCAGGCTTGCAGTCACTGACCCTGAAATACTCCCGTCCTCACCCCCTTGCACTCCGATCCTTGCTTTCAAATTAAACTGGCTCGGCGGCGTCTCCTTCGATCATCGCTGCACGGGCGCCGTCGGCGGCGGCGGAACGCTGTCCACATGCTTGATGTGCCCGGTGGCGTGAGCCCACCAAATCAGCAGGACGATGCCACCCACAAAGGCGAGGAGAAGCAAGAATCTCAGCGGATTGAGTCTGTCAGGCTCGCCGTCCCAGTTATGTCGCTTGCCGATCACCGGCTCCGTCCCCTTTATGCAAGCGCCAGGCGCACGCGGACACCATACAAGAAACGAGCGCGCAGCCGAAGGGAGCTAGAACTCGCGCCGTGGGGCGATCAGGCCTTATGCCCTCGACCTTGGACGCGGAGCCCGCGGCGGGCCGCTAGCGGCCAGCCCCCGTTCGAGGCTCGAGATCCGCGCCCGCAGATCGCCGTTCTCGAGCTCCGCGTAGACTACGGCGGCGTCCTGGGCAGGCGCCCGAGCATGGCCCGCTCATTGGCGTCTAGATCCGCGCCCGAGGCGTGCGGTCCATAAAGCGCCACGGCAAGCACCGGAGCAGGTTTGCGGCTGGAACCGCGAGGATCGGGCGGCTAAGGCCCGACGGTAACGGAACCCCGCCTGCATCCTCCTCGGCCACACTGAAGGGCGCGCATCTGGACAGCGGCGCGAGCATCGGCGCCTCGGGCGAGAGCGTCCTCGTCGTAGTCTCGTCTCACCCTTTGCCGTTTCCGTCCCGGTTGAACACGGCCCCGTTCCGGCGGAAGGACGCGGCGGAGGTGAGCTTGAGCAGGCGGAACGGCTCATCAGCCAGCGAGCGCGAGCACTAAACGCTCGAAGAAGTTTTCGGGCTGCGCTTCCGCCACAAGTGTAATCTGTCTTGCCGGCAGATCGCGGGTTGCCCGCAGGTCGATCGTCGCGGGGCGCCCCGGCGGCACGAATTGATGGCCGCCCAGCACCGCAAGCGCATTGCCGCAGGTTGTGGCGTCGTAGGGGAAGCATTGCAGTCGCTTGAGCGCGAGCCTGTCCCCCACTCGGATCCCGGCTTTCCATGCCGGCGACTGAGTCTCCACGTCAAATGCGCCGGCGACATCGTAGATGAGGCCGTCATTGTTCGCGTAGAAGCCATAGGAGCCCAGGGGCAGCACGACCCGCATCAGATCCGGGACGATCATGACGAGGCCCCAGGCGAGAAGCACAATGAGCAGGATCCGATGACGCATGCGCTCGTTCGCCTTTTCTCACCCTGAAGCAGCTCACCGAATCGGAGGGGGCGCCGCGGAATGTTAGTTGGGGAACGATCCTCTCGCCAGCGAGCGGCATACTGGGACGCCTTTTGGCGACGAAGGCTGCATGATGCTTGACTTGGCGTCGCCGGCTCCCCAATCACGATTGCGTTAAGGATCCGAATGCCTGCAAAAAGGGCTTTGGCGCGCCTTTATCAGGGGGGTTAGACTTACGGCCAAGTTAACCTCAAGGAGGCTCAGATCGTTCGCCTTCTCATCTTCGCAGGAGCTGTTTTATCTGGTTTTGGATTGCTCTGCGGCAGCCTCTATGCCGCGAGCGATCCGACGCATAAGCCGCGGCTGCCGAGCATCGACAATCCCTATTGCGCGATCTCGACCTATCTCTTGCCCGACTTCCCGGAGCAGGCGACGTCCATGCTCGACTCCGATGGGCGTCCGGTGGTCATGGTGAACGCTACGACGCTCACTAACGCACCCTCCTATGGTCATTTTCTGATGGCGCATGAATGCTGCCACCACACGCTTGGCCATGTGCGACGCTATTATGATGGGCTTGGCCATTTGGGTCCCCAACCCTTCTATTACATCCGGCCAGCGCTGAAGCACATGGAACTCGACGCCGACTGCTGTGCCGTAAAGATGCTCAAGCTCACCCGCGAGCCCGATGCCATCGAGACCGCGCGGCAGATAATGTTGAAGTTCGGGACAACGCCCACTGGCGCCTACTACCCGACCGGGATCGAGCGGGCCGACAATATCGCCAAATGCTCCGCTGAAGACTGAGGCTGTTGCGGCTGGCTGCCGGCTGCCCTGACTATTGAGGCTGCCCGGCCTTGGTTGCCTCCCGCGTTGCGGATAACGTGGGCATCCCCTTCCCTCAAACCGGCGAACTTGGCGGGATCGAGCCGCGCATCCATGCAGGTCAGGACGGCCAAGCGCCGGGCCGGCCCGCGGGGGAAATCGATGTCCCTGCCGGCAACGTAAAATGGGGTAAGCGAAACGACAGTCAGGTGGCCACTGGATTCCGGCCGGGGCCTGCCCCGGAACTTGATCCGGCGCCGGAATGACGAAGGCTAAGGAGGCCAAAGGGCCGCAGAATGCGTCATTGACCCGCCACACGCGCATGCCCAAGCTGTCGAGGGTTTCATAGGCGCATCCATGACTCGTGTTCGCGCAATCGGTTTTGCGCTGCTGTCGCTTGCCGGCAGCCTGCCGGCGTTCGCCGAAGAGCCCGTGCCGCCGCAACAGTGCTGGACGCCGCAAGCGCTTGCCGGCACTGCGGCAGAGCTGAAGCATGTGCACTCCCCTCACCCGCTCGATCTTATCCCGCTCAAGCGAGTGGCGCTGCCTCCAGCCACGCCGGTGCCACTCGCAACGCGCGGCTCGATCAGGAGCGTTGCGCTGCCACCGGGAGAAAAGCTGATCGCGCTCACCTTTGATCTTTGCGAGGAGAACGGCTATATCTCCGGCTATGACGGCCGCATCGTCGATCTGTTGCGCGCGCAGGGCGTCAAGGCCACCTTCTTCGCCGGCGGCAAATGGATGGAGACCCACCCCGAGCGCGCCGAGCAATTGATCGCCGATCCCCTGTTCGAGGTGGGCAGCCACGGTCTCAGGCATCTCGACCTCTCCCAGGTGAGCGACGCGACGCTTGGGGAGGAGATCACGCTCACTGAGGCGGCTTACGCCCGCGCCAAGGCTGCGCTCGCGGCGCACCAATGCCTTGCGGACGCGGCGAGTCCGGAACCGCCGGAGCGGCTCACGCTGCTCCGTTTCCCTTATGGCCGCTGCAACGCCAAGTCGCTCAGCGCCGCGGCCGATGCTGGGCTGCTTGCGGTGCAATGGGATGTGGTCACCGGCGATCCCGATCCGCGCGTCTCCGCCAAGACCATCACCAACACCGTCCTCACCAAGGTGCATCCCGGCGCCATCATTGTGGCGCATGCCAATGGCCTTGGTCATAACACAGCGGAGGCTCTTGCCATGGCTCTGCCGAAGCTGAAAGAGCAGGGCTACAGCTTCGTCACGGTGAGCGAACTGATCGCCGCGGGCAAGCCCGTCATCGCGCAGAGCTGCTATCAGAACAAGCCCGGCGACACGACGCGCATCGACCATTCGTCAGGCCGCAAGGGCAGCTATGACCTCTTCTCCATATTCAGCGAGCCCAATTGAGCTTGGCGACGCGCGCCAGGGGCCGGCGCGGCTTCAGCCCCTTGCGCCGCGCTCTACCGCTCGCCTCGCTGCGGCGATCGCGGCCATGGAGCCCTGGTCGGTGATGAACTATCCGGCAGCGAGGCTCGCCACTTTCCTGGCAAGCCCCGACTTAGGTGTCAGCCGCTACATGGTCAGCGTAGGGGACAGCGAGGCCGGCGTGGTTTCGGTGCGCTTCCCTTGGCTCAAAGGACCTTATCTGGAGTTGCTCGCGCTTCTTCCGCATGTGCAAGACCAGGGGATCGGGTCGAGCATCATCGTCTGGTTCGAACGGAAGGCGCTCGACCACCAAGCGCGCAATCTCTGGGTATGCGCCTCGTCGTTCAACGCGAGGGGTCTAGGCTTCTACGAGCGCCATGGCTTTCGGCCCGCGGCAACGCTGTCGGGCCTCGTCGCCGACGGCTATGACGAGATCTTGCTGCGCAAATATCCGCTTGGAGCTCGCCCTTGACGGCCGGTCCTATTGGGGTGGGGGCGCAGGCGCGGCTGACGCAGAATCGTCCGGTGCTGAATTCTCCGGGGGCGCTTCGGCGCCCTGGGAACCTTCGTCAGCCCCAGCCGCGTCAGGATCAATGTCGGGGGCATCATTGTCGTCGGCGTCCGGTGAGGCATCGACAAAAATGGCGCCGTCCTCGATGGAGACCGCCTCGCCGCCCTTCAGATCGTACGCATCGCCATTCTCAAGCTTGACCTTGCAGCCGTCTCCGCAAGGAGCATCCACCTCCTTCTCGGGCGCGATTGTCAGCTCCTTGGAGGAGCTACCAACGGTCACGGTGATGGTGTGAGGATCGGGATCCACATTCACGATGGTGAGAGCCTGCGCTGGACCGTCGTAGAGCAAGCCCAGGACGCCAAGCGCCGCGATGCTGACGAACTTCATGCCTCTTTCCCTCCCAACCCGAACCTCGATGTTCATTCAGGCGTCTTCACCCTTATCCTCGGGCCCTTATCCTCGGGGCGTCCCTTAGCCTAACAGAGCGCCCGGATTTTGTTACCGCCACGACCAAAAAGTGGAGGCGGACTGTACATAAGGGTCTCGGCGTCCGTGCTGATGGCGAGACCTTCTCGAATCGGTCCCTATTTACCACCCTCGCGGCGGCTCACCGCAAGGGTTTTGGCACGGCTAGGGCCTTCGGACACCGGTGCTGGGAACCAACTGCTTCAGATGGCGTTGGGATATCTGCTTTGCGGCACAACGGGGTTGTGCAGTGCGGTGAAAATAGAGCTTGGTGGGCGCCCTAGAGAATCCTTAAAATCGCCTTCAAAGAGCCTAAGAGCCGCACCGATCGGAAAGGAGGCTTCCAATGGAGCTTACCGGTACCGTGACTGCCATACTGGCTTTGGCGTCATTCGGGCTCGTCGCAGCGATCATCCTCGGGATGATCTAAGCACTTCCCGCTTCCAACCTTTATTCAGCCGCATCGGCGAGCCGCTTCGGATCATAATTGAGGATGGGTCCGAGCCAGCGTTCCGCCTCTTCCTGGGTCCAGCCCTTGCGCGCCGCATAGTCGGCGACCTGATCGCGCGCAATCTTGCCGACGCCGAAATAGCGGCTCCCGGGGTTGGCGAAATAGAGACCTGAGACGGCGGCGGCCGGCCACATAGCGTAACTCTCGGTGAGCTTGAGGCCCGTCGCCTTCTCGGCATCGAGCAACTCGAAGAGGGTACTCTTCTCGGTGTGGTCGGGTTGCGCCGGATAGCCGGGCGCCGGACGAATGCCGGCATAATTCTCGGCGATCAGCTCGGCGTTGGAGAGCCTCTCATCCGGCGCATAGGCCCAAAGCTCCCGACGCACTTTCTCATGCAAGGCTTCGGCGAAGGCCTCGGCCAGCCGGTCGGCGAGCGCCTTGACCATGATCTTGGAATAATCGTCATTGGCGATCTCGAAGCGCCGCGCCAAATCCTCCTCGCCGATGCCGGCAGTCACGGCAAAGCCGCCCACATAGTCGGCAACGCCGGTATCCTTGGGCGCCACGAAATCGGCGAGCGCCAGATTGGCCCTCTCCTTGTCTCGCGCCATCTGCTGACGGAGGCTATGCAGCGTGGCGAGCTTTTGCGTGCGCGCCTCGTCCGCATAAAGCTCGATGTCGTCGCCGACGCTGTTCGCGGGCCAGAAGCCGACGACGGCGATGGCCTTGAGCCACTTCTCCGCGATGAGCTGCTTGAGCATGGCTTGCGCATCCTCGAAGAGATGGCGCGCGGCCTCGCCATATTTGTCGTCCTGGAGAATGCGCGGGTACTGGCCCTTCAGCTCCCAGGTCTGGAAGAACGGCGTCCAGTCGATGTAGCGGGCGAGCTCGGCGAGGTCATAATTGCGGAACACGCGCGCGCCGAGGAAGGTCGGCCGCGGCGGCACATACGCCGCCCAATCGAGCTTGAGGCGATTGGCACGCGCTTGCGCCAAAGTGGTGCGGCTTTTCTCCGCCTGGCCGCGGGCGTGCGACGCAGCCATGCGCGCATATTCCTCGCGCACGCGCGCGATCGCTCGGGGGCGCTCCGCCAGCGACATCAGTCCCGACACGACTCCGACGGCGCGGCTTGCGTCGGTGACGTAGATGGCTTGGCTGCGGGAGTAGTTCGGGCTGATCTTCACAGCGGTGTGCACGCGGCTCGTGGTGGCGCCGCCGATCAGCAGCGGCAGGTCAAAGCCCTCGCGCTCCATCTCGGCGGCGACATGGCACATCTCGTCCAGCGACGGAGTGATCAGGCCGGAGAGGCCGATAATGTCGACGCTTCGCTCGCGGGCGGTGTCGAGGATCTTCTGCGCCGGAACCATGACGCCGAGATCGATCACCTCGTAATTGTTGCATTGGAGCACGACGCCGACAATGTTCTTGCCGATGTCGTGCACATCGCCCTTCACGGTCGCGAGCACGATCCTGCCAGCTGGTTCGCCTTGCGCCAACCCGAGATCCTGCTTCTCCTTCTCCATGAAGGGCATGAGATAAGCGACCGCTTGCTTCATCACGCGCGCAGACTTCACCACCTGCGGCAAGAACATCTTGCCGGCGCCGAACAGATCGCCGACCACGCTCATGCCCGTCATCAGCGGGCCTTCGATTACATGCAGCGGGCGGATAGCCTTTTGCCTCGCCTCCTCAGTATCAGTCTCGATGAAGGTACCGATGCCGTGCACGAGAGCATAAGTCAGGCGCTCCTCGACCCGCTGGTCCCGCCAGGCAAGATCGACCTCGCGTTTCTGCGCGCCGCCGCCCCGGTAAAGTTCGGCAGCCTCGAGCAGGCGGTCGGTCGCGTCGGCGCGGCGATTGAGAATGACGTCCTCGACGAGCTCGCGTAAGCCGGGCTCGATGTCGTCATAAAGGGCGAGCTGGCCGGCATTGACGATGCCCATATCCATGCCGGCCTGGATGGCGTGATAGAGGAACACGGAGTGCATCGCCTCGCGCACCCGCTCATTGCCGCGGAAGGCGAAGGAGAGGTTGGAGACCCCGCCTGACACATGCACGTAGGGAAGCTCAGCCTTGATGCGCCGCGTCGCCTCGATGTAAGCGCGCGCGTAATCGCTATGCTCCTCGATGCCGGTGGCGACGGCAAAGATGTTGGGGTCGAAGACGATGTCTTCCGGCCGGAAGCCGACTTTCTCGGTGAGGAGCCGGTAGGCGCGCTTACAGATCTCGAATTTGCGCTCGGCCGTCTCGGCCTGCCCCTGCTCGTCGAAGGCCATCACCACCACCGCGGCGCCGTAGCGGCGGACCTTCCGAGCATGCTCCAGGAACGGCCCCTCGCCTTCCTTCATGCTGATCGAGTTGACGACGGACTTCCCTTGCACGCATTTCAGCCCCGCTTCGATCACCGACCATTTCGAGGAGTCGATCATGATCGGCACGCGGGAGATATCCGGCTCGGCTGCGAGCAAATTGAGGAAGGTCACCATGGCGGCTTCCGAGTCAAGCATGCCCTCGTCCATGTTGACGTCGAGCATGTTGGCGCCGTTAGCGACCTGGTCGCGCGCGACCTCAAGCGCGGCGGCGTAGTTGCCGGCCTCGATGAGCTTGCGAAACTTCGCGGACCCGGTGACGTTGGTCCGCTCGCCCACTATGACGAAGTCTTGCGCTGCATTGGTCACGTCACGTCACCCATGCACGAAGGGCTCGAGGCCCGAGAGGCGCATCTTGTGCGGAACGTCCGGCACGTGCCGCGGCGGATATTTGGCGACGGCTGCAGCGATGGCATGGATGTGCTCAGGCGTGGTGCCACAGCACCCGCCAACGATGTTGATGAGGCCATCACGCGCCCATTCCTCGAGCAGCCCAGCCATGTGCTCCGGCGTCTCGTCATATTCGCCCATCTCGTTGGGTAGGCCGGCATTCGGATAGACGCTGATGAGCGTATCGGCCACCGCGCCGATCTCGGCCACTGAGGGACGGAGCTGCTCGGCGCCGAAGGAGCAATTGAGCCCGACCGAGAACGGCTCGAGGTGCTTCAGCGAGTACCAGAAAGCCTCAGGCGTCTGGCCGGAGAGATTGCGCCCGGAGAGATCGGTGATGGTGTCCGAGAGCATGATCGGCAGCTCGACGGCCATCTCGTCGAACACCTGCTCGACGGCGAAGCCGGCCGCCTTGGCGTTCAGCGTGTCGAAGATGGTCTCGATCAAGATCGCGTCGACACCGCCCTCGATCAGCCCGCGCGTCTGCACTGCATAAGCCCCGACCAGGACATCGAAGCTGACATTGCGGAAGCCTGGATTGTTCACGTCGGGGGAGATCGAGGCGGTGCGATTGGTGGGGCCGATGGCGCCCGCTACGAAGCGGGGCTTGTCCGGCGTCATTTTCGTCCAGGCATCGGCCGCTTCGCGCGCAAGCCTTGCCGCGGCGAGGTTCATCTCGAGCGCGATATCTTCCAAACCATAATCGGATTGGGAGATCGCTTGCGAATTGAAGCTGTTGGTCTCGATGATATCAGCGCCGGCCTCCAGATAGGCGTTATGGATCGCGCTGATAATTTGCGGCTGGGTCAGCACAAGCAGGTCGTTGTTGCCCTTGAGGTCGTGGCCATGGTCCTTGAAGCGCGCGCCGCGATAGCCCGCCTCGTCGAGCTTGTAACGCTGGATCATGGTGCCCATGGCGCCGTCGAGGATCAGGATGCGCTCCTTTGCCTCACGCTTCAGCGCGGCAATGCATTCGTCCCGGGTCATGACGCAGCCCTCGCTTTCGCCTCGGTCGCGGCGGGGCGAAGCCCGAGCAGGTGGCAGATGGCGTAGACGAGGTCAGCGCGGTTCAGCGTGTAGAAGTGAAACTCGGTGATGCCATAATCGACCAATCCCAAGACCTGCTCGGCCGCGACGGCCGCCGCCACCAGATGGCGCGTCTCCTGATCGTTGTCGAGACCTTCGAATCTGTGGCCGAGCCACTCTGGCACGCTCGTCCCCGACCTAAGGGCGAAGCCCGACACTTGCCGGAAATTGTGGATGGGAATGATGCCCGGCACGATCGGGATGGTGATGCCGCGGGCGCGGACCCGGTCGAGATAACGGAGAAAGACCTCGTTATCGAAAAAGAACTGAGTTATGGCGCGCGTGGCGCCCGCGTCGATCTTGGCCCAGAGCATGTCGATGTCGGCATCGACGGTGGGCGAGTCCGGGTGCTTCTCGGGGTAAGCCGCGACGGAGACCTCAAATGGCGCAATCGCCTTGATCCCGGCGGTGAGGTCCGCGGCATTGATATAGCCGCCCAGCGTCGGCGTATAGGGACGGCCGACGCCGCCGGGCGGATCACCGCGCAGCGCCACGATATGGCGCACGCCGATCGCCCAATAGTCCCCGATCACCGCGTCGACCTCGGCACGCGTCGCGTCCACGCAGGTGAGATGGGCAGCCGGCGTCAGGCAGGTTTCTTTCAGAAGGCGCGCCACCGTGGCGTGGGTGCGCTCGCGGGTGGAGCCGCCCGCGCCATAGGTCACCGAGATGAAGTTCGGATGCAGCGGCTCAAGCCGCCGAATGGCGCACCAGAGCGTCTGCTCCATGGCTTCCGTCTTGGGCGGGAAGAACTCGAACGACACGTCGATGTCGCCGTGCCCAAGAAAGCGGCTCTTGCGATCGGGGGATGCGAGCATCACGCGACGACCTCCACGGAGGCGCGTCGCTTCTTCTCGCCTGCGGCGGCGGGCGTGGCACCCAACCAGAGCGAGACGGTGAGCTTGTCGGGAGCGACATCGGCACCCGGCGCAAGGTCGCACTGGCGCTCGACCGTCACGCCGGCCTCTTGAAGCCAGCGCTTGAGCTGTACGGCGGAAAAGCCAAGCCGGCGATGGGCCGACTGCTCGCGCAAGAATTCAAGCTCATGCGGGGCGAAGTCCACCACCAGCAGCTTGCCCCCAGGCTTGAGCAGCCGCGCCGCCTCGGCGATCGCGGCAGCAGGATCGTCGAGGAAGTGCAGCACCTGATGCAAGATGACGGCGTCGGCCGACTGATCGGGGAGCGGGACGTTGTAGAGATCGCCGTGGCGAGCCTGCGCGTGAACAAGCCCAGCGTGCTCGAGTTTCATGCGGGCGTAAGTGAGCATGTCGTGACTGAGGTCGAAGCCGAGTGCGCGGGATGCGCGGGGAGCGAACAGCTCCAGCATACGCCCTGTCCCAGTGCCGAGATCGACGAGGAGCGAGAAGGGACCGCGCCCCAGCGCCTCATCCATGGCGGCCTCGACCTGGGTCTCGGCGACATGCAGCGCGCGGATCTTGTCCCACTCGCCGGCATGCTCCCTGAAATAGCCTTGCGCCGCCTCTTCCCTCGCGTTCTGCACGGCGGAGGCCCGGGCGCGGTCGCGTGCAAAGACGGGGTCGGCAGGTTCGAGGCTTGCCACGATGGCCGCTGCGAGCGCCGCCTCGCCGCCTGTCTCGGCCAAACGGAAGAACACCCAGCTTCCTTCGCGGAAGCGTCCGATCAGGCCGGCCTCGGCCATCAGCTTGAGGTGCCGGCTGATGCGCGGCTGGCTCTGGCGGAGGATCTGAGTCAGGTCCTTGACGTTCAGCTCGCCCTTGGAGAGGAGCGCGAGAATGCGCAGGCGAGTGGCCTCGCCCGCAGCGCGGAGGACGCTCAGAGACTGAACGCGGGAAAGGCCTTCTGGTGCCGCTGGGGTCTGGGTATTCGCATCTGACATAAAGATATGTTTATACGTTATTCGCCTGCTTAGCAAGATCGGCCCATTATGTGGGGGCGCCCCTTCAGCGTCCGCCTTCAGCTTCGCGGCGAGATCGAATCCGATTCTGGCTGAGCCTTGACGCCCTCTTTATTTCGGCTTCCTCGGCGGCGCGGTTGCCGCCCTGGGTCTTGGACCACATTCGCTCCTCCCGACCCCAGAGCAGATGGTTGTGGTCAGGTGAAGCCACTACCGGCGCGTGAATTTCTTGTATTTGATGCGCTTCGGCATCACGGCGTCCTCGCCAAGGCGGCGCTTCTTGTCCTCTTCATAGGACTCAAAATTGCCCTCGAACCATTCGACGTGGCTGTCGCCCTCGAACGACAGGATGTGGGTGGCGATGCGGTCGAGGAAGAAGCGATCGTGGCTGATGATCACGGCGCAGCCGGGAAAGTCTTCGAGTGCTGCTTCGAGCGAGGACAAGGTCTCCACGTCGAGATCATTGGTGGGCTCATCCAGCAGGATCAGATTGGCCCCTGATTTCAGCATCTTGGCGAGGTGGACGCGGTTGCGCTCTCCGCCCGAAAGCTGGCCGACTTTCTTCTGCTGGTCAGGCCCTTTGAAGTTGAACCAGCCCAAATAGGCGCGTGACGGCACCTCGCGTGCGCCCAGCTTGATCACGTCGTTGCCTCCCGAGATCTCCTCGAACACCGTCTTCTTGCCGTCGAGGGCGTCGCGGGACTGATCGACATAGCCGAGCTTCACCGTGTCGCCTACCCGGATCTCCCCGTCGTCGGGCTTCTCTTGGCCCACGATCATGCGGAACAGCGTCGTCTTGCCCGCGCCGTTCGGCCCGATCACGCCGACGATGCCGCCCGGCGGCAGCTTGAAGGACAGATCGTCGATGAGGAGGGTGTGGCCGAAGCCCTTCTCGATGTGGTTGGCCTCGATAACGACGTCGCCGAGACGCGGCCCGGGCGGGATGGTGATCTGGGCCTTGCCCGTTTGGTCGCGGGCGGCGTCCGCCATGAGCTCGTCATAGGCGCGGATGCGGGCCTTGGATTTCGCCTGGCGCGCCTTGGCGCTCGCCCGGATCCAGTCGAGCTCCCGGGCGAGCGTCCGCTCCTTCGCCGCATCCTGCTTGCCTTCGACCGCGAGCCGCTTCTGCTTCTGCTCGAGCCAGGAGGAATAGCTGCCGTGATAGGGGATGCTCGCGCCGCGATCGAGCTCGAGCGTCCATTCGGTGATGTTGTCGAGGAAGTAGCGGTCGTGAGTGACCATGACCACGGTGCCGGGATAGTCGCGTAAGTGATGTTCGAGCCACGCCACGCTTTCAGCGTCGAGATGATTGGTGGGCTCGTCGAGCAAGAGGATGTCGGGCTTGGCGAGCAGCAAGCGGCAGAGCGCCACGCGGCGCTTCTCGCCGCCCGAGAGCGTGTCGACCGCGGCATCGCCCGGGGGGCAGCGGAGCGCGTCCATGGCCTGCTCGACTTGGGCGTCGAGGTCCCAGAGGCCTTGCACGTCGATCTCGTCCTGGAGCGCCGCCATCTCGTCGGCGGTCTCGTCGGAATAGTTCATGGCGAGCTCGTTATAGCGTTCGAGCTTGGCCTTCTTCGCCGCCACGCCCTCCATGACGTTGCCGGTGACGTCCTTGGCAGAGTCGAGCTTCGGCTCTTGCGCCAGATGGCCGACGCTGACGCCCTCGGCCGCCCAGGCCTCGCCTAAGAACTCGGTCTCCTCCCCCGCCATGATGCGCAATAGCGTGGACTTGCCCGCGCCGTTGACGCCGACCACGCCGATCTTGGCGCCGGGCAGGAAGGCGAGGGTCACGTCCTTCAACACCTGCTTGCCCCCCGGATAGGCCTTGGACAGGTGGTTCATGACATAGACATATTGCGGGGTGGCCATGGGGTCTCCCGAAGCTCACTTGAGTTTGGTGCAGTAGATGGAGCCCGCTTCTAACCAATCGCTGCGCCGGACTCAACGGCTCAGAACAGCTGCGGCAGGCGTTCCTTCAATAGCGCGGCAAGCGTATCGAGCGGGTTTTCATTGATCGGCTCGATTTCGGAAAGCGCTGCCGCGAAGGTCTCCTGGGTCAGCGCCGAAATGGGCAAGACGCGGCACCAGTCCTTGCGGATGAGAAAGTCCCGGTAGGCCTCCTCCTCGTCGGTGAAGCGGTGGGCGGCGGGCGCCACGCCCACCACAGGCAGCCGCGCCGACACCGCTTCGGAGATCATGGTGCTCGAATCTTCGGTGCAAACGATTACCTCCGCGGTGGCAAGGACCTCCGGAAGCGTGCCAGGTCCCGCGGTGCGGTAATCGATGAATCGCGCGACC
The DNA here is from genome assembly GCA_049801475.1 of Methyloceanibacter sp. GTDB lineage: Bacteria > Pseudomonadota > Alphaproteobacteria > Rhizobiales > Methyloligellaceae > Methyloceanibacter. Next base: position 18,967 of record JBARKP010000033.1, read on the forward strand.
ACGCTCTGATCTTTCGCAAGCTCCGCGATTCGATCGCCGACATTGGGTGGCGTCCGACGCGAGGTGGAGACGAGCCAGCGCGTGCCCCAAGCCTTCGACACCGCTCTCGCGAAATCGAGCAGCCGCTCCCACTCGGCGCGCCGGTAGCGGAACGGTCCGGCATTGCCGCCGATAAGAAGACCGGCGAGACGCGGCCGGTAATCCAGCCCATAGCGTGGAACCGAGGCAGGGCGCCCGAGTGTATCGGGATCGATGGCCGAAGGCTTCAGCGTGACGAGATGGCGTGGGCTGCCTGCATCGCGGTCGTAAGAGGAGATGACCAGGCTGAACTGCTCAGGGCTCAGCCCCCTGAGCGAGCCGCAGACGATGTTGGGCACGCCCAGGAAGCGCGTGACGCAGATATTCGGCATCAGGGTCTCGCCGCCCGCCGAGATCACGAGATCGGCGCGTGGCAGCGCGTCGGCGTCGATGCGGTAGGCCATGCGCAACATGCGCGGCGGAAAGAAACTCTCGCTGTCGATGCGCCGGCGCAGCCATCGCGTGGGCACGATCCAGCGGCGTTCTACGGGCACACGGGTGACCTCGACGGAGCGCAGGCGTTCGAGCGCCGCAATGACGCCTTGGGCGAGGTGGTAATGGCCGGGCCTCGTGTCGGCGAGGAAGATGAGCTTGAGGGGCGTCACTGGCGACAGACGGACTGCTGGAGCGGGCTAGATTTCGCCCGCGTCATAGCGCACCCTGTAGGCAAGCTTGAAAGACTCGTTTCATGCCTGGGGCACAAGCGGACGACTCGGCGGTTTTAAGGCCTGAAGGAGCAGGACGTGGCGGACCAACCAAAGGGTCAAGGTGCTGATTTCATTCTAATGGCGATGGTCGCAGTTGCCGCGGCGGACGGCAAGCTCGATGAGCGGGAGGTTGGGCTCATTCAGCAGATCTATCGCGACCAGTCGGGCCAGACGCTCAGGCCCGACGAGATCAGGGCAGCGGCGGAAGCGAAAGCGCGCGATGGCGGCCTGCTCACCATACTCGCGGCCGCGGCCGACAGTCTCGACAAGGAGACCAAGGAGGAGATCATCCGGGCATCCTATCTTGTGCTGTTGGCGGACGACCGCATCGCCGGCGAAGAGCGCAAGAAGCTGCAGGACATTGCTGCCGCGCTCCGCATCCCTGAGATTCATTTCGGGGCGATCCTCGAGGATCTTGCCATCTGGTTGTCATCGCCGCGCAGCTAGGGCGAAATGCTCAAGCACGTTAGAGCGGGGAAACTGGCTCAAGCCCCCACGCGCACCGTTTGGCCATCAGGTCGCAAAATGGGTAGTGTCTCAGGTTGAATTGTAGGCTGGCTTGACACGCTCAATCCCGCGTGCATCTGCCCGACGCCGATCCCTCTGCCGCATCGATCAGCCCAATCTCGTTCATGTCCAAGAGCTTGCCTGTGAGCCCGGCTGCCCTTGCGAGCGTCATCCGGTGCGCTTTGTGCATGCGAAAGCTGCGCTGGACTCGTTGTCGTTTCCGTCAATGGCTTCCCGACGTTCGACCATCAGAAGACGCGATGCGTCTTCCAAATCCTTCGCCACGTTGCCAGTGAGAGAACGCGCGTTTGGCCAGTGCGTTGTCTTCGCGGCGCGACCTGATACACAGGCTCCCAGGATTAGTCGGTGCAGTGTCCGGCGATAGACAACTGCCGAGAAGATCGCCTAGTCACCTCAGCCATAGGACTCCGTCTTCTCTCCACTGGGGCGCCCGTGCTCATGGTGCTGAAGCAGCAGTCCCGACGCTCTAGCGTCAAGGCTGTCCGACTTTGCGGGGTCACTTATGGCAGCTTGGGTGGCGCTCGTTGTAGTCCGTAAGTAAAGCACTAAGAGCCCAACCGCGCACATCAACCAAGTCTGCCAGATGCCCCAAGAAAATGCTGCTATGGCAGTGAAGACCGCAAATGTTGCAGCGGCGAAAGGTTGGGCTTCAATTGGCAGAAGGGACATGCGGAGCGCCACCGCGGCACCGGCGAACGCAATCAGGACCGCGCCCACCACACCGAGCTCGTACCAAGTTTGGAGAAATAAATCGTGTGCGTGTTGTCCAGTGTCTCTCGCATAAACGAAACCCTTCTGTTGCTCGGGATCGGAGTGCAGCACCTTAAGCGCAGGCGTGGAGCCAGCACCAATGCCGAGCCAAGGTTGGTCGAGCACGCGTTCGGCTGTGTACTCCCAGATAATAACTCTAGCCCGAAAAGAGAAAGGCAGCCATGGCGCCATGTGTAACTCGGCCTTGTAAGCAAGGAAATCAAAGGGCAACACAAGCACAAAGCCCAGGCACCATAGTGCCGCTAGTGCGCGGACGACTGGCTTACGCCAATTCCATGCCAGCGTTAAGACAAGGAGCGATGCGATCAGGGCCACTTGCGACGACTGGTGCTCAGAAATAGCGACAGGAATGGCCACTGAAAGAAAGAACGCACCAATAAAAACCGCCCGGCGAGCGCCGCCCTCGATCGACCTCAAGACCAACAGCCCCGGCCACAGATTGAACATCAGCATGGCGACGTTATGATTGAAGTACCCCGGGTTGACCCAGGTCACCTCGCCTTGGGAGATCGCAACATGCTTCGCACTGTGTGGCTGAAGCAAAGCTATCGAGTTCATCACCATGCGAGTGACGACGCCATCGGTGAGCAATTCGATGAGAACGAAAAGCGCGCCAAGAAATGCCCCTGCCGTGAATGCGAGCGCGCACGTGCGAAGGTGCCGCTCATCCAATCTGTCGACCGCGGCGAGAGCGGTGAAGGTGAGCAGGATCAGACCCAGCAGGACAGCAGCTTTGCCGAAGGCGGCGCCGCGGTCCGCGGCCCATGTCGCATTGAAAAAGACGTACAGGGCGAGCAATAGAAAGGCCGCCAAGGCGGGGTTCGGCGGCAGAAGCTGCCGCCATTCGCAGCCCCGGCGTAGAGCCGACACAATCAACGCTATGCCGATGAGGGGGAGGAAGAGCCACGTCACCAGCGGAACTGCCGAGGTCACCAGCGGACTGAGAAAGAACAATATTGAAGTGAGGGGGCGGTTGACCTCCGAGCGGCTACCGTTGAGACCAGCGGCGTTGGACATACCCCGACCCCGAACTCAAGTACGAGCCTCAGACTTGTAGTCAACCGATAGAAACCTCGAAATGACGATCGCCATGACAACTTGCTGCATGAGCGCGAGAACCCTCATTCGCTGTCGACCACCGGCTACGGTTCCCTCGACGAAAGCCCGCCTGGTGGCAAGCCGGTTTGCGCGAGCTCCTTGATGCGCGGGATGACGAGCTCGCCGATGTCGCGCGTGGCGCCCGCTTCTTTCCACTTGATGCTTTCGGACGTCGAGAACCGTGCCGGCAAATCGCGCCGAAGCTGGTAGGACACTATGACCGCGGTGCCTTTGTCGGGCGCCATGCCTTCGATAGTGAGCGTAAGACCCGAGAGCGCTATGTTGCCGGAGTCGAGTCGGCTCAAAGCCCGCAACGCCGCGGCGACGGCATCGTCCCAGTCCTTAGGCGCGCCGGATCCAAGCTCAAGCCGGTCGTCAAGCGTCGGACGTTCGAAAAGACGGCGCGACTGCTCGCGCACACGCTTAAGCGCGTCTTCGCTCGGAACGCTGCCGGACAGGGTGAGGGCGTCGGCGCTGAGAGAGGCCATGAAGATGTACGGATCGGCCCTTGGAGGCCGGACATTGTCGCTCAGGATGCTGAGGCCGGTGGGCAACAGCCCCGCGAGCGCTTTCTTCACCTCGGCATAGGCGGAAACGTCGCGAGCCTCGCCGTCGACCCTCAAGCCCACGTTCAGGAGCCTCGCCGAGCCGCTCTTCAGATGCGCAAGCTGCTTGAGCCCAAAGCTGACGGCCCCGATCCACTGCTCTTTCGGCGGTGCGCCCGCGGCAATCTTGAGCCGGTCCTCGACCTCCAGATCGGGGAAGTGGGCTTTCACCATGCCAAGCACGGTCCGGTGATCCTCTTCCGACGGCACGTTGCCCCTGAGTCGCAGGCTTGATCCCGTTCGGGTCGCTGACCACACGTAAAGGTCCTTCGCTGCTTCGACATTGACCTCGGCGACCAGCTCGACCCCACCGGTGGTAGCCGGCATGGCGAGAGAGGCTTGTGCGGTTGACGTCCCAAGCTGCGTCTTGAAGCTTTCGAGCGCTGTGGCGAGAGCGATCAACGCCAGCGACAGGACCGCAACGAGTCCTAGTAACAACAGCTTCGGCCGGAATTCCGACATGGAATTCGCATCCTCCTTGACGCGGGACATTTTGGCTTGGGCGCCCTGCCCGTCAAAACCGCTTATCACTGTCCTGCCGCAGCGTTTCGCAAAAGCGAACCGTAGAACCCAGCCATTCGCCCTTGGCGCCCAGTGGACAACTAACGAGGCTGGGGGTCGCGTCCGCGGATGGTCTCTCCCCGTTTGTCAGAAGCGTGAGACGACGACTATAGGCCATCAGATCAGAGGCTTCTATCCCCGCAGCAGGGACCCGCAAAAAATGTTCGGCACGCCCAAAAGCCGCGTCACGCAGATATTCGGCATCTGGGTCTCGCCCCCCGCGGATAGCACAAGGTCGGCTTTCGGCAATTCGTCGGCATCGATGCGATAGGACATGCGCAGCATGCGCGGCGGATAGAAGCCCTTGCTGTTGATGCGCCAGCGCAAGAACCGCATCGGCACGATCAAGCGGCGCTCGATTGGCACGCGCGTGACCTCGACAGGGCGCAAACGCTTCAGCGCCGCAATGACGCCTTGGGCGAGGTGATAATAACCGGGCCTCGTATCGGCGAGGAGAATGACCTTGAGCGGCGTCACTGTCTCTGGCGGGGGCTATGGCTGAAAGGGCGAGCGTCCCGCCTCATAGCGCAGGCTCTATCCGCGTTCCGAAGATTCCTTTGCCGCTTGGCAAAGTTGGCTTGCTTTAGCACAATCGGCTGAGGAAAAGCGCTAAGGAGCGGAATGTGGCGGAACGGGTGGCAAATCTGCGAGCGGATCTCATTTTGAAGGCGATGACCAGGCGGACTCCCGCTGAACTGAACTCGGTGACGCTCGCGGTATGCACCTATAGACGGCCGGCGCTCTTCGAGAAATTCGTGCGTTCTGTCGACGGCTTGGTCGTGCCGGCGGGGATGCGCTTTCAGCTCGTCGTAGCCGACAACAACGCGGAAAGTCATTACGAGCTCTATATCCGGGATCTGCTGGAAGGCCTCCGCTTCAAGTCGCTTTACGGGCATGAGCCTGAGGCTGGCTATGGAAATGCGAGAAACAAGGCGCTGCAATTGGCTTTGCAGACGGACGCCGAGCTGCTGGCCTTTGTCGACGACGACATGGCGCTCGACCCCAACTGGCTGCTTGGGCATTTGCGGAGCTATCAGGAATTCGCTTGCGACGTCGTCGGCGGCGCCATCATGGGCGGCCATAGCCGCCATAAGCATGGCCGGAGATTTGCCCATGGCGAAGAACGGCCGATGATCGGCACCTGCAACGTCTCTTTCGGCCGCTGGATCGCGGCGGAAGACGGGCTTGGATTGCGCTTCGACCCGCGCTTCAACAAGACGGGCGGCGAGGACAAGGCCTTCTTCTCTGAGGCCCACCGTCAGGGCGCCAAGATCGTGGTGAGTGTTTACCCGGTCGTGCATCACTCAAGCCCGCCTGGCGGAGCGCCGCTTGAGGACCTAAAAAACAAAGCGCAAGTCTCCTCAATCATGCACAGAAATGCGATTGCGAGGCTGCGTAACGAGCGCAGCTTCCCGGCCGCGCTGATCGCGGCGCTGGGCGGTCTGCGATTCGGGCTAAAGTCGCTTTTCGGCTATGTGGACTACAGTGTGAGCGGACTGCTCCGCGCCTCGGGGCGCGCCGAGCGGAAGAAGGTCTCCGCCTATAAGAACTTCCAGAAAATGGTTCAGGGTTTCAAAGGCCTGTCCGGGGACTATGTGAAGCGTTACGAGGTTCGCCGGAGTTTCTAGGCTATTTCCAGCTGCGCGCCGAACCCATGCCCGCGTGAGCCCGACGCTTGAAGCTTGGCAGAGGGTGAGGAAACCGGATAAGCCGCTCTGGCATGATCATCTCCCACGAGCATAAGTTCATTTTCCTGAAGACGAAGAAGACGGCCGGTACCGCCATCGAGGCGGCGCTGTCGGGGCTTTGCGGGCCTTCGGACGTAATCACGCCCTATCGCGAAGCAAGCGAGCAAGACCGCAAGGGACGAGGTCCCCAAAACTATCGCATCGAGCATCCGCTGAAGCCGAAGCGTCCGCTCTGGCGAAAGCTGCTTCTGCGCCCTGAGCGCTACTACCACCCAAGCGTCGGCTACTATGAGCACATGCCGGCCAGCCTCGTGCGCGCCTATGTTGGGGAGGGGATTTGGCGGAGCTATTTCAAATTCGCCTTCGATCGTAATCCTTGGGACCGGCAGATCTCCTGGTATTTCTACAAGACGAAGTCGAAAGGGCGGCGCCCGAGCTTCGAACGCTTCATGCGGAGCCGCCGCCGAGCCTATGTAGCCAATTACGATATCTACACGCTCAACTGCGCACTCGCGGTCGATTTTATCGGCCGCTACGAGGACCTCGATGCGGATCTGAACCGGGCGCTTGAGACCATTGGCATCGCTCGCGGATTGGAGGTGGCGCGGTCAAACGTCACGCCCAACCGCGAGGAACGGCACGACTACCGGAGCTATTATTCGCCGAGGACCCAGGCGCTGGTGGCGGAGTGGTACGCGCCTGAGATCGCGCTGCTCGGCTATGGGTTCTGACGGGTCGCACGGGCGCGAAGCGTGCTCCCACAGTGTGAAGCGCACGAAGTGCGTGGTGGGCCCGGCAGGGCTCGAACCTGCAACCAGACGGTTATGAGCCGCCGGCTCTAACCAGTTGAGCTACGGGCCCGCTTTCCTCTCGCGCTTTCCCGCCTCATAGCAGACTTCCTTACGCGCGCGAACCGGCTCCAAGCACATTGCGCGAGGGCTCGGCCCGCGCGATGCTGCGGGCGGGCTGGCCAACCGTCGGAAGAAACCCCATGGTTTTCATACGCAACACTCTCCTGTTCGCCTCGCTCGCTCTGATCTCGGCTGCCGCGATATTCGGATCCTCCTTGGCGCGCGCCGACGAGGCACCTAAGCGCACCATCTCGCTCGCCGCCACCGGAGCCATCAAGACCTCGCCTGACAAGGTCGACATTTCGACCGGCGTGACAAGCAAGGCGCCAACCGCGAAGGAGGCGCTCGCCAAGAACACCGCAGCCATGACGCAAGTGATCGATACGCTCAAAGGCGAAGGCCTCGACCCCAAGGACATTCAGACCACGAATTTCTCGATGCAGCCGCTTTACGAGGAGCGGAAGGAGGGACGGTCGCGGACCATCATTGGTTATCAGGTGACCAATTCGGTTCGCCTCAGCCTGCACGACACGGCCAAGCTTGGCCAAATCCTCGACAAAGTGGTGACGCTCGGCGCCAATGATATCGGCTCCATCGAGTTCGGGGTATCGGAGCCGGAGACGCTCAAGGACGAGGCGCGGAAGCTTGCCGTAAGCACGGCAACGGCCAATGCCAAGCTCTATGCGGAAGCCGCCGGCGGCAAGCTTGGGAAGGTGCTGACCATCAGCGAGGACGAGGGTGGCTACGTGGCCCGCTATGCGGCCCCCGCCCCCACCATGGAGATGGCGAAGGCCGTTCCCATCGAGGCCGGCACGACCACGGTCGAGGTCCGGGTTCACGTCACCTTCGAGCTGGAATAGGGCAGATCGGTTCGAAATTGGGCCTCAGCGTCATGCGGCGGATCGCTTCAAGACAGACTTGGGAAACCTTATTCTGATCCAAATCAAGGCCGAACACCCGGGCCCCTCGTTAGTTATACGGTCATGACCACGCAACGCGCAGAAGTTCTAGATAACGCTTACCTCCGCGACAGGGCCGTCATGGTCGTGCGACACCTTGGGGCCCGCGGCATCTCCGATCCGCTTCTCCTCGCCGCCATGGGCGCGGTGCCCCGCGAAACTTTTGTCCCCGAGCCCTTGCAGGAATTCGCCTATGAAGACTCGGCGCTGCCGATCGAGGCGGGGCAGACCATCTCCCAGCCTTACATCGTCGCCCGCATGATCGAGCTTGCCGAGATCAAGCCGGGCGACAAAGTGCTCGAGGTCGGCGCGGGCTCGGGCTATGCCGCGGCGGTGATGAGCCGGATGGCCGGCAAAGTCTATGCCATCGAACGCCATGAGGAGCTTGCTGCTCTGGCGCGTGCGCGGCTGAAACGGCTCGGCTACGCCAATGTCGAGATTATTTGCGCCGACGGGACGAAGGGGTTGCCGGAGGAAGCTCCGTTCCAGGCCATCATAGTCTCCGCCGGCGGTCCGCAAGTCCCGGAAGCGCTGAAGCGCCAGCTCGCGCCCGGCGGACGGCTGATCATCCCCGTCGGCGGACACGGCTATCAGACGCTGATGCGCGTTCGCCGCACTGGCAAGAACAGCTTCGAGGAGGAAGATTTCGGTGCCGTGGCCTTCGTGCCCCTGATCGGGGAAGGAGGCTGGACCGAACCCGGTCAGCCCAAGGAACCGCAAGTCGATGCGCAAACGTCCGGCTTCGCCGCCGGGCTGCTTTTGCCGGAGAAGCCCGCGCGTGTCACCCGCCAGCGCTTGAGCGGACTCATGGCCGAAGCCGCCGAGCCCTTCGGTGATCTGCACGAGCTTTGCGACCTGGTCGAGCGGTTCTCCGACCGCCGCGTGATCCTGCTCGGCGAGGCAACCCATGGCACGGCCGAGTTCTATCAGGCCCGGGCCCGGATCACCGAGATGCTGGTCGACCGTCATGGCTTCAACATCGTGGCGGTCGAGGCCGACTGGCCGGATGCCGCGGTCTATGACGCCTTCATACGGGACCAGCCTCGACCCATAATGCCGAAGACCGCCTTCACGCGCTTCCCAACCTGGATGTGGCGCAATGGGCAAGTCGCCGAATTCTTGAACCGGCTGAAGGAGATCAACGCCACGATCGGCGATCCCGAGCGAAAGGCCGGCTTCTATGGGCTCGATGTCTACAGCCTCGGCGCCTCGATCGAGGCGGTGCTGCACTATCTCGACGAGGTCGATCCGGAGGCCGCGAAGGTCGCGCGCGAGCGCTATGGCTGCCTTGCTCCTTGGCGGGCGGAGCCCGCTCGTTATGGACGAATGGCGTTGAGCCGGGGCTACCCGATTTGCGAGAAGCCTGTCGCCAATGCGCTTGTCGATCTCCTGCGCAAGCGGCTCGACTACCTCCACAAGGATGGCGAGGCGTTTTTTGCCGCCGAACAGAACGCGCGCATCGTCGCCAGTGCCGAGCAATATTACCGGGCGATGTATTACGGAGATGCGGCGTCCTGGAACTTGCGTGACCAGCACATGTTCAACACGCTCGAGCGCCTGCTCGCCCATCGCGGTCCCGACGCCAAGGCCGTGGTCTGGGCCCACAACTCGCATATCGGCAATGCCGCTTTCACCGAGATGGGCCAGGTGAGGGGCGAGCACAATATCGGGCAACTCGCGCGTCAGCGTTTCGGCGACGACGCCGCATTGATCGGCTTCGGCACCGACCGCGGCACCGTTGCTGCCGCGTCCGACTGGGACGGGCTTATGGAGATCAAGCGCGTGCGCCCTGCCCGCGACGATTCCTATGAAGGCCGCTCCCGCGACACCGGCATCGGGACTTTCCTGCTCGAGACGGGGCCCGGACAAAAGGAGACAATCCGGAACGCACTGGCAGAGCCCCTGCTCGAACGCGCAATCGGCGTCATCTACCGGCCCGAGAGCGAACTTTTGTCGCACTACTTCCAGGCCGAGCTGTCACGCCAGTTCGATGCCTGGATCTGGTTCGAGGAGACCGAGGCAGTCGCGGCGCGCCCCATGCGTGCCCATGGCCCCGACGAGACCTACCCCTTCGGTTTTTAGCGCGCCGGCGGTTATCTCAGGATTGCCGTTTTGTAACGCTTTCCTGGCCCCAGTTCGTGCTATCCGCATGGACCGAGGCGCCGCGGACCTCGCTATCGCCAACGCGCCGAGATGAGCATGATGTTCATGATGCCGATGCCGCCCGCCTCCGCATGGCGGTCGGCGCCCGGAACCGCGACATCCTCACGCAATTCCTGATCGAGGCGATGACGCTTTGCCTGACGGGCGGGCTGATCGGGCTCACCATCGGCGGCGGAGCGGCGCTTGCACTCGCCAAATGGGGCGCCTGGCCGATTGCGCTCTCGTCCAGCCTCGTGCCGATCGCGCTGGCCGCGGCCGCCCTGGTCGGGGCGTTCTTCGGGCGCGGCGGGCCTCGATGATAAACCCCATCGACGCGCTCCGCTATGAGTAGCTCTCTTACCTTGTCATCGCCCGGCTTGACCGAGCGATCCAGTAACCCCAAGAGCTCCGGTGGTTACCGGATTGCCCGCCTTCGCGGGTAATGACACATTACACTAGCCCTAATAGGCGCGCTCGACTTCGGTGCCCTCACACTAGCCCTAATAGGCGCGCTCGACTTCGTTGCCCTCACCCAGAACCACGACGGACGGGCGATAGTTGCGCGCCTCCTCCGCCGGCAGCTGGCAATAGGCGACGATGATCACCTTGTCGCCCTTCTGCACGAGTCGCGCCGCGGCGCCGTTCACCGCGATCTCGCGGGAGCCGCGCGGCGCCTCGATGGCGTAGGTGGTGAAGCGTCCGCCGGTGGAGATGTTAAGCACGTCAACCTGCTCATGGGGAAGTAAACCCGAGGCGTCCAGCAGATCCCGATCGATGGCGATCGAGCCCTCATAATCGATATCGGCCCCGGTCACCGTCGCCCGGTGAAGCTTCGTCTTCAACATCGTCAGCAGCATGGTCGTGGTCGCCTCGAAGCCCAAGAAACAATAGCAGCGCCGTTTCCGCGCATATAGGGCAAGCACGCCCATGTTGCAACGCAGCAAAGGCCCGCATCAGGTGAAAGCCGCGGGCGCCTGGTCTAGTCTCGCCGCCAAACTAGACCTCCCGCCACCCGCCAAGGACCCGGAACCCCATGCCACATCTTCCCTTCGACCCGCTGATCGCGGCCGCCGTCATGGCCGCCACGGCCTGCACCGACGCCGTCTATGTCATGTTCACCAACGCCGTGGTGAAGCGAAAGCGGCTGCCGGCGGCGAGTTGGAGCAGCATCTGGTATCTGCTCTCGTCCTTCGCGGTCATCAGCTACACCAACCACTGGGTCTATGTGCTGTTCGCGGCGGCGGGATCCTTCATCGGCGCCTATGCGACCCTCAGCATCCTGCATCCCGGCCCAACCTATCCGACGCAGCCGCCCGGCTCCGCGCCGGGGTAATGCCTCTCGCCCATCTGCCGGCGAGATCCAGAGGAGGTTTAGAGGGGGGGATTAGTTTGAGGCGAAGAGCCACCCGTGGACCGAGAGGTCACTCGCTAGGATACTAGCTAAAGAAGGGTACCTTAGCTGGGGTCCACGATTTTGTAGCCGACAAGTTTAGCATAATTCTGACCTAGGCCGCGGTTTAGCACTCTCACGACGCCTGCCACATACACCTGCAGAAGATCGTCAAGCGCATCAGGTGTGAGGAGGCTCCTGCTCGACGCAGTGATGGCGCGAAAGACTCTGTCCTCCCGGTTCATGCCAGGCTCGGTATAGAGGTATTCAGTATCGGTCCCTGTTAAATCGTCCTTTGCTATCCAGTTGTGCGCGAGAGCAATCCGGAACCCGACCTGCTTGTCACTTGCCAATTAACAACGACTAGGCATGGATCCCTCTTTCGACCCTCACGTAGGGGCGTCTTGAGGCCGAGATAAATCCTTCGTCCTTTGTAACGGCCGACTGCGATCGCTAGGAACCCAACTCTATGCACCACGGAAATGTGCTGTTCAGCGTATGGCCCTACTAATTTCGCGATCGCTGCATTTTGCTCACGTCCGGCTGGGCGGCCATTGGACAAGCAATATTGTTCCGCCTGCTCGGTATTGACCCGACCTCTAAAGAGGTCGCCGGTAACAAGAATTGCTGGATCGTGATTAAAGCCGCCGCCATGACGAGCAAGGTATTCTAGGAAGGGCTTGCGTCCGCCAACGTGGGCCAAGCCCGGGGATGACAAAGAAGCCTGGGGAAGGAACGGGATCTTTCGCGGCTTGGCGCAGAGCGACAAGCACTCAGGATGAAGTTCGGCACCCTCCCCTCGCTGGGAGGGATAATTAATTGTCGAGGAAACTTCTGAGTTTTCTAGACCGGCTCGGGTGCTTGAGCTTTCTGAGCGCCTTGGCCTCGATCTGGCGGATGCGCTCGCGCGTCACGCTGAATTGCTGGCCCACCTCCTCCAGCGTGTGGTCGGTGTTCATGCCGATGCCGAAGCGCATGCGCAGCACGCGCTCCTCGCGCGGCGTCAGGCTCGCGAGCACGCGCGTCGTGGTCTCGCGCAAATTCGATTGGATCGCGGCGTCGATTGGCAGCACCGCGTTCTTGTCCTCGATGAAATCGCCGAGATAACTATCTTCCTCGTCGCCGATCGGGGTCTCGAGGCTGATCGGCTCCTTGGCGATCTTCAAGACCTTCCGCACCTTCTCGAGCGGCATGGCGAGCTTCTCGCTGAGCTCCTCGGGCGTCGGCTCGCGCCCGATCTCGTGCAGCATCTGGCGGGAGGTGCGCACGATCTTGTTGATGGTCTCGATCATGTGCACGGGGATGCGGATGGTTCTGGCTTGATCGGCGATCGAGCGGGTGATCGCCTGGCGGATCCACCAGGTGGCATAGGTGGAGAATTTATAGCCGCGGCGGTACTCGAATTTGTCCACCGCCTTCATCAGCCCGATATTGCCTTCCTGAATCAAATCAAGGAATTGCAGGCCGCGATTGGTGTATTTCTTGGCGATGGAGATGACGAGCCGCAAATTCGCCTCCACCATCTCCTTCTTGGCCTGGCGCGCCTCCCGCTCGCCCTTCTGCACGATATGCACGATGCGGCGGAACTCGCTGATCTGAAGCCCGGTCTCGGCGGCCAGATTGTGGATCTCGCCGCGGATCTCCTTCACCATGCCGCGCTCGTCATGGATGAAGTCGGCCCAGCCGCGCTTCTTCAGCCGGCCGACGCGGCGGAGCCAATTGGGATCGAGCTCGTTCGATTGATATTCGGCGAGGAAGTCCTCGCGGCGGACGCCATAGCTCTCGGCCAGGCGGAGCAGGCGGCCTTCATAGCCGAGCAGCTTCTTGTTGATGTCGTAGAGGGTCTCGACCAGGGATTCGATGCGGTTCGTATTGAGCGAGAGCGACTTGATCTCGGCGACGATCTCGTCCTTCAGCGCCTTGTAGCGCTTCTCCTGGCCGGAGGAGAGCACGTCGTTCCTGAGCGCGCGCTCGACGAGCTGGTCTTGCAGCTTCCTGAGCTTCTTGTAGTTGGTGGCGACGAGGTCGAAGGTCTCGAGCACCTTGGGCTTCAGCTCCGCCTCCATGGCGGCGAGCGAAAGCGAGTTCTCCAGATCGTCCTCCTCGTCGTCGAACTCTTCTTGCGCGACACGCTCGCCATCCTCGTCGTCGCGGGCTGCGGGCGCCTGCGCGGCTGCCGCCGGGGCGGCGTGGCCGTTGCTGCCATGGGCCTGAGCGTCGCCATTGGCGCCTTCGGGGAGCGGTTGCGAGGGGGCAGGCTTGGCGTCGGGGCCCTGATAGGTGGCTTCGAGATCGATGATGTCGCGGAGCAGAATCTTGCCTTCGTTCAGTTCGTCGCGCCAGATGATAATGGCCTGGAAGGTGAGCGGGCTCTCGCAAAGGCCTGCGATCATAGCCTCGCGGCCGGCTTCGATGCGCTTGGCGATGGCGATCTCGCCCTCGCGGGAGAGAAGCTCGACGGAGCCCATCTCGCGCAAATACATGCGCACGGGATCGTCGGTGCGTTCGATGGGCTCAGTGGTGCGCTCGGCCTTGGCGATGGGCGTGACCGTGGCCACGGGGCGCGGCGCCGTCTCGGCGGCGGCGGCTCCCTCCTCCGCCTCCTCGGCCTCGTCGGTGTCGATGACGTTGATACCCATGTCGGAAAGCATGGACATGGTGTCCTCGATTTGCTCGGACGTGACCTCCTCCGAAGGAAGCACCTCGTTCAGCTCGTCATAGGTGACGAAGCCGCGGGCCTTCGCGGTCTTGATTAGCTTCTTGACGGCACCATCCGACATGTCGAGCACGGGACCGTCCGGAGCCTCGGCCTGGGGTTGCTCCTGATCCTCTGCTTCAGCCGTCTTGGTCGCCATGCATCTACTCCGAAGCGTTTTCCTTGGGGCGCGTTTGCCCTCGAACCGTGATCAGCGCGAGCTTCAAGCGCGGGTACACGACAGCCCATTGACGCGGGACCCCGCGAATGCCTCTAGCGATTAGCGGCGTCACCCGTTAACCGACGATTAAACATGACATAGCCTTAAGCCCTCGCCGCCAGTTCATCGAGACCGACACTACGCTTTGGGCCGACTTCGCTCCCCCTCAACAAACGCGCCCATGAGCGCAGAACGGTTGGAACTCAACGTTCCGGACTAAGAGCCATTTCGCGGGCCGAGCCTGCCTCCAGTGCGCGTCGAGCAAACGCCACATAACCGGTGCGGTTTCGACCCTATTTGAAAGGCCCCCGCGGCACTCCCTGGCGCTTAAGGTCCTGACATGGAATTGGCGAGAACAGCCCCCTGTGTCAAGGCCGCGAGGCATCCTCGGAGCACAATTCTTGGCCATCCCAGCCTTCAGGCCAGAGGCCCCATTTCACTGGCAATAAGGGTGCCGGTTGACTACCGGCGATCCGGGCGGCGCTCTGACCGGGCTCCCCGGTGGCTCCCGATATTCTCGCCTTTCAGCCTGGCGATGGTTTCCTGAAACCTCCTCGTGCTTTCCCGCTCGCCGGCGTCGTCGGCGGCATGCCGAAGTCCGGCATTGGCGACCTGCTGCTGCAACAGGACGAATTGCTCATACTCCGTCTCCGAGACATTGGAGAGATCAAGCGCCGCCTCCTGCACCTCCTTGTCCAGCAGTTTGAGCGTGGTCCAGCGGAAGAGAAGCTCCGCGAATTGCTCCTCGACCTCGGCGGCGGGAGTTTCCGGCTGCAGGAAGGCCACACGCCTGAAGGCGCTACTGTGGTCGATCATGTCGAAGAGCTTGGCGTGACTGCTCTCACGCATCCGCTCGGCCAAGACGTCGGGCGCGATGCCGGGGCTCTCGAAGATGGTGCGGGCGAGCAAGGCAAGGATCTCGGCAAGCTGCCGCTGCCTGATCTCGAGCCCTGCCACCTCCTCGGCAAAGTGGTCGAGCAACCAGGGGTGATGGGCAAGGGCCAGAATGATGGTGATGGCGAAGCCGTGGGCGGAAGGAAGGGACCTTGCCCCGGTCTTGCCGGCCGTAGGGGACGATGGCTTCGCGGGAGCCCCGCCGCGTTTCCCGGTCTCACGCCACAGGGCCCATAGCCTGTTCTTGACGTCGCGGCGGTAGTGATCCCGCACCCGCGCATTGCCGATGGTCGCGAGCAGGCGCTCCAGCCGCTCCTCGAGCGCGGCGCGGCGCTCGGGCGTGTCGAGGTTTTGCGCCGCGCATTCCCGGCGCCACAGGACATCGATGAGGGGCCGCGCCTCCGCCAGACATTGGGCGAAAGCGGCCGCCCCCTCATTGCGCACGAGGTCGTCGGGATCGGAGCCCTCAGGCAGGAAAGCGAAGCAGAAGGAATGACCCTCGCGCAAATTGGGCAGCATGCGGTCGATGGCGCGCGTTGCCGCCGCTTCGCCAGCCCGGTCGCCATCGAAGCAGATGACAGGCTCGGGCGCGAGCAGCCAAAGCTGATCCATCTGGCGCTCGGTGAAAGCGGTGCCAAGGGTGGCAACCACATTGTGAAAGCCAGCCTGGTCAAGCGCAATCACGTCCATATAGCCCTCGACCACAATCAGCTCGCTTTTGTCGAAGGCGTGCTCTCGGGCGCGCGCGAAGTTGAAGACCATCGAGCCCTTGTCGAAGAGCTTGGTCTCCGGAGAGTTGAGATATTTCGGCTCCGTCGCGGCATCGAGCGCGCGCGCCCCGAAGGCGATGATACGGCCGCGCGCATCGGCAATGGGAATGGTGAGGCGGTAGCGAAACCGATCGTAAGCGGCCCGGCCGTCGTCCGGCTTGACCAGGAGGCCCGCCTCGACGAGCTGGGCCTCGCTGAACCCTCTTTTGATCAACGCGCCTTTCAGCGCGTCTTTCGAGGTCGGCGCGAATCCAATGCGGAACTCCTTAAGGGTCTCGGGCGAGAGGCCGCGGCGCTCGGCATAGGTAAGCGCCTCGCGTCCACCGCTGCCCTTGAGCTGCTCCTCGAAGTAGGCGGTGGCGGCCTCGAGCGCCTCGAAGAGGCCCAAGCGCTCCTTGGCCACGCGCTCGAATTGCGGGTCGGGCTTTGGCATCGGCAGGCCAGCGTCGCCCGCAAGCTTCTCCACCGCTTCCGGGAAGCTGAGACCCTCGGTCTCCATGACGAATGTAAAAACGTCGCCATGCTTGCCGGAAGAGAAGCAGTGATAGAAGCCCTTCTGGTCGTTGACCGTGAAGGACGGGGTCTTCTCTTGATTGAAGGGGCTAAGCCCGACGAATTCCCGGCCGCGGCGCCTCAGCGGTACGCGGCGGGAGACCACTTGCGAAACCGTCAGCCGCGCGCGGATCTCATCGAGGAACGAATCGGGGAACTTCATCGGTCGGAGTGAGCGCCGGTACCGTCCATAAGGCCACTTGCCTGTTCATATCATCACCACTATTCACTGTGAACAAATAGGGAACTATGATTGAGGGCTATGCTGGCTCCTTCGAGACCTACGCCGGAATGACAATGACGAAGTGATTGGTGTGGCCACTTCAGCCGAGCTTCGCTTTCACCAGCTGGCCCGCTTTGCCGAAGTCCATCTGGCCGGCATAACGGGCTTTCAGCGCCGTCATAACCTTGCCCATGTCCTTGACGCTTGAGGCGCCCGCTTCCGCAATCGCATCCGCAATGGCCTTCTGCATATCGACCTCGGACAGCTGCTTGGGCAGGAATTCGCGGATGATCGCGATTTCCTCGGCCTCCCCCTTCGCAAGCTCGGTGCGGCCGGCGTCGGCATAGATTTTCTCCGACTCCTCCCGCTGCTTGATCATCTTGGGGAGCAGCTCGAGCAGCTCCGATTCGCTCGCTTCCCCCTTGCCGAGCCCGCGCGCGGCGATGTCGCGGTCCTTGATGGCGGCGCTGATCAGCCGGAGCGTCGACATACGGCGCTTGTCTTGCGCCTTAATGGCCTCTTTCAAGGCGGCGTTGATGGTCTCGCGCATGGATCGGGGGAGGTGATGTATCGAGGAAGAAGCTTCCAAGGTAATTGAGAGCATCCTCTCAAGCAAGGGATTTTACGGTTGTAACCTCTTGTTTTCACAAGAAAATATTTCGCCGCTTGCCTTGACCCCGGTTAGGCCATGACGTAAGAGTCCGGCTCGTTGGATCGCGTGCCCTAGCGTCGGCCTTGACGCCGCAAGACGTGCACCCGACTTGAGCCCTGGCCGCCTCGCCCTGGCGGCAGCAACGAAAGCCGATGAACGATCATCCCGAACGTCCGGCCGCAGAGGCCCAAAGCTCATGCGCGCGCCCGGTTCCGGCTTGGGGCGAGGAGACGCCGACGGCGCTGCTCGTGCTTGCCGATGGCACCGTCATCGATGGCAACGGCGCGGGCGCCACAGGCACCGCCGTCGGCGAGGTCTGTTTCAATACCGCCATGACCGGCTATCAGGAGATCCTGACCGATCCATCTTACGCCGGGCAGATCATCACCTTCACCTTTCCCCATATCGGCAATGTGGGCACTAACCACGAGGACATCGAGACCGCGAGCCTTGCGGCCGCGTCGGGCGTGCGCGGCTGCGTGCTCAGGGCCCCAATCACGCCGCCATCGAATTATCGCGCCGGACAGGACTTCGACGACTGGCTCAAGGCCCGCGGCATCATCGCCATCACCGGGGTCGATACCCGCGCGCTGACGGCCCTCATCCGGGAGAAGGGCATGCCGAACGCGGTGATCGCACATGCGCCGGACGGCAAATTCGACCTTGAAGCTCTGACGCGCGAGGCTGCCTCCTGGCCCGGCATGGTCGGGCTCGACCTCGCCAAGGACGTCACCTGCGGCCAGAGCTACAGTTGGGACGAGACGGCATGGCGCTGGGGCGAAGGCTATGGGCGTGAGGTCAATCCGCGCTTCCATGTGGTGGCGATCGACTATGGCTTGAAGCGCAACATCCTGCGCGAGCTCGCGACCGCTGGATGCCGGCTCACCGTCCTTCCCGCGTCTGCTACCGCCGAGGAGGTGCTGGAGCGGAAGCCTGACGGCGTGTTTCTGTCCAACGGGCCTGGAGACCCGGCAGCCACCGGCATCTATGCCGTGCCAGAGATCAAGAAGCTCGTCGCTTCCGGCCTGCCGGTGTTCGGCATCTGCCTCGGCCATCAGATGCTGGGGATCGCGCTTGGCGGCACGACGGCCAAAATGCATCAGGGCCATCACGGCGCAAACCACCCGGTGAAGGACTTCACCACGGGCAAGGTCGAGATCACCTCGATGAATCACGGATTCGCCGTGGACCGCGACAGTCTCCCTGCTTCAGTCGAGGAGACCCATGTGTCGCTGTTCGACGGCTCCAATTGTGGGCTGAAGGTCAAGGGCGCTCCGGTGTTCTCGGTGCAATACCACCCCGAGGCCTCGCCCGGCCCACAGGATAGTCACTATCTCTTCACCCGCTTCGTCGCGCTGATGGAAGAGCGGAAGCGCGGTTCAAACGGCAACGCGTGAGACTCGTTGCGATCAAACCCAAAATTCCAGTAAGCCAGGAACTTGTGACCCCTCCCCGGCCCTTCCCTTCAAGGGGCAAGATCAATAGCTGATGCCCAGGCGCACGGACATAAAGTCGATCCTGATCATCGGAGCCGGCCCGATCGTCATCGGCCAGGCCTGCGAGTTCGACTATGCCGGCACGCAAGCCTGCAAGGCCTTGAAAGAAGAAGGCTACCGGATCGTGCTGGTGAACTCGAACCCAGCCACGATCATGACCGATCCCGAATTGGCCGACGCCACCTATATCGAGCCGATCACGCCGGAATTCGTCACCAAGATCATCGAGCGCGAACGCCCCGATGCGCTCCTTCCCACCATGGGCGGGCAGACCGCGCTCAACACGGCGTTGAGTCTGCACCGCTCTGGGGTGCTCGCAAAATACGGTGTGGAGATGATCGGCGCGCGCGCCGAAGTGATCGACAAGGCCGAGGATCGCGAGCTGTTCCGCGAAACCATGGTCAAGATCGGGCTGGAGACGCCCCGCTCGCGGCTTGCCGACGCCGCCGTGCTGAAACGCGCCGACCGCGAGAAATACAAGGCGGAGATCGCGCGTATCCCTGAGACCGTCGCCGACCCCGACGCCAGCGCGCTTGCGCTCGCCGAGTTCGAGCACGCCTGGGCACAAGGTGAAGGAGCGCGGCGGCGTCGCTATGTCGAGAAGGGGCTGATTGAGGCGCTCGAGGCCGTGCAGGACATCGGGCTACCGGCCATCATCCGTCCCTCCTTCACCCTTGGCGGCACCGGAGGCGGCATTGCGTACAATCGCGAGGAGTTCCTCGAGATCGTCGAGCGCGGCCTCGACGCATCGCCAACCTGCGAAGTGCTGATCGAGGAGTCGGTGCTCGGTTGGAAGGAGTACGAGATGGAGGTCGTCCGCGATCATGACGACAACTGCATCATCGTCTGCTCCATTGAGAACGTCGATCCCATGGGCGTGCACACGGGCGATTCGATAACGGTTGCGCCGGCGTTGACGCTCACCGACAAGGAATATCAGATCATGCGCAACGCCTCGATCGCGGTGTTGCGCGAGATCGGGGTGGAGACCGGCGGCTCCAACGTGCAGTTCGCCGTTAACCCGGCCGACGGGCGCCTTGTCATCATCGAGATGAACCCGCGCGTGTCGCGTTCCTCCGCACTTGCCTCCAAGGCGACTGGATTCCCCATCGCCAAGGTCGCGGCCAAGCTCGCCGTCGGCTACACCCTCGACGAGCTCGCCAACGACATCACCGGGGGCGCGACGCCAGCCTCCTTCGAGCCGACCATCGACTATGTGGTGACCAAGATCCCCCGCTTCGCTTTCGAGAAGTTCCCGGGCGCCAAGCCCGTGCTCACCACCTCGATGAAATCGGTGGGAGAGGTGATGGCCATCGGCCGCACCTTCCCGGAATCACTGCAAAAGGCCTTGCGCTCGATGGAGACGGGCCTCACCGGCCTCGACGACATCAGTTTCGAGGGGCTGGGCCAGGGTGACGACAAGAACGTGATCCGCGCAGGCCTCGGCACGCCATCCCCGGACCGCATCCTCAAAGTCGCGCAGGCGCTCAGGCTCGGCTTCGACGAGGCGCAGATCTACGAGGCCTGCGCTATCGACCCCTGGTTCATCCGGCAGCTGCAAGACATCGTCGATATGGAGGAGCGCGTCCGCCAGCACGGACTTCCGCAAAGTGCAGCCCAATTCCGGGGGCTGAAGGCTTTTGGCTTCTCCGACGAGCGTCTTGCGGCGCTGGCGGGACTTGAGGCGAGCGTCGTCGCCGCGC
This sequence comes from Methyloceanibacter sp., assembly GCA_049801475.1. Classification (GTDB taxonomy): domain Bacteria; phylum Pseudomonadota; class Alphaproteobacteria; order Rhizobiales; family Methyloligellaceae; genus Methyloceanibacter. The sequence continues at coordinate 39,550 of JBARKP010000033.1, forward strand.
GGCGCCGCGCCCTCGACGTGCATCCTGTGTATAAGCGCATCGACACCTGCGCCGCCGAATTCGCCTCGCCCACGGCCTATATGTACTCGACCTATGAGGCGGGCTTTGCCGGGCCTCCCCAATGCGAGGCGCGCCCCTCCTCTGCCGAGAAGATCATCATCCTAGGCGGAGGCCCGAACCGCATCGGCCAGGGCATCGAGTTCGACTATTGCTGCTGCCACGCTGCCTTCGCGCTCTCCGCCGCTGGCTACGAAACCATCATGATCAACTGCAATCCGGAGACGGTCTCGACCGACTACGACACCTCCGACCGACTCTATTTCGAGCCGCTCACGGAAGAGGACGTGCTCGAGATCGTGCGCAAGGAGGAGACGAACGGCAGGCTCAAGGGCGTCATCGTCCAGTTCGGCGGCCAGACACCGCTAAAGTTGGCGGCCGCGCTGGAGGGTGCAAAGGTGCCGATCCTCGGAACGTCGCCCGACGCTATCGATCTCGCCGAGGACCGCGACCGATTCAAGGCCCTGATCGAGCGATTGGGCTTGCGCCAGCCCAACAGCGGAATCGCCCGATCCCCGGATGAGGCCCGCGCTATCGCGGGCACGCTAGGCTTTCCGCTGGTCATCCGCCCCTCTTACGTGCTTGGCGGCCGCGCCATGGAGATCGTGCACGACGATGCGCAGCTCGCCCGTTACATCTCCGAGGCCGTGGTGGTCTCGGGCAAGAGTCCGGTGCTGCTCGATACCTACTTGCGCGACGCGACCGAAGTCGATGTCGACGCCATCGCCGACGGTGAGGACGTCTTCATCTGCGGCGTGATGGAGCATATCGAGGAGGCGGGCGTGCATTCGGGCGACTCGGCCTGCTCCCTGCCCCCCCATTCGCTCAAACCGCAGATCGTCGCGGATATGGAACGGCAGACGGTGGAGCTCGCCCGCGCGCTGAAGGTCGTGGGCCTGATGAACGTCCAGTTCGCCATTCAGCAGGACGAGATCTACGTGCTCGAGGTGAACCCCAGGGCAAGCCGCACGGTGCCGTTCGTCGCCAAAGTGATCGGACTGCCGATCGCGGGCATTGCCGCGGAGGTTATGGCCGGCAAGCGCTTGGCCTCCTTCGGTCTGCAACGTCCACACCTCGATCATATCGCGGTGAAGGAGGCGGTGTTCCCCTTCGCGCGCTTTCCCGGCGTCGATACGGTGCTCGGTCCCGAGATGCGTTCAACCGGCGAGGTGATGGGCATCGACCGGGACTATGCCTTGGCCTTCGCCAAGAGCCAGCTCGGTGGGGGCTGCAAGCTGCCGCTCACAGGCACGGTGTTCGTCTCAGTCAAGGACGCCGACAAGGAGAAGGTGGTGGCGCCGATCCGGCAGCTGGCCGAGATGGGCTTCCGCATCATCGCCACGCGCGGCACCAAGCGTCATCTCGACGCCTATGGCATCGCGTGCGAGAAGGTTAACAAGGTGCTGGAGGGCCGGCCGCATATCGTCGACGCCATGACCAATGGCGAGGTCGATATCGTCTTCAACACCACCGAGGGAGCCAAGGCTCTGGCCGATTCGTTCTCCATCCGGCGCTCGGCCTTGCTCTACCACATTCCCTATTATACAACCTTGGCGGGCGCGCTGGCGGTGACCGAGGCCATCAAGGCGCTCAGGTCTGGAAACCTCCAAGTGGCGCCCTTGCAGAGTTACGCTGGCCGGCGCGAGGGGTAGCTTGATCGCACCCTTATTAGGCAATTCAACCGATTCTTGACTTAGACTGGGCAATTCCTGGACAGTGGTCCCGGGGGGAGCCCCAAGGGAGCTTTGACGTAAGATGGACAAGGTGCCGATGACCGCGGAGGGCTTTGCTGCGCTTGAGGCTGAGATCAAATATCTCAAAACTGTCGAGCGCCCGCGCATCATCAAGGCGATTGCCGAAGCGCGGACGCATGGAGACCTTGCGGAAAACGCCGAATATCACGCCGCCAAGGATCAGCAGGGCATTACCGAGGCCCGGATGGCCGACCTCGAGGACAAGCTCTCCCGCGCCGACGTCATCGACACTTCCAAGCTCAAAGGCGACCAGGTGATGTTCGGTGCAACCGTCACGCTGATCGACGAGGATACCGACGAGAAGGCGAAGTACCGGATTGTGGGGGAGGTCGAAGCCGACGTGAAGAAGGGGAAGATCTCGATCACCTCTCCGATTGCCCGTGCCTTGCTCGGCAAACGTAAGAACACCGTTGTCGAGGTGTCGACCCCAGGTGGCGGCAAGTCCTACAAGGTGCTCAAGGTCGAGTTCAAATAGCCCTGTCGATCGCGCGCGCGGGCGTGCGAGAGCAACAGCTCGCCCTCCTCAACTTCGCGCTTGGCGTCCTCCATGCCCGCGCCGCCGGCGAACATAGCAACGAGGGCTTCATCGCCTTTGCCGAGGTGGAGACGGCCTACTTTATCAATTTCTACCTAAAATGGATCGCGGTTTCGCGCCCGAACACGCTCGTCGTCGCTTACGAGGATCTGATCGACCACCAAGAGCAAACGCCGTCGCCGTTGTGAGCTTCATCCAAGGCCACTCCGCGGTCGATGCGGCGGCGCTTGCAAGGACGCTCGCGCAATGTCCCGTCGGCGGCCTCAGCTCCTCATCCTGGGGCTTGCGGGATCCGATGCAGCCTCCTGATCCGATGCAGCATCCTTATGGCAATCCCGAGCTGTTCGCGTGTCTTGAGCGGCAGGTGGCCAACGCTTGCGGCACCGACCGCATCCCTTTCCATTTCTTGGCCTGAGAGCCAGGCTTAGAGAAGACCGAGCGTTGCCAGACGGTCGCGCATCAGCTTACCTACCGCGGCTGGGCTGGGGTGGGTCTTGATGAAGGTCTGGCCGGCGATGGCGAGGCGCTTGGCCCGGCTCCGGCTTTGCCGCGATCGAGGCCATGTGCCTGGCCGCCACGGCGATGTCGGACTCGGCCCAGACCTGATCCTCGTGATCGGGATATTCGCCGGCCTGCACATCTTATCTATGAGCGTCGGCGACAAGGACTGGAAGGCCGCATGCGGCCGGTTGCTTTGTCGATGGGCACGGATGCGAGCCTCGCGCACGCAGAGAAGGCTCCCGCTTGCGCCGACAACACGCTTCCAGTCCAGGGATCGAAAATGCAAAGGAGGGCTTTGGTCCGCATCATGACCGAGCAACAGCGGTCGGAGCTGCAAAAATAGGCGACCACGACTGGGCTCTGGGATGCCTTCGATAGCGGCCCTGTCACAATGCGCTGCTACTCTATGCGCCCCGCTATGGCGCTCGTCACTTCTTCTTGCGAAGATAGGCGCGAGCCAAGGCATGCGGCATGATCGAGAAGCTTGAATTCATCATTGCGCTCGCCCGCGAGCGGCATTTCGGCCATGCCGCCGAGGCCTGCGGCGTGAGCCAGCCCACGCTCTCCGCCGGCATCAAGCAGCTCGAGGACTCTTTCGGGGTCCTGCTGGTGCAACGTGGGTCGCGCTTCCAGGGCTTCACCCCGGAGGGCGAGCGGGTGCTCGACTGGGCGCGCCGCATCGTCGGCGACACCCGCGCCATGCACCAGGAGATCGATGCGCTGAAGCACGGCCTTACCGGCCATATCCGCATCGCCGCCATCCCCACCGCGCTCGCCATGACGGCGATTCTCACCACCCCCTACCGGGCGAAGCATCCCGATGTGAGCTTTACCATCTGGTCCCGCAACTCGATCGAGGTGTTGGGGCTGCTTGAGAATTTGGAGGTGGACGCGGGGCTGACCTACCTCGACAACGAGCCGCTCGGGCGCGTGCAGACCGTCCCGCTCTATAGCGAGGAGTACCGGCTGCTGATCTCCTCCGACAGCCCGCTCGGGAATCGCGACAACGTGACCTGGACCGAGGTGGGCCGGGTCCCGCTCTGCCTGCTCACACCCGACATGCAGAACCGGCGTATCATCGAAGGCCTATTGCGCGAGGCAGGGGCGGAGGTGGCGCCGACGCTCGAATCCGATTCGATCATCGTCCTCTTCGCCCATGTGCGGACGGGGCGATGGGCGAGCGTCATGCCGGCCAAGCTCGCAGCGGTGCTGGGCCTGACCGACACCGTGCGGGCGATTCCCATCGTCAAGCCCGAGGTGACCCATTCGATTGGGCTCGTGGTGCCCCAGCGCAATCCACTCACGCCGCTGATCCATGCGCTGGTCAGCGAAGCGAAGCAGCTCGCGCCGATTCTGGGCGGGGATGCGCCGCCGGTGGGTGGGCGGCCGGCGGCCCCGACGCAAGACTCCGATTGCTGGATAGAGTGATTGAATCTCCCTGATAGGGCATGACGACGGAATATATCGATCCTGCCACGATCCTGCGGCGCGACGCCCGGCAAGCGGGCCGGTAGGCGTCACGATCCCATTGCCAATCGGGCAATAGAATATTGTAATAAAAGGAAAAAATCCGTGGGTCCTTCCCGCATGAGGTCTCGGGCTATCGGAGCGCCGCTCATCGTTGCGGTGTCGGCTCCGACGGCCCTTGCGCTCCGCATGGCCGAGGCAGCGGGGATCACGCTCGTGGCGATCGCGCGACCCGGGTTTCCCGAGGGCACGCACCCGCCGATAATTTATCCTGCGGCGGAGACGGCGGCCTCGGCGAACCCGAATGCGCGGGCTTTCGTCGCTTATCTCAAGTCGCCCGCGGCACTGAGCGTGTTTGAAGCCCAGGGCTTCAAGGTGCTATTGAAACTACTAGTCGGAACACCCTCCTCCGAAGACCGTCGCGACTTTTCGGGGTTACGTCCTCGTGCCCACGCTGACACCCGAAGAGCTTGCCGCCATAAAGCTCTCCTTGCGCGTCGCGGCTCTCGCCACGACGGCGAGCCTGCCTTTCGGCGTGGCGGTCGCTATGCTGCTCGCGCGCAGCCGTTTCTTCGGCCGCCCGCTGCTCAATGCGCTCGTGCTGTCGCCGCTGGTGTTACCCCCCGTCGTCACCGGCTATGTGTTGCTGCTGCTGTTCGGCCGGCAGGGGCCGCTCGGGCGCCTTCTTGCCGAGCAATTCGGCACCGTGCTCGCCTTTCGCTGGACCGGGGCGGCGCTTGCATGCGCGGTGATGGGATTTCCGCTCATGGTGCGCGCGATGCAGCTCTCGTTCGAGGCGGTAGATCGGCGGCTCGAACAGGCCGCGGGCACGCTCGGCGCCAACCCTGCATGGGTATTCCTCACGGTGACTCTCCCGCTCGCCGCGCCCGGCATCGTCGCCGGCGCCATCCTCTGCTTCGCCCGCGCCATGGGCGAGTTCGGCGCCACCATCACCTTCGTCTCCAACATCCCCGGGGAGACGCAGACGCTGCCGACGCTGATCTATAGCTTCACGCAAAGTCCGGGCGGGGACGCCGGTGCGCTCAGGCTGACGCTCATTTCGGTCGCGATCTCGCTTGGCGCGATTCTCGCTTCCGAGGCCTTCGTGCAACGGGTTGGGCGCAGGGTACGGGCCGAATGAGTCTCGACGTCTCGCAAATCAGCCATCAGACCCCGAACTATCCGGCGCGCTGAGCCCGATCAGGGCATCACGGCGACGCCCCAGGGCAGGCGTCCCACGGGCACGGACTTCTCCGCTTTTTGGCTCGCCGTGTCGATCACGGTCATGTCGTTGGTGAGGCCGTTCGCGACGTAGAGCTTGCTGCCGTCTGGGCTTAACTCCAAATGCCAGGGACGCTGGCCCACCAGGATGTAGTTCACAACCTCAAGGGTCTTGGCGTCGATGACGCCCACGCGGTTGGCGGGGCCGAGCGCCACGAAGACGTATTTGCCGTCCTTGCTGAACTCCATGCCCACGGGCTGCAACAGCTCAGGCCGCACGCCCGGCACCTGGAAGCGGATCTTCTTGATGACCTTCCAGGTCTTGGGGTCGATCACTGAGATCGAGCCGCCCACCTCGGAAGAGACCCAAAGCTGGCTGCCGTCGGCGGTGAACTTGGCCTCGCGCGGGCGGGAATCCACGAGCACGTTGGCGATCAGCTTCATCGACGCATTGTCGATGACATGCGCCATGCTCGTGCTTTCGGAGGTGGCGACGGTGTATTTGTTGTCCGGGCTGACGGTCATGCCTTCGGGCTCGACGCCGACCGGCACCTCGCCAAGCACGTCGCCGCTCTTGATGTTCATGATCGTCACCAGTGAATCGTCCTCATTGGCGATGTAGATCTTCTCGCCTTTCGGATCGATGGCCATCAGCTCCGGGTCCGGCCCGGATTCCAGCTCCCGGCTCTTCTCCAGGGTCTTGGTGTCGATCACATCCATGATGTCGCCGTCGCCGGCGGCAACAAACAGCTCCGTGAAGTCGGGGCCGAGTATGACGCCGCGCGGACGGCGGCCCACCGGGATGGTCTTGATCGTTTGCAGGGTCTTGCCATCGATCACCGTGACCGTGTTGTCCTTCTCGTTGGAAATGAAGATCGTCTCGGCGAAGCATGGTTGGGCAAGCAAGAGGAGTGTTGCCGCGGACGCTATGGTGGCGGTGAGGCGGATCATCGGGTCTTACCTTCCCTTCAATCTGGAGTTATTTGAATTTGCACTTGGTCTCAGGCTCATCGAAGCCGAGCGTATCGGTGAGGTTCTTCTCGTGCAGGAAGCCTTCCTGCGGCGACTTGGACACCACGGTCCGGGTACCGCCGCCGAGGATGATCGGCTGCCGCATCTGATGGTCCCAGAGGCGGAAATTCATCGCCTGCCCCTTGTGGCCCTCGAGGTTGAAGTCATCCGATAGGAGATATTGTTTTATCTCCGGCACGCTGGTCTTGCCCGAGCGCATCGCGGCGTCGGTCAAGGCACGCACGCCGATCCAGGCGGTGTAATCGCGCTCGGTCGCATCGCGCTTGGCAAGCTTGAGAATGTCGTCCTGGAAAGTCATGGCGCCGTATTCCGTATAGGACTTATCCCAGGCCGTTGCCTGCAACCCTTGCGTCCCAACAACGAGATTGGGCTCACTGGTCCGGTACGGCAGGTAGTCGCCGAAATTGTCGTCGGTGTCGATCACCCAGATCACGTCGTGGTCCGGGGCACCCTGCGTCACCATCGGGATCTGGCCCTGCACCTGTTGGTAGCCGGAGTCGAGGTTGCGGGCACCGGGCGGCAAATTATAAACGCGCTCCTCGACAATCTTCCCGCCATAGCGCTTGGCCGCGCGCCGGATTTGCTCGAGATAGTCCTTATCGGCGGCAGAATCGCCTCGGAGCACAAACCAGCGGGGCCATTTTTTCACGATCAGATATTGCGCGATGGCGTCGGCTCGCATGGCCCAGTCGGGAATAATGTGGAAGACGTTCTGCCGGCATTGCCCTTGCCTCAGCGCCACTTGGCTCGACCGGATATTCATGATGACGGAGTTCTTCGCCTCGGGCAGATCGGCGACAGCAAGCAAATCCTCCGGCTCAAGGTCGGCGACGATGAGCGCGTCTCCATTCTTGAGGATCTCTTTGGCTTTGGCCACGACGTCACCCTTGGCGGGCACGATCGCCTCGATGAGGTCGAAAGCCATACCGACAAAGCCTCCCGATTGATTGGCCTCCTTGATGTAGAGGCGCGCTCCCTGGATGCCTTTGTCCTTGATGGGCCTCTCTGCGTAAGAGAGCGGCAGCGGCTCAGGGTATGCCTTGCCGAGATAGACGATGGGGATCCTGGCCTTGGTCGTTTCGGCGGGCGCCGGAGCTGCGGCAGGTGCCCGAGCGGCCGGCGCGTCGGCTTGAGGTGCTGGTGCAGCGGCAGCAGGAGAAGCCGGCGACGCGGCTTGCGGCTCTTCGGCCACCAACCTTCCGGTCAGCAGAAAGATGGCGAGAAGACAAACGGCGATGCCGACAAGCAGCTTGACGCCATCACGCGGACGAAGGACTGAAAGACTCCACATTGCCTAGGCTTTGCTCCTATACGCCCAGCGATGCGGACTATTAGCATGCGCACCGCGCGCCTTGTCGGTCTTTAATCTCTCTTTAATCTCCGAGAGGCGGACTTCAGCAGTGCGCATCGCAAAATATGGCAATCGCAGCACGCGGGCGAGCCCCGAATTGGCCAGGTGACGATGCGGGGGCAGGCGTCGGCAGGCGGCGCCAGGCGATTCACTCGCGAGGTCCCATCGCATTGGTCGAGGCGCGCATGAAGCTATCCCATGGGAGGTGTATCACCGAGCGCCGCACGCCGCCGGTATGGATCGTCGAGGATAATCAGTATTGTTGCGCCGGCACGTAGGGATCATCAACATGCTTCATCGAGCCGGGGTTCACCGAGCGGATGAAGGCGATGATCCGCCACAGGTCGTCGCTGGTCTTGATGATGCCGCCGAAGGGCGGCATCGGCCCGGGTACGGTCTCGTGCTTAACGGGGCTAAAGCCCTGCTTCTGCAGCTCTACGGAGCCAAGCGCGATCAGCCGGAACAGGGTGTCGTCACCGGCGCCATAGACCCAGACGTCGTTGGTCAGCGACGGGCACATGCCGCCTCCGCCACCGCCGCCATGGCAGCCATTACAGCCGGCGGAGAGAAACCTGTGGCGACCCTCCTCGGTGATGGCCGCGATATCAGCGTTATAGGGATTCTTGAGTTGGCCTTTCGGCGTGCTGGCAACGAGCTCCAGCGGCGGCGTGGCGGGGCCGAGCATTGGACCACCCGCCGGCGCAGCAGCCGCGCCCGCAGCCGGAGCCGGAGCC